>JBAYOW010000034.1:0-22133 GCA_041678005.1 Thiohalomonadaceae bacterium
CGAGGCAGTCAGGGCTAGGCAAAAAACGACGAAAAAGCGCAGTTTACACGTAGTAAATGAGCATTTTGAGTCGTTTTTTAACACCGCCCTGACAACGCAGGTAATTATTCAGCGTTTCCCTAAAAGCAACAAAGATAGAGTAGATACCAAAGACCACTTACTATTTACTTTTCAATATTTTAACTATTTCCCTACAAAAAGCTGGTAAGTCTACAGGGGCACGGGATGTTACTAAATTATCATCAACGACAACTTCCTGATCAAGATACTCACCACCAGCATTTATTACATCATCCTTAATATTTTTTACACATGTCAGTTTTTTACCCTTTAATACATCAGCGGAAGCCAAGACCCATGGCCCATGACAAATAGCTGCAATCAGCCTACGATTTACAAAGGCCTTTTTAACGATTTCTAAAGTGGCTCCATCAGTTCTCATTTTATCTGGAGCATATCCCCCTGGAATTATTACACCATGGAAATCCTCATCAATACATTCCGCTGAAATAAGATCGGCAGTAACCAACAACCCCTTTGCACTGGCGTAGTCCTTTTTATTACCGGCCCCGATTATTTTGATATCATAGCCTTCTTCTAAAAGACGATAGTAGGGAACCCAAAGCTCCACTTCGTTAAATACATCATGAACAAAAACCGCGATCTTTTTCATGTGAAATTCCTCGGAAATAAATTACATGAATAAATAGAGTCTGGCGTGACGATTTGCTCAGACAGAAAGCATAAAACTCAAATTGCAAAGGCACAGATAACCAATTGCAAAGCCCCAGACACCCTCCCCAGGTTGCGCGATAACATGAATATACATGCTCCATACTGGAGGGGACAACCTAGACTGCAAGAACCTCAACCAAGGCTTCGGGAACAAGTTTTGTAGGCTGTTTACATCAGTCGTTATGGCATTCATACAGAAAAACTGCAGCTGGCATAGTGTCTGCACGTCTGGAACCGACTAATATGGCGGAAAGTAGATTAAAATCTGGCAGTTGGTGGAGGTATTATGCTTGAGTTTTCTGCTTTTTTAATCCCAGGCGATGGTAGCGGAAATCGAGGCTTGTTCTGGTCTTCTAAAAGATACTGCAATTTGAGCAGTTAGACCCTGAATCTATTGGTAGTAGGCACAATTCTGATAGCAGGCTAACTTCATCCTGGACAAGCCTGCGGCTTGACTTGTGCTTGGTGGTTGGCATAGCGTGCGCGGGCATGAAACGGACTTATTTCTATCTTTGGGCATTGTTTTTCTGGCATCTGACTGGCGCGGTGGCGGCGGTCGAGGTGCATGATCTGTATGAGGCCGAGGTTGGCGTGGCCGATCAGCAGACCGAGACACGCCAGCAGGCGATGCGCCTGGGCCTTGCCGAGATATTGCAGCGGGTAACTGGGGGCGTGACTGTGCCGGAATCTGAACTGGCCGAGCTACTGAATGATGCACCACGTTATATCCAACAATATCGATATCAGGCAAACCAGACCACACCCACGCTTTGGATGGCATTCGATGCCGATAGCCTGAATAAATCTTTGCGTGCTCTAGGCCTGCCGATCTGGGGTCATGATCGTCCCGTGCTACTGGTCTGGCTTGCTTATGAAGACGGCAATGAACGGCGGCTGGTCTCGGCAGCAGAACGTACCGACTGGTCTGTGCTGGAGCAGACTGCCAGGCAACGCGGTCTGCCCTTACGCTGGCCCCTGCTTGATCTGGAAGATCAAGCAGGCATTACAGCAACCGATGTTTGGGGTGGCTTTTGGGAAACAGTGACAAATGCCTCAGCGCGCTATCAGCCACAGGCTATTTTGCTCGGTCGGCTTTATGAAGATCGACAGAAAATCTGGCGGGTGCGTTGGACTTTGCAAATTGCAGAGGAAGTACTCTATTGGGACAATAGCAGCGCGGTACTGGATGAGGTGTTGGCGGCTGGCGTGACAGGCAGTGCAGATGCGCTTGCTGTACGCTTTTCCCAGGTAGCCAGTCAGGGCAGCGAACAACAACTTACGCTATCGATCAATGAAGTCCATTCGCTGGCTGATTATGTGCGGCTAATGTCTTATCTGCGCTCACTCAATGGAGTCAGTGACGTGCAGATCAGCAAGGTCGAGCCTACTGTTATGCATTGTCGCTTGCTGTTGAAGCTTTCGCCAGATGCCATCGCCCGCACCATTGGCCTCGGCACTACTCTGGCGGCTATGCCCGCTGGAAACCAAGGCAGCGAACTCACATCTTTCGCACGGCAATATCGATTGTTGCCATGAAATAGCAGAAAAACCAAACGAGAAGCCTAAATGACTGAGTCACAAAAATGGCGATTATTGGTGTTGCTGCTGCTGACATCGCTGCTGCTTTATCTACTGGCGCCCGTACTGGCACCATTTGCCACGGCCGCAATCCTCGCCTATATCGGTAATCCTCTGATCACCAGTCTTGCCCGCTGGCGACTGTCGCGCACGTTGGCCGTGTCGGTGATATTTTTGTTGTTTACCCTGCTGCTGGTACTGCTGGTACTGGTTGGCGTGCCGTTGTTGGAACGGCAGTGGGCTACACTATTGTCCAAGTTGCCTGTGTTGTTCGACTGGCTGCAGCAACAGGCCATACCCTGGTTGCAGCAACACTTTGGCCTCGACGAGACAGTGGATCTGGGTATGTTGAAGGCCAATCTGCTGGAGCAATGGTCATCTCTGCAAGGTCTGGCCAGTAAAATCCTGTCTTCGGTGTCTCGATCCGGTCTGGCGATGGTCGGCTGGTTGGTGAATCTATTGCTCATCCCCGTCGTTACTTTTTATCTGCTGCGCGACTGGCCAAGGTTAGTGAACTGGCTGCACGAATTATTACCACGTCACATCGAACCTGAGGTTGTTAAACTGGTGCGCGCCGTCGATGAAGTTCTGGGACATTTCTTTCGTGGCCAACTGCTGGTCATGCTGGCACTAGCCTTTAGCTATGCTCTAGGGCTTTGGCTGGTTGGACTGGACCTCGCGCTACTCATCGGCCTGCTGGCCGGTTTGGTAAGTTTTGTGCCTTATCTGGGGCTGATCGTCGGCCTGCTTGCTGCCAGTATCGCCGCCCTAATACAGTTTCATGAATTCACTCCCCTGCTGTATGTGCTGCTGGTGTTTGGTGTGGCACAGTCCCTTGAAAGCATGCTGCTAACACCCTTGTTGCTGGGCGAACGTATCGGCCTGCATCCGGTTGCCGTGATATTTGCTGTGCTGGCCGGTGGTCAGTTGTTTGGTTTTCTCGGTGTTCTGCTGGCACTGCCGGTGGCCGCCATTCTGCTGGTGTTATTGCGCTACGCCCATCAACATTATCTCAAGAGCCGGTTTTACTCGGCCGCCAATCAGGGCTGATATGGAACAGCAAATCCCCTTGCGCATTGGCCTGCGCGATAGTGCCACCTTTAGCAATTTTTACCCTGGAGAAAATGCTGCCGTGCTGCACCTGTTGGAGCAGGCGAGCGAGTCCTTCAGCTACCTTTGGGGAGCTCAGGGCAGCGGCCGTAGTCATCTATTACAGGCTGCCTGTCATGCCGAGACCAATATTGGTGGAATACCTGTGTATTTGCCTTTGCAAGAGCTGGACGATATTGCCATCCTCGATGGCCTGGAACAAATGGGCCTGGTGTGTCTGGATGATTTGCAATTGGTGAGCGGACAGCCGGACTGGGAAGAGGCATTGTTTCATCTGTACAATCGCGTGCGTGAGCATGGTGGGCGCTTACTAGCTGCTGCCAATGCCAGCCCTGCTGCCATTGGTGTGAACCTGCCTGATCTGCGTTCAAGACTGAGTTGGGGGCCGGTGTTTCAACTGCAAACACTGGATGACACAGGTCGTCTTGCGGCCTTGCAGTTACGCTCAAAGGCACGCGGGATGGAGCTTGCCGATGAAGTTGGGGCTTATCTGTTGCGTCACTATCCGCGTGACATGCACGCTTTGTTCGACTTGCTTGAACGTCTCGACCAGGCCAGCCTCACCGCCCAGCGTCGCCTCACCATTCCCTTTGTTCGCACATACTCCAAAGATAAAATAGATCATTAAAAGCACAAAATGGTTAAAGCTTAATCATTAAGGACACGGCATGTCCGCGACGCATTCCAACACAGTTTGCAGCGATGCCCGATAGTTATTGCGCCCTGCAAAACTCCCCTCTCGCGCTCGCGGGAGAGGGGTTTGGGGAAGAGTCTTAGGGAAGCGCTGAATAATTACCTACGTTGTCAGGGCGGTGTTCCTGTTCGGCTTTGCAAGTTTGCAGCATTGTTTCACAATAGAGTTTTCTCTTCGTCAGGCGGACTGTTTGAATATGAATCTGCATGAGTTTCAAACCAAGGATTTGCTTGGACGTTATGGTGTCGCAGTACCGGCTGGTCGAGTGCTAACAGATGTCGATGGTGTATCGACAGCTGCACTGGAGTTGGGCGGCGATGCGTGGATGGTGAAGGCGCAGGTGCATGCCGGTGGGCGTGGCAAGGCTGGTGGGGTGCGCAAGGTTACAGGACAGGCGGCCTTGCAGCAGGCTGTGGCCGATTTATTGGGTAACTCCTTGCTAACAGCACAAACTGGTGCAACGGGACAGCCGATAAATCAGGTATTGATCGAGCCGGTCTGTGAGTTTGTGCGTGAATTGTATCTGAGTCTGGTGGTGGATCGTGCACGTGAGCGTGTGGTGGTGATGGCATCAAGTGCAGGCGGCATGGATATCGAAGAAGTAGCGCGCCAGATGCCGACAAAAATTTTGACCGTGGTGATCAATCCGGTGGCGGGCTTGCAGCCTTTTCAGAGTCGACAGGTGGCCTTTGCCCTGGAGCTGACTGGTGAGCAGATCAAACAAATGAGTCAATTGCTGAGCGCGCTTTATCGGGTATTTATCGAGAGTGATGCCTCATTGTTGGAGATCAATCCATTGGTGGTGACGGCGGAGGGTGATTTGCTGGCGCTGGATGCAAAACTGAGTGTCGACGATAACGCGCTGTATCGGCAGCCTGCCTTGGCCAAGCTACGTGATGCAACACAAGAGGACGAGCGGGAATATCGGGCGCTACAACATGGACTAAATTATGTTGCCTTGACGGGAAATATCGGCTGCATGGTCAATGGTGCTGGCCTTGCCATGGCGACAATGGATTTGATTAAGTTGCAGGGTGGTGCGCCAGCAAATTTTCTTGATGTGGGCGGCGGCACCACGGCCGAGAAAGTAGCCGAGGCCTTCAAATTGATACTTTCCGATGCACAGGTGCAGGCGATCCTGGTGAATATCTTTGGCGGCATCGTGCGCTGTGATCTGATAGCCGAGGGGATAATCAAGGCAGTGCGCGAGGTGGGTATAGAGCTGCCGATAATAGTGCGCCTGGCGGGTACGAATGCCGAATTGGGACGGAAGTTGCTGGCTGAGAGTGGGTTGAGCATTATCGCTGCAGATGATTTGGCGGCGGCAGCAGAACAGGCTGTCTTAGCCGCAAGGGGCGCATAGATGTCTATTTTAATTGATCGACATACGCAGGTGATCTGTCAGGGTTTTACCGGCAAACAGGGCAGCTTTCATTCTGCACAGGCGATTGCCTATGGCACAAACCTGGTCGGCGGGGTGACACCTGGTAAGGGCGGCAGCCGACATTTGGATCGGCCAGTATTCAATACGGTGCAGGATGCGGTGCGCGAGACTGGTGCAGATGCGACGATGATCTATGTGCCGGCAGCTTTTGCTGCTGATGCTATCTTCGAAGCGAGCGATGCCGGTATTAAGGTGATAGTCTGCATTACCGAGGGAATTCCAGTGCTGGATATGCTCAAGGTCAAGGCGAGCTTGCAAGGCTCCGATGTACATCTCATCGGGCCTAATTGTCCGGGTGTGATTACACCAAATGAATGCAAGATCGGCATTATGCCAGGCGATATTCATCGCCAGGGTTCGATAGGCATAGTCTCACGCTCTGGCACGCTGACCTATGAGGCGGTGCAGCAAACAAGCGATGCCGGTCTGGGGCAGTCGACTTGTGTGGGCATAGGTGGTGATCCTATCCACGGCATGAACTTTACTGATGTGTTGGCGATGTTTGAATATGACCCACAGACCGAGGGCATTATCATGGTCGGTGAGATTGGTGGTACGGCAGAAGAGGACGCAGCCGCATTCATTCAAGCACATGTCAGCAAGCCGGTGGTGGCCTATATCGCTGGTGTCACTGCCCCCAAGGGCAAGCGCATGGGTCATGCTGGCGCAATCATCGACGGTGGTAAGGGCACGGCGGAGGAGAAATTTACCGCGCTGGCAGCGGCAGGTGTGCATGTCGTGCGCTCACCGGCAGAGATGGGTCAGCAAATGGCACGGGTGTTGCGCACACAGTAGGTCTGGGGCTTTATCCAAGCCAGGCGACACTGAAACATTCGACTAAGTTGATGAATTGCTTAGTAGTGGATTTTTATTTAAAGGTATCTAAATAAATGCGTATCGCTTTGGCACAGTTCAATCCATTGGTGGGTGATGTGCGTGCTAATGCCTTGGTTATACGTGCCTTGGCTGAACAGGCGCGGGATGAACTCAAGGCTGATGTGGTGGTGTTGCCTGAATTAGCCTTAACGGGATTTCCGGCGGCTGATTTGTTGCTGCGCGCTGAGTTGCATAAACAGATAGCTGTGGTGTTAGAGGAGATAATCCAGCATATCAGCGGGATTGTGCTGGTATTTGGCCTGCCACGGCAAACAGCCAGGGGATTGTGTAATGCTGCGCTGGTGTGGTGCGATGGCAAGGAGCTGGCCTGTTATCACAAGCGACAGTTGGCAAGTCAGGCGATGTTTGATGAGCCGCGTTATTTTATTGCCGGTGATGAGCCTTGCATATGCAAGACTAATGGCGTGAGCTTTGGCATTGTCCTGGGTGATGAAGGGGTGAATCCGACAATGTTCGAGCAGGCCAAGGCGGCTGGCGCGCAGATCATGCTGAATCTGGCGGCCATGCCGTTTCATGCTGAAAGCGAACAGGAGCATGAGGCGGCGGCTCGTGTTTGTGTGATGGCAACTGCTATGCCCTTGGTGTTCGTCAATCAGCTGGGCGGGCAGGATGAGTTGGTATTTGCCGGACAGTCTATGGCTATGGCGGCCAGCGGTGAGTTGTGTGTGCGCCCACCGGCCTGGCAGGCAGGTCTTTGGTTAACAGAGTTTGTGCAGACAGACAATACCTGGCAACCATTGCCTGGTTTGATAGCTGCCATACAATCATTTGAGGCAGGTGTTTATGCTGCGCTGGTGTGTGGTCTGCGTGATTATATGGCCAAGAACAATTTTCAGGATGTTGTATTGGGGCTGTCGGGCGGGATTGATTCGGCACTGGTGCTGGCCATCGCGGTGGACGCGCTGGGCGCCGAACGAGTAGAGGCAGTTATGATGCCCTCGCGCTATACGGCAGAGATGAGCCTGGCAGATGCCAAGGAGCAGGCAGAAACATTGGGCGTGGCTTATCGGGAGATCCCGATAGAGCCGCTGTTCCAGGCGTTTCTGACCAGCTTGCAGGATGTGTTTGCCGCTAGTGCACCAGATATCACCGAGGAAAATCTACAGGCTCGTTGTCGCGGCGTGCTATTGATGGCAATCGCCAATAAAAAACACAAGGTGGTGTTAATCGCCAGTAACAAGAGTGAATTGGCCGTGGGCTACACTACTTTGTATGGTGATATGGCCGGTGGTTTTGCCGTGCTGAAAGATGTGCCTAAAACGCTGGTATACAGATTGGTGAAATATCGTAACAGTATAGGTGCAGCAATCCCGCAGCGGGTTATTGACCGTCCTCCCTCGGCAGAGCTGGCACCTGATCAACAGGACACAGATTCATTACCTGACTATGAAATTCTCGATGATATTCTGCAACGTTATGTCGTGCTTGAACAGGATGGGCAGACCATAGTTGCCGCAGGTCACTATGTGTCAACAGTACAGCGGGTTATGCAGCTGGTTGAGAGCAATGAATACAAACGCCAGCAAGCGGCACCGGGCGTGCGGATCAGTCGACGCGCATTCGGTCGGGAACGTCGCTACCCAATCACCTCTGGCTTTAAGAATATTGTGAATTTTCAGCACAGGAAATAGACATGAAAAAAATTGAGGCGATTATCAAGCCTTTTAAACTGGATGATGTGCGCGAGGCCTTGTCGGAGATCGATGTGACCGGCATGACGGCTACAGAAGTAAAGGGTTTTGGCAGGCAAAAAGGTCATACCGAGATGTATCGTGGTGCGGAGTATGTCGTCGATTTTTTGCCCAAAGTCAAGGTGGAGCTAGTGGTCAATGATGAACAGGTGGAGTCTTGTATCGAGGCCATCACCAAAGCGGCGCGCACCGGCAAATTTGGCGACGGCAAGATTTTCGTCAGTAATGTCGAGCATGTAATTCGCATCCGCACCAGCGAAGAAGGGCCAGGGGCGGTATGAGATCTCTGCGTAGCCGGATATAAAAACAAAAATCGGCGCACAGGCGTACACAAGAAAATCTAGTACGAGTAGTCACCCACCCCCAATGAGCCTGGTTGAGCAGGGCAAGATCATACTTTTTAATGCGAGGATCAAAATTACTGAACAGCATTGGTGCCATGCAGATTTACGAAACAGAGGTTTGTGGCTAACGACCAACAATGTAGGCCAACCTCTATGAGTCTCATCCAACACTCTGGCAATATTACAGATCCCGCACCCATAGCAATAAAAAGCATGAGCTTCCCGACATTCTCCTTCTTGCTATAGCAGCGGTCTTATCGGGAGCCTAAAGGTGGAAAGAGAGCCAGGAATTTGGCGATATCAGGCTGAATTGGTTAAGGATATTTCGAGCTTTTAGCGTTATGCGGCGCAATAACCATCAAGTATTGCGCCGTATGCCGTATGTAGAAGACTGCATAAACCAAGATAAAAAGTCTTTTCCCTCTCCCCAGCCCCTCTCCCGCAAGCGGGAGAGGGTACTTTAATGTAAGGGCGCAATAACCAACGGGCATTGCGCCGGATGTAGATGCTCCTCCTGCTGATGTTGTGTTCCAACTGGTGTCTGTGTCTATTGTGACGTTAAGCCATCGAGCAAGCGCTCGACTCAGAACCGTCATTCCCGCGCAGGCGGGAATCCAGGAGGAACTGCTTTTTGGTTAAAAGTAATCAAGTATGATTTTGCCCTGTCTGGTTGAGGGGGGGGACTAAAAAGAAACAAACAAGCTGCTACGGTTGCAGCATGTGGGCATGGGTAAAATAACACCCATCCACAAAGGTAAATCCCGCCTGCAGAAGATGTCCTGCCTTATACTTTTACTGCAGGAATTTTGCTGCTCGCTCTGGATGATTTTTCACGAGCACCTGCAGGGCATCATTGGCGAGATCATCCATCTCCATTTCACGATAGGCGCGTATCATGATCTCCAGGGCATCAGGGATCGAGGGTGTGCGCTCGTAGTGTTCGAGGATGTATTTACCACGATTGGCGGCGGCCAGCGGGGCGCCACGGCGCATGTAGTAATCAGCGATCTGAGTTTCATGTCGCGCCAGGCTGTTGCGTAGATAGACCATGCGCTGAATGGCGTCCTGACTGTAGCGACTATTGGGATAGCGTTCAATGAGTTCGCTGAAATAGCGGAATGAATCGCGTGCAAAAGTTGGGTCGCGCGCGGCTTTGTCCTGTGGGAAGAAACGCTCCATGAAGCTTTTGCCAGGCTCAAAGCTGGCGAGTCCGCGCATGTAGTAGGCATAATCGACATTCGGATGGCGCGGGTGTAGTTTGATGAAGCGATCGGCGGCGGCTATCGATGCTTCGTTTTCACCATTTTTGTAATGGGCGTAGGCTGTTTCCAGTTGCGCTTGTTGAGTGTAACGCCCATAGGGGTAGCGTGATTCCAGTTTGTTGTAATAACTGACAGCCTTCTCCCAGTTATTTTCTGCCAGTGCTTCCTTGCCGGCATTGTATAGCTGGCTGGCATCCAAACCGACGGTATCATCATATTCATGGAAGATGGAGCAGCCGCTACTGGTAAGCACAGCAAGCAGCAGCATTAACAGGGAGCTGGTAATACGCATGTGTTCTGTTTCCTGAAAAAAAACGTTACTGCGGTGCAGTATAACGCGAAAGAAGGCGGTAATGATGAACAAGTATTATAACGTGGATGTGCCGCCGGAAATGGCTGGTCAGCGTCTGGATCAGGCGCTGGCGATATTGTTGCCAGAATATTCCCGTGCAAGGCTAAGTGCCTGGATCAAGACAGGAAATGTTTTACTGGATGGACAGGTTCGCCGACCCAGGGATAAGGTATTGGGCGGTGAGCAAATTACGGTCGAGGCGGTGGTGGAAGTCGATGAACGACATCAGGCGGAGCCCATCCCGCTGGATATTATTTATGAGGACGACACACTTATCGTGCTGAATAAACCAGCCGGTTTGGTCGTGCATCCGGCGGCTGGCAATCATGCTGGCACCCTGCTAAATGCCTTGTTGCATCATGCGCCGGAGCTGGCGCAGGTGCCGCGTGGAGGTATTGTGCATCGTCTGGACAAGGACACGTCTGGCTTGCTGGTGGTAGCGCGCAGCTTGACCGCCCAGCATGCGCTGGTGCAGGCCTTACAGGCACGTGAGGTTCAGCGTGAGTATGAGACCGTGGTGGTTGGTGAGATGACTGGTGGTGGCACGGTGAACGAGAACATAGGCCGTCATCCGGTAGATCGCAAGCGTATGGCAGTTATTTCTTCGGGACGATCAGCGATTACACATTACCGTCTGGCCGAGCGTTATCGTGCGCACACCCGTTTGAGGGTGCAATTGGTGACAGGCCGCACGCATCAAATTAGAGTGCATATGGCGCACATTCGTCATCCTGTTGTCGGCGATCCTGTGTATGGCGGACGACAGCGTATTCCAGCTGGATGCAGCGAAGATTTGCGTCTGTTTCTACAGGGTTTTGGCCGCCAGGCCTTGCATGCGGCGCGGCTGGGGCTGGTGCACCCTGCAAGTGGTGAATATATAGGATGGTCATTAAACCCGCCGCAGGATATGCAGCAGTTGATGGAGATGTTGCGCGAGGATAATGCCTGTGCTACTCGTTCGACCTAACTGGCCAGCCCCTGAACATGTGATGGCTGCCACGACCACACGTATTGGCGGGGTAAGTGTCGGGCCGTGGGCGGGGCTTAATCTCAGCGATCATGCTGGTGATGAGTTGAGGCATGTGAGCGAGAATCGTCGGCGTTTGCGGCAGTCTTTGGACTTGCCAAGTGAGCCTTTGTGGCTTGAGCAGGTGCATGGCACAGCTGTCCTGCAAGAACAATCAGGTTGTGCCGATGCCAGCGTGGCCTTCAGCTCTGGCAAGGTGTGTGCGGTGTTGACGGCAGATTGCTTGCCGGTGTTGTTGTGTGATCGGGCAGGCACTGCAGTAGCGGCGATACATGCCGGTTGGCGCGGTTTGCTGGCCGGGGTTATCGAGGCGGCAGTGCTGCGTTTGCAAAGATCACCAGATGAAATCCTGGCTTGGTTGGGGCCGGCGATTGGGCCGAATGCGTTTGAGGTAGGTGAGGAAGTGCGCCAGGCTTTCGTGTTCGAGGATGCGGCAGCGGCGACAAGCTTCCAGCCATTACCAACAGGCCGTTGGTTGGCCGATTTGTACTCACTGGCACGTCTGCGGCTGGTACGTTGTGGGGTGCAGGCAGTCTACGGTGGTGGCTTGTGCACCTTGCAGGATGAAAGACAATTTTATTCTTACCGACGCGATGGCGTGACTGGACGCATGGCGAGCCTGATCTGGCTTGCGTTATGATAACGACCTTTTTTAGTGGACAAATAGCATGCCGTTGTTGTTTTGGATTATTGTTTTTTCCTTGATTGGAAGTGCGTTAAGCGTACTGGCGGCTGGAGTCTTTCTGCTCATCCCGGAACAGCGGCGTGAACATTTGTTGCCGCATGGCGTGAGCTTCGCCATTGGTGCCATGCTCGGCGCTGCGTTTTTGGGTTTGCTGCCGCATGCCCTGGAAAACGAGACCATAAGTGATGCGCACCATATAACGATGACGGTGCTGTTTGGCATACTTGGTTTTTTTCTACTGGAAAAAATGGTGTTATGGCGGCATTGCCACCACGATCATTGTCAGATACATGGCCTGGAACACAGCCATAATCACAAGCATAAAACCGCAGGGTATTTGATCCTTGTCGGAGATGGCTTCCATAACTTTGTCGATGGCGTATTGATCGCCGCCGCATTTCTGACCGATATGCATCTTGGTATCGTGACAGCGCTGGCAGTGGCCGCGCATGAAGTGCCGCAGGAGCTTGGTGATTTTGCCGTCTTGCTGCACAGTGGCTTCAGCCGTCTACGCGCCTTGTTGCTCAATTTACTATCGAGTCTGGCAACAGTATTGGGCGCTGTGCTGGCCTATTTCAGCTTAAGTGGCATGGAACATGTGGTGCCTTTTATCATCGCCATTGCAGCGGCAAGTTTTATCTATATCGCCGTTGCTGATTTAATCCCAGGGTTACACCAACGCACTCAATTCAAGGAAACAATGCAGCAGATAATCATGATTGGCGCTGGCGTGTCTCTCGTCTTCATTGCCCATGCTAACCTGCACTAGGACAGGAGAATGCAAATGAAAAATTGGTACATGCTGACTTTGGTAGGCAAGGATCAAGCGGGCATAGTAGCCAAGGTGAGTACGGCACTTTATGCGGCGGGCTGCAATCTGGGCGAGGCATCCATGCTGCGCCTGGGAGGCAATTTCACCATTATGCTGATGGTGGAAGCCGACCATTCCAGTGAGGCACTACGAGAATTGCTTTGGCCATTGGCAAAGTCGCTGAGCCTAAACCTGCACTTATCTCAGATAGAAGGTGACCTCCATCAACATATAGAGCCTGATGTGCAAATCACAGTATATGGTGCCGATCGTGCCGGCATTGTTGCCAGGGTTACTACCGCGCTGGCCAAGGCGGGACTTAATATTATCGACCTGGAATCCAAGGTGGGCGGCAATCAGCAGCAACCGATTTACATAATGCAAATTGAAGGTATCGCCATGGATGGGTTCGAGGCATTGCAGCTGGCTATAGCAGCGATCCGCAAGGAAGGTGTGGAGGCCCAGCTGATGCCGATCAATACTATGCTTGGTTGAGGGGATTTGTCATGGCCCTGCTTGAATTACTTACCTATCCAGACGAACGCTTAAAGCAACTATCGCAGACAGTGGAGAGTTTTGAGGCTGGGCTGCAACAATTTCTTACAGACCTGACAGATACCATGTTGTCTGGGCCAGGTGGTATTGGTATCGCCGCGCCTCAAGTGGCAAATTTTCAGCGTATTGTCATTGTGGACTGCTCGCTCACACGTAAGCCCGTACCCAATCATGGCCGCCTGCTCATCATCAATCCTGAGATCATCGCCTGGGAAGGCATGGCCAGTGGCAGGGAAGGCTGCATGTCAGTGCCAGACTTTACCGGCAACGTTATTCGTGCCGAGGCCATTACCCTGAGTTATCAGGATGCCAAGGGACAGAAACAACAACTTGATGCCGAGGGCTATGAAGCTCGCGCCATTCAACATGAGATCGATCACCTGGATGGCAAGCTGTTTCTCGACCGCCTTGTCAGCCGTCACAACGACCTTTTCAGCCGTAAGGTATATCAGAATAACAAGGCAAAAAAACCGGCTGCTTGAGCTGGTGCACGCATACTTGCCAACCACAATATAAGCCTGGCTTTAGTCCGACACGGCGTCGATTGCTGCTGTATGCTTGAAGCTCTGCAATACTGTCCCCATCTTTGGGGTTATCTGCAATTATTGACTTCAAGAGGTGGCTTGACATGCGCATGGATAAACTAACGACTCGTTTTCAGACCGCGCTACAGGATGCGCAGAGTCTGGCGGTAGGGCGTGATCATCAATTCATTGAACCTTTGCATATGCTGATGGCCTTGCTCAATCAGCAAGGTGGAACAGCACGACACTTGCTCAGTCAGGCTGGTGCAAATGTGAACGCCTTGCGTTCTGCCCTGGACGAAGCTCTGGATCGCCTACCCTCGGTGCAAGGGGTCGGTGGCGATGTCCAAGTATCCAATGCAATGATCAATCTGCTCAATCTTACCGACAAGCTAGCACAGCAACGTAAGGATAGTTACATCTCCTCAGAGCTTTTTATCCTGGCGGCGGTGGATGCAAAAGATGAGCTAGGCAATTTATTGCGCAAGCATGGCGCCAGCAAAAGCGCTTTGGAACAGGCAATAGATAATCTGCGTGGTGGCGAGAAAGTAGACGATCCAGGCGCGGAAGAACAGCGACAGGCACTAGAAAAATACACCATAGACCTGACCGAAAGAGCTGAGCAAGGCAAGGTTGACCCAGTGATTGGTCGTGATGATGAAATCCGCCGCACCGTGCAAATTCTGCAGCGACGTACGAAAAACAATCCAGTGCTTATCGGTGCTCCTGGCGTGGGTAAGACCGCCATTGTCGAGGGGCTGGCTTTGCGCATCGTCAATGGCGAAGTACCGGAAGGCATCAAGGATAAGCGTCTGTTGTCACTAGATATGGGAGCACTGATTGCCGGAGCAAAATACCGTGGTGAATTTGAAGAGCGCCTCAAGGCAGTATTGAACGATCTGGCCAAGCAGGAAGGCCAGATTATTTTGTTTATCGACGAACTGCACACCATGGTTGGCGCGGGCAAGGCCGAGGGTGCGATGGATGCCGGCAATATGTTGAAGCCAGCCCTGGCGCGCGGTGAGTTGCATTGTATCGGCGCGACTACGCTGGATGAATATCGCCAATACATAGAAAAGGATGCAGCCCTGGAACGCCGTTTTCAGAAAGTGTTAGTGGATGAGCCGACGGTGGAAGATACCATCGCCATCCTGCGCGGCCTGAAGGAAAAATATGAAGTTCATCATGGTGTCGAGATAACTGATCCTGCGATTGTTGCCGCTGCAACACTGTCGCATCGCTATATCACTGACCGTCAATTGCCGGACAAGGCTATTGATCTGATGGATGAGGCCGCCTCACACATACGCATGGAGATAGACTCCAAACCGGAGAGTATGGACAGACTCGACCGTCGCCTGATTCAACTTAAGATAGAACGCGAAGCCTTGAAAAAAGAAGATGATGAGGCCTCACGCAAACGTCTGGCCGTTCTGGAAGAAGACATCACACGACAGGAAAAGGAATCCGCCGATCTGGAGGAGATCTGGAAGTCAGAGAAGCTGGCCGTACAGGGTGCACAACACATCAAAGAAGAGCTTGACCGTGCTCGTATGGAACTGGAAACAGCACGGCGCGCCGGCGATCTGGCGCGTATGTCGGAACTGCAATATGGCCGTATTCCAGATCTGGAAAAATCACTGGAAATGGCTCAGCTAGTCGAGTTGCAGGAAACGAAATTGCTGCGCACCAAGGTCACTGATGAGGAGATCGCTGATGTCGTCTCCAAGTGGACAGGTATTCCGGTAAGCAAGATGCTCGAAGGTGAGCGAGATAAATTGTTGCATATGGAAGATTCCTTGCATCAACGTGTGATCGGTCAGGATGAGGCAGTAAGTGCCGTGGCCGATGCTATTCGT
Organism: Thiohalomonadaceae bacterium; assembly: GCA_041678005.1. GTDB lineage: Bacteria > Pseudomonadota > Gammaproteobacteria > Thiohalomonadales > Thiohalomonadaceae > Sulfurivermis. The sequence continues at coordinate 15,569 of JBAYOW010000034.1, forward strand.
CGCTCGCGTGCCGGGCTATCCGACCCCAATCGCCCCAATGGCTCTTTCCTGTTTCTCGGTCCCACCGGTGTGGGCAAGACCGAGCTGTCCAAGGCGCTGGCAGAGTTTTTGTTTGACACTGACACTGCCATGGTGCGCATCGATATGTCCGAGTTCATGGAGAAGCATTCAGTTGCACGACTGATCGGCGCACCGCCTGGTTATGTTGGTTATGAGGAAGGCGGCTATCTCACAGAGCTGGTGCGGCGCAAGCCTTATTCCGTGATCCTGATGGATGAGATAGAGAAAGCACACTCTGATGTCTTCAATATATTGTTGCAGGTGCTTGATGATGGTCGTCTGACTGATGGCCAGGGGCGTACCGTTGATTTTCGTAATACGGTGATCGTGATGACCTCCAATCTTGGCTCGCAACTCATTCAGGAAATGGCGGGCAAGGAGCGTTATCAGGAGATGAAGTCTGCGGTGATGGAAGTTGTCGGCGAGTATTTTAGGCCGGAATTCATCAAACGTGTCGATGAGGTGGTGGTATTCCATCCACTGGCCCTCGAACAGATCCATAGCATCGCCAATATCCAGATCGAGTATCTGCGCAAGCGTCTTGCCGACCGTGAGATGGAACTGGAGCTCTCTGCAGCGGCCCTGGATAGGCTGGCCGAGGCTGGTTTTGAGCCGGTGTATGGTGCGCGTCCGTTGAAACGCGCCATCCAGCAACAGATCGAAAATCCACTCGCACAGGCTATCCTCGCTGGTCAGTTCCTGCCTGGCGACACGATACGTGTGGATGTGCAGGATGATGAAATGGTGTTTGGCAAGGCATAAAATGCAGGGTGTATATGTCCAGGGATGGACAGCTTTTTGTGCAGGCAAGACACCTGCTCTGCCACACACTCCGTCAGGCTAAAATCTCAAGGCACAACTACCACGGCGCTTAAACCAGCACGCAGTTGCATGTTTACCGGATAGCTAAATACTACATCCACGGCATAATGCGGCTTGCCACCGCCTGTCGCTATCGGCTCCATGCCGATGCGCTGCAACTTGCCCTGAAACACCTTGTCCTGAATGCGTACCTGCGCGTCCATGCCGATCCTCAGCGTGGCCAATTCCTGATCTGCTACTTCAATACGCGCCAACATGCGGCCGGTCTCGGCCAATACCATCAAAGGAAAACTTTGCCAGCGCGTCACTACTGTCTCGCCTGACTCAGCCTGGCGCTGTAATATCACTCCAGCAAATGGCGCCTTCAGCTGACTGTATTCAAGATTCAGTCGCGCCAAAGTCTGCGCTGTCTCAGCTGCCACTAAATCAGCCTGCGCCTGACTGACGGCGATCCTGGCCAACTGCAACTCGTGCTCAGCCAGCAAGGTGCGCTCATACATTTCGACTACCCGCTCCAGTTCACGCTTGGCCTCAGCCAATGTTTCACGATGGCTAGCCACTTGCGCTTCGGCCTTTTTCACCAAGGAACTGAAACCCCGGTCATCAAGCTGTAGCAGAACCTGTCCCTGTTTGACCAGATCACCAGCATCAACCGCCACCTTGCTTATCACACCAGATACTGGCGTACTCAATTCCACTCGTTGCAGCCAATGCAGGGTTCCTGTCCATTCTGCTGCCCGCACGCCAGCGGCAAACAACAGGATGAATACTGCCAGCAAGCTCTGTAACTTATTCATTCTCATTCCTCACCCATCTGCAACGCCCCGCCTGTCAGGGCATCCATACGCTCCCAGACCAGCGCGGTGGTAAAGCGCACATTAAGCTCGTCTAGTTGTGCTTTAGTCAGGCGCACCATCGCATCGCCAAGATCTGCCTGCACTTCCATCTCATAAAGCGTACGGCTACGGTCTAAATACATATCACTGAACTCTTGCTGTGCAAGACTGCGTTGGTAATCAACACGCAAGGTACTCAGCTCCACCCATCGCTCCAATACCATCTGCTGCAAACTGCGCTCGGCCTCGGCCAATTCCGCCCGTACACGGTATAATTCTGCCTGCGCTCGTGCGATAGATGAGTTGGTGCTGCCGCCATCATATAGAGGTATATCCAGATAAAGACTGGCGCGACGTTTGTCGTTCGAACCCATGGAGCGTGAATACTCAGCGGCCTCCAGCTCGCCACTGAGACGTGGGCGACGGCCGGCATAGGCTGCTGTCAGTCGCAGCTCAGCGGCCTCAGCGCGCTTGCGCAGTGCCTGTAGACGTGGGTTGTCTGCCTGGGCTTTGCTCAGTAATAACTCATATTCAGGCAGTTCGCGCTGCAATTGCGGCAACTCAGGCTGCACCAGATTGGCTGGCAGTTGTCCAGGCCGATTGAGGGCAATGGCCAACTGCGCCCGCGCTACCCGCATACGCTGCTGGCTTATGGATCGCATATACAAGGCATGCTGATATTTATTTTCCATCGCCAGTATATCCAGATCGGAAACACTGCCCAGTTCATGACGATTACGTAATTTATCTAACGAAACATAGGCCTCTGCCATAGCCTCATTGTCACGGGCAAATTCCATATCAGCACGCAAGACATCAAAATAACGTTGCATAATTTCAATACGACGTTGTCGAGTTCGATCCAGATAAAGGTATTCGTGTCCTGCCAGCTCGGTTTTTGCCGCCGTCTGATATGCGCTGCTACGACCAAAGTCATAAAGATTTTTGCTCACTGTCAGACTCATCAGGTGATCATCACGGTCACGGGTGACAGCTCTATCTGATGGTTCCACCTTGCGCGCCCGGCCGTGCAACCAGATATTGATGCCATCCTGTGCCTCTGCCGCCAGCTCATCGGCATGCGCCAACTCCACCTCGGCCTGTGCCTGCTGCATTGTTGGATCCATTTCTTCCGCAAGCACCAAGGCCTGCTCCAGCGTTAGTGGCTCAGGCAAGGCGGCAAAATCTTCCCCGGCAAAGGAAAGTTTGCTCAGTACTGCCAGACTCAAAAATACAAAAATAGTGATGGATTTAGCAGGCTGCATGGATGATAGTTTATCTTTTGAGGTGCTCACGCTTATACACAATGAATTTTTGTTCTTTATACGCCCCATCAACTATGAATTTTCCCATCAGCAAAAACTCATCGACACCTGATGTGCGACCGGTATGGCGAAAGATTTCCTTGCCAGTCAGATCATAAAAGGCAATTACCGGCGTGGCGCGAACACGAGCCAACTTGGCAAAATCCTTTTGTTTTATTTCCTGGCCAGAAAAATCCTGGATCTCGATATCACCCTCGATATCCACCATGAAATTACGGAAATGTTCACGATAAAAATCCTGCACTTCTGGTTGATTGAGCACATTCTCTTTCATGAACTGGCAAAAGGGGCAATCATCCATTTCATAGAACAATAGTATTCCCTGTTTGTCTTCCTCTCGTGCCTGCTCAAGCTCTTCGGCGAAATCACCAAAGGTCTCGTGAAAAAAATGACTCAGCGGATCCAGGCCCGCAGCAGCCATCAACTGGCTACTGGCCAAGAGCGACAATACGCAGAAAACCAAGCTAAACAAACGCCGCATAGCCACCACCTCCGTCATACTGAAATCTCAGGCTACTTATTATTCTGCATGAATTCTTCAATACCAGCAGCAGTCACCGCGCCAGTTTGCTTGGCTACCAAACGGCCATCGGGTGCCACCAGAAATGTCGTGGGCAAGCCACGCACAGGTGCCACATTTGCCGTTGCTGCTGTATCCTGGAAAACTGGATAAGAAATAAAATTCTCATCGATAAATTTACGCAGCTTATTTTGCGTGATCTGCTCAGTGTTGATACCCAGCACCACGGCATCACTATCCTTGTGACGTTCATGAAAATCCACCAGCTCTGGCAGCTCTTCCAGGCATGGTGGACACCAGGTGGCCCAGTAATTAATGACCACCCATTTACCACGATAATCAGACATCTCATGCAATTTTCCATCCATATCATGCAGACTGAAATTCGGATTGGCAAAGGCACCGGAAACCATAAATAGCAAGCTGAAAAACAATCCACTACACAACACGATTTTTCCTCCAGGTAACAGATAGGTAGCGATAGCTAGACATCTTATTCCAACGGTTGTTCTGCAAGTACGCCAAATCCACTTGTAGAACAAATCATCCACAAACGCAAAGAGCCCCTTGCGGGGCTCTTGCTTATTCATCAACAGCGGAGAAATCAGCGAGCTAGATAGGCCTTGTCGCTTTCCTCCACCACACCCAGGGACCACGCGCCGCGCGTCTTGGCATGATGAATTGCCGCCTCGATATCGGAGCCTGAGGCAGAGCGATCGATATCGAATGCCTGGCCTGGATAAATAAGATCGGCGTCCTTGATCTTGTCGCGGTTTGCCTTATAGATCAGCGGCCACTGGTATGGATTACCGTAAATTTCTCCCTTGCCGGAGATATTCCACAGGTTGTCGCCACGCACTACTTCATAGCTGGTCACAACATCCTTAACTGGCGCAGGCTCAACTGCCTTGGGCGTTTCGGCAGGTGCAACAACTGGCTCGGCAACAACCGTCGGCTCTGCTGTCTCTTCTTTTGGCGTACTGGCGCAACCGACAGCAATTGTCAGCACCAGTGCGGCAAGACCGGAATACTTCAACTTATTCTTGATTTTCATGCTCATGGCTCCGTGCATTATCAAATATGTATATTCGCCCACAGGAATAATAGTAAATCTTAGAACAAGCTACCATTCCCTAAAAAAAGGGTCAAGCAAAACTGATGGTATTATCCATCATCCTAATCTGCCGAATTGCTGATAGGATCACATATTGCTGCTGCAGAAAAAAATATATGGCTTATACAAGCTGGCTTGCAGCCTGGATTTCGCTTTAAGTAAAAAGCACTAAACCACACCATCTCGTCCCCACAACCAAAACCACATTTAGCCATGACTGTCACCATTTATCACAATCCTCGCTGCTCAAAATCACGGCAGACCTTGCAACTACTCGGCGAGCACGGCGTGCAGCCACAAGTTATCCACTATTTGGACACTCCTCCGAGTATCACTGAACTAGAGCATATACTTCAATTACTTGGTCTGGATCCACGCGATTTAATGCGCAAAAAAGAACCCGAATACAATATCTTAGGTCTGGACGATCAGTCGCTGAGTCGATCCGAACTGATTGCCGTCATGGTACAACATCCGCGCCTCATTGAGCGCCCCATCATTATCAGCGGCAAACGTGACGTCATTGGTCGACCACCAGAAAAAATCCTGGAACTAATAGCATGAAAGAAATTTTAGTCCTGTACTACAGCCGTCATGGCTCAGTTGCCGAGATGGCGCGTCTGATCGCGCGTGGTATCGAGGAAATACCATCCATGTCCGCCCGCTTGCGCACAGTGCCGAAAGTATCGCCAGAATGCACTGCCGTGGCCCCTGAGGTGCCAAGCAAAGGCGCGCCTTATGCCGAGCTGCATGATTTGGAGGAATGTGTGGGTCTGGCCTTGGGCAGTCCAACCCATTTTGGCAACATGGCCGCCTCGCTCAAGTATTTTATAGATTGCACCAGCCCACTTTGGCTATCCGGCAGTCTCATCGGCAAGCCAGCCGCAGTCTTTACCTCAACTTCCAGCCTGCATGGTGGTCAGGAAAGCACGCTGCTAAGCATGATGTTGCCGTTGCTGCACCACGGCATGCTTGTTCTTGGCCTGCCCTACAGCGAAACCAAACTACTGCATACACATGGTGGAGGGACTCCCTATGGCCCGTCTCATCATGCAGGTGCCGACAATACCTTGCCTATAAATGAAGATGAAAAAGTTCTCTGTCTGGCCTTGGGGCGGCGTCTGGCTCTGACGGCGCGCGCGCAACTTGAGGCAGGCAACATCCGATGAATCGCCTGCTATTGACACGCACTGCCACCCTTATCAGTTATTGCGGTCTCATCGCCTTGTTGCTTGCCTGGCAGCTCTGGCTTTCGCCTTCTAGCCTGCCTACCGGCCTGGTCTTGACCGTACTGCTTGGCCCATTGTTATTGCCACTGCACGGCTTGTTGCGTGGACGAGCAAAAAGTTATTTCTGGACCAGCCTGCTGGCCTTATTCTATCTCTTGCATGCCGCTGGCGAACTCTTTGCTACGCCAGAAGATAGGCCTTTGGCAACTATAGAGTTCATTCTGGCACTAATACTTTTTATTGCTGCCCTCGCCTATGTACGCCTCATGGGAGGAGTAATTCCACGCCGGAGTGGATCGGATGTTGGTTGATTTACCGTAGGCCATATTTTAGTCCGCAAATACACGGCCCCATGAGCTCATCTTTAATGCAGGGCAAAATCATACTAGATTACTTTTTAACCAAAAAGTAGTTCCTCCTGGATTCCCGCCTGCGCGGGAATGACGGTTCTGAGTCGAGCGCTTGCTTGATGGCTTAACATCACAATAGACACCGACATCAGCTAGAGGAGTTACAGCATCCGGCGCAATGCCCGTTGGTTATTGCGCCATACATTACCTGCAACACCCATCGTGGCCAAAGCCCCTGCTCAAAGCTCCCCTCTCCCGCTTGCGGGAGAGGGGCTGGGGGAGAGGGTAATAATAGCCTGCGGGAATGAC
>JBAYOW010000035.1:0-21608 GCA_041678005.1 Thiohalomonadaceae bacterium
GATACGCGCACACCGGATGGCTGCCGATATACATTGAACCGGGTACCGATCGCGCGAGTCGTGCCGCCGCCAGCGACAACAACGAACGGTCTGGCCGGGTCATGGGCGACTTCGAAATAGGCCTCTCCCCTTTGCAGATGGAGGGTGCGCCGCCCGGTGGCCAACTCCACGCGGAGTGCTGAGTCGCTGTTGAGATGCACTACCGAGTGGTCAGCCAGCCGGAGCGTTTGCTGCTCCCCCTTGGCGGTTTGATAGCTTCCGGGATCATATAAGGCAAACCATCCAGTGAGCAGCGACAATACGAGTACGGCCGCCACCGCCACCGCCCTCCATGCTCCTCTGCCATGATTGCGCGGACCAACACCCCGGGTTGCGGCAGTGCGCCCTATGCCCCCGACGGAAACGGTGTCCCTCAGGCCATCCAGCTCCTGCCAGACACCCTGTATCGCCTGATACTCCTCCCGATTCCGGGGATCGGCGGCCAGCCACTGTTCGAATGCGCACCTCTCCTCTTCCGACGGCAGCTTATCGCGCAGCCGGATAAACCATTCCGCCGCCTGCTCCTGGGCAGATGGCAGTTGCGGACTGTTGAAAACGTCATCACTCGACATGGGTGCATCTTATGCCAAAGCATGGCTCTGCCGCCATATCGGCGTTGCCATTTCCCCATGGAGCTACCCTTCAGTCGAGAGCCGCGAGGCGCTGCCGGCAGTGCGCCAACGCCCGAATGATGTGTTTCTCCACCATGTTGACCGAGATACCCAATTTCGCGGCAATGGCAGCGTGACTTTCATTCTTAAACTTGTGCAGCAGGAAGACCTCCCGACAACGTGGCGACAGTTCGGCAATGGCGTGTTGCAGAACTTTCAGGCGCTGCCGAGCATACACCGTATGCTCCGGAGTGACATTATCGGCCACCTGCTGCGCCTCATCGCACCCTTCGCAGTTTTCATAAACGTGGGTGCGGCGCGCTCTGATATGATCGAGGATCAGGTTTGAAGCGATCTGAAACAGGAAAGGGCGTGGATTGCGGAGTTCGTAGCCATCCGCCAGGCATAACACCCGCATAAAGGTGTCGTGCATCAAGTCGTCAGCATCGCCGGGCGATAACTTCTTGGCAACAAATCGGCGCAGAGCATCACTGTACTCTTGGTACAGGTTGGCAATATCGATTTTGTTATTATTACGTGACCGCACAAAAGCCCCCGTTTAACACCATTGATTGTGAGGTGTTTTACCTTTTACATCAATGTGTTATATGGCACACTGCGCGGGTTAAATGCCACACTCAGTAGCAGTATTCATTACTCTGTATCCGATTAATCAAAGGTAAAAACCAGCTTCCTTAACGCATCAACCACCGTAGCTTTTAATCTCACTATCACCAATACTAATCAACTGGCCACTAAGATCACCCGATTACATGGGTATTTTGAGATCCATGAATGAAGCTCCTCCACACATCTGACTGGCACATTGGCCGCTCTCTTTACGGCAGAAAACGCTACGAGGAGTTCGAGGCTTTTCTGACCTGGCTAGCTGAGACGATTCAGCAGAATGAAATCGATGCCCTTCTGGTGGCAGGTGATGTGTTTGATACCAGCGCTCCAAGCAATCGTGCCCAGGAGCTTTATTACCGTTTTCTGTGCCGGGTTGCCGCGTCATCTTGTCGTCACGTTGTTGTGATCGCAGGCAATCACGATTCCCCTTCATTCCTCAATGCCCCCAGGGAGCTGCTCAAAGCTCTCGATGTCCATGTGGTAGGTAGTGCGGCTAAAAATCTGGAAGACGAAGTGCTGGCGCTGCGTAATGAGCAGGGTGTGCCGGAACTGATTGTCTGTGCCGTGCCCTATCTTCGCGACAGGGATGTGCGCGTGGCGGAAGCCGGTGAAAGTGTCGAGGATAAGGATAAGAAACTGGTTGATGGTATTCGCGATCATTACGCCGCCGTCGCTGCACTGGCCGAGCAAAAACGCGAGGAACTTGCCGCTGATATCCCTATCGTTGGCATGGGACATCTGTTTACCGCTGGCGGACAAACCGTTGATGGTGACGGCGTGCGCGAACTCTATGTTGGCTCCCTGGCTCATGTGACAGCCGGGATTTTCCCTGCGAGTTTTGATTATCTGGCGCTTGGCCACCTCCATGTCCCGCAAAAGGTGAGTGGACTTGAGACCATCAGGTACAGCGGCTCTCCTCTGCCTATGGGGTTTGGGGAGGCCAGGCAGCAGAAGAGTATTTGTCAGGTTTCCTTTGATCTTGAAGATGACCACAAAACAGCCGTGTCCGTGCAGCTGATTGATGTGCCGGTGTGGCAAAAGCTCGAACGTATCAAGGGAGACTGGGACGTCATTTCAAGCCGCATCCTCGAATTGTCGGCAATGGATTTCCCAAATGAATCAGGAATCTGGCTCGAAGTCATCTATGACGGTACTGATGTTATTGGCGACCTGCGTGAGCGTCTGGATGCAGCCATCGCCGAAACCCAAATAGAAATTCTGCGGATAAAAAACAATCGCATCATCGACCGCGTGCTGGGACACATGCATGAAGAGGAAACGCTTGATGATCTTAATGTGAATGATGTGTTCGAGCGATGCCTGGCCGTTCATGAGGTGCCTGAAGATCAACGGCAGGAATTGCACCGAGCCTATCAGGAGACGCTCTTGTCTCTCCATGAAGACGATGCGCAAGAGGAATAAAGAGGCTATCGATGAGAATATTGCAGGTACGCTTCAAGAACCTGAACTCACTGGTCGGTGAGTGGAATATCGACCTGACACACCCGGCCTTTGCGTCTGACGGCATCTTTGCCATCACCGGTCCCACCGGGGCGGAGAAGACCACCATCCTCGATGCTATTTGCCTTGCCCTTTACGGACGGACGCCGCGTCTGAGCAAGGTCACCAAAAGTGGCAACGAGATCATGTCCCGCCAGACCGGCGAATGCTTTGCCGAGGTGACATTCGAAACCCAGACTGGGCGTTACCGCTGCCACTGGAGCCAACATCGGGCACGCAAAAAACCAGATGGTGAGTTCCAGTCGCCGAAACACGAGATTGCAAATGCGGATACAGGTGAGATTTTTGAGTCCAGGATCAGAGGTGTCGCTGAGCAGATAGAGTTAGCTACCGGCATGGATTTTGATCGGTTCACCCGTTCAATGTTGTTGGCCCAAGGCGGCTTTGCCGCATTCCTTCAGGCCGCGCCTGATGAGCGAGCACCAATCCTGGAACAAATAACAGGTACAGAGATCTACAGCCGGATATCTGTCCGTGTGCATGAGCTCCAGCGCGAAGAGCGGGAAAAGCTGAAACTGCTTCAGGCTGAAACGACAGGCATCGTGATTCTTGAGCCGGAGCAGGAACTAGAGATTGGGCAGGCGCTCAAGACAAAGCAGAAGGAGGAGTCAGAGCTTGCCAGCAAGTTTGCCAATACAGGCAAGGCCATCACCTGGCTGAATACCGTCGATGGTTTGAAGAAGGAAATCGTCGACTTAAACGATGAAGCGAACAGGCTGCAAGGCGATATAGATGAGTTCAAGCCACAGCGCGAAAAACTTAAACTGGCTTTAAGTGCCGCCTCACTAGATGGCACATACGCAACGCTGACCGCCATTCGACAACAACAAACGGATGACAGAGCAGCATTGAAAGTCGAAGAGGACGCTATTCCTGATCTGGAATCCTCCGCCAAGATACAGGCAGAAGCACTGAAATCAGCTGAGCAACAAACCGCTCGGGCCAAAGAAGAGCTGAAAGTGGCCGCGCCTACCTTGCAGAAGCTTCGCTCTCTCGATCAGCAACTTGCCGATCAGACAAAAGCTGTTAGGCAAGGAGATGATGACTGCAAGAAGGATGCGGCAAGGATTGATGCAGACAAAAAAGCCCTGCTCGAAGAGCAAGAAAAACTAACCAAGGATCATAAGGCTCTGCACCTTGTTGATGGCTATCTTAAGGAGCATGCGCAGGATGAATGGCTGCTCAGCGGTCTGGCTGGAGGTGAAGAACAGTTCAGCGGCCTGCTCTCCAGGCAAAAAGAAATCGTGCAAAAAGAGGCGGCTCAACAAAAGGCTGCGACTACTCTGCAGCTGGCGACAAGATTGCTCAATGAAAGGCAGAAACAATCAGGCATTCAGAAACAGGAGCTGGAAGAGGCCGCAAAACAGATTCAACAGGGCAAAGATGCATTGAGCCAATTGCTGGGAGATCGCTTGTTGCGCGAATACCGCACCGAGAAAGAAACCCTGCTGCGTGAAATGGCCTTGCTGAAGAAAATAGCGAGTCTTGAAGATCATCGGGCAAAACTGGAAGACGGCAAGCCCTGTCCGCTTTGCGGCGCAACCGAGCACCCCTACGCGGAAGGGGATGTCCCTGTCGCCGATGAAACCGAACAGAAGATCGACGCCCTGACCACGTTGATTAGCCAGGCCGAGGATCAAGAGGCCGCCATCACGAAACTTTTCGATGCAGAAAGCCTGGCCCGCAAAAACCTGACGGAGGCTGAAAAGGACGAATCAGCAGCGGCTAATGACAAGAAGGCTGCCGAGATAGCCCTGGCCGAACTAAAAGAAGTCCTGGAAAAACTCCATGCTGATTTTGCTGAACGCAGACAGGCTGTATCTGGCAAACTACAGCCGCTAGGTATTGCTGACATCCCTGAAACAGATATTTCATCACTGCTCGAAACCCTTAAAAAGAGGCTGAATACGTGGCAGACCCAGGTAAAGGTAAAGGCAGACATCGAGAAACAGATTGACCACATCAACAGTGAAATGAAACGTCTGAATGCTGTTATCGAAATCCAAAGCTCTGACCTGGATGAAAAACGAAAACGCCTGGAGACCTTAAAAAAAGAACACGCCGCCGGAAGTGATGTGCGTAATACACTGTACGGCGAGAAGAATCCAGACGATGAGGAGCGCCGTTTAAACAAGGCGATCTCTGATGCCGAGAGTGCTGAAATATATACCAGAGATCTGCACAATAAATTACAACAAAAATGGAACACTGCAAAGACACATACTGAATCTCTGATTAAACGTATCGAGCAGAGAGAAGCGGAACTGAGAAACCTGGAAACTGATTTTCTCGCTGCACTTATGCTGGTGGGCTTTTCAGATGAAAAACAGTTTGTGGCGGCTCGACTGTCCCTTGAGCAGAGGCAGAAACTAACAGAAAATGACAAAGAACTGGATAAGCGGCAAACAGATCTGTATGCCAGACAGATAGATCGACAAACACGCTTGACCACGGAAATGACCAGGAAAATAACAGAAAAAACCCTGGATGAACTTGAGCCTCAATTAAAAGACTACGAAGAATCCCTGGGGAATTTACGCCAAGACCTTGCCGCACTCAAGCACACGCTGAGTGAAAACACTGCTGCCAAAGAGCGCATGAAAGAAAAACAAGCGGCTATCGAGGCGCAGCAAAAAGACTGCCGCAGGTGGGAAAACCTGCACGAATTAATCGGCTCTGCTGACGGCAAAAGATACCGCAATTTTGCCCAGGGGCTAACCTTCAAGATGATGATTGGCCACGCCAACCGGCAACTGCAGAAGATGTCTGACCGCTACTTGCTGGTGCGTGATGATGCTCAACCGCTGGAGCTAAATGTAATTGACAACTACCAGGCCGGTGAGATTCGATCCACCAAGAACCTTTCTGGTGGCGAGAGTTTTATTGTCAGCCTATCGCTGGCGCTGGGTCTATCTCACATGGCCAGCAAGAATGTCCGGGTGGATTCACTCTTCCTGGATGAAGGCTTTGGCACACTGGATGAAGAAGCCCTCGACACTGCGCTGGAAACCCTTGCAAATTTGCAGCAAGACGGCAAACTGATCGGCGTGATCTCGCACGTGTCTGCTCTGAAGGAGCGGATCAGTACCCAGATCCAAGTAACTCCGCAAACCGGAGGCAGGAGCCAGATATCCGGGCCTGGATGCAGCAGGGTGGGCACTGCAGAATAGATTGTAGAAGCTGATTTGCTGATAGATGAACTTATTTTGCAGGCTAATTTGCCAGGCCTTCTTCAGCTGCCTTGATATTTTCACGCAACATGGAAATGGCCTCTACATCATCATCGGACAGGAATTGCTGCAATTTTTGCCAATGGACAATGGCCGTGGCGTATTCCTCTTGCTCAAAGGCCGCAGCGCCGGCTAACCACAAGGCACCTTGTGCATTAGGATCAATCTGCAAGGCTCGCTCGATAAGCTCTGTCGCCTTACCTTGCATGCTGCCTTGTTGCATGGCCAGCATTTCAGCATAATCAACCAACAAATCAGGATGTTCTCCAGCACGCTGAAGGGCACGCTCATAAACCTCGGCAGCCTTTGCGAAATCCTGGTGCATCTGCATGGAACGAGCCAATAACAACCAGCCTTTGATATCGCCTGGGTTTTGTTCAAGACGTTGCGCCAGACGCTCGGTCAACGCTGCCATTTCTATATCACTACTGGCCTGTTGTGATACAGCTGCAGGAGGATCGATAAAATCTGGCGCGCCTAACTGCCAGTAAAGCAGAGCTGCCAGCAATGGCAAGCCAAGACCGACAAAAACAGCCAGTTTATATGTTGGCCGTGTAGTGCCTGGCTCATCTGTATCAGCATTGATTAAGAGATCACGTTCCAACTCCAGACTTGCCGCTTCATATTGATCTTCACTAATAGAGCCTTCAGTTCGTTCCTGCTCCAGCTCATCGCGCCGCTCCTGAAACAGAGCCACATTGAGAGCTTGCCGACCAGTTGTATCAACAGATTTTGGCCGTAACAATGGCAGCAGCAACGGCACCATAAGTATTACAGTCAACAACAGCGCGAGAATAATGAACAGTGTCATTTTTTGTCCTTCAACAGATCAGCCAGATGTTTTTGCTCGGCCTTGCTCAATGGATTTTCCTGCGTGGCGCCAACGCGCTGACGTACAAACCAGGCCATAATTCCTCCACCAAGTATGAGCAGGGCAAATGGCCCTATCCACAGCAGCAGCGTTCCAGCGCGCATAGGTGGCCGATATAAAACAAATTCACCATAACGTTGTGTCATGAATTCGATTATCTCCTGATCGGTTTTTCCGGCCAGGATCATCTCATGGATCTGACGGCGCAAATCTACCGCCAGACCAGCATTCGAGTCGGCAATATTCTGATTCTGACAAACTAGACAACGCAGCTCTTGCGATAATGTATTGAAACGTGATTCCTGTTCTGGCGTGTTGAATTCATAGGCGCTGATCGATGCCTGAACAGCCAGGGAAAATAACAGCAATATCACACCAAGTGAATATTTCATCTCACGCCACCTTGCAATTGGCGCACAACAGGCTCCAGTTTTTCCTTCCAGACCTGCGGTGACAGCGGGCCGATATGCTTATAGCGTATGGTTCCCTGAGCATCAACGATGAAGGTTTCCGGCACACCATACACACCCCAATCAATTCCTACGCGGCCATCATGATCAAAACCGCTGACCAGATAAGGATCACCAAAGCGCTGCAACCAGGCCACTGCATCATCCCGCTCATCTTTGTAATTAAGACCATAAATCGGCACTTCTTTGCTGCGTGCCAATTCCATCAGGAATGGATGTTCCTGCCGACAGGCAACGCACCAACTGGCCCAAACATTCAACAGGCTAACCGGATGTTGTGTCAGCGCATCGCGAGTCAGACGCAACTCAGCCTGCTGCACTTGTGGCAGATCAAAGCTGGGTGCTGGTTTATCGATCAGTGGCGATGGCACTTCGCGCGGATTTAGATTGAGGCCGATCGCAAACAACACTATCAATGCGGTAAAAACAACCAACGGCAGTATGAAGCGCAGTTTCATATTCCATTCTCTTGAAGATTAGCTGTTACTGAACTGCTTGATTGTCGCGATAAACGATAACGTCGATCAGCAGCAGCCAACAGACCACCGAAGGACATCAGCAGCGCACCCAGCCAGATCCAGCGGACATAAGGTTTGTAGTACATACGCACGGCCCAGGATCCATCCCCTAATGGCTCGCCCAGGGCGACATACAGATCGCGCGTCAGGCCCCAGTCTATGCCAGCCTCGGTCATCGGCATGCCTGTAACTGTATAAAGGCGCTTCTCGGTATGCAGGGTTGCAACCTGTTTGCCTTGCTTCTGCACCTGAATAACGGCCAGATCACTACTGTAATTAGGGCCTTCATGGTGTACCAATTTTTCAAAAAGGAAATCATGCTCGCCCATCACAAAAGTCTCACCTGGAGCCAAGCGTACATCGTGTTCCAAACTGTAATAGCTGGAGAAGGTGATGCCAACAACTGTCACGGCCACACCAAGATGAGCGAGCACCATGCCATAGAAACTACGGCTTTGCTTGCGCAGTCCAGACCAAAAAGAAGATGCATTACGCAGGCGGTTACGCAGATCAAGCAAGGCCGACAGTGCAACCCACACAGCGATTATCGATCCCACTATGACCATTGGTTCCCAGGAGCGAAACAGCAGCCATGGCAGCAGCAGGCCGATACCAATACTGATCACCAGCGTGCCTCTGATCATCTGTTGCAGGCGTGCCGCTTGATCTGATTTCCATCGCACTAGTGGTCCCAACCCCATCAAGACAACCAGGGGTATCATCAGTGGCACAAATACCGCATTGAAATAAGGTGCCCCTACTGAGATCTTGCCCGCGCCCAAATCATCGATAATCAGTGGATACAAAGTGCCGAGCAAGACAGAAGCCGTTGCCACTATTAGCAACACATTATTACCCAGCAACATTGTCTCGCGCGAAACAAGCTCAAAATGTCCAGTGCTTTTTACCTGCGGCGCACGCCAGGCGTAGATCATCAGGGAGACGCCTACCACCACCGCCAACAGCATCAAAATGAACAAGCCACGCTTGGGATCATTGGCAAAGGCATGCACGGAGGTAAGCACGCCAGAACGCACCAAAAAAGTACCCAGCAAACTCAGGGAGAAAGCGATAATTGCCAGCAATACCGTCCAGTTTTTGAAGGCGCTGCGTTTCTCCGCCACCGCCAGGGAATGAATCAATGCCGTGCTCACCAACCAGGGCAGGAAAGAGGCATTTTCTACCGGATCCCAAAACCACCAACCGCCCCAGCCCAGCTCGTAATAGGCCCACCATGAACCAAGTGCAATACCCAGCGTGAGAAACACCCACGCCACCGTCGTCCACGGGCGTGACCAACGCGCCCAGGTAGCGTCCAATCGACCGCCGAGCAAGGCAGCAATAGCAAAGGCAAAGGCTACGGAAAGACCAACATAACCCATGTACAACATAGGCGGATGCAACACTAAACCCAGATCCTGCAACAATGGATTGAGATCGCGGCCATCGACAGGTATTGGCCATAGCCTGGCAAATGGGCCAGAAGTAAAGATCAGAAAAGAAAGGAAGCCGGTGCTGACCAGCCCCATAACACCGAGCACACGTGCAACCATAATAAGCGGCAAGCGTCGACTGAGCAGGCTCACGGCTAAACTCCAGCCAGCTAATAAAAATGCCCACAACAACAAGGATCCTTCATGCCCGCCCCACACGGCAGAAACACGGTAAATCAATGGCAACAAACTATTGGAATGGTTCGCCGTATAGGCAACAGAAAAATCATTGCTGATAAAGGCATAGGTCAATATGGCAAACGAGACTAATAAAGCCATAAATTGCGCCCAGGTCAAAGGCCGCGCCAACGCCATCCAGTTGCTGATCCCGCCTTGTGCGCCTGCGAGCGGGATAGTGCCTTGCAGCAAAGCCAGGCACAGAGCAAGTATCAATGCGTAATGACCTAATTCAGGAAGCATGTTCGACGGCCTTATATATTGAAATCACACCAAAAAACTTTGTCATGGCGTGCTGTGCGGGTTTGCCAACTCACCTTCATTCTCAGCCTTGATCAGGGCTTCCGCCACTTCTGGTGGCATATAGTTTTCATCATGTTTGGCCAGCACCTGATCAGCAATAAAGCGACCATTGTCATCCAGTCTCCCCTGCGCCACGATACCCTGACCTTCACGGAACAGATCGGGCAGGATACCAGTGTAATCAATGGTCACATTATGCGGGCCATCCGTGACCTCAAAACTGATCCTCAGCCCCTGCTCTTCACGCCGCACACTACCCTCACGCACCAATCCTCCGACACGAAAAGTTTTGCCCTGTGGTATTGCGCCACGCGAAACCTCGGTCGGACTGTAGAACAGATTGATATTTTCACTGAGCGCCACCATCGCCAGGGCAACGGCAATTCCTGCACCACTTACCACCAGCGCAATAACCAGCAAGCGATTACGACGTTTTGGATTCATCTCTTCTTTGTCTCCGTTTGAGCTGGCGCCACACAACGCGCTCAGCACGCCAGGTCTGCCATAGATTTACCACGACAACCAACAGACCCAGCAGATAACTAACCCAAACATAAAGGGCATAGCCGCCCATATGCAAAAACTCATCCATCATCGGCTCCCACTACCCAGCTGACCGGCCACCAACTCGCGCACCCAAGAACTGTCGGTCTCGCGCGAGAGCAACTCTGCCCGTGCCTGCCGCATCGCCACCATGATGTAAAACAAGGTGGCTGACAAGGACATCAACAACAACGGTCGCAACATAGACCAAGGCAGAGATGGCTTTTCAAATTTGGTCACCGTGGCACCTTGATGGAGGGTGCTCCACCATTCCACGGAATAATGAATGATGGGAATATTCACCACCCCAACCAGTGCCAATACCGCTGCGGCCCTTGCCGCTGTGTCGCGCTCGTCTATGGACGATAGCAAACCTATATAGCCTAGATAGAGAAACAATAGAATAAGTTCCGCAGTCAGTCTGGCATCCCAAATCCACCAAGCGCCCCACATGGGCTTGCCCCACAAGGCCCCTGTCACCAAAGCGAGAAATGTAAACCATGCGCCTATGGGCGCACTCGCTGCAGCAAACATATCCGCCACCTTGATCCGCCAAACCAGGCTAATCAACGAAGCTGCGGCTATATTCATGTAAATAAACATAGACAACCAGGCTGCCGGCACATGCACATACATGATGCGTACGCTCTCCCCCTGTTGATAATCAGGTGGAGAAGCAAGCAGCGCATAATAAAGACCACTAACACCCAGCAGCAGACTGAACCAGCCCGCCCAACGCGCCAAGGTGCCTGACCAGCGATAAAAACGTTTTGGCGAAGCCAGTCGATGCAACCAAGCCCACATATTCCTACCTCTACTGCTAATCCAACGAAATACGCAATGCCGCTGCCGTCGCCAAAGGCGCTAGCGCGATTGCCAGGGCCAGCAAGGCTCCAAGAAAGGCCAATTGCCCAGTTACTGCCATCCCTGCCTGGGCGTTGCCCACCGCGCCAGCGGCAAAGATCAACACAGGTACATACAAAGGCAACACCAGTAACGACAACAACACCCCACCACGGCGCAAGCCCACGGTAAGCGCCACGCCTATGCCGCCGATAAGGCTGAGCAAAGGTGTTCCCAGCGCCAGCGTGGTCAGCAAGATTAACACGGCATGAGATTCCAGATTCAACAACAAGGCCAACAAGGGAGCCATCAACAACAAAGGCAGGCCAGATACCAGCCAATGCGCCATTGATTTTGCCAGTACCAGCAAAGCCAATGGATGCGAAGTCAGCGCCATTTGTTCCAAAGAGCCATCATCAAAATCAGAGCGAAATAAAGTCTCCAGTGACAACATTGCAGCCAGCAGCGCACCGACCCAAATCACACCTGGGGCAATAGTACGCAATAAATTTGGATCAGGATTCAAGCCCAGTGGAAACAATGCCACCACCAAAACAAAAAACAGCAGCGGATTAAGCCACTGCCCACGCTGGCGCATAGCTAGTGACAGATCACGACGCAATAATGCTGAGCCAGCACGCAACAGACTCATCCCAATTGCAGAGTCTGCACGACACCGCCCTCCAGCTTGACAACATGATGCGATGTAACCACCGCCACACCACCACCAGCTACATGTTCAGTCAACAAGGTCTCGACCAGCTCACGCCCCGACACATCGAGTGCAGTGAATGGCTCATCCAGGATCCACAACCGACCTGGTGACAATAAAAGACGCGCCAAAGCCACCCGCCGGCGCTGCCCCGCCGAAAGCTTGCGACAAACCACATTCTCGCATTCAAAAGGCAGACCAATCCGCTCCAGCGCCTGTTCTGGTGTCACTTTGCTGACACCATGCATGGCAACGGCAAAATCAAGATTTTCCAGTGGAGTCAACTCTTCCTTGATGCCTGCGTGATGGCCAACATAATTAAGCTCGGCCGCATAGGCAGCAAAATCAGACAGAATATCCTCACCTGCCCAGGCAATGGTGCCAGCCACAGGTCGACTCAGGCCACACAAAGTACGCAGCAAGGTAGTCTTGCCGCAGCCATTGCGCCCCTCCACCTGTAAAACCTCACCTGAGCGCAGAGTAAAAGATAGTTCTTGAAACAAAATACGCCCGGCACGACGACATGCAAGATTGCTTACTTTCAATTTAATATTGGGCTTAGGCATCGACTTGATTATTTTTTTAGTTTTTCCAGCAACCAAAGATCGAACTCACCCACCGCCCAACACTTGACTACACTACATTTGCCCTGCAAAAAATCTGGTTTACAGCTCAACTGCGTAAAAAATTCACGGCATTTTTCTATCATAATTCCTTCCAGATCCAGTTACAGCTTTGCATTGTGCCTTTTCAGCAGGTTTTTACCAGTGCACACTATCCAGTGTCGCTGTGCTGTTCAGACTACGCACTACCAGGTTGCAAACAGTCCTGGCAGATACAAGCTCAGGCCTGGCCAGTATGTAATAACCAATACCGTCAACAACAAGATGAAAAAAAATGGCAACGTCGATCGGTAAATCTGCATCACTGGCACCTTAAAACGATAACTGGCAATGAACAGATTCATTCCTACCGGCGGAGTAAGATATCCCAACTGCATATTGGCCAAAAAGATAATCCCCAGGTGCAACGGATCGATACCGTAACCAAGTGCCACAGGCAGCAACAGCGGCACCATGATCACCAAGGCCGAAAAAATATCCAGCATCATACCCAACAACAATAAAAACACATTGAGCAGCAATAAAAAAAACAATGGATCCTGGATATAAGCATGCATAATATCAAACAGCCGCACGGGTACTTCAGCATCGATCAGATAATTGGTTGAGGCCAGGGATACTCCCAAAATAATCAATATCCCACCAACCAGCACCATGGACTCACGGATGATACGCGACAGATCACCGAGCTTTATCTCCCGATGGATTAAAACCTCGACCACCAGCACATACAAAGCAGTCACCGCCGCCGCTTCAGAAACAGCAAAATAGCCACTGTAAATACCACCCAGAACGATAAATGGTAGTGGTAATTCCCAGATCGCAGCACGCAAGGCAGCGGCAATACTGATATCTGACTGCTCACGAGACAAGCCGCGATTAGTCCACATACTCCAGGCAGAAAGTGCCAACACCATCAACAAGCCAGGCAAAGCACCAGCCAGAAATAAATCATCAACCGTCAATGAGCTGCCAACACCTAATTGCTGAACTATCACACCATAAAGTATCAGCGGTAAAGAAGGCGCAAACAGCAAACCTAAACTGCCGGAAGTTGTCACCAAACCAAGACTGAAACGCTGGCCATAACCTGCCTGTGTCAAAGCCGGATAGAGCAGTGCGCCCAATGCAATAATGGTCACACCAGAGGCACCGGTGAATGCAGTGAAGATCGCGCAAATAGCCAATGAAACCACCGCCAGACCGCCCGGCATCCAGCCCAGCAAGGCGTTGCTCAAGTTGACCAGGCGCTGCGGAGCCTTGCTTTCACTCAACAGATAACCGGCTAGGGTAAATAACGGAATAGCTAACAAGATGGGCATTTCTGCCAGACGATAAAACGCGATCAAGACCACCGACAGGTCAATATCAGACGAATAAAAACCAAGCAAGGCAGAGGCAGCGATAACAATGAAAAGTGGCGTGCCCAAAAGGGCAAGACCCAACAGCAGTAACGAGATAACTACACTCATGTTTGGACCGCGCCAGGTTTGAAGGTGTGCACAAAAAAGCGCACTGACATGACGACGAATCCAACAGGAATAATCAGCACGCAACACCAGGTAGGCACGCCGGTAAATACCTCGGTGGCAGCAGTATATTCAGCCAGCATGAAGCGTGCACCATGCCAGGCTAAAATAGCGCAAATAACACTTGCAAACAGGCCAGTTATTATTCGTATGAAATATTTGATTTTTGCTGATAAAAAACGCGACAACACGTCCACAGTAATATGATTATTGTGACGGGTAGCCACCATCGCGCCCAGCAAACCCAGCCACAAAACCATGACACGCAAAAACGGGTCAACCCACACCAGACCGCCACCGAAGACATTGCGCAACACAATCTGCCCGGCCGCCAACAGCACCATACTCAACACCATCAGCACAATCAGCCCATCTTCAAACCGGCGCAATGCATTATTGATGTGCTCAAGATAATCTTTTATCCGCATTGAAAGCTAATGCCTGTCAATAACCATATTGCCGTCTGCGAAAAGACAAATCAGACGCCCGAAACACCGTCATCCAAACGCCTGGTGCTGCTGCTTTACCCTATCGTTCATGCCCTATGCAAGACCGATATGCATAACTGGCAAAGTCTCAATTGCTGGACTGAGCATATATTGCAGCAAGTAACCAACGCATGAATACCTTCATGGCTTTGCCGGGCTTTCGGACATATTCATTGACCGATATTCCGCGAGATTATCTTGCAGAATTTTAAGCATCGCATCACTGAACACTCTCTTTTCAGTTAGCTGCCTGGTTGTTTGCCCTACCGCTTCATGCCATCCATCGCCATCATCGAACGCAATAAACTGCAAGCCATGTTGCTGCAACACAGCCATGGCTTGTTCATCGTCACGGCGATTTTGCACATTCATCTGTTGCATCATCTCACCAAAAACCTCACGTATGACAGCCTGATCTTCCGGCTGCAGCCTGGCAAAGGCCTTGGTTGAGATCACCAATGATCCATACAGATAAATAAGTGGCACCTCAGTCAGATACTTCAATCTGGTATGCCATTGCAGGGCTATGGCCCCCATTGCTGATGCTGCCACAGTATCCACCAATCCAGTCTGCAGACCTGTCAGCACATCGGTCAAGGGCAAGGAAACCGGATGCACGCCTACCGCCTGAAATGCCGTATGACTTATTATGTCACCCTCTGGCACCCAAACCTTGCGTGATTTTAGCTCTTCCAGTTTCGCCACAGGATGGGCAGACATCAGGTAGGCAAAACCACCCTCTGAAATACCAAAACCAATAAATCCTTCCTTCTCCAGACCTTGCATAATTGCTGCATCCATGCGGCTACGCACATAATCAACTTCGGCAAAAGAGTTAAAGACAAAAGGTAGGCTGTAAATCTGCGCATCTGGGTAAATCTCAGCCAGGCCACCGCCAGTAATTGCACCACCATGCAACTGTCCAACACGTATCTTGCGCAACACGCTTTTATCATTGCCCATAATGCCGCCGGGATAAAAACGAAATTCGACCCGTCCATCTGTGCGCTTTTTGATCTCATCAGCCTTCTGGCGAAAGGCATTCATCCAGGCAGTGCCATCGGGCGCTACTGTGGCTATCTTCAAGGTCACGGCCGTGACCGGCAGCGGCAGCAACAAGACGATTAACAGAAATAATTTTCTAAAACACATACTGGGGATAATCCTATTCCATAAAGTAGTCTGTCGACTCAGCCAATAATGTCTTTGCCTCCTGCCTGGCCAAGACATTACTCAGGATCAAACCAGGCACATCTTCCTTCGCCATTAGCACCTCATGCAGCAGGCGATCATGCAGCTCCTGATCAAAAGTCATACGCGCATAACGACGGGCAAACTCGACCTTGGCCATTAGATCCTGACCATGTGACATAACAATAGCCTGTTCAAAAAATTCCCGTCCCACTTCAGGTCGACCACCCAGTGATGGCGGTACCAGGGTATTTAAAACGGCCAGGTAAAGCTGTGCCCGACCATTATCATGTGCCGGTGCCATCATCACGACACGACGCATAATCGCTTCCACCTTGGGCAAGTCGGCAACAGCGCCCCAATTTGCACTATCAGCCTGAATGTAGCCGGCCCACGCGCTGCCATACACATACAAGTCATCCAGGCCATCCTGTTCTACCTCATGCAAGGTAGGGACAAACTGATCATAGGGAGATGATTCCAGCTTGCAGATCTGCGCATAATCCACACACAGGCCACGGCGGGCATAAGCCAGGGCCTTCTTTGCCATCTGTAGCGCCCTGTCCTTATCATTAACAAACACGGCGGCATAGGCACCATACAAACGCGCCCCAGCCAGCAGGATACTTTTGTCTTTTGGATTGTCTGTAATCAGACCGTCAATCAGCAACAAATAAGCCGGTGCACCGACACGCACTGTTTCGGGGTCATCCTGATTCAATATTGCATTTGATAATGTTGCCCCCATGCGTTGGGTCAACATGCTGGTGCAGCCTGTTGCGATCAGCAACAGCAAGAGGAGAGATAGTCGCAGCAATCCGTTAGCCTTCAATGAACTTTGCCTCTGTAAGCTACGCTGCCGTGAAATTACCAAAGCCCATCAGCCGCTCATTACGCTGATCCAGCAGTTTTGGTAGTGCAACCTTGTTGAGCCCGGTCAAGGTCTCATGCAAGGCAGCCTTGATATTGGCTGCTGCCACTTCAATTTGACGGTGCGCCCCACCCAAAGGCTCCTCAATGATTCTATCGATCAGTCCCAGCTCTTTCAGTCGGTCGGCAGTGATGCCCAGCGCTGCGGCTGCCTCTGGAGCCTTGTCGGCACTTTTCCAGAGGATGGAAGCACAACCCTCCGGCGAGATGACCGAATATGTGCTGTACTGCAACATCATCACATAATCACCCACGCCTATAGCCAGTGCACCGCCTGATCCACCCTCACCGATGACCGTGCAGATTATGGGTGTTTTAAGGCGCGCCATAACCTGGAGATTACGCGCGATGGCCTCACTTTGGCCGCGTTCTTCGGCGCCAACGCCAGGGTATGCGCCTGGAGTATCGATAAAGGTCAGTATAGGCATCTTGAATTTCTCTGCCATTTCCATCAGCCGCAATGCCTTGAGATAACCTTCAGGACGCGGCATACCAAAATTTCGCCTTACCTTTTCCTTGGTATCGTGTCCTTTCTGATGGCCTATGACCATCACTGGATTACCCTCAAGTCGGGCAATACCACCAACAATCGCCGGGTCATCGGCAAAGGCGCGATCACCATGCAACTCATCGAATTCAGTGAAGATATGTTCAATATAATCCAAGGTGTAGGGGCGCTGCGGATGGCGTGCCAATTGTGAGATCTGCCAGGAAGTAAGATTGGCGAAAATGCTCTTGGTCAGTGACTGACTCTTTTTCCGCAGGCGAGAGATCTCATCATTGATATTGATTTCATTGTCATCGCCAACGAAACGCAATTCTTCGATCTTTGCCTCAAGCTCGGCAATCGGCTGTTCGAAATCCAGAAAGTTAAGGTTCATGAGTGTAGGCTATGGTTTATTATCGGGTGTATGCAACTAGTTTAGCCGTCTTTCAGCCTAATATTCCAGCCGTACGACCCCCTGCCCGATCAACTGCTGTAAACGCTGCAGCAACTCATCACTGGGGCGCACCCGCCACTGCTCACCCAGCTCAAGACAGGCGCGCGCCTGTCCATTGATATAATCCAGACTTACCGGACAGCGTCCATCGCAAAAAGGCTCCAGCGCACGCGCCAAGGCATCAATAAAATCTTCACCAACCTGTTCGGCCTGCACCTGCATCACCAAACGTTTGCAGAAGTTACTGCGCGCCAGCTCCAGATCAAACACCTCCTCGGCACGCAATACCATCCCACCGGAAAAGTCATCGTGGCGCAACTCGCCCTGAACGACTATTACCTTATCAATGCCAATCAAATGCTGATAGCGAGCATAGCATTCACTGAACAATGCCACCTCCAGGCGGTCACTGCGATCATCCAGAGTAACAAAGCCCATGCGATCACCACGCTTGGTAGGTCGAGTGCGCAAGGCCACTACCAATCCTGCCACCGTCACCGTACGCGGCTGGTCGGCGACCAGATCGACCAGCCGGTTATTGATAAACTGCGATAGCTCAGGTAAAAACTGCTCGATGGGGTGACCGGTAAGATAAAGACCCAGAGTTTCCTTTTCCCCCTTCAGGCGAATCTCGTCACTCCATTCAGGTAGCTCAGCCAAGACCACCGGGCTGGGATTATCGCCCCCTTTTGCCGCATCAAAACCAAACAGATCATCCATGCCAGACTGGCGTGCCTGATTATGCTGCTCGGCCAGCTGCAAGGCTTGTGGCAAGGCCGCCATCAAACTGGCACGGTTTGGTCCCAACTCATCCAGCGCACCGGCGCGTATCAGGGCCTCGAGAGCGCGGCGATTGGTCTTCTTCAGATCAATGCGCTGACAAAAATCAAACAGATCGATAAATGGCCCATGAGCTTCACGTTCACTAACTAGCCCCTCAATGGCGCCCTCGCCTACCCCCTTGATCGCGCCCAGCCCATAGACCACAGCCTTGTCGCTACGCACGATAAATTTATATTGGCTGACATTGACCGCAGGCGGCACTACCTGCAAATCCATGTTGTGGCACTCATCGATAAGCATCACCACCTTGTCGGTATTATCCATATCAGCCGACAATACCGCCGCCATGAAGGCTGCCGGATAGTGCGCCTTGAGCCACATGGTCTGATAGGAAACCAGGGCGTAGGCCGCCGAGTGGGACTTATTGAAGCCATACCCAGCGAACTTCTCCATCAAATCAAACAGGGCACCGGCCTTTTTAAGATCAAAACCAAGTCGCTCGGCACCAGAGAGAAAAAGCTCGCGCTGCTTGTCCATTTCCTCGGGCTTTTTCTTACCCATAGCGCGGCGCAAGAGATCGGCACCGCCTAGCGTGTAGCCACCTATGACCTGCGATATCTGCATCACCTGTTCTTGATAGACGATGACCCCATAGGTAGGTTTGAGAATTGGCTCCAGCTCTGGAAATAAATATTCAACCCTGGCACGTCCATGTTTACGGTTGATGAAATCATCCACCATGCCAGATTCCAGCGGGCCAGGCCGGAACAATGCCACCAGGGCGATAATTTCTTCAAAATTATCTGGCTGTAATCGTTTGACAAGATCCTTCATGCCGCGTGATTCAAGCTGAAAAACTGCCGTTGTCTGGCAGGATTTAAGCAGCTTGAAGGAGTCCCGATCTTGCAGCTGGATGGTGGTGATATCGATGACACCACCACCTTGCTTGTCGATATTATCCAGCGCCCAATCGATAATGGTCAGGGTGCGCAGACCCAAAAAGTCAAACTTCACCAGCCCCAGTGTCTCGATATCGTCCTTATCAAACTGGGTTACCACGCTCTGCGTGCCCTGCTCACAATATAGCGGAGCAAAATCGGTCAATGCCGTAGGCGCAATAACCACCCCACCGGCATGTCGACCGGCATTACGGGTAATGCCTTCCAGTTGCTGTGCCATGTCGATGAGGTCGCGCACTTCCTCATCACGCGCATAGCGATCCTTGAGTTCTGGTTCTTTCTCCAGGGCATCCTTCAGCGTAATGCCTAATTCAAAGGGGATTAGCTTGGCTATTTGATCAACAAAGCCGTAGGGATGTCCCAGTACGCGCCCAACATCACGCACGACGGCCTTGGCCGCCATAGTGCCGTAGGTAATGATCTGTGAGACTTTCTCGCGTCCGTACTTCTCGGCGACATAATCGATCACACGATCACGCCCCACCATGCAAAAGTCGATATCAAAGTCAGGCATCGAGACTCGCTCAGGGTTAAGAAACCGCTCAAAAAGCAAGTCGTAAGCCAAGGGATCCAGATCCGTTATAGTCAAGGCATATGCCACTAAAGAACCAGCGCCAGAACCACGCCCCGGGCCTACCGGGATCATGTTGTCCTTCGCCCATTTGATAAAGTCAGCAACGATAAGAAAATAACCAGGAAATCCCATCGCTATGATCACATCCAGCTCGATCTCCAGTCGTTCCTGATAGGGACGGCATTTTTCTGCATAATCGGTCGACTGTGGATCAAAGAGTCGGCACAAGCGCAACGCCAGACCATTGCGTGATTCTTCACGAAAAAACTCATCAATCCCCATCCCGTCAGGCACAGGAAAATCAGGCAGAAAATACTCGCCCAAGGTGAGAAAAAGATTACAGCGACGTGCGATCTCCACCGAGTTTTCCAGGGCCTCGGGGATATCAGCAAACAACTCCAACATCTCTGCCGGTGTTTTCAGATATTGCTGTTCGCTATAGCGCTTGGGCCGACGGGGATCGTCCAGGGTGCGACTGTCATGAATACAGACGCGAACCTCATGTGCGGCAAAATTATCCGCTGCAAGAAAACGCACATCATTGGTGGCTACAACAGGAACATCCATCGTAGCAGCCAGATCGACCGCCGCATGCAAATAATCTTCCTCGCCCTCGCGCTCCGTGCGCGTCAGTTCCAGATAATAATTATCCCCCAACAGGCGCAACCAGCCAGTCAAAAGCTCCGCTGCCAGATCGCGATTACCTGCCAACAAAGCCTGGCCAACATCACCTTCACGCCCGCCCGATAGGGCAATCAGCCCCTTTAGCTGGCCGTCCAGCCAAGATCGTTCAACTACAGGCATGCCGCGCTGCTGGCCTTCGGTGTAACTACGCGAGATTAGCTGTGCCAGATTACGATATCCCTCGACGTTCTTGCACAACAGGGTAAAGCGTGTCGGCTCCCCGCCCTCCTGGGCTGGCGCCAACCAGAGATCCGCACCAATAACAGGTTTCACTCCGGCTGCTTGCGCGGCCTTGTAAAACTTCACCATGGCAAAGAGATTGCCCTGATCGGTAATCGCCACAGCCGGCATGTGAGCATCGGCCACCGCCTTTACCAAAGGCTTGATACGCAGCAGCCCATCCACCAGAGAATATTCACTGTGGGTGCGCAAATGGATAAATCGAGGAGAAGAAGACATCTTGCAAGTGTCGGAATTTAGGCCGCAGGATGCAAGACTTGACAACACCCTGACGGAGGCTGCTTTGATAAAAAATGGCTTTTGGACACTCAGAACACCTAACCGACTATTTAGCCACCTCAAAATCCCCATTTGATTTACAGGGTATTTTATCCATTATGGATTTATATAATCCTGGCAACCCATGGCGATACTCTATCAGCAACAAGATCTGTACTTGCCAGTTATTCGCGCCACCACCAAGGCTTCATAAAAATAAACCTTTCCGGCAAAGACAGGATTATCCACATATTCACGAGATAATTGGGCCAGGGTTATCTGACTGAAAGCCAGCATATGTAGTGCAAAAACCAACCAAAGCGGACTTAGTCGCCCCTGAAATATTCGCTTTACCACACCGCCACGGCATGTGTCGTGCTTTGCTGAGATAAAAACCCAATAATCGGACGACGATTTCGATCTTGAAGACCTGATTGAGGTGCAAAA
>JBAYOW010000036.1:0-21544 GCA_041678005.1 Thiohalomonadaceae bacterium
CGACAAAAGACGTGATGCCTCATGTCAGAGCCGTTCTGAACACCGAGGTGTAATCCACGCAAGGTTTTTGTCATGCTGGCCATTGCATGGCGCTCTTGTACCAAAGGGGCTTCATTGAGCTAACTACATGAAATTTAATTTATTTATGCTTGCAGCATGTGAAACACATCACAATCCTTTCCAAATCAAATATTTCTGCTGGCAGTATGGTTTGATTATCATTGCGGATGCTGTATGTTGTTAAGTTGTCCTTGATTTCCTCAAGAGTTTATAAATGATTAATGTCCTTCTAGTTGATGATCACGAGCTGGTGCGCGTTGGTGTGCGTCGTTTGCTCAGTGATACCAGGGATATTATTGTCTATGCCGAGGCTGATAGTGGCGAGGCGGCAATTGAAGCGGTACGCAACTGCATGCCT
This sequence comes from Thiohalomonadaceae bacterium, assembly GCA_041678005.1. Lineage (GTDB taxonomy): Bacteria > Pseudomonadota > Gammaproteobacteria > Thiohalomonadales > Thiohalomonadaceae > Sulfurivermis. The sequence goes on from JBAYOW010000036.1 coordinate 419, forward strand.
GATGTGATCTTGATGGATGTCAGCATGCCTGGTATGGGTGGTCTTGAGGCTACCAGGCGTTTAGTCAAGGTTTACCCTGATATCAAAGTCATAGCGCTGACTGTCCATGCCAATGATCCTTTTCCTAGTCAGTTGCTCAAGGCGGGGGCCATGGGCTATCTAACCAAGGGTTGTTCGCTTGATGAAGTGGTTGGTGCCATTCGTCAGGCGGTCATGGGCAAGAGTTATATCAGTCCCGATATTGCTCAATCTCTGGCGCTGTCTTTATTGCCTGGTAATGACTCACCCATTGGCCGTTTGTCGCGCCGCGAATTACAGGTCATGATGATGTTGGTACAGGGTAATAAATTGGCCAATATATCTGAGCAGCTTTGCCTTAGTCCCAAAACTGTCAGCACTTATCGCTATCGCCTGTATGACAAGCTAAGTGTGCGCACCGATGCGGAATTGACTCGCCTGGCTATACATTATGGCATGCTGGACGACATGAGCTGACAATTGCTTCAGGCGTTTGATTTTTTCCTGCGAGTACGCAGATGCCTACATCAAATTCATCCTTCGACAGCCGCTCCTTCCTCAAGACACTGACATCCCGCTCTGGGGTTTATCGGATGTTTGATGCTGTTGGCGAGATTCTTTATGTTGGCAAGGCACGCAATCTAAAAAAACGTGTTGCCAGCTATTTTTCACGGAGCAATCAAGGCGCAAAAATCAGGGCCTTGGTCGCCCAGATCCAGCATATTGAAGTTACCGTCACCAATACCGAAGGTGAAGCGTTACTGCTGGAAAACAATCTTATCAAGTCGTTGCGGCCTCGCTATAACATCTTGCTGCGTGACGATAAAAGCTATCCATACATTCATCTGAGCGATGATAAATTTCCACGACTGAGTTTTTATCGCGGCAAACGCAGTGGGCGAGGGCGCTATTTTGGCCCTTACCCCAGTGCTCACGCAGTCAGGAAAAGCCTTAATTTGATGCAGAAATTGTTCCCTGTCAGGCAGTGCGACAATACATTTTTCAGTCATCGCACACGCGCCTGTCTGCAATATCAAATCAAGCGCTGCAGTGGCCCATGTGTAGGCCTGGTAGCGCGTGAGCAGTATCAAGAGCATGTGGGTCATGCCGTGATGTTTCTGGAGGGCAAAAGTCATGAAATCATCGACAAATTAGCAGCACGTATGGAGACCACTGCTGCTGTACTTGATTTTGAAGCTGCCGCTGGCTATCGCGATCAGATAGCCAATCTGCGCCGTCTGCAGGAGAAGCAATATATTAGCGGTCAGGTTGGCGTGAACTGCGATGTGATAGCTGCCGCCAGCGCAGCTGGAGTTGCCTGTGTGCAGGTTTTTTTTATACGTGGCGGCCACAATCTGGGTAACAAAATCTTTTACCCGCAAAATACCGCCGATGCTGAAACAGCAGAATTGTTAAGTGCTTTTCTGGCGCAACATTATCTTGGCGATGCGCCTGGCGAGCGACCTATCACACCTGAGATTTTGATCGACCATACTCTGGATGATGAAGCTGCACTAGCTGAAGTATTAAGCCAGCAAGCGGGGCGGCGTGTGCTGCTCAGTAGTCGTCTGCGAGGTGAACGGGCGCGTTGGGTAGAAATGGCGCGTCTTAATGCTGAACAAGCGTTGGCCGCGCATCTTGCTTCGAAAACTCATCAGCTTGCCCGTTTTGAGGCCTTGCAGGAAGCCTTGCAACTTGATGCCATGCCGCAGCGTATCGAGTCTTTTGATATCAGCCACACCATGGGCGAGCGGACAGTGGCCTCTTGCGTGGTTTTTGATTGTGATGGGCCAGTTAAATCAGATTACCGTCGCTACAATATTGAAAATATCACGCCAGGCGATGATTATGCCGCGATGCACCAGGCTTTGATGCGACGTTTTCGTCGTCTGCAGGAAGGCGAGGGCAGGGCGCCTGATGTTTTACTTATTGATGGTGGTCTGGGGCAGATGCGGCAGGCTCATGAAGTATTGGAAGAACTTGCGGTCGCTGGAATTCAGGTTGTTGGTGTTGCCAAGGGGCCGACGCGCAAGGCAGGTCTGGAACAACTTATCTTGTCCACCGCAGGTGAGGCCACTATACTGCCACAGGAATCACCCGCCCTGCATTTGATTCAGCAGGTGCGAGATGAGGCACATCGCTTTGCTATTACCGGACACCGGCAACGACGCGCCAAGGCACGACGCACATCGAGCCTGGAAGATATTCCAGGCCTTGGCCCCAAACGGCGGCAACAATTATTGCGTCAATTTGGTGGTTTGCAAGAGATTAAACGTGCGGGCGTTGAAGACTTGGCCAAGGTTCAAGGCGTTAGCCGTCAATTGGCCCAACGTATTTACGATGCGCTGCACTCAGAATAAAATCCCATGCTTAATATCCCCAACTCACTGACCCTCCTGCGCATTGCCCTGATCCCTATCTTTGTGCTGTTTTTTTACTTGCCTATCAGCTGGTCGTATCTGCTCACAACGGCCATCTTCGGTTTGGCTGCCATCACCGATTGGCTGGATGGCTTTTTGGCACGTCGGCTGCATGCCACCTCGGCCTTTGGTGCATTTCTTGATCCGGTAGCCGATAAACTTATGGTCACCACTGCACTGGTTTTATTGGTTGACCGTAATCCGACGAGCTATCACGGTATTCTAATGACGATTCCCGCCGTAGTAATTATTGGCCGCGAGATAGCTATTTCGGCACTGCGTGAATGGATGGCCGAGCTGGGCGCGAAGCGCCAGGTGGCCGTCAGTTATATTGGTAAGGTCAAGACCACCGCCCAGATGATGGCCTTGCTGCTCTTGCTATATCGTGAACCACTGTATGGTTTTGATGCAGCAGAGTGGGGCTTTTGGCTGCTCTATTTGGCTGCGATCCTCACATTGTGGTCAATGACGGTATATCTACTGGCGGCCTGGCCATTCTTGCGGGCAAAGAAGGAATAACAGCCAGCAATATTTAAAATACACTGAAGTAGCCGGACACCCAGCCTTAAGTAATGTTGAAGGCTGTGTTGTCTTGTGCGTGGCTTGGCGCTGCCTTTAGGGTGATGACGGTTAATCGCCGCAGTCTGGTGTTGGAGTATTTGATGGATCTGATTTGTCTTTGTGTGGAACATCCTTGGGCAACCAATGAAATATTGTTGGTCAAAGATGGCGAGCTGGCTTCGCTCTGATTCGCCAGGTGTCTTTGAGGCCGGTTCTGGTTGTCTTGCTCAGGTTGATGATGGCAGGCCTTTCGGGCAGGTGTATATCAGCAAGACACGCGAGTTGTTGAGATGGCAGCCGCTCTTGTCAGTGGACGAGGCGCGGAAAAGACTCACGGAGCCTGTTCTATGATTTTGCGCGGAATTGATGTTTTGTTTGCCTCAATTGGCCTGGTTCTTGGCTTTCCTGTGCTTTTGCTGATTTATTTGATTGGCATCTTTGATACAGGTTCGCCTCTGTTTCGCCAGGAGCGGGTGGGGCGCCATCAAAAACCGTTCATCCTGGTGAAATTTCGTACCATGCGTGTCGGCATGCCTTCAGTGGCCAGCCATCTGGCGGATGTCAAATCCATCACGCCCTTTGGACGTTTTTTGCGTAAGACCAAGCTTGATGAGTTGCCGCAGTTGTGGAATGTGCTTAAGGGCGACATGAGTCTGGTGGGCCCTAGGCCAGGTTTGTTTGATCTAGTGGAGTTGTTGCAGGCACGGGAGCGACTTGGTGTCTTTGCCGCGCGCCCAGGTATTACTGGCCTGGCGCAGGTCAGTGGCATTGATATGTCGACACCTGAATTGCTGGCGCAGACTGATGCAAGGATGTTGGCCAACATGTCGGTGAAAAATTATTTCAGTTTAATTTTGCAAACCTTGCTGGGCGGCGGGCAGGGAGATGCTGCCAAAGGCAAGGGGTAGAATTGCTCTGTGCCGGGTATCTCTGCGCTAAACTCAGCCTGTGGGCTGCGTTTATCCGCTCTGCAATGCCGTATGATAATGGCTAAATAAATTCCATTCACCCTTGGCGGGAGAGGATTATGACAGGGAAACATATGCATCATTCACAAGGCGTGTTTGGCGGTCGCACTTTGTTTATACGCACTACAAAGCCTGAAGTGCCACTTACGAGTGGTATGGTTTTTATTACAAATGACGTAGCTTAAATGGAGCGATCTATGTTGAGTAAACCTTTGGACAGGCTGGCTGTTATGACCCTGTTCATGCCAAGGGTGGCAAAGCGCCTCGTAGCTTTGAGCGTTGATTTGGGTCTTTGTGTGTTGACTGTCTGGCTGGCTTATTACCTGCGGTTGGGCGAGTTCATCAGTTTTATGGGACAAAGTCAGTGGGCGCAGGGGATGTGGTGGGCAGTGTTGGCTTCTGTTGTCATTGCACTGCCCATTTTTATTGTCTCTGGACTCTACCGAGCAATATTCCGTTATAGCGGCTGGCCAGCACTGTTGGCCGTGGCCCGTGCCGTGGGAATCTATGCCTTGCTCTATGCAACGCTGTTTACCGTAATTGGAGTTGCCGGGGTGCCGCGTACGGTAGGTATCATCCAGCCTATTCTGTTGTTGTTCTTCGTCGGTACATCGCGTCTTTTGGTGCGCTTTTGGCTGGGAGATGAGTATCGCAGCATTTTGCACAGTGCGGCTCGTCCAAAGGCACTGATCTATGGTGCGGGCACTACCGGTCGACAGTTGGTGATGGCCATGATGCATAGTCATGAAATGCAGGTAGTTGGCTTTCTGGATGACGATGACCGTCTGCATGGCCATGTGCTGAATGGTCTGCCCATCCATGCTCCGGCTGATTTATCAGCATTGGTGGAGGCCAAGCAAATTCATGATGTGTTGCTCGCCATGCCCAGGATCAATCGCAAGCGGCGCAATGAGATCCTTAATCAGATTCGTGAGGCTCGGGTGGCTGTGCGCACTCTGCCTAATCTGAGTGATCTGGCCCAGGGCAAGGTGAGTGTTTCAGATCTGCGCGAGCTGGATATTGATGATCTGCTGGGCCGTGAGCAGGTGATGCCTAATCATATTCTGCTGGCGAAAAACATTAGTAACAAAGTCGTCATGGTGACGGGTGCCGGTGGTTCGATCGGCAGCGAGCTGTGTCGCCAAATCCTGGCGGTGGGGCCAACCAAACTGTTGCTGATCGAGCAGAGCGAATTCGCCCTATATGTCATTCACCAGGAACTGGAAGGGCGACTGGCCGGGCGTGACATTGCATTGGTGCCCCTGCTGGCCTCGGTGCAAGATGAAGAACGGATGCATGAGATCATGGCAGCCTGGCATCCGGATACACTCTATCACGCCGCTGCCTATAAGCATGTGCCGCTAGTTGAGCACAATCCGGCCGAGGGCACCAAGAATAACGTGTTGGGTACTTTGCGCACCGCGCAGGCAGCCATTGACAGTGGCGTGAAAGACTTTGTTCTTATCAGCACTGACAAGGCGGTGCGCCCGACCAATATCATGGGCGCGAGCAAGCGCCTGGCCGAGATGATACTGCAGGCCCTGGCTGCCACCAACCCCGCTACCCGCTTCAGCATAGTGCGTTTCGGCAATGTGCTGGACTCGTCTGGTTCGGTTGTGCCCAGGTTTCGTCAGCAGATTCGTGCTGGTGGTCCACTCACCCTGACTCATCCAGAGATCACCCGTTATTTCATGACCATTCACGAGGCCTCGCAGCTGGTGATTCAGGCTGGGGCCATGGCCAAGGGGGGTGATGTTTTTGTTTTGGACATGGGGCAACCGGTCAAAATCATCGATCTCGCATACCGCATGATCGAGCTTTCTGGTCTGACCGTACAGGATGAGCAGAATCAGGATGGTGACATCGAGATTGAGATCACTGGCCTGCGCCCTGGTGAAAAGCTCTATGAAGAATTGCTGATTGGAGATAACCCCGAGCCCACAATCCATGCACGTATTATGAAGGCGCAGGATGATTTTATCCCCTGGACAGAGCTGGAGAGCAAGCTTGATGCGCTGGAGACGGTGCTGAATATCAACGATGTCGGCATAATCCGGCACATGATGGAGGAGCTGATAAGTGGTTATCAGCCAGAGGGCGAGATTGTTGATTGGGTCTATTTGGAGCAGGAGCTCGAGACACTGAGCTGACCGCAATGCGCGCCATTAAGGAATCTCTGAACAGCTAGCAAGGATGAGGGGTGGATGCGCTACGTTTATCCGTCCTGCAAAAGCCGGCCTACTGTAATTTAACTGGCCAGAGGTTTGTCCTCCTGCATTGGTTTGAACTGTCAGGACATAATGAATCTAGTTTTTTTTATTCTCATCCTGGTCTCTTTTACTACAGCCGCCTGGCAGCAGTTGCGCTGGGCTGGTGACGGCGTTGCGCCGATGGAGGCTTTATCTGCGGCGATGGTGGATTCGGCGGCGGGCTCGGTGGAGCTGGCCTTGGGTCTGGTCGGTGTGATGAGTTTGTTTCTTGGTTTGATGAAGGTTGCCGAGGCGGGTGGTTTGCTGACGATTATCGCTCGTTTGATTCGACCCTTGATGGTGCGCCTGTTTCCAGCGGTACCAGCTGATCATCCGGCGATGGGGGCGATGATTCTGAATCTTTCTGCCAATGCCCTGGGGCTGGGTAATGCAGCTACGCCTTTTGGCATACGCGCCATGCAGGAGCTGGAGCGGCTGAACCCCAGGCCGGGTACAGCGACGGATGCGATGGTGTTATTTTTGGCTATCAATACTTCCAGTGTGACCTTGTTGCCGACCGGTGTTATTGCCCTGCGGGCGGCAGCTGGTTCTGGCGATCCTGCTGGTATTTTGCCAACCACCTTGTTTGCAACTTTTTGCGCCACGGCAGCGGCGATTATCGCGACTTTTGCCTATCGACGGTTTTTTGCTTTGCCGGTTGGCAGGGAGACGGTTGAGCCTGCATCTATATCCACCCACGAAGGATTGCCTGATGTGGCCAGCGAGAGCTATCCCTTTTGGGTGTCGATGCTGGCGCTGGGCAGCTTGCTTGGTTTGATCCCGTTGAGCGTGCTTTATGGCCAGTTTGTCGCGCCGTGGATCTTGCCTGGCTTGATGCTGGCTTTTCTCAGTTTTGGCTTGCTGCGGCAAGTGCGTATTTACGAGGTTTTTGTCGAGGGCGCGAAGGAAGGGTTTCAGGTTGCCCTGCGCATTATTCCTTATCTGGTGGCGATCCTCGTGGCTGTTGGGATGTTGCGTGCCAGCGGGGCGTTGGAGGCAGTTATCAATCTGCTTGCGCCGTGGACAGGTGCGGTTGGTTTGCCAGCCGAGGCGCTGCCCATGGCATTGCTGCGGCCACTCTCAGGGTCGGGAGCCTATGCCGTGCTGGCTTCGATTATCAACGATCCTGATATTGGGTCGGATAGTTATACCGGCTATTTGGTCAGCACTTTGCAGGGCTCGACGGAAACAACTTTTTATGTCCTGGCGGTTTATTTTGGCGCCGTGCAGGTAAAACGGATCCGCCATGCATTATTGGCAGCATTGACAGCCGATGTGGTGGCTGTGTTTGCCGCAGTTTTTGCATGTACGTATTTTTTGTCTTAGAGAACTCAGGTTTGCCAGGCAACGGGGACGCCGTTGTTATGTTTGTTTACGTTGCATGGCTGCGGCGAAAAAGCCGTCAGTGCCGTGACGATGTGGCCATAGACGCAGGGTGTCGCTTAGGCCGGGGATGTTTATCTGGCGACGGGCAAGGATTTCGCTGGCGGGGATGAGAGTAAATTCTGTGTGCTTGGTGAGAAAGTCTTCGATTATCGCTTCGTTTTCTTCGTGCAGCAGGCTGCAGGTGGCATAGACCAGCCTTCCGCCTGAGCGCACCAGTTGCGCTGCTGTTTGCAGGATTTGTTTTTGCGTGGCGGTGATGCTGTCGAGATCGATAGGTCGCCATTTGATGTCGGGGTTACGTCGCAAGGTACCGCTGCCGCTGCAGGGGGCATCGACCAATACGCGATCAGACTTGCCGGCCAGACGCCGCACACGGTTATCATTTTCCGCTGAGATTACTACGCTGCGCACATTATCAAGACCGGCGCGAGCCAGACGTGGCTTGAGCTTCTCCAGTCGTTTGGCGGCGATATCAAAGGCATACAGACTGCCGGTATTGGCCATCAGTGCACCTAGTTCCAGTGTCTTGCCACCTGCGCCAGCACAGTAATCAATAACCATTTCACGACGCCTGGGCTCAAGCATCAGCCCGAGTAGTTGACTGCCTTCATCCTGGATTTCAAACAGCCCTGCCTGGAAGCTGGGGCTGCGAAACAGCGGGGCACGATCGTCACGGCGCAGTCCGAGTGGTGAGTATGGCGTAGTTGCAAATTCATGACCTTCTTCTGACAGTTGCGCCTGCAAGGTAGCGCGATCTGCCTTGAGTGTATTGACGCGCAGGTCGAGCGTCGCGGGCTGGTTGAGTGCATCGGCCAGGGCTTGTGTCTCAGCCTCTCCCAGTTGGGCTTGCAGTCGTTCGGCTAGCCAGACGGGCAGGTTGGTGCGTACTTCGAGCGGTAACTCGTTGGTGGAGAGCTCGCGTAGCTGTACGGCCAGTTCGCGTGCAGCAAAACCAGGACGCTCCTGGTAGCCTGCCTGTTCCAGAGCACGGGCACTCCAGCCACTGCTTAGTAGCTGCACTGCAACAAGCGCGGAGGCGGGGGCTTGATCGCCCGCTACATGACGCAACAGGGCAAGCCGTCGCAGGCAGGCATAAACTGTTTCGGCGGTTGCGCCACGGTCGCGCACACCCATTTCACGGTGTTCACGAAAATAGCGTTCCATGGCCTTGTCGGCAGCGCTGCGTCCATTGAGGATGCTGGCTAACAGGGCGGAGCTGTGTTTGAGCAGGGCGTTATGATTCATGTTTAGTGATTGATTTGGCTCAGTAGGCGTTTGGCTTCGGCAATTATTGCCTTGCGTTTGAATAAAAGTTGCAGGCGACTGCCACCTGATTGCCGCCAAAGTACAGCGGCACGAATGCCGGTTAAGAGCAGGGCGCGCACACGGTTGGCGGTGTCTGGGTTTTGCAGGTGGCTGTGTTCTCCAGCGACAAGGATGCGTGGCTGCAGCGTGCTGATGGTGTTGGTGTAGATTTCTGCCAGCGCGGCGATGACATTGTCATGAGTATTGTGAAAATGATCGCGTTGACGTTCAGTTTGCTGCAGTCCTTCTGCAATAGTATTTAGCAGGTCTTTACGCGCAGATAATTTTTTTTCCAGGGTAAACAGACCAATCGCATAACGCATCATTTCGATCTCTGTTTCATTGAGCTTGTTGCTGAATTGCCTGGTGATAACTTGCAGGCCATGGCGCAGGGCAGAGACATCGCCATAGACATCGGCAGTGGTGGCGGCATCAAGAATGAACAGGCTATTGATGACTGTTTCAAATGGCGCTTGTTCGATCATGCCATGACGCGCTGTCTGCGCCACCAGCGAGACGCTTTGAAACATGCCGGCGAGGGCCAGGGTGCGATCGGTCAGAGTTTTGCTCATGGTGCTTGTGTTTGCGTATGCTCGATGATGCCGCCGCCCAGACAGACGTCGCCAGCATAAAAGACGATAGACTGGCCAGGGGTTGCGGCGCGTTGTGGATGTAAAAAACTGATTGTGTAATTGTCAGCTTGTTGGGTGTTTATGGTACAGGCTTGATCCTTTTGACGATAGCGTATTTTGGCCTGACAGTCATATGGCAGTGTCGGCGGCTGGCCGCTGACCCAGTGTAGTTGCCCAGCCACCAGTTGTGGACTGAACAGCATGGGATGATCGTGCCCCTGATCGACCCGGAGGATATTATTTGCCACATCCTTGCCCACCACATACCACGGTGCCTCAGGGTATTTCTTGTGCCCACCAAGACCCAGACCCTGACGCTGACCCAGGGTGTAGTACATTAGACCATCGTGCTGGCCAAGCAATTCACCGTCGAGTGTACGTATCTCGCCAGGGCTGGCTGGAAGATAGCGGGCAAGAAAATCCTTGAAACGGCGCTCGCCGATGAAACATATCCCCGTACTGTCTTTTTTGTCGTGGGTAATGAGCCCGTGCTGTAATGCTAGCCTGCGGACCTCGCTTTTGTGCAGCTCTCCAAGCGGGAACAGACTGCGGGCGAGTTGGTCTTGTTGCAGGGTATAAAGAAAGTAGCTTTGATCCTTGTCTGAATCTAAGCCTTTACGCAGTTGCCAGTGGCCATTATCAGCCTGGTCGACACGGGCGTAGTGACCGGTGGCGATTGCCTCGGCTCCCAGTCCAATGGCGTGATCCAAAAAGGCACGGAACTTGATTTCCTTGTTGCAGAGGATATCTGGATTTGGGGTGCGCCCGGCACTGTATTCAGCAAGAAAATGACTGAATACACGATCCCAGTATTCTGCAGAGAAGTTGATGGTGTGCAGCGGGATGGAGAGCTTTTCGCAGACCGCACGGGCATCAGCCAGATCAACGGCAGCGGTACAATGCTCGGCATCGTCGTCTTCTTCCCAGTTTTTCATGAACAGACCTTCAACCCGATAGCCTTGTTCCAGCAGGCGCAGGGCAGCTACGGATGAGTCCACTCCGCCCGACATGCCGACGATGACATAAGGTCGTCTCATATCGTAGCCTCTATCCTAAAGATTGGATTTGTCTGCTTAAAATAATTTTTCAAGGTGTTAGTTCGCACTAGAGTGTAAGCGGATAGCATTTGGTTATAGAAGTAGTTTGTGCTGTGCGGTATGTCGTCTGATTAAAGACTATGCTAACGTTATCGGACGACTAAATTGGTTGGTGAAAATAAAAAATATAAATAAGGATAGCATGCCATTCGGATTGCGTAGCCTGCGTCGGCGCATCATCGCCTTTTCATTGCTGCTTGCCCTGCTGTTGCTGGGGGCGGGCGGCTATGCTGATCGGCAAGTGCGCATAGCCGTGGCTCAGGCGCATAAAAAGGCCGATCTCCAGCAATCTTTTAAACTTGGTTTTGCCGAGCTAAAAAATACCGTCTTTTCGCTGGAAGGTGGCCTGTATCGTTATGCGATGGTGCAGGATGGCGCGGCTCGCGCCAAGGTGGAATGGCGGTTGCGCGATATCCATCAACAGGCAAGCCTCCTGCAACACTCCAGCTTGTTATCGGCTAGAAATGAAATCCGCGAGGATTTTGCCAGTCTGCATGCCAGCCTCAAACAGCTGACTGACAAGGCGCAGAATGTACTGGAGATTATCGCCGTACTGGACAAACGTTTCCCCGCCTCGTCGATTATCACTGAACATATGTTTCCCTTGAGCCAAACATTCAACGCAATCCTGGAGGAGGCGCTGCTTGCCATTGAGTTGGAAACTGAAGACCCGCTCACCCATGTATTTCATGATCAATTAAAGGAAATACGCTATCAGTGGTCGCAGCAGCTCAGTACAGGGCGCATGTATATCGCTAATCGTTCCGGCATGTTTGGCTATTCGGATACAGGTCTTGCACAGCTGTTGACCGACCGTGAGTATTATGTGGTCACTATACGTGGCAAACTGAGCCAGATAAAGCAGCAAGCGCAAGCTCAAAAAGGACCTATGTTGCAGCGAGCCTTAAGCCAGCTCAACGACACGCTCGATGAATTTGAAAACAGCTTTGCCCAGGTAGTTGCTATTCAGCAAACGGGGCAGTGGCGCGGCGATATCGCCGAATTACGCGACACAATTCAGCCTATGTTGGCTGAAATGCGCCATTGGTTTGGCAGGATGGAGGCCCATCTGGATGAGCTGGATGCGCATGGGATGGAGAAATCACTGCAATTGGCAGAGGGTTTGACCAGCCTGCTGTGGAGTATTTCTTTCTTTGCCATTCTTATGCTGGTCGCAGGTTATCTGGCCTATGAGTTTGCTATTCGCCGGCCCATTGATCAGCTGATCGTGGCTTTGCGCGCACTGGGGCAGGGGGCGGCCTATACGCCGCTGATGAAGACCTATGCCTATGAGACGGAGGCTTTGTTGATGGCCTTTCGTGATATGCAGAATCAGGTGCAGGAGCGCGAGGCCCGTCTGATCTCTATCTTGGACAATGCCAGTGATGGCATCATTACCATCAATGAGATTGGCGTCATCGAAACCTTCAATGCAGCCGCAGAAAAACTGTTTCAATATCAGGCCGAAGACATTGTCGGTCAGAAAGTAAACATATTAATGCCGCCATCGGTGAGTGTGGAGCACGATGATTATATTCGTGACTATCTCAAAACTGGCGAGCAACGCATTATTGGTACTGAGCTGAATGTTACGGCCAAACGCAAGGACGGCAGTCTGTTTCCGATGTCCATCAAGGTCAGTGAAATGCGGTTTGATGGCCGTCGTTATTTTACCGCGCTAGTCTCGGACATAAGCGAACGAAAGGCCATGTTGGAACATCTGCGACACCTGGCCGAGCATGATTCGCTGACGGGGCTATATAACCGACAGTATTTTGCCGACGAGATGGAGCGTGTATTCCAGCGCACCTCGCGTCAGGACGATGATAATCATGCCTTGTTATATATTGATCTGGATAACTTCAAGCTGGTCAATGATTCCCTTGGTCACCTGGCTGGTGATCGGGTCTTGATTGAGGTGGCTGAGCTGGTTGCTAAACGTAGCCGCAAGACCGATTTGATTGCCCGTCTGGGTGGAGATGAGTTTGCTGTTTTGCTCTATGATGTTGATCAGCAACAGGCAATTGCTGCCGCCGAGGGCTATCGCCAGCAACTGGCTAGCTACAATTTCTTTCATGATGGACGGGTGGTGGATATAGGCTGCTCTATTGGTTTGGCTATGTTCGCTGCCGATGTTGTATCACGCGAAGAGCTGATGGTGCGCGCTGATATTGCCTGTCACATGGCCAAACAGGCCGGGCGCAACTCAGTACACATCTATCATGCTGATGACAGAGCAGATATGGACAGTCAGTTTGCCGATATGGGTTGGGCACGGCGCATCAAGCAGGCGATAGATAATGATGGCTTTACCTTTGCCCTGCAACCTATCTTTGATATTGCTACACAGCAGATTTCCAGTTATGAGTTGTTGTTACGTATGTATGGCGATGATGGCGAAATTTTGCTGCCAACAAGTTTCATTCCTGCAGCAGAACGCTTTGGCTTGATTCAGACGATCGATCGTTGGGTTGTGCAACAGGGATTACGGTTGCTGATCGATGGGGTTTTGCAATCCGACATGCGTTTGTCGATCAATCTATCCACTGTTTCTATCGGCGATCAGGAACTCCTGCAACTTATTAAGGATGGAGTGGCCAGGCATGGCGTGGAACCTTGGCGGCTGACATTTGAGATCACAGAAACTGTTGCCATGGCCAAACTCACCGAGGCGATAGAATTTCTCGCTAATTTGCGTGTACTTGGTTGTGCTACCGCGCTGGATGATTTTGGCGTGGGCTATAGCTCTTTTGCCTATCTCAAGGAGCTGCCGGTGGATTATGTCAAGATCGATGGTTCATTCGTGCGTGATATTGCCAGGGATAAGGTTCAATTGGCTATGGTGAAGTCCATGAACGACATCGCCCACGCCATGGGTAAGTGGACAGTGGCGGAATATGTGGAAAATGAAGAAATATTGCAGTTGTTGACAGAAATAGGTGTTGATTATGCCCAGGGATATTTTACTGGTCGCCCACAGTTGCTTGATGACATGAAGGCTTGTGTATAAACATCACCGGCGCTGGGTGAGTGAATTATTGTCTAGTGGCTTTAAATTTTCGTTATCACGCCCATGTGTTTCGTACGCGTCTTAGAGCGCACTGCCTCTGCAACTGGCAACTATCGGCCTGTGATTAATCACGGATGTAGCAGGGGATTTGTGTACATATGTATACAAGAAGTTTTTCAGCAGATGGTTGGTATCCTGCAGCACTAACAATCATCAACACAGAAGCGGCCTTCGCCGCGATTAATTGTTTTCATCGTGCTAGAATCCGCCCTCAATTTTTGTTTTCTCCAGAGAGACTGTCATGGCTTACGACAAGATCCAGGTGCCTGCAGATGGCACAAAAATCACTGTTAATACGGATTTTTCCCTCAATGTACCTACCCGTCCGATCATTCCCTTTATAGAAGGGGATGGCACTGGTGTCGATATTACGCCGGTGATGCATAAGGTGGTGGATGCGGCTGTAGACAAGGCCTATGGCGGCGAGCGCAGCATTGCCTGGATGGAGGTATATGCCGGTGAGAAGGCCAACAAAGTTTATGACCGTGAGCTCTGGTTGCCGGAAGAAACCATGCAGGCGGTTAAAGAATTTGTTGTCTCTATCAAGGGGCCACTGACCACGCCGGTCGGTGGTGGTATTCGTTCCTTGAATGTCACCTTGCGCCAGGAGCTGGATCTTTATGTTTGTTTGCGGCCAGTGCGCTATTACGCAGGTACGCCAAGTCCGGTGAAGCAGCCGGAGAAGACCGATATGGTGATCTCCCGTGAAAATACCGAAGATATTTATGCCGGTATTGAATGGCAGGCGGAAAGTGCTGAGGCGCGCAAGATTATTGATTTCCTCATCAAGGAAATGAATGTGGGCAAAAAGATCCGTTTTCCTGACAGTTCGGGCATAGGCATCAAGCCCGTTTCGCGTGAAGGCACCGAGCGTCTGGTGCGCAAGGCCATTCAATATGCCATTGATGAGGATCGCTCATCTGTGACATTGGTGCACAAGGGCAATATCATGAAGTTTACCGAAGGCGCTTTCCGTGACTGGGGCTATGCTCTGGCACAGCGTGAGTTTGGCGCCAAGCTGATCGACCAGGGGCCGTGGTGTGCGTTCAAAAACCCGAAAACTGGCTGCGAGATCGTCATCAAGGATGTCATTGCCGATGCATTCCTGCAGCAAATTTTGTTGCGCCCGGATGAGTACAGCGTGGTCGCCACATTGAATCTTAATGGCGATTATGTTTCCGATGCGCTGGCCGCGCAGGTGGGTGGAATTGGTATTGCGCCTGGCGCCAATTTATCGGATGCGGTGGCCATGTTCGAGGCCACCCACGGCACGGCACCGAAGCATGCCGGTCAGGACAAGGTCAATCCAGGTTCTCTCATCCTTTCAGCTGAGATGATGTTGCGCCATCTGGGCTGGACGGAGGCGGCGGACTTGATCATCAAGGGCATGTCTGGAGCTATTCAAGCCAAAACTGTTACCTATGATTTTGCCCGTTTGATGGATGATGCCAAGGAGTTGTCATGTTCGGCATTTGGTGAGGCGATGATTCAGCACATGTGATCAACCTGGCAGCAGAATAGCCGCCACAACCTGGCGGCCTTCTGCGGCGAGGATGTTGTAGGTGCGACAGGCAGCGCCACTATCCATGGCCTCCACGCCTATGCCACGCGCCATGATGGGAGCCAGCAAGGCGGGCGCGGGGTAGTGAAATGTTGCTCCTGTGCCGAGCAAAATGAGCTCTGGCTCTAATGATAGAAGAGCAGTAAATTGCGCGCTTTCCAGTTCGTCAAAGCAGCGAGGTGGCCAATTGCGGATCAATTGCTGCGGGCTGAGTGCAAAACTGTGATAAAGCGTTGCACTGGATATATTGGTGATATCCTCGCCTGCGGTGATACCTGGGCCTGCAAGCGTTACCGAGGTGTGGGTATAGGCATGGATGATGTAGCCATTGCCAGGCTTTTCCAGGCTGAACTTCATGATGATATAAACCTCAAAAACTGGTGGTGGTAAGCCCTGTAGGCTTTTGCTAGTTTCATTGACAGCCTAAAATAGGGGCAGTAATGTTACCCGATTTATCCGTCCAGTCCTGCGCTTTCAGGGTCTGCGGTAGTTGCAAGGATGGTTTATCATGAAATTAGTCAAACCTGAGCAGAGTTTAGCCGTGCCCCTGTTACGTCCAGTACAAAAATCCACCAAGCTGGCCAATGTCTGTTATGACATCCGTGGGCCGGTGATGGAGCGATCGCGCCAAATGGAGGAAGAGGGGCAGCGCATTATCAAGCTGAATATCGGCAATCCAGCGCCGTTTGGTTTCAAGGCACCAGAGGAGATTATTCAGGATGTGATCTATAACCTGCCGGAGGCCTCTGGTTATTCTGAATCCAAGGGTCTTTTCTCTGCGCGCAAGGCGATCATGCACTACACACAGGGAAAGCGGATTACAAATGTGCAGCTTGAGGATATCTATGTAGGCAATGGCGTATCTGAATTGATCGTCATGGCCATGCAGGCTTTGCTCAATGATGGTGATGAGGTGTTAGTGCCGGCACCGGATTATCCTTTGTGGACGGCTGCTGTTTCTCTGGGCGGTGGTAAGCCGCGTCACTATCTTTGTGATGAACAGGCTGGTTGGCTGCCTGACCTCGATGATATACGCGCCAAGATTACGCCGAATACCCGCGCCATCGTCATCATTAATCCAAATAATCCTACGGGCGCTGTATATCCTGTGGAAATGCTGCAGGAGTTGGTGGAGATCGCCCGTCAGCATCAGCTTATTGTTTATGCCGATGAGATTTACGACAAGATTCTTTACGATGGAGCGGAGCATGTCTAGATCGCTTCCCTGGCCGATGATGTATTCTTTGTCACTTTCAATGGGCTATCGAAGAATTATCGTGCCGCAGGTTATCGTGCTGGCTGGATGGTGGTGTCTGGCGACAAGCGCCATGCCAGTGATTATATCGAAGGTCTGACCATGCTGGCTTCAATGCGTCTTTGTTCAAATGTGCCAGCGCAATATGCAATTCAGACCGCGCTTGGTGGCTATCAGAGCATCAACGATCTGGTAGCACCTGGCGGTCGTCTGTATCGCCAGCGTCAATACATATGGGAAGCTCTCAATGCCATGCCTGGCGTATCCTGCGTCAAGCCGCAAGGGGCATTGTATGTGTTTCCTCGGCTTGATCCAAAGGTCTATCCAATCCGCGATGATCGTCAGTTTATTCTTGAATTGTTGGAGGAGGAAAAGATTTTGGTGGTGCAGGGGACTGGTTTCAATTGGCCGACAACCGAATATTTACGCCTGGTCTTTCTCGCCGGAATGGATGAGATGACAGAGGCGATGACTCGTTTTGCACGCTTCCTGAGTAATTATCGCAAGCGACACAGAAGTTAACATTCATATAATTAGTTGGGATTTTGTTTCTATGAAACCTGTCAAGGTAGGGTTGTTGGGGCTTGGTACCGTCGGTGGCGGTACTGTTAATGTACTTAAACGCAACGCCGAGGAAATTGCGCGTCGTGCCGGCCGCGGTATTGTGATTACACATGCGGCCGCGCGAGACATCAATAAGCCGCGCATCTGTGATACTGCAGCGATCAAGCTGACTACCGACCCGCTTGAGGTGGTAGATAACACTGAGCTGGATGTCATAGTCGAACTGATGGGCGGCGATGGCCTGGCGCTGGAGATGGTCAATCGCGCCATCGATAACGGCAAGCATGTGGTTACCGCCAACAAGGCATTGATTGCCAGGCATGGCAATCAGATCTTTGTTAAGGCACAGCAAAAGGGCGTGATGGTGGCCTTCGAGGCTGCGGTTGCCGGCGGTATCCCCATCATCAAGGCGATCCGCGAGGGTCTGGCGGCGAATCGTATCGAATGGCTGGCAGGCATAATCAATGGCACGGGAAATTTCATTCTCACGGAAATGCGTGACAAGGGCCGTGATTTTCATGACGTCCTGGCCGAGGCGCAAAAATTGGGCTATGCCGAAGCTGATCCAACCTTCGATGTGGAAGGTATCGATGCTGCACATAAGCTCACCATCCTCGCGGCAATAGCCTTTGGTATTCCTTTGCAGTTCGACAAGGTATATACGGAGGGCATCAGCCGTATTACCCGTGAAGATGTGGCCTATGTCGAGCAGCTTGGCTATCGTATCAAGCATCTTGGTGTTGCCCGTCGCACGGCAGCAGGGATAGAGCTACGCGTGCACCCAACTCTTATCCCAGAGCGTCGGCTGATTGCCAATGTCAATGGCGTGATGAACTCGGTGTTGGTGAAGGGCGATGCCGTAGGGCCGACCCTTTACTATGGTGCCGGTGCTGGTGCCGAGCCAACGGCTTCCGCCGTCATCGCCGATCTGGTGGATGTGGTGCGTACACTCACCTCTGATCCCAATAATCGTGTGCCACATTTGGCCTTCCAGCCTGATGCGCTGCATGATTTTCCCATCCTGCCCATGGCGCAGGTAGAAACTGCTTACTATTTGCGTCTGCAGGCCGATGACAAGCCTGGTGTCCTAGCCGATGTCACACGCATCCTCGGGGATCTTGGCATCAGCATTGAGGCTGTGATCCAGAAAGAGCCTTCTGAAGAGGACAGCACTGTGCCGGTGATCCTGCTGACCCGTCGTGTGCGCGAAGAAAAAATGAATCAGGCCATTGCCGAGATTGAAGCATTGGCCACCGTCAATAAACCTGTCATGCGCATGCGCATGGAAAGCCTGAAATAATCTGAGGTCATCATGACATTTCGTAGCCGTTATACTGGTCTTATCGACCGTTACCGCGATCGCCTGCCGGTGCACGACGATACCCGCATCATCAGCCTGGGCGAGGGCAATACGCCGCTTATTCGTTTGCAGAATATTCCCCGCGCCGTTGGCAAAGATGTGGATATCTACGTCAAATATGAAGGGCTGAATCCGACCGGCTCGTTCAAGGATCGCGGCATGACCATGGCCGTGACCAAGGCCGTCGAGGAGGGTTCCAGAGCCATTATCTGCGCCTCCACCGGCAACACTTCGGCCGCGGCAGCGGCCTATGCGGCACGTGCTGGTATTGCCTGTTTTGTCTTGATTCCAGAAGGCAAGATTGCGCTGGGCAAACTGGCGCAGGCGATGATCCACGGCGCGGTGGTGATCCAAATCAAAGGGAACTTTGATGCTGGTATGCAGTTGGTAAAAGAAGTGGCCAAAGAAGCGCCGGTCGCTATAGTTAACTCCATCAATCCATACCGTCTGCAAGGCCAGAAAACTGCCGCCTTCGAGATCGTCGAGGAGCTGGGCGCTGCCCCTGATTTTCACTGTCTGCCAGTCGGTAACGCCGGTAATATCACCGCGCACTGGATGGGTTATAGCGAATATCGCGAGCATGGCGTGGTCAACAACGCACCACGTATGGTGGGCTATCAGGCGGCGGGTTCTGCACCTTTCATGCGCGGTCATATGGTCGATAATCCCGAGACTGTCGCCACGGCGATCCGCATCGGTCATCCGCAAAGTTGGGATAAGGCCTGGCAGGTGCAAAAGGATTCCAATGGCTGGTTTGATGAGTGTAGCGATGCAGAAATTCTTGTTGCACAAAAAATGCTGACCGAAAAAGAAGGCGTGTTTTGTGAGCCTGCTTCGGCTACCTCGTTGGCCGGTGCCTTGCGTGATATTGCCAGCGGCAAGATCCCCGAAGGCAGCAAGGTGGTGTGTACCCTGACCGGTCATGGGCTGAAAGATCCAGACACCGCGATCAAGCAAAGTACCTCTCCCATGTTGACGGTTGATGCCACGCTGGCTGCCGTCAAGCAGGCCATTCTTGATAATATGGCCTGAAACTATTGCACGAGGAAGGTGCCGGTTTGATTTATCTGATACCGGCCACCTTCCCCTGCTGCCATGAGCAGTTCTCTTACTCTTGTATTCCCCCATTCGCCACCTGCAGTACCTGCGCTGACGACACTGCTTGCGCGTAGCGATCGTCATGCTATCCAGCCAGTTCATTGGTCGCAGCATGTGTTGCAACTTGGCGGACTGGATTACTCACCTGATCAGGATTTGCCCTTGGGCCCGCTTTGCGCCTTGGGCGATGGTCTGCAGCTTGAGGATGGCTATTGGCTGTGTGTTGAGCCGGTGCATCTGCTGGCCGATCAGGATCAGCTCTATCTGGCAAGTAGAGCGAAGGATTTGGCTGTAACAACAATCGAAGCGGAAACTCTGGCGGCTGAATTCAATGCGCTGTATCTAGAGGATGGCTGGCAGCTTTTTACACCATGCCCTGAGCGCTGGTATCTGCGTCTGCCCAAGCCTTTGATGTTGCATACCAAGGCACCGGATGGACTGGAAGGTTACTCACTTTGGCAAGCACAGCCACATGGCCGCGATGCACTTTTGTTGCAGGCGGCGGTGAATGAAATGCAGATGTTGCTGCATAACAGCGCCATCAATAACCAACGTCGCCGTGAAAACAAAGCCACTATAAATAGTCTTTGGCTTTGGGCTGGTGGTCAATTGCCTGCGCTAGTTATCCCCTGGCAACAGATCCAGGGCGATAATTGTTTGCTACGCGGCATCGCCAGGCTTGACGATGTTTCTCATGTGGTCGAGGGAATGCTGGATTGGCGACACGGCAATAATTTATGCGTGCTGACAGGTGAATTTGACTACATGGATGGGCATTGGTTTGCCTCCTTGCTGAGCGCATTGCAGCGGGGGGAATTGACGGAGCTGAACATTTATTGCAGTGGTAGCTCATATCGCTACTGCCTGGATCGACGGGCAGCGCGGCGTTGGTGGCGTCGCCGTCGGCCTAAGCTCACTGAGCTATAAGCATATTGTTCGGGCTACATTCTGTGACAATTCACTAAGTGTGTTGCTCACGACTATGCTCCCTTTTCACTTAGGGATTTTTGTTGTGAAGAGAGGCTATCTAGCTCGATGACAGAAAAATCACGATGATTGTTTTTGCCATCACTCCAACTTATCTCCCGTAAGTGAGCGAGGGGCGCGAATATACACTTGTCTAAACAGATGAAAACACTGAGCTACTCCATCACGCGCCGGCCTCAGGTCACTATTAATAATATGGGTGACTTGCTGGATGGTTTGCCACCAGTTGCAGCGCGTATTTGTGTCAGTCGCCAGATCACACAGTTGGATGAGCTGCAACATACCCTCGATCGCTTACCTTCCTTTGCTTTGTTGAATGGTATCGATGCCGCTACGGAGTTATTGCTTGCTGCCTTGCAGCAAAAGCAGCGCATCCTGGTTGTTGGTGATTTTGATGTCGATGGCGCAACCAGCACTGCCTTGGCTTTGCGCGCCTTGCGTGCGTTTGGTGCCGAACATGTGGATTTTCTCATGCCCAACCGTTTTACCCTTGGCTATGGCTTGACGCCTGAAATTATTGCCCTGGCAACTGAGCGTCAGCCTGATTTGATTATTACCGTAGATAACGGGATCTCCAGCCTGGCTGGCGTGGCCG
>JBAYOW010000037.1:0-21301 GCA_041678005.1 Thiohalomonadaceae bacterium
CACCCTACGGTTAAATGCGGTACGGTCAGGCAGGGCGCAATAACCAACGGGCATGCACGAATGTGAAAAGTCTTTCCACCCTCTCCCCCAGCCCCTCTCCCGCAAGCGGGAGAGGGGGGCTTTGTAGCGCCGTATGTAGATACTCCTCCAGCTGATGTCGGTGTCTATTGTGACGTTAAGCCATCAAGCAAACGCTCGACTCAGAACCGTCATTCCCGCGCAGGCGGGAATCCAGAAGGAATTGCTTTTTGGTTAAAAAGTAATCAAGTATGATTTTGTCCTGATGCAAATCCAACAACACCAGAACTTTTTTACGCCCTGGTGAAATATGTGGGTTAAGCTATATAACCTTTAACATCGTCCTTGCAGACGCGACCATCAATATGACCGAAGCCAACTATTTGCGTAATCACTTTCTCATCGCCATGCCACAGCTAGCCGATCCACATTTCAGCCAGACAGTTACCTATATTTGTGAACACAATGAAGATGGCGCACTCGGCATAGTGATTAACCGATCATTAGAAATAGAATTGGGCGAGGTGTTGGAACATATGGAGATCAAAACGGCTGCAGAGGTAAATACGCACAGGCCGGTATTGGCAGGAGGGCCGGTGCAACCCGAGCGTGGTTTTGTTTTGCACCGTCCTGCTGGTGAGTGGATTTCCAGCCTGGCTATCACCGACGAAATCAGCCTTACCACCTCAAGCGATATCATCAGCGCCATAAGCCAGGGACAAGGGCCTGCCGATTTTCTTCTCGCGCTAGGCTATGCCGGCTGGGGTGCCGGTCAGCTTGAAAACGAGATTAAACAAAATGCCTGGCTCTCCCGCCCGGCCGACCCGAACATCATCTTTGCGCTGCCGTTACCAGAACGCCTGGCGGCGGCAGCGGCTCTCATCGGTGTTGATCTTGACCGGCTAAGTGGTGAGGCGGGGCATGCTTGAGTGATCAAGGGCGTAGTGCTTGGCTTTGATTACGGCGCTAAGCGCATCGGTGTGGCGATCGGACAAGCGCTCACTGGCAGCGCCCGCCCCCTGACTATCCTCAAGGCGCGGGCCGACAAACCAGACTGGACGGCAATCAGCCAACTTATCGAACAATGGCAACCTGTCGCCCTGGTCGTGGGTCTGCCAGTACATATGGACGGCACCGCACACGACATCACTGCCCGCGCACAACGCTTTGGTAATCAGCTGACGGGCAGGTACAATCTGCCCGTGCATTATGCCGACGAACGCCTTACCACCTACGCCGCCAACCAGGAACTGCGTGAACAGGGCAAGACGGGTGAACCGGATGATGCTTTGGCCGCACAACTGATCCTGCAAGGCTGGCTGGATGAGATGCTTACATGACTGCCCACATCAACATTGAACAAACACTAAATGATATGCGTGATCGCCTGCGCGAGCTGCTGGCATTGCGTGGTATCGAGCAACCCTGCATGGTGGGGATCCACACCGGTGGGCTTTGGATAGCCAGGCGATTACACAAACAGCTGTCCATTGACGAACCCTTAGGCGCGCTGAACATCAGCTTTTATCGTGATGATTTTTCCCGCATCGGCATGCACCCACAGGTCAAGCCGTCCAACCTGCCCTTTGACGTCGAAGGCCGCCACATTATTCTGGTCGATGACGTGCTTTATACTGGCCGCACCATTCGCGCGGCACTCAATATACTGTTTGATTATGGTCGACCAACATCGGTAATTCTGGCGACGTTGGTTGACCGTGGTGGACGCGAGTTGCCGATCCAGGCCGATGTCGTCGGCCAGCACATGAATCTGACCACTGCCCAACAGGTCAAGCTGAGTGGCCCGACAAACCTGGCCTTGACGGTGCACACAGATGGCGATTGATACATTGCAACAGGAAGCCAGCGGCAAGTTGCGACATTTTCTGACCATAGAAGGACTGAGCCGCAGCCTGCTCAGTGAAATCCTCAATCTCGCCGAATCATTTCTTACCGTCGATGAGCAGCACGTCAAAAAAGTCCCGCTACTGCGCGGCAAGACCATCGCCAATCTGTTCTTCGAATCGAGCACCCGCACACGCACAACTTTCGAGCTGGCCGCCAAACGTCTGTCGGCCGATGTGCTCAATATCAACATCCAGACCTCGGCCACCTCCAAGGGCGAGAGTTTGCTCGATATGCTGCACAATCTGGAGGCGATGCATTGTGATATGTTTATCGTACGCCATGCCGATTCTGGTGCTGCCCATTTTATTGCCCGTCATGTTGCGCCACATGTCTCGGTGATCAATGCCGGTGATGGCAGTCATGCCCATCCAACCCAGGGCATGCTGGACATGTTCACTATTCGCCGTCACAAGGGTGCTGATTTTAACCGCCTGCGTGTCGCCATTATTGGCGATGTGATGCACTCCCGCGTGGCGCGTTCACAAATTCATGCGCTCAACATTCTGGGCGTGGGGGAACTACGCGTGATTGCGCCCAAGACCCTGGTGCCGGCCGCTGCCCATGCCCTGGGCGTGCACGTCTATCATGATATGGCGCGCGGCCTCGCCGATGTCGATGTGGTGATCATGTTGCGCCTGCAGCGTGAGCGTATGCGTGGCGCCCTGATCCCCAGCGGCAGCGAATATTTTCAGCTTTATGGCCTCAATGAAGAAATGCTCGGCCTGGCAAAGGCCGATGCCATAGTCATGCATCCTGGCCCCATCAATCGCGGCATAGAGATGGATTCTGCCGTGGCCGACGGTAAACAGTCCGTCATCCTTGAGCAGGTGAGCAATGGCATTGCCGTGCGCATGGCTGTGATGGCCATGTGTCTGGGGCGTGCGGCGGAAGGAGAGTCGGCATGAGTGAGGCAAACGCAATGACCGGCAGTCACACCGTCATCCGCCATGGCCGCCTCATCGATCCGGCCAATGGCCGTGATGAAATTGCTGATCTCTATCTTGCCGCAGGCAGGATAGTCGCCATAGGCAATGCCCCAGCGGATTTTGTCGTCAGTCAGGAGATCGATGCACAAGGCCTGTGGGTCTTGCCTGGCCTGGTGGACTTACACGCTCAACTGCGCGAGCCAGGCGAAAAACACAAGGCCAGCATCGCCAGTGAAACCCGCGCCGCCGCCGCCGCTGGCGTCACCACACTCTGCTGCGGCCCCGATACCCAGCCGGTGATCGACACGCCAGCCATCGTCGAGCTTATCCACAGCACGGCCAGCAACGCAGGCATGACGCGTGTCCATCCCCTGGCGGCTCTCACGCAAGGACTGGCCGGTGATCAGTTAAGTGAGATGCACGCCCTGCGCCAGGCAGGATGCGTCGCCATGAGCAATGGCAAAGTACCGATGGGCAATACCCTGGTGCTTAGGCGCGCGCTGGAATATGCTGCCGGCCTGGATATTCCGGTCATGCTATACGCCGAAGATCCATGGCTAGGCGCTACTGGTTGCGTGCATGAGGGCGTGGTGGCCGCGCGACTTGGTCTGCCCGGCATACCAAGCTGCGCCGAGGTGATCGCTGTTGGACGTGATCTGATGTTGATTGAACAAACCGGCGTACGCGCCCATTTCTGCCAGCTCTCCTCGGCGCGGGCGGTGGAGCTGATTGTCGCCGCGCAACAACGCGGCATCACTGTCACTGCCGATGTCTGCGCCCATCAACTCTATCTGACCGAGATCGATGTCGGCCAATTCAATAGCCTCTGCCATGTGCGGCCACCATTACGCAGCCAACGCGATCGCGACGGCCTGCGCAAGGCCTTGGCCGATGGCAACATCAACGCCATTTGTTCCGATCATCAGCCACATGATGCCGATGCCAAGCTGGCACCATTCCCCACTACTGAACCTGGCATCTCGGCACTGGAAACCCTGTTGCCACTCACTCTGCGGCTGGTCGATGAAAGCCTGCTCACATTGGCGCAAGCTGTCGCTGCCGTGAGCTCGCAGCCTGCAAAGATCCTGGGCCTTGATGCAGGTACCCTGAGCCTGGGCGCAATGGCAGATATTTGCATCGTCGATCCGCATAAATACTGGACGGTCAGCGCTCAGACATTGCGTAGTCGTGGCAAGAATACGCCCTTACTCGGCTGGGAGATGAAAGGCCAGGTCAGTCACACCTTGCTTGCCGGGAAAATTGTCTTTCAGCAGGTGACTTGAGAGATTTGTTGCGGAGAGATAATGCTGAGCATACAAGAAGATCTGGTACGTCATTACCGCTGGCTACGCCAATACGGTATCAATGATTCCCATAGCGGTAATGCCTCGATCCGCGAGGGCAATAACGTGTGGGTCACGCCATCCGGCTGTTGTGCCGACCTGCTGAAGGCCGGGCAACTGATTAACTGTCAGATCGATAGCGGTTGTGGTGAAGGCGCGTCACTCGACGGCCCCTTGCATCTGCAGGTCTATCAACGCAACCCCAAGGCACGTGCCGTGTTGCACAGCCACGGCGCCTATACCGTTGCCATGACCATGCATGGCGAGGATTTTTTACCACAGGATTTTGAGGGACAGCTTTATTTTCCGCGTGTGCCAGTGATAAGTATCCCTTACGAACAATACGTTGCTGAGGCACCCGGCAAGGTAGCCGAAATGCTGGCCACATATCCCATTACCGTGGTGCGTGGTCACGGCGTCTATGCCTGTGCCGCAAGCCTCAACCTGGCCTATAAATGGACTTGCTCACTGGAGCTTTCAGCCAAGACCGCCTTCATCGCTCATCAAGCCGGTAATTTGTAACATGAGCCAGTCCGACATCCCCGTAGTAATGACCTTTGCCGGCAATGATCCAACCGGCGGGGCAGGCATCCAGGCCGACATCGAGGCCATCGCCTCGATGGGCTGTCAGGCCGCGCCGATAGTCACCGCCATCACGGTGCAGGATACACACAACATCAGCCACTTCGAGTCGGTCTCGCCCAGACTGGTGATAGAGCAGGCGCGGGCAGTGCTGGCGGATATGCCAGTGGCCTGTTTCAAGTTAGGAATGCTGGGTAGCGTGGAGAATATCAATGCCATCCATCAAATATTGCTGGAACACCCAGCTATTCCCGTCGTCACCGATACTGTATTGCGCGCCGGTGGTGGCCATCAGTTGGCCACTGATGAGCTGATCGATGCCCTGATTAAATTGCTACTACCGCAGACCACGGTGCTGACGCCCAACAGCGAGGAAGCACGTCGCCTGGTGCCGGAAGCCGACAGCCTCGACGATTGTGGTCGCGCCCTGCTAGGTCTGGGTTGTGAACGAGTCCTGATCACCGGCACACATGAAGATACAGTCATGGTGGACAATATCCTCTATGGCGAGAACGCCAGGTTGGAAACCTTTTCCTGGGAGCGTCTGCCCTATAGCTACCACGGCTCGGGCTGTACGCTGGCGGCCAGTATCGCTGGCCTGCTTGCCCACGGTCTTGATCACTTTCAAGTAGTTTTAGAAGCACAGGAATACACCTGGGAAAGTCTGCAAAATGCCTATCGCATAGGCTCTGGCCAGCACCTGCCCAACCGACTGTTCTGGGCGCGAGGCGAAAAGGACTAGTGGGCTAAGGCTCTACCCGCTGCTGTGCATTTTTTGTGGCAGCGCAACTGCCCGGCATTGCCCCACCTTGTCTACCTGTCATCTCAACACGAATCAGACCGACCCTTGCCGCCACTTCCAGGCGCAGGATATGGTGATGCTCATCATCACTCAACCAGACATCCAACTGCCCCATGGATCCTGGCCGGTTGTCTTCCTTTTTGATCCGTACATGTAGCGCCTGCTGGCGCTGGCCTGCGAGCTGCACAGACTCTTTGCCCATCAACTTCAGCTGATAATAACCGAGCTTGTTTTTGTGTATAACGGCAAGTGGATCTGGCAGGCTCTGCGCGTAGTCATAAGCACGCAAGGCATACAGCATGGTCAAGACATCTACACCTGCAGGCTCACTTATCGCTGTAGTTTTGGCATGAATCAAATAACTCAAATCATCACCAACACGGGGATAGTCCTGCAGAAATTCAGGTAGCGACTCTTCGCCGGACTGCTCCCATGCATACTCATCCTTTTCCCAAAAAAAACTGCTGCCAACCTTATGTGGATTCACCAGCAGATACTGCCGCTTGCGATAACTGCGTAAAGATTTTTCCGTCCAGTCGAACCAGTAAATGTTATGAACATTCTCTACGCCTTCGTCGTGATCACTGACCAGGTATGTACGTGACAGATCAGCGGCATGGAGTGCGTCATAGCGCAAGCGCACGGGATAGGAAAATTCAGCAAAACCATAATTACGCGTATCTATCGTCATACTAAGACGACAAACTGGTACACCATTGAATGGCTCTGATTCGGCAAAGGTATACAAACCCATATCTGCCAGGTCCTTCCAGATATAAGCGGTAAACACGCCCCGATAGGAAATACGATAATGTTGCTGCTCACTCGCCGTGGCCAGATCACGCTCAGCCACCGTCGCCAGCGCAGGCCCGGACAGGAGCAGCAAAGCAAAAACAATACGCAAAATAAAATTCATCCGCCAAGAGTAGCTGTCTGCGCACCCAGGATTCAACCAGCGAACCTTTTTATGTGCGAATATCTTGTGAGGCTCAAGTGAAACAAGGTGGGCAGCGAATCAGCCCTGCGTGGTTTCCGGCAATGCTAATGGAGATGGATGGTCTAACTACGGTTGGGGTATTATTCCAATTATGGCCAAATGGTTGCGCCTGCGAATAGTGGAATATCCAGCTTGCAATTTACCGGGAAATCCTTTGCGATACCGACCGGCGGAATTACTGCACTGCTTGGGCAAGCCAAGCTTTGAACCTGGGGGTCGGTCTGGAATGAAAAATCTCTGTCAATTACTCGTCGCCTGTCTGCTGTTTGCGACAGGCAGCAGCGTGGCGCAGCAGGAGACGCCGCCCCGTCTGCAAGACCTTGACGGCAAACGCATTGCCGTCCTGACCGGCTCGAGCGGCGATTTTGCAGCACGCAAGCATTTTCCCGGCGCGCAATTTGTAGATATGACGACAACCCCGGATGCTGCGTTGGCGGTCGACATGGGCAAGGTCGATGCCTTTGTCTTCGACAAAAGCGTGATGATCGGGCTGGTTGCAAAAAATCCGCAGTTCCACATTGTCGAGCCGCCAATCGCCAGCCTCGATGTCGCCGTGGCAATGAGTAAAGACAATGCAGCGCTGCAGGCAGAAATCGATGGCGTCCTTGCCGCCCTCAAACAGGAAGGCGAACTGCAGCGCCTCTATGCCAAATGGGTCGCCAGCGCCTACACCACGACACCAGAGATGCCGGGCTACATCAACGCCGGTCAAAGCGGCGTGCTACGCATGGGAACCAACGCCCTAAACGAACCCTACGCCTTCCATACCCACGGCACATTGCTCGGGCTGGACATCGAGCTGGCCTACCTGATCGGTCAGCGTCTTGACAAGCGCATCGAGATCATGGATTACAACTTTGAAGCCCTGATCCCTGCGCTGCAGTCGAAAAAATCGACTTCGCACTGGCTAGCATCAATGTTACGGAAGAGCGCAAGAAGCTGATCCGCTACTCGATGCCCTACCTCAGTAACGATATCAGCGCCCTGGTACGGGTGACACGTCCCGCTGCCGTTACCAAAAGCGGCGGGGTGTCCGCCTGGCTGCGCGGCGTTGCCGACAGCTTTCACAGCAACATCATTCTTGAAGGCCGTTATCTGCTGATCTGGGCCGGCTTAAAAACCACGGTGACCATTTCCGTGTTCTCGACCCTGTTCGGCACGCTGCTCGGCGGCGTGATTTGCTTCATGAACATGTCAAAGCGGCGGCTGCTTAATTTGCCCGCCCGCACCTACATCGCCGTGCTGCGCGGCACGCCGGTCCTCGTGCTGCTGATGCTGATTTTCTATGTGGTGTTCGCCTCGATCAACATCGATCCGGTGCTTGTCGCCATCATCGCTTTCGCCATGAATTTTTGTGCCTATACCGCTGAGATATTCCGCACGGGTATCCAGGGTATCGACAAGGGCCAAATGGAGGCGGCCATCGCACTGGGCTTCCCCCGCCTCTCTGCCTTCCGCCACATTATCCTGCCGCAGACGATTAACCGGATATTGTCGGTGTTCAAGGGCGAGTTCCTTTCCCTGGTCAAGATGACCTCGATCGTCGGCTACATCGCTGTGCAGGATCTGACCAAGGCCAGTGACATCATCCGCAGCCGCACCTTCGACGCCTTTTTCCCCCTGGTGATGGTCGCCATTCTTTACTTCCTGATCTCCTGGCTGCTGCTGCAATCTCTTGAATACCTCGAACGTGTTACCGATCCGAAGTACGGACGCAAGGCAGGTCGATCATGATCAAGGTCGAACATCTCTCAAAAAAATTCGGTAACCTGACGGTGCTCAAAGACGTCTCTGCTGAAATTGCCAAGGGCGAGGTGATATCGATCATCGGGCCTTCGGGCACCGGCAAGAGTACGTTCCTGCGCTGCCTCAATCTGCTCGATCAACCCAGTGGCGGTAAAATCGAGATCGATGGGGCCAATCTCCTCGACCCGGCCACCAACGTGCCAAAATTGCGCCGCAAAATGGGCATGGTGTTTCAGTCCTTCAATCTCTTCGCCCACCTCTCGATACTGGACAACCTGACGCTGGGGCCGATCAAGCTGCTCGGCAGCCTTCGCTCAGAGGCCGAAAGCAAGGCGCTCGAACTGCTCAAGCTGGTTGGGCTGGCGGAAAAAGTCGACAGTTTCCCCGATGAATTATCCGGCGGTCAGAAACAGCGCGTAGCGATTGCCCGCTGCCTGGCGATGGATCCGGAAATCATCCTCTTTGACGAACCGACCTCGGCGCTCGATCCCACCATGATCAGCGAAGTGCTGGCTGTTATGCGGCGGCTGACAAAAGAAGGGCTGACCATGCTGGTCGTCACCCATGAGATGGATTTTGCCCGCGATGTATCGAATCGCGTGTTCTACATGGACGAGGGCATCATCTACGAGCAGGGCACGCCGGAGCAAATTTTCGAGCAGCCGCAACGCGAAAAAACCCGCGCCTTCATCCACCGCATTCGCAGCGTTTACCTGCGTATCGAGAGCCCGGATTTCGATCTCTATGCCATCAATGCCGAAATCGAGCAGTTCTGCGAAAAGCAGATCCTGACGAAAAAGACCCGCCAACGTCTACTGCTGCTGGTTGAGGAGTTGTTGTCGATCTATCGGCCGCGCCTGGCGACCACGCCGCTGGAGTTGACCCTCGGTTACGCCGAGAAAACCGGGCACCTTGAATTGACACTAGAATCTCCAGGCGATGCACCCCACCCGCTGGACAGCGCCATGCTGCCCGACGACCTTGGCCTGACCATCATCACCAATCTGGCAGAAAGCATCGATTACCACACCGACACAAGCGCCAACCGGCTCTCACTCCGCCTGGTCGAGGATTAAGCTGCTGAGTTACACCATGCCCACAAAATATGCATGCCACTACCATAAGCCGACCAGGCCAGGATATTGCGGGCCCAGTGGACACTTCGAGTTTTACGTCACCCAAACGCCAGCACCGTAAAAATCCAGTCATTGAGTGCCAGGATGAAAAGCTGCCTCAAGCAATATTTCATCTGCAAATACCAAGTCAGTACGAGCTTCAAGCAGCAGTTGATCGCTGATCCGCAGTAACGCTCGCAGTGAAAGGTTTTATCAAACCCAACGGTGTCAAGGTGCATGCCGCTAAAAATAATGCTGCTTAGTTTAGCTTCGCCCACCGGTGTTGGTATCCAACATCACGGTGGAGGTGTTGGCTGGGCTAACTGACGGCACAGGATTTGGCTGTCTTTATATTTGACGATATTGGCCCAAGCGCCTAAAGTCGGCGCAGGCAGGCAAGCGTTGCTATGGCTTGACCTGAAGCTGCCGAGCAAATAGTTGTATTGTCTAGCCAGCATGCGATTTCGATAGTATTTAAGCCGCAAAAATTATCAGGGGGGATGAGTGTTATGTTGAATTATCGGCGGTGGATATGCGGTGTTGTAACCGCCTTGGGCATGGTGGCATCACAAGGAGTTGCGGCCCGGTATTACCTGGGTGTGGAAGCTGGACACGAGCATTTATCTTCCAGGCCTGAATACAGCTTTGTCAGCGGCAAACCCAATCAAACTTTTGACAATCAGGCTCATGGCTCTTCCATTGGTGTAATAGGCGGATACCACTGGAAAACCACAAAGGATTTCTCGCTAGACGTACAGGGTCGCCTGTCGGTGAGCGACACTACGTGGAAAATGACCTTGCCAGAACCTGCCTCATTTCGTTATGACATACCCGTGAATGTGGCCATTTCACTGCTGCCCTCATTTCACTTCACGAAGAATTTCGCTGCATTTGCCGAAGCAGGCCTGGCGCTGGGGAAAATCCGTGAGCGTAAGTCAACAGTGACAACCAGCCAGTACAACATCGAGAAATGGCGGCCAGGCATCGTCGTTGGACTCGGCATGAGCCTCGCCCTGGACGAACGCTGGTCTATGCGAGCCGGGTATCGGCACACCTGGTACAAAAACCACGATTTCAACACCTATAGTGCAGTCAATGGCATGCAGGTGGAATCGGTTACGTCCCGAGTGAAGCAAAGCATGACGACGATAGGTCTGATCAGGGAGTTTTGAGCCAAGCCGAAATGAATATGCAGGCGCAAATAAAAGTCGGCGCTGGCGGGGCGACAAGCAGCACTATAGCCTGGCGTAAGATGCAGCCCAGGGAGTTGCAATCTTGCACCCGCTGCGGATATTGAAGTTTTATAGTTACGGGAGTGGCAATGGAAATTCAGGTAACAGATTCAGGGCAGGCGCTGGTGGTATCGGTAGTGGGCAAGCTTGATGCCGTGTCAGCGAGTGATTATGAGAAAGCTGTCAGCGAGCTCATCGCCGACGGCAAAACGCGCTTTGTCGTTGACTTCGCCAATCTCAGCTACATCAGCAGCGCAGGACTACGCGTGCTGCTATCGACGGCAAAACAGCTCAAGCCCAAAGGCGGTGACATAATGTTTGCCAACCTGCAAGACAATGTGCTGGAGGTTTTCGAGATGACCGGTTTCAGTTCGATCCTGAGTATTCACCCTTCACTTGAGGCTGCACTGGCGGCTCTGTGAGGCTTTACTCGTGACTACGTCCAGGGAGTTGGGCTCGCTTACGCTTGCAGCAGAACTGGCTAACCTGGAAGCCTTGCAGGAATATCTGGCCGGGTGCGCTACGCAGTTTGGGCTGGAGCCACGGCGTATTGGCATGCTTACCATGGCGCTGGAAGAGATTTTCGTCAACATTTGCTCCTATGCGTATCCGGCAGGCCAGGGCCCGGTCACGTTGACCTGTCGAGACGAGGGCGAGCATTTCATCGCCGAGGTGAGCGACGAGGGACAAGCCTTCGATATCACCTCGGTCGCCGAGCCCGATCTGAAGGCCGACATCGAAACACGCAATATTGGCGGCCTGGGATTGTTTCTCGTCCGTAAGGTCGTAGACCAGCTCGATTATTTCCGGCAAGATGGGCGTAATATCGTCCGCCTCACCTTGAAGCGCTAATGCTGCACTTTTTATTTCTAATGATCCGCTGGATTTCCTGCTGCCTGTTTTTTCTGCTTTCAATGACAGCAAGTTTTGCGGAGCCGATCAAAAAAGCCGCTTTCATTCCACTGTGGCTGCCGCAGGCCCAATTTGCCGGTTACTACATGGCCGCCGAGCAGGGCATCTATCTTAAACATGGCATCGACCTGAGCATCATTAACGGTGGGCCTGAACACAGCCCGGCTGAGTATTTGCGTGATGGCCGCGCAGATTTTGCAGTCATGTGGCTGACGACCGCTCTGCAACGGCGCGATCAGGGCCTGCCCCTGGTTCATATTGGTCAGGTGGTGCAACAGTCATCGATGCTGCTGGTGGCGCACAAAAACTCGGGCATCCGCACACTGGCCGATCTGGATGGAAAAAAGGTCGGCCTATGGGGTGGGGATTTCGACATTCCTTCGCGTAGCGTATTCGACCAACAGCATATCCAGGTGAAGCCCGTGCAGCAGTCTGCGACGGTCAATCTCTTTTTGCGCGGTGGCGTCATGGCCACTTCGGCTATGTGGTACAACGAATATCACACCATTCTGAATACCGGGGTGAATGAAGACGAACTGACTGTGTTTCATCTCAAGGATCATGGCGCAAATTACCCGGAAGACGGTTTATATACGCTGCAAAAAACTATAGAACGCGACCCGCAACTGGTGGATGCCTTTGTACGGGCATCGCTGGAGGGATGGGAATACGCCTTTGCCCATCCCGAGGAAACAATCGATGTGATGCTACGCATCATCAAGAAAGCGGGCCTCCCTGCTAACCGCATGCACCAGCGCTGGATGCTGGACCGTATGCAGAATCTGGTGCGGCCAACAGACGGCCAGGGAATTATCGGTGAATTGTCCAAAAAAAATTATCAGCTGGTCTCGCAGGAACTACGCAGAAGGGGCCTGATAAACGTGCTTACCGATTACGATATTTTCGTGAGGTCACAGCGTGCACTTCCCTAGAACAATTGCCGCACGCTTGATCCTGGTGGTCGGCCTGAGTATCTCGGTCATTTTCACCGCTATGCTCGGCTTTAACCATATGCGTTCGCTGGCGCTACTTGAGAAGGAAGTTGCTGGCAGTGCGCATAACCTGGCACTGGCATCGTCCAATCGTGTGGAAACCGTGCTGGGAACAGCTGCCAGAGTTGTCGAGACCATGGTGCGTCAGCTGGAAAATAATCAAATCAGTGATCGGGAATTGCTCATGATGTTACGCCGTGCACTGGAAAATACCCCGGAAATCTACGGCTCCACCATTGCCTTCGAGCCTGCTGCGCTGAGCGGATCGCAGCGGCGCTACGCCCCTTATCTTTATCGCGATGGGGCGGATATCAAAGCCATCCAGCTGGAAGACTCGTATGACTACCTGCTCCAGGACTGGTACCAGATCCCACGTGAACTGGGACATGCCGAGTGGAGCGAACCTTATTACGATGAAGGGGCGGGCAATAGCCTGATGGCGACATACTCAGCTCCATTTTACGCAGGAACCGGAAAAGATCGCCGCATTATGGGGATCGTCACGGCTGATATCTCCCTTGATTGGTTGACGCAAACGATCGGCGCGATCAAGGTGCTGGATACCGGTTACGCATTTCTCCTGTCGCGCAATGGGGCGATCGTGACGCATCCGGTCAGCGACTACATCATGAACGAGACGATCTTCACTCTGGCCGCTGCGGCCGATGATAGAGCCATGCGCGATGTCGGTCGGAGCATGCTGCGTGGTGAAAGCGGTTTTGTAACCTATCGGGACTTTACTGCTGCGCCTGCACGGCTATCCTACGGCCCCATTCCTGCGGCAGGCTGGTCACTGGCCATCATCTTTCCAGAGGACGAGCTATTTGCCGGGGTTCGCGAGCTGACCTTCACAGTTGCCACGATTGGCTTACTGGGCATGCTGCTGATCGCGCTCGTTGTCGTGCTGATATCCCGCTCGATCACGCAGCCGTTACGCCTGTTGGCGGTAGCGACCGGGCGCATGAGTGGCGGTGACTTTGATGTGCTATTGCCTGCCCAGACGGCGCGCGATGAAGTCGGCGATCTGAGCCGGGCTTTCGCAGCGATGAGCCGCGACTTGCAGAAATACATTCGCGAACTGGTAGCGACCACCTCCGCCAAGGAGCGCATCGAGGGTGAGCTGAGCATCGCGCACGACATTCAAATGTCGATCCTGCCGAAAATGCTGCCGCCATTCCCTAATTGTGAAGAATTCAATCTCTTTGCCGTAATCGAACCGGCCAAGGAAGTGGGCGGTGATTTCTACGATTTCTTTCATCTCGATGAAAACCACCTCTGCCTGGTCATCGCCGATGTCTCTGGCAAGGGCGTGCCCGCCTCGCTGTTCATGGCGGTCACCAAAACTCTGATCAAGGCAACTGCCAGGATGGGACTGAGCCCAGCCGATATTTTGGCACGGGTCAATAACCAGATCGCCCAGGACAACGACCAAAGCATGTTTGTCACTGTGTTTTGCGCAGTGCTCGATTTGCGCGACGGTGAATTGATTTATACCAATGCCGGCCACAATCCGCCGGTGCTGATCCCGCGCCAGGGCGCACCCCGCTACTTGCCGAAGAGCTGCCAATTAGTGATCGGCGCCATGGCAGACTTTCCCTATCGGTCTGAATCCATGGTGATGGCACCTGGTGATCGCCTGCTCTTGTACACTGATGGCGTCACCGAGGCGATGAATCTGCAAGACGAACTCTACGCTGAGGAACGGCTGCTGACCGTCAGCGCCGCCTTGCAACACCAGGCCATTGCCGACATCATCAAGGGCACTGTCGTCAACATCAAGGAATTTGCAGGCTCGGCACCACAATCTGATGACATTACAATAATGGCCATTGAATATCTTGGTCAGGCACCAGCATCATGAATCCACTGTTTCGCCAGCAAGCCCTGGCCAAAGTCACCAATCCTGACCAGCTGGACCAAACCTTGCGCGTGGTGAGGCCGCGGCATGTGTTGGGGTTCTTGCTGATTCTGCTGATCATGTTGGCGGGATTGATCTGGAGCGTGTTGTCCACGGCCCCCATCAAGGCCAGCGGGCCGGGGGTGCTGCTCTCTTCCTCTGGTGTGGCGGCGATTACGGCACAGGATACCGGGCATGTCGATCAATTATTGGTTAAGGCGGGCGACCAGGTCGTGGTGGGCCAGATCGTGGCACGCATCCGTCACCCCGAACGCAAGGATGGAATGCTGGCTGCCATAGAAGAGGCCCATGCGCTGGAGAATCAGCATCGGACATTACAAGCAGAAATTTCCATCCAGGATCGGATGCAAGCCGAATTGATAGAGCAGATGCGGCAGGCTCAGAAAGATCGCCTGATCAGCCTGGAAGAGCAGCGGCAAGCACTTGCGCAACGGCGCGAAAGCGAGGCCACTTTGCGCGCCAAGGGCATAATTACTGCGGTGAATTTATTCGAAACCGAAGCCCAGTTGGCGCAGGTCAGCAATGAAATTGCCATTACAAAAAATCGACTGTTCGAGCTCTCGCTGACACTGGAACAGGAAGCCAGCAGGCGCCATCAGGAACTTACCAGCC
This sequence comes from Thiohalomonadaceae bacterium, assembly GCA_041678005.1. Taxonomy (GTDB): domain Bacteria; phylum Pseudomonadota; class Gammaproteobacteria; order Thiohalomonadales; family Thiohalomonadaceae; genus Sulfurivermis. The sequence continues at coordinate 15,104 of JBAYOW010000037.1, forward strand.
TGCGTCTTAATGTGGAGAATGCCAGCCGACGAGCCGACAATCTGCGGAGTGGCTATGAGCGTGATCGTCTTGCGGTGGCAGACAGTGCCGGTACCGTTGCCGAGCTCGCAGTTGATGTCAATGATCCGGTGGTTGCCGGACAGGTGATCGCCCGTTTGCTGGCCGACAATGTCGGGGAGAACGGACTCACTGCCATCGCCTACTTGCCAGCGTCCGAGGGCAAGAAAATCAAGGAAGGCATGCCTGCTTTGGTGACGCCCTCGACCGTCAAGGTTGAACTCGAAGGCTATGTGCGTGGCCAGGTGGTAAGAGTGTCTGAACTGCCAGCGACCCGGGAAGGGCTTATGCGTCGTCTCAAGAATGCCGCCCAGGTAGAGGAGATTTTCAAGGCAGGTGCTCCCTTTGAGGTAGAAATCAAACTGCAACTGGACAGCTCGACCACCAGCGGCTATGCCTGGACCTCGGGCAAAGGACCAGATCTTCAACTCGAACCCGGTACGCTGGCCAGAACTGAAGTTGTCGTCGGGCGGGTGCACATCATTAGCCTCGTCTTTCCCGCCATGGATCATGTACTGGGCTGGTTCAAGGCTCTATGAGTTGGTTTTCAGATAAAAGCGCCCCCAGGGTAGTGCGTACCCCAACGATTCTGCAGATGGAGGCGCTTGAGTGTGGTGCTGCCTGCCTCGCCATGGTGCTGGCCTATTATGAGCGCTGGGTGCCACTGGAAGAATTGCGCGTACTTTGCGGCGTGTCGCGCGATGGCAGCAAGGCAATCAACATCGTCAAGGCAGCACGTGCGCAAGGCCTTAAGGCGCAGGGCAAGCGCATGGAGCCCGCCAAATTGAAGACGCTGGCGGCACCAGCGATTTTGTTCGTCAACATGTCGCACTTCGTCGTCTTTGAGGGCGCCACGGCGCGCGGCATCCAGATCAATGATCCGGCGGATGGCCGGCGCACCGTGGCATATGAAGAATTTGACGGGATGTTCTCCGGCATCGTGCTGGTGTTCGAACCGACCGAGGCCTTTGAAAAAGGCGGTAAAGAACCGGCCATCCTCCCCAGTCTTTTGGCAATGGCGCGCGAATCCACCCGGCCCCTGATGCTACTGGCACTGGCCGGTGCCCTGCTCGCAGTATTCAACCTGTTGCTGCCCGGATTCCAGCGTGTTTATGTCGATCGCATTTTGATCGAGCGGCTGGACGAATGGGTGTATCCCCTGGCGCTGGTGGTGGGCTTGATCGTGCCGGTGATTGCCTTTTTGTCCTGGCTGCATGAACGACTGATGGCGGCGATCGGCCTCAAACTTTCGATTGTGCTGTCCAGCCGCATGGTCTGGCAGATATTACGACTGCCCGTGCTGTTTTTTACACAACGCTACGCAGGCATGATCAGCAGCCGGGTTGCGCTCGCCGACCAGCTGGCGGTGATGCTGACCCATGGCCTGTCGCTGGCGCTGGTGAATCTTTCACTATTGCTGCTGATGACGCTGCTGATGTTGCAATACAGCGTCTCGCTCACCCTGCTGTGTCTGGGCATGATATTGGGTAATGCGGTGCTGTTTCATTTCCTGCGCAAGCGCATGGGGGAGGCTTCAGAAAAAGTCGCCATGCAGACCGTGAAAATGAATGGCAAGGCCATGCAAGGGCTACGCATGATGGAAACCTTGAAATCGACCGGTACGGATGGCTTCTTCTTCTCCCAGTGGGCGGGGTTGCAGGCGCTCTTTATCAATGCCCAGCAAAGCATTGCCGGGCGCGAGGCGCTGATTGGCGCATTGCAGGTCGGCCTGGCCAGCCTTATCAACGCCACCGTATTGGTGATTGGCGGTTACTACACCATGACCGATCGTTTTTCCATCGGCATGCTGCTGGCTTTTTCAACCATTACCATCCTGCTCAATCAGCCCGTCGCCGTCCTGGTCCATCTGGCCAGCGCACTGCAGCAGACCAAGGGCAATCTCACGCAGATCGGCGACACCTTGCGTTTTCCGCCTGCACGGGAGTTCAGCCAGACAGCGCAACCCACGGATGGGACGAACGAGCAGCCACGGCAAGCACTGACCGCCCCCTTGCGCCGACTTGGCGGACAGGTGCGCATCGAGGGTCTGACGTTTGGCTATGCGCCACTTGAAGCCCCGTTGATCCGCGATTTCTCGCTGGAAATGACCCCCGGTAGTCGGGTTGCACTGATCGGTGGCTCAGGCAGTGGCAAGTCCACAGTCGGCAAGTTGCTGACCGGTCTGCTGGAGCCGCAAGCAGGGCAGATCAGCTTTGATGGCGTGCCATTTGACGCTGTGCCACGCGACATCCTGCGCAATTCACTCGCTGTCGTCGATCAGGAAATCATCCTGTTTGAAGGCAGCGTGCGCGACAACATCAGCCTGTGGGACGATACCTTGCCCCAGGAATATCTGGTAGCAGCCGCCAAGGACGCGATGATTCATGACCTGATTCTAAGCAGGCGTGGCGGCTATGCGGGTCCGGTCGATGAAAATGGCCGCAACTTCAGCGGTGGGCAGCGTCAGCGCCTTGAAATCGCCCGCGCCCTGGCTGGCAACCCCAGCCTGCTGGTGCTCGATGAAGCCACCAGCGCCCTGGATACGGTCACTGAGGAAGCCATCATGAAAAACCTGCGTCGCCGTGGCTGCACCATCCTGATCATTGCCCATCGCCTGAGTACTATCCGCGATTGTGACGAGATCATCGTCATGCACCAGGGACAGATCCTGCAGCGCGGCAGCCATGCTTCACTGCTGGCAGTGGATGGCCCCTACCGCGAGTTGATCGAGACATGAGTTCGGTCGCTTCAATCCATTCGGCCACAGCGCCCGCCTGGCCCGAGCGGCTGCTGGCGCAGAGTCAATTGCACCGCCGTGGCGGCAATCAGCCGATCCGTCTGAATGATCCGGCGACCGCCTGGCTGGTCTGCGAAGGTCAGGTCGAACTGTTTTTGGTCAGCCTGAACGAACACCGTCAGGAGAGCTCCCGTCACCATCTCGCCAGCGTGGTCGCCGGTGGATTGTTGTTAAGCATTCCCGCCGAAGAGGATGCGGATTTTGTGTTGCTGGCGGTGCCCTATGCCGACAGTCTTTTGCAGGAACTGAAATTTTCCGCCCTGGTCGCAGAATCGCTCGCCGATGACGTGATACCCGCCCTGGCGGCGGCGCTGGATCTCTGGCTGCGTGCCTTGAGTGCCGGGATGGCGCGCTGGGCATCGCCCCGCCCGGCAATTGGCTTCGGCATCGGCATTGACGAATCGCTCGTCGTGCCAGCGCAGCGACGTTGTAGCGGCCAGCGTGACATAGCATGGGTGCGGCTGACACCCGAGTCGGCGATCTTTATCGATATACAGGATTTCCCAGCCGATGAAAGCGAGCTGAGCTTTCCTTTGGCACCGGAATCCTGGTTGCTGACCAACTGCGAGCTGCGCCTGCAATCACGCTCCACTGCATCCGCGTTGCGCGATGGCGATGCGTGGGCCGGTGTAAATACGCTGCATCGCATCTTGTTCGAAACCGCCGACATGAGCCTGCGATTGGCCAACGTCGATGAATTCAACCGGCTGAAAGCCCGTCGAGCCAGTACCGAGGCAGATCGTGATCAGGCCTTCAAGGCGTTGATGACAGTGATCGAACCGCCGCATCACACCTTGCTCGAAACGGTCAAGGGGGATACACCGCTAATCAGCGCCTTGCGCCTGATTGGCCGGGACGAGGGATTTGAGGTTCGTCTACCAGCCAGCCAGGAAAACGATCAAGTCCCCGAACTGGAAAGAATCACCCAAGTGAGTGGCGTGCGGCTGCGTGAAGTCAGTCTGCGCGAGGGCTGGTGGCAGCAGGATTTTGGTACCTTGCTGGCCTTCGACCGGGAAAGCGGCCAGCCATTGGTCTTGCGTTGTGATGGCAAGGGGCACTCACAACTGATCGACCCGGTCGCGGATGAAGCCGTCGATCTGCGGGCCTCTGCCGCAGCGCGCGCACGACTTGCACCAAGCGCCTACGAACTCAGCGCCCCGCTGCCTTTTCGAGCCATCGACTTTCGCGATTTATTTACCTTTGCCCTGCAACGTGGCTGGCGTGATCTCGTGCCGATGCTGTTGGCCGGGGCGATTGGCGGGCTGATCGGCATCGTGACCCCGGTGGCGGCCGCTTATATGATCGATAGCGTGATCCCCAATCATGAAATCACCCATCTGATCGAGTTGGGCATCGTGCTCGCTGTACTTGGCGGCACCGCCTTTGTGAGCAGTTATATCGGCACCATCGCCTTCGCCCGCGCCGAGAGTCGCATGGGGCGTGCCGTGCAGTCCGGCTTGATGGACCGGGTGATACGACTGCCAATGGCTTTCTTCCAGAACTATTCGTCCGGTGACCTGGCCACCCGCCTGATGGCGATCACACAGATTCAGAGTCTGGTTTCAAGCAGCAGCATCAACACCATTCTGGCAGGTCTGTTTGGCTTGTTCAGTTTTGTATTGATGTTCTATTACGATACTCGTCTCGCGCTCTGGGTCAGCCTGCTCACCGTAATTTATCTGCTGCTCAGCTTTCTGATCAGCTATCTTCGCCTGTTGCAGGAACGACCATTGGCCAACATCAGCGGCAAGCTCAACAACACCCTGCTGCAACTGATTCTGGGTGTGGCCAAGATTCGCCTGGCAGCGGCAGAGGATCGCGCCTTCGCCCGCTGGGCCACAATGTTCGCCAAGGGACGGCGTCACCATCTGGCCTCGCAACGACTTATGGCCTGGCAGACCGCACTCAATGGCGTATTGACCCTGAGTGGCCTGCTTTTATTTGTGCTAGTCATCGGCAAGACCAGGGAGAATCCGAATTTGATCGCCATTGGCGCCTTCGCTGCGCTGTTAGTGGCCTTCCAGCGCTTTTCGGCCGGCCTGACCATGATGTTGCAGGTGGGCACCGAATTACTCGCCATTCAGCCACAACTGGAACGCGCGCGCCCCTTGCTGGAAGCCATACCTGAAATCAGCGAGGAAAAAACCCATCCCGGCCAACTCTCCGGTGCCATCGAAATCTCGCATCTAAGCTTCCGCTATCATGCCGATGGGCCGCTGATCCTCGATGACATTTCGCTGGAGGTGGCCCCCGGCGAGTTTGTGGCACTCGTGGGTCCGTCAGGCTCCGGAAAATCGACCCTCTTGCGCGTGCTGCTCGGGTTCGAGGAGCCGGAAGCCGGCGGCATCCTGTTCGATGGCCAGAATCTCGCCAGTCTGGATGCGCCCGCGCTACGTCGCCAGATGGGGGTCGTGATGCAGAACGCCCAACTGATGCCGCGATCCCTGCTTGACAACATTATCGGCACCAGCGGTTGCTCACTGGAAGATGCTTGGGAAGCAGCTGCTCAGGTCGGCCTGGCGGACGATATTCGTGCCATGCCAATGGGCATGCAGACCTTTATCCTTGAAGGTGGAGGCGCGCTCTCCGGCGGACAGATGCAGCGCCTGATGATCGCACGCGCGATCGTCGGTCGTCCCAAAATCCTGCTGCTCGACGAGGCAACCAGCGCCCTGGATAACCGTACCCAGGCCGTGGTAACAGAAAGCCTGGATCGCCTGCGCGTCACCAGGCTGGTGGTGGCGCATCGCCTGAGCACCATCGTCAACGCCGATCGGATCTATGTGTTTGAAGGCGGCCGCATCGTCGAAACCGGACGCTTCACCGACTTGATGGCGGCGAATGGAAGCTTTGCGCGCCTGGCAGAACGACAGATGGTTTAAGCAACACAAAACAACTTCGAGCTTGGGGCAACGAAAACAAAAATTGCTTTATAAGAAATACAGTAGGTAAGCGGAAGCGTATTACACAGATCACGAGCAGCATCAAATTGATGCAGTAGCCAAAAATTAATTTTAACCAGGCGGAACAAAAGGCGGAACAAACTTCCCCGGCTTGTTACTCTTGCAACAGAAACAGCTTTCACCTCATCGTGGCTCGGGTGGAAAACGGCAATGCTCAAGAGCCGCTTTGGCACGTCAAAAAAAGGAAAAACCATGGATCAGGAACAACAAGGCAAGAAAATAAACCAGCTTATCGCCAAGTGCTGGTCGGATGAAGGATTCAAGCAGAAGCTGCTGGCCGACCCGGTGGCGGTATTAAAGGCGGAAGGCGTGGCATTGCCCGACGGCCTGTCAGTCAAGGCGCTGGAGAATACCGACACCGTGTTTCATCTGGTGATCCCA
>JBAYOW010000038.1:0-20643 GCA_041678005.1 Thiohalomonadaceae bacterium
CAAAGTCCAAGCGTTTTTCAGTATAGACCGAGGTGCAGATGTGTCTTGGCGAACAACCTACCCCAGGCCTGCTTCAGCAAGACTGGCGGCACGAAAGATGGCGCGGCTTTTATTGATGGTTTCATCCCATTCATTGCGCGGAATAGAATCGTGCACGATGCCAGCGCCAGCCTGCATGTGGAGTCTGCCTTGCTTGATGACGGCAGTGCGGATGGCAATGGCAGTGTCCATATTACCGTTCCAGGCCAGATAGCCGACGGCACCGGCATAGATGCCGCGCTTAACCGGCTCCAGCTCATCGATGATCTCCATTGCCCGCACCTTGGGTGCGCCGGAGACCGTGCCGGCAGGAAAGGTTGCGCGCAGTGCATCCATAGCGCTTAGACCATCGCGCAAGCGGCCTTCTACATTGGAGACGATGTGCATGACATGCGAGTAGCGTTCGATGACCATTTTTTCCGTCAGTTCGACACTACCTGCCTTTGCGATATGACCAACATCGTTGCGACCGAGATCGATGAGCATCAGGTGCTCGGCAATTTCTTTTGGATCGGCGAGTAGCTCGGCCTCCAGCGCCTTGTCTTCTGTCTCGTTTTTGCCGCGTGGTCTTGTACCGGCAATCGGCCGCACTGTGACCTTGCCATCTTCGCAACGGGTAAGAATTTCCGGCGAAGAGCCGACCACATGAAAGTCATTGAGGTCGAGAAAAAACATATAGGGCGATGGGTTGAGGCTGCGTAATGAACGGTACAGATCCAGGGGTGGCGCGGTAAACGGGATCGACAGACGTTGCGAGAGCACTACCTGCATGACATCGCCAGCGACGATGTATTCCTTGCTGCGGCGCACAGCCTCTTCAAAACCCTGTTGAGTAAAGCCGGAAACAAAATCCTGTTCACTGATTTGCTGGGCCGGGTGGGACGGCTGTGCAGGCAGCGGGCCGCGCAATTTGCTGATGAGTTCATCAAGCCGCTGCTGGGCAGATGCCAGGGCATTGGCCTGTGCTGGATCGGCGTGGACAATGAGATGCAGTTTGCCGCTAAGGTTGTCAAATACCACCACCTCATCGGAGATAAGCAGCAGAATATCAGGTGCCTGCAATTCATCGGTATTCGGGCTGTCACCCAGCCGAGGCTCGATGTAACGCACGGTATCGTAGCCAAAATAGCCGACCAGCCCACCGTTGAAACGTGGTTCGTCGGTTTCACAGGCCACTCGATAGCTTTGCTGGAATTCTGCGATCCAGCTGAGGGGATCGGCGACGCTCAAACGTTCGCTGACGACACCATCACGCTCGATTTCGATCTCCTGGCCACGTACACGTAGCAGGCTGCGGCATGGCAGGCCGATGATTGAGTAGCGACCCCATTTCTCGCCGCCCTGCACGGATTCAAACAGATAGGAATAAGGCGTGTTGGCCAGTTTCAGATAGGTGGACAGTGGCGTGTCCAGATCAGCAAGTACCTCGCGGCTAACCGGAATACGGTTATAGCCTTCGGCGGCGAGTTCAGCAAAACGTTGTGGGGTCATGACGATTACCTGACAGACAAATATGGTGGAAAAGCAAGGCGTGTAAAGATGTCAACAACGGCGCCATCGTGTTCCCGAGATCTCCATTTTTGTTGTCTGTGTCATGTGAGCTAAACCAGGTCGTTACAGCTGAAACAATGCGGGCAGTTCGGTTAGTGAATCGATTACCGCATCGGGTTTTGCTATGTGAATATCTATACCATGATTATAGCCATAGCTGACAGCCACCACGGCAAAATTTGCTGCACGGGCGGCCTCTATATCGTGCATCGAGTCACCCACCATCAATGCCTGTGCAGGCGTGACTTTAAAGAAATCAGCGGCATGCAACAAGGGGGCAGGATGCGGTTTTTGCTGTGGTAGTGTGTCGCCACTGACGACAATGCCAAAATAGTCGGCGATGTCCATATCGCGTAAAAGCGGTGCGGTAAATTGCGCTGCCTTGTTGGTTACGCAGGCCAATTTGATGCCGGCTGCCTGAAGCTGTTCCAACCCCTCGCGGGCCCCGGGAAACAACAGGCTGCGCTGGCTGGTATTGACGGCATATAGTTCAGTGAAGATAGGCATGGCGCGGGCAAGATCATCCTCGTCTGGTTCGGCCTGTAATTCACCGGTCAGGGCGCGTTTAACCAGGCGTTCAACGCCATTGCCGACCCAGCCACGCACACGCGCTTCGCCGTGTGGCGCACGGCCAAGTCGTTGCATCATCTCGTCAATGCAATAGGCCAGATCCGGCACGCTATCTACCAGCGTGCCGTCCAGGTCCAGCACGATCATGGCGGGTTTTTGCATGGAAGCAGATACTATGTTGGTGGAGAGTTATTTACCGACCTTGGCCAGTTCGGCACGCATTTCGGAGATGATAGTGTTGTAGTGGTTTTTATCTTGTTCGTTGCGCTTGCCGAACACGGCAGAGCCAGCGACAAAGGTATCCACGCCAGCCTCGGCTACTTCACGGATATTGCCCGGGCCTACACCACCGTCGATCTCCAGACGGCAGTTGTGACCACCGGCATCGATCATCTGCCGTATCTTGCGTGCCTTGTCGAGAACATAGGGGATGAACTTCTGCCCGCCAAAGCCGGGGTTGACCGACATCAGCAACACCATGTCCAGCTTGGGCAGGGTGTATTCCAGTACATCAAGTGGCGTGGCGGGGTTGAACACCAGGCCAGCCTTGCAACCACTGTCCTTGATCAGGCCGATGGTGCGGTCGATATGTTCGGAGGCCTCTGGGTGAAATGTGATATAGGTGGCACCGGCCTTGGCAAAATCCGGGATGATGCGATCCACCGGCTTGACCATCAGGTGCACATCGATAGGAGCGGTGATGCCGTGTTTGCGTAGCGCCTCACAGACCAGCGGGCCGATGGTCAGGTTGGGCACATAGTGGTTGTCCATTACATCGAAGTGCACAATATCAGCACCGGAGGCCAGGACGTTGACAACTTCTTCGCCCAGACGGGCAAAATCTGCTGACAGGATAGATGGAGCAATCTGGTAATCTGCCATGATGAATCCTCGTAAGTTCGCTTGAAGGGGGGGTGCGTGAAGCATGCCAAAAATTTTCAGATTGTCGATTGTACCGACTCCAGGTCTGCAATGCGACAGGCCAGTAATGTTCGCAGGCAGCGCCAGCCAGCCGTTATTGCCGGTATGAAAAGACTATTGTTGCTGACATTGCTGCTCAGTTATATGTCCGTGTTCGCCGCTGTAGATGAGACGACAAAACCAGCCAGTAATGCAGCGGCAAGCAGCGAGCCTGTCCCTGTCCCGGCACAAGTGCCAGAACCGGCCGATGATGAAGTGAAGATTATTGCGCTCTTGCAGGACAGCAGTGCGGCAGCAGATATTCAGCAGCTGATGGTCGATGGCAAGTCTGTGTTGAGCTTGTGGCGCAAGGAAAGCTATGGGCGTCTCAGGGGTGCGGTGATCCTCTTGCACGACATTGACGTCCATGCCGATTGGCCAGGCGTTATCGGGCTATTACGGCGTGAGTTGCCTGAATATGGCTGGCACACCCTGTCGCTGCAATTGGTCGATGGCGAGCAAACACCGGCACGTATCCGTGCCGCGTTGAGCTTCGTCGAGGAGAAGACAGACGAGCCGATAATTCTGCTTGGTCATGGTGCGGGTGCGCTGGCGGCCTTGCAGTTGGCAATAGAGAATAAATCGATAGATGGAGTAATTCTGATCGGTCTGGGTGACAGCACGGCTACGGGCTTGCTGGAAAAAGTTGAAGTGCCTGTTTACGATATCTACGGCGCTGCCGACAGCCTTGAAGTGCGCAATAGTGGTGCGCAACGTCTGAGTGAAGGCCGTCGCCTGGTGCGCCAGGAGGCGAGCGAGTTGCCGCGCTACCGGCAATTTGTGCTGGTCGGGGCGGATCATTCTTTTAGCCAGCAGAGCATCGCCTTGTTGAGTCGCGTGCGCGGCTGGTTACAGACATATTACGATGAAAAATCCAGTCTGAATGTTTCAGCAGGAAGTGAGCAAAAGCCTTGAGTTCATTATTGCCATAGTGCCCTGTAGCAGGTTTCATAGAAAGCAAAATGGCAGTTTGTTTTTCTCGTTAGCACGATGCAGGTACAGGTCTTCAGGTCGATTGCTGCGCTGGTATAGCATTGTAAGTGTGCAACCATGCCGCCACTACTCGTCTTGAACTCATTCCATAGTCATTGCACCAGCATCCGCGCTTCTAAGGCGAGATCTGCGGGCAAGCATAAAACAAGATAATTTAATTACTTGCAGTAAGGAGAAGCCTAATGAGCAAACACTACGATCTGATCGCCATTGGTGCAGGCAGTGGCGGACTTTCCGCTGCCGAGCGTGCTGCCTTGTATGGCAAGAAAACGGCAGTTATTGAAACAGGTCGGCTGGGTGGCACCTGCGTCAATGTCGGCTGTGTGCCAAAGAAGGTGATGTGGAATGCTGCCGGTATCGCCAGCGCATTGCGCGACGCGTCTGATTATGGTTTTACCACCCAAACAACGGGCTTTGACTGGCAGAAGCTGTGCAAAGGACGTGATGGCTATATCCAGAACATCAACGATTGGTATCAAGGCTATCTCAAGGAGTCAGGCATTGAGCTAATCAAAGGCTATGGCAGCTTTGTTGATGCCCGCACCTTGACTGTGAATGGTGAAAAATATACCGCTGAGCATATTGTCATCTCACCCGGTGGCACGCCAACAATACCGGATATTCCAGGCGCGGAACACGGCATCGATTCCAATGGTTTTTTCGCCCTGCAGGAGCAACCAAAGCGTGTTGCCGTGGTTGGTGGCGGCTATATTGCCGTCGAACTGACCAGCCTGCTCAATGCCTTGGGCAGCGAGGTTAGTCTCCTGCTGCGCCGACAGCATTTTCTTGCCCACTTCGATGCCATGCTGCGCAAATCGCTGATGGAAGAAATGATTAATGATGGCGTGAACATACTTTCCAATATCAGTGTTGAGCGCATCACCAAGGCTGATAATGGCTGCCTGACTTTGCATTGCTCTGGCGGTCATCTGCTAACTGATTTCGACTGTGTGATTTGGGCCACTGGCCGCACACCGCTAACGGCAGACCTGAATTTGGCAGCCGCCGGCCTTGGCTGTGATGAGCAAGGCTATATCCCGACCGACGAATATCAAAATACCGCAGTGCCTGGTATCTATGCCGTTGGCGATGTCACTGGACGAGCGCAGTTGACGCCAGTGGCCATTGCTGCAGCCAGACGCCTGGCTGATCGGCTATTCGATAATCAGCCTGAACGTCGGCTTGAATATGAAAATATCCCCACAGTGGTTTTCAGTCATCCACCCATCGGCACGGTTGGTCTGACCGAAGATGAGGCACGCGAAAAATATGGCGTGGAATCGATAAAGGTCTATCAGATCAGCTTCACTCCCATGTATCACGCCATCACTCAACACAGCACAAAGACCGCCATGAAACTGGTCTGTGTTGGTGTGCAGGAGAAGGTAGTGGGCGTACATATTATCGGTCAGGGTGCCGATGAAATGCTGCAGGGCTTTGCCGTGGCAGTGAAAATGGGCGCGACTAAGCGTGATTTTGATAACACTGTAGCCCTGCATCCAACCAGCGCAGAAGAGCTGGTCACCATGCGATGAATAAAATATCCAATATCCGCCCCTTTGCTAAAAGCAAACCTGTCATTCATGGATCGGCCTATATCGATCCGCAGGCAGTAGTGATCGGTGATGTACACATTGGCAAAGACAGCTCGCTCTGGCCGCAGGTGGTGGCGCGCGGCGATGTCAATTACATTCGCATTGGCGCGCGCAGTAATGTGCAGGATGGCGCTGTACTGCACGTTACCCACTGTCATGCGGGGCAGCCTGAAGGCCATCCGCTGATCATCGGCGACGAGGTGACAATCGGCCACCAGGCCACCCTGCATGGCTGCACGGTAGGCGATCGCTGTCTGATCGGCATCGGTGTCATAGTCCTTGATGGTGCCATCATTGAAGCAGAGGTCTTGCTTGGTGCGGGTAGTTTGGTGCCACCGCACAAGGTATTGCAGGGTGGCTATCTATGGCTGGGCCGCCCGGCCAGGCGTGTGCGAGCACTGACCGAAGCCGAACAACAACACTTTGCCTATTCAGCCAGTCAGTACGTGCAACTTAAGGGTTATTACGGCTAAGCTGCATGTTTTACCTAGGGCATCATACTCTTTAATACGAGGATCAAAATTACTGAATAGTGCTGGCCTTATCTGGAGTCGGAGGGTGGAAAGAGAGCCAGGAATTTGATGATATCAAGCTGAATTGGTTAAGGGGATTTCGAGCTTTTAGCGTTATAAGGCGCAATAAACATCAAGTATTGCGTCGTATGTAGAAGGCTGCATAAACCAAGATAAAAAGTCTTTTCCCTCTCCCCCAGCCCCTCTCCCGCAAGCAGGAGAGGGGAGCTTTGAGCAGGGGCTTTGGCCACGACGGGTGTTGCAGTCAAGGGCGGGCATTCATTTCATGCCCGCGTGTGTGTCATTCGGCAATGCTGTGGTGTGGTGTGGTATGGTTTTTACGTTGGCGCTGGTGGCGCACCCGTGTGTTTTTGTATGTGTGCATGATTCCGCGTGGGCATGAATGCCCACCCTTGGTTAAATGCGGTACGGTCAGGTATGGCGCAATAACCAACGTGCATTGCGCCTATTCCGTCATTCCCGCGCGGCGGGAATCCAGGAGGAACTGCTTTTTGGTTAATAAGTAATCAAGTATGATTTTGCCCTAATGCTTTACCAAAAAGGCCGCAGAAATTATCGGCCAGAGATGCAACAGGCTTGCCCGGAAGCCCATTTATTGGCGCAAGGCAGCAATGACCTCGGCCGTGGCAGGACGCACGCCGCGCCAGATGAAGAATGCCTCGGCGGCCTGCTCCACCAACATACCCAGGCCATCGATGGCCTTGCTCGCACCGGCCTTGAGCGCCCAGCGTAAAAAGGCCGTTGGCTCCTTGCCATACATCATGTCATAACACACGCCATGCTCTGCCAGGATACCGGTCGGCAATGACGGCACTTCACCTTGCAGACTGGCCGCTGTACCGTTGATGATCAGATCAAACTGCTGCCCTGCCAGGGCCGCAAAGCCACTGGCCTGTAGTTGCCCCAGGGCAGCAAAATGATTAGCCAGCTCTTCGGCCCTGGCTGGCGTGCGGTTGGCAATCACCAGACGGGCCGGCGCAGTCGCCAGCAGCGGCTCCAATACGCCGCGCACAGCGCCACCAGCACCAAGCAGCAGAATATTACGACCGGCCAGTGCCACATCGTGATTATCCTGCAGATCACGCACGAGACCGACGCCATCGGTATTGTCTCCCGATAAAATCCCCCGCTCATCCCAGTACAAGGTATTTACCGCACCGGCAAGCTCGGCACGACGACTGCGCCGTTGCGCCAATGCCCAGGCCTCTTGCTTGAACGGCACGGTTACATTCAAACCCTGTCCATTGCCTGCACGAAAATCAGTCACGGCAGCGGTGAACCCATCCAGTTCAACCAGGATCGCCGTATAGCTGAGATCCTGTCTGGTCTGTCGGGCAAACATTGCATGAATCTGCGGTGATTTACTGTGAGCGATGGGATTGCCCATCACGGCATAACGATCGGTCATGACGTTAAGTAAAGATCGCCTTCAATAGAAAGAAAAAGAAAATCGCCAGGATAGCTCCGGCCGGAATTGTCACAATCCAGGACATAAAGATAGCGCGGACTACGCCAAGATTAAGTGCCGCGATACCGCGTGCCAGACCCACCCCAAGCACCGCGCCAACCAAAACATGCGTGGTAGAGACAGGCAGGCCGGCACCTGAAGCTAGTACTACAGTAGCCGCCGCCGCCAGGGTGGCAGCAAAACCACGGCTGGGTGTCAGCTCGGTAATGCCGCTGCCCACCGTAGCCATTACCTTATATCCAAAGGTTGCCAGACCAACCACGATACCTATACCTCCCAGCAGCAAGACCCAGGGCGGGACAGTGGTAGATCGGACCACCACGCCACCTTCTTGCACCACGCTGATCACCGCTGCCAATGGCCCGACAGCATTGGCCACATCGTTGGAGCCGTGGGCAAAGGCCATGGCACAGGCCGTAACCACCATCAGCAGGCCAAAGACTTTTTCCACATTGGCGTAGTTCACGCCGCGATCATTCGTGGCCTCGAAGCGTATGCGTGAGATGAGATACATGCCGATGAACATGAGCGCCACTCCAGAGAGCACGGCGTAAATTATGCTTTCCATGGCACCAAGGTGCAGACCGATATGTTTCAAACCCTTGAGCAGGGTTACCAGGGCGACGATGAAACCAACCAGAAACATATAGAAAGGCACATAGCGTTTAGCGCTTTCCAGCGGATCATCGGCAACCAGGATCAGCTGCTGCACACTGCGAAATAACACGTATGCGATGATGCCACCGAGCAGCGGCGAGATCAGCCAACTGGAGACGATAAAACCTATCTTGCCCCATTTCACTGCACCCACACCCAGGCCCACCACAGCAAAGCCAACAATGGAGCCGACGATAGAGTGGGTAGTGGACACCGGCCAGCCAAAATAAGCCGCAATCAACAGCCATATCCCTGCCGACAGCAGGGAAGCAAGCATGCCAAAGACCAATAGATCAGGGCGCCCACTCAACAGGTCGGCGTCGATCATGCCGCTGCGGATGGTTTCAGTTACTGCGCCACCGGCAAAATAAGCACCGGCAAACTCAAAGATAGCGGCGATGATGATCGCCTGGCGGATTGTCAGCGCCCTGGAGCCGACCGAGGTACCCATGGCGTTGGCCACATCGTTTGCGCCCACGCCCCAAGCCATGAACAGGCCGAAGACAACCGCCAGCACGGTGTAGGTCGTTGCAAATTCCATCGGGAGGTCCTGCCTGTTGCCGTGTGGTCTTAACGCGCCAACATCATAAGCAGGCGGCTGCCTACACGCTGCGCCAAATCGGCCAGCTCACCAATCCAGCCGATGATGCTGTACATGAACATCACATCGACCGGAAACAGATCTTTTTCCATGCTGAACAACATCGCGCGCACCTCGACCTGCAGTCTGTCAGTATCGGCCTCGATGGCATCCAGCTCGGTAATCATTTTTTCCATCAACGCAACCTCACGACCACGAAAGCCGGTCTCAATCAATTCATCGAGCTCATTGACAGCCAGCTCAGCCTGTTTGGTGGCATCGAGGCAACGACAGACAAAGTCGAGTAACTTGCTGGCCATGGGCGGCGGAAAGTTCATCTGCCGACCCAGGATCAGGCCAGCGATATCCTTTGTCTTATTGGCGATCTTGTCCTGCATACGCAGCGCCTCCAGCACATCGCGGCGCGATACAGGCATCATCCAACCACTAGGCAGACTTAAACGCAGCTTGCGCTTAAGATCGTCAGCCTCACCTTCCAGCATGTCGATACGTTCGTGTATTTCATTGGCCAGCTGCCAGTTTTCTGCCAATGCTGCCTCCAGAAAAGGCACGATCTCATGTGCGCAGGCTTGCACCTTGGCCATGTGCTGCTGCAAGGGGCGGATGGGTGATGAGCCAAACATGCTAAAGAAAAAACGTTGTGGTGCCATGATGAGTCTCTGTTGAGCTATGGGCTGAGGACAAAATGGTTTAGATAGATTCTTTTTTAGGCTTGCTTGAGCCACTCGGCGGCTCGACGCGCGAAATATGTCAGGACACCATCGGCACCAGCACGTTTGAAGGCGAGCAGTGATTCCATGACTACTGCCTTTTCATCCAGCCAACCGTTTTGCGCCGCCGCCATCAACATGGCGTATTCGCCGCTTACTTGATATGCAAAGGTCGGTACACCGAATTGATCTTTTACTCGTCGCACGATATCCAGATAAGGCATGCCCGGCTTGATCATCACCATATCTGCGCCCTCGGCCAGATCCATCGCCACCTCATGCAGGGCTTCATCGCTATTGGACGGATCCATCTGATAGGTAAATTTATTACCCTTGCCGAGATTACCCGCCGAACCAACTGCGTCGCGGAACGGGCCATAAAAACTGGATGCATATTTGGCGGAATAGGCCAGTATACGCGTGTGAATGTGACCGGCCGATTCCAGTGCCTCGCGGATCTCGCCAATACGACCATCCATCATGTCGGAAGGCGCAACCACGTCAGCGCCAGCCTCGGCATGCGACAGCGCCTGTTCTACCAGTGCCGTCACCGTCTCATCGTTCATCACATAGCCAGACTCGTCGATCAAACCATCTTGGCCGTGCGTAGTGAAAGGATCGAGGGCCACATCGGTAATCACGCCCAATTCAGGAAATTCTTTCTTCAGTGCCCGTACTGCGCGCTGGGCCAAGCCAGCAGGATTCCATGCCTCGGCAGCATCAAGTGATTTTTTCTCTACGGGCGTCACGGGAAACAAGGCCACGGCGGGCACGCCAAGGCCATGCAGTGCTTCTGCCTCACGCATTAACAGGTCGATAGATAAACGCTCAACCCCTGGCATCGAGCCCACAGCCTCACGCCTGCTATCACCTTCCAGGACAAATAGGGGGCAGATCAGATCGCTGGCGCTTAGGGCCGACTCTCGCATCAGCCGGCGGGAGAATTCATCACGACGCATCCGTCGCATACGAGACCATGGGAAAGCCCCATGGCTGGTTTCTGGCAGGCCCATCACAAGACCTCATTCATCGCAGTCATTCAAGTGGCGCATATTGTATCACCTGATACACCACCAAGTGTCAACTGGCTTTCTCAGGCAGCTGCCGGAAAACATCGGCGCGCACTGTACAGCAAAAGTAATCTTCAGGATAAAACCCTGGCGAGCAGGGCGTGTTGATAATTCCCGACTGGCAAGGAAATGCGTACGTGATAACCACCGCCGGGCACTTCCTGCATGGGTTCACCATGCATGGTTTGCATGTGTTCCAGCACGAACTGCCGATTACCGGCCGGCGTGATCAGCTCCAGCCGATCACCAAGACGAAACTTGTTTTTTACCAGGATCTCGGTCAGCCCGCTAGCGACGTCGAAGTCCATGACTTCACCGACAAACTGCTGTCTCTCGCCGGTGGACGCACCCTGCATATAATTCTGATGATCCTGACTATGATGGCGTACATAAGAACCATCGGTGTAGCCACGATTAGCCAGATTTTCCAGCTCGACCAAAAGGCGGGTATCAAAGGGTCGGCCAGCTACCGCATCATCGATGGCCTGACGATAGGCCTGCGTAGTACGGGCGATGTAATAGTATGATTTGGTGCGACCTTCGATCTTCAATGAATCCACCCCGATCCGCACCAACTCGGCCACATGCTCCACTGCACGCAGATCCTTGGAGTTCATGATGTAGCTGCCGTGTTCATCCTCCTCGATAGGCATCAACTCACCAGGCCTTTCGCTTTGTTCCAGTAAATAACCTGATGCAGGTTCATTGCGCTGAAAATCACCGCTGGCATCCACCGTGGCGTCGTGTAGCTGGTAACCCCAGCGGCAGGCATTGGTACAGGTGCCCTGATTGGGATCACGGTGATTGAAGTAGCCAGACAACAGACAACGACCTGAATAAGCGATACACAAAGCACCGTGGACAAACACTTCCAGCTCCATATCCGGGCACAGCTGGCGGATCTCTGCCACTTCGGTCAGCGACAGCTCACGCGAAAGAATGACACGCGTCAAACCCAGCTGCTGCCAAAAGCGCACAGTGGCAAAATTGACGGTATTGGCCTGCACTGACAGATGGATCGGCACCTCCGGCCAGCGCTCGCGTACCAACATAATCAACCCGGGGTCGGCCATAATCAAGGCATCAGGCTGCAAGGCAATAACCGGCTCCATATCAGCCATAAAGGTCTTCACCTTGGCGTTATGTGGCATCACATTACTGGCGAGAAAAAATTGTTTGCCTTGTGCATGCGCCTCGGCAATACCGATGGCCAATTCTTCCAGCTGGAATTCATTGTTGCGCACGCGCAGGCTGTAGCGCGGCAAACCTGCATACACCGCATCGGCACCATAGGCAAAGGCCACGCGCAAATGTCGCAGGCTGCCCGCTGGTGCGAGAAGTTCGGGACTTTTCATCGGCTTGAATGGGATCTATGAGAAAACTAAGGGTATGGTGGACTAGGGTAGCAGAATATTTGCTACGCGGCGCGCAATATGGAACGCATGTATACCGAACATCCTGAGCAAATCAGGTCTTGGCAGTCTGCAAAGCATGCCGCTCAGACAAGCGATAGATCAGTAAAACAAGTGCATTTCTTACCAATGAAATAAAGTTTGTTACTTAAAAGGGTGATTGCTCAGGCAGGGACATTGGTAGACAATCGACACTTGCTTTGACTGTTTTGCTCAGGGAGAACGCATGACTTCATCACAAAAATCACTTTGGCTGGCACTCTTGCTTGTCGGCCTGCTGCTGAACAGTCGAGTTGGGGCCGCCAATATGGCGCAATCACCAGAACAACTGATGACCGAGGTCAGTCAGCAGATGATCGAGACCTTGCGAAATGAGCGCGAGGCGGTGCGTGAGCGGCCACAACACATGTTTGACTTGGTCGACAAGATCTTGCGTCCGCACGTGGATCTCAATCGCATGTCTGGCTGGGCGATGGGCAAATATTGGCGTCAGGCCACGCCCGAACAGCGCGAGCGTTTTATTGCCGCCTTCAGCGTGATGATAGTGCGCTTTTATACTTCGGCCCTGCTGGAAGACCCCAGGCAGCTGGATGATCTGCTCGAGCGTGGGCAGGAACTCATCACTTACAAACCCAGCCGCCCTGTCGAGGGGAATACCACTATCGTGCGTTCTGAGGTGCACCTGGAGAATGACAAGACGGTGGACGTGCTGTTTGCCGTGCATAATCGTGACGGTGATTGGAAGGTCTACGATGTGACCGTAGAAGGGGTTAGTATGGTAACTAACTATCGCTCTTCTTTTACTCAGGAGATCGCCCAGGTGGGCATCGATGGCCTAATCAAGCGCCTGGAAGAACGTAACCAGGAATTACTCGACCAGGTAATCAACGGTAAGCCGCCCGCACAATGATTGCTGCCTAATCGTGTAACATAGCGCTAATTTTGTTGGGGAATACTCGCTTGGAACAATATCGTGGCACTACCATTCTGGCCGTGCGCCGTCATGACAAGATAGTCATCGGTGGCGACGGCCAGGTGACTCTCGGCAATACTGTTATGAAAGCCAATGCCCGCAAGGTGCGCCGACTCTACAAAGACCGCGTGCTGGCTGGCTTTGCTGGCGGCACAGCCGACGCTTTCACGCTGTTTGAGCGCTTCGAGGACAAACTGGAAAAGCACCAGGGCAACCTCACACGCGCAGCGGTAGAAATGGCCAAAGACTGGCGCACCGATCGTGTCTTGCGCCGCCTGGAGGCCCTGCTGCTGGTCGCCGACACCACGGCAACCTTGATGATCTCCGGTAATGGTGATGTCATCGAGCCTGAGCATAACCTCATCGCCATCGGTTCTGGTGGCCCCTTCGCCCAATCGGCCGCCCTCGCGCTGTATCAGAATACCGAGCTGGATGCCCGCCAAATCGTCGAAAAATCGCTGACCGTTGCTGCCAGAATCTGCATCTATACCAACGCCAACCTCACTATCGAAGAACTTGCCTAAGCCGGAATTGACATGTCTGCAATGACACCACGTGAAATCGTCCAGGAATTGGATAAACATATCATCGGCCAGACTGCGGCCAAACGCTCTGTTGCCGTGGCCTTGCGTAATCGCTGGCGGCGTAGTCAGGTCGATGCCCAGCTACGCAACGAGATCACGCCGAAAAACATTCTATTAATTGGCCCGACCGGCGTAGGTAAAACAGAAATTGCCCGTCGGCTGGCCAAGCTGGCAAATGCCCCGTTTATCAAGGTAGAGGCGACCAAGTTCACTGAAGTCGGCTATGTTGGCCGCGATGTTGAGGCGATCATCCGTGACCTGATGGATCTGGCGATCAAGATGACCCGTGAACAAGAAATGGCCAAGGTACATCATCGTGCCTTCGAAGCCGCCGAGGAACGCATCCTCGACATCCTGTTGCCAGCGGCGCGTGGCTTTGAGGAAGAACAGGCCGACTCCAGCACTCGGCAGAAATTCCGCAAGAAACTGCGCGAGGGCAACCTTGATGACAAAGAGATCGAACTGGAAGTAAGCGCACAAATGGGCGTGGAGATCATGGCCCCGCCCGGCATGGAAGAAATGACCTCACAATTGCAGGGCCTGTTCAAGAATCTCTCCGGTGGCCGCACCAAACAGCGCAAGCTGCGCGTGAAGGAGGCGATGCGCCTGCTTACCGAAGAAGAAGCCGCCAAACTTATCAATGAAGAAGACCTGAAAAGCCGCGCACTCCATGCCGTTGAACAAAATGGCATCGTTTTTCTCGATGAAATGGACAAGATCTGCCGTCGTGGCAGCGAGTCGGCCTCAGGTGACGATATCTCACGCGAGGGTGTGCAGCGCGATCTCCTGCCGCTGGTGGAAGGCAGCAACGTGTCCACCAAATACGGCATGGTGAAAACAGACCACATCCTGTTCATTGCCTCTGGTGCCTTTCATCTGGCCAGGCCATCCGACCTCATCCCTGAGCTGCAGGGGCGTTTCCCCATACGGGTAGAACTCGATGCCCTGGTTACAGCGGATTTCATCCGTATCCTCACAGAACCGGATGCCTCGCTGACCGAGCAATACAAGGCACTGCTTGCCACTGAAGGTGTAACGGTTGACTTCACCGAGGGCGGTATTGCCCGCATCGCCGAGATCGCCTGGCAGGTGAATGAAAGCACGGAAAACATTGGTGCCCGTCGCCTGCATACTGTACTGGAACGCCTGCTCGAAAGTTTGTCCTTCGAGGCGGCGGATAAAAGCGGCCAGACCATTAGCATCGATGCCGCCTATGTGGACGCCCAGCTCGGCGAACTGGCCGAGGATGAGGACTTGAGCCGCTATATCCTGTAACAGAATGCAATGGCACTTGTTGAATCCACTTGCAATCAACACCATCTTGTTCTTTTACCAGTTATTTCACCGCAAGAATTTCGAGGTTCAAGCATGAGCACAAACAAAGTCCCAACGCCTACTGGCATTACCCTGCACAAGGCCAAACACATCGTGGAAATCAGCTATGCGGATGGCAAGACCTTTCAACTACCCACGGAATATCTGCGCGTGTTTTCGCCCTCGGCTGAAGTGCGCGGTCACGGCCCCGGCCAGGAAACCCTGCAACTAAACAAGGAAAACGTAAATATCGAACAAATCGAGCAGGTCGGCAGTTATGCCGTGCAGCCACATTTTGACGACGGTCATAACACTGGCATCTATGGCTGGGATACGCTGTATGAGCTGGGCATGAATTATACAAAAAACTGGCAAAACTATCTGGATCGCCTGGCCGCGGCTGGGCACGAGCGCAAAAAGCCTGATCACGAGGCCTGATGGAGTTCAATAATGAATGAGCGCGATACCACCCACTTCGGCTACCGGCAGGTAGAGGCAGAAGAAAAGGCCCATTTGGTTGCCGATGTCTTTCATTCCGTGGCCAGCAAATACGATGTGATGAACGATGTCATGTCCTTTGGCGTACATCGACTGTGGAAGCGTTTTACCATTGAACTGAGCGGTGTACGCGCCGGTCAGCGCGTGCTTGATCTGGCCGGTGGCACAGGTGATCTGGCTATGCGCTTTGCCCGCATCGTCGGCCCAAGCGGCCAGGTGGTGCTGGCGGATATCAATGCCTCCATGCTGGAGGTGGGGCGCAAGCGGCTGGTGGATGCCGGCGTGGTCGGTAATGTTGAATACGCCCAGGTCAATGCCGAGAGTTTGCCGTTTCCCGACGATCATTTTGATCTCATCACCATTGCCTTTGGTCTGCGTAATGTAACCGACAAAGACAAGGCGCTGGCCTCCATGTATCGCGTCCTGAGACCAGGCGGCCGTCTGCTGGTGCTGGAATTCTCCAGGCCCGCCGTGCCTGGTTTGTCACCGCTTTACGATTTGTATTCCTTTACTGTGCTGCCGATGATGGGCAAGCTGATTGCGGGCGATGCGGATAGTTATCGTTATCTGGCCGAATCCATCCGCATGCATCCAGATCAGCAAACCCTACAGGGCATGATGGAGCAGGTCGGTTTTGAAAATGTAGAATTTTTCAACCTCACCGGTGGCATCGTGGCCCTGCACCGTGGTTATAAAAGCTGACCCTGCCGTTCGATGAACCGACCGCCACAGTATGCCGGATTCTTGCGCCGCCTCGCGGCCACCTTGCTTGACTCCATTCTGCTGATGGCCCTCACTAGCCCCTTGCTTTATCTGTTGTACGGCGGAGATTATTTCAGTGAGCCACAACAGGCCTTCAGCTTTTACGGCACTGGCGATTTTCTGCTCAACCAGATATTGCCTTTGCTGGCAGCCGTGTTCTTCTGGACACGCTATCGCGGCACACCCGGCAAACGTCTGCTAAATTGTCTCGTGGTGGATGCCAACACCTTGCAAGCCATCTCGCTGCGCCAGGCAGTGTTGCGCTATTTTGCCTATATAGTTTCCATCTTGCCCTTAGGCCTCGGTTTTCTCTGGATTATCTGGCATAAACGCAAGCAGGGCTGGCATGATCTCATCGCCCACACCGTGGTGCTCTACGCACCAAAGGACGAGGCGGATAAATCAATGCGCGAATTGCTGGATGAGATGAAATGAACACCACCTTGTTGCCGCAAGCCGGGCTTGCCTTGCTGGAGGCGGCGATCAACACGGCCCTGATAATGGATCCGGAAACCAAGGCGCGTCTGGCTGCGCTGGAAGGCAAGGTGATTGCCATCGATCTGCAGGGCCTGGATGTCAATATTTTCTTTCTCCCCGGTGAGCATGGTTTTCGCCTGATGGGTCATTATGAAGGTGAGCCTGATACCTGTTTGCGTGGTAGACCATTGGCCTTGTTGCGTCTCAAGCAAGCGCGGGCAGGGGAGGGGCTATTTTCCGGCGATGTTCAAATTACCGGCGATATTGAATTAGGCCAACGCATACAGCGTATCCTTGGTGGTTTGGACATTGACTGGGAAGAACATCTCTCACGCTTGACCGGTGATGTGTTGGCCCACCAAATCGGCAATGGCGTGCGTGGGCTGCTGCACTGGGGCCAACAAACCATGAGCAATCTGCAAGCAAGCCTGGTGGATTATGCGCAATACGAAAGACGTGATCTGCCAGTAAGCTGGGAAGTCGATGAGTTTCTTGCTGATGTCGATGAGCTGCGCAGTGCGGTCGATCGACTGACGGCGCGACTTGTGCGGCTGGAACAAAAATTCAAAAAACAAAAGGGGTAAACGCGTTGTTGCGACCAGCTCAGGCAGTGCGCCTGCTTTACATCAGTTGGGTGCTGGTACGGCACGGGCTGGACGATTTGCTGCTGGCCACCCACCTATTCCGTCCATTGCGTTTCTTGCGCGTCTTCATGTGGTGGAACTGGTTTCGTCGTCATGCCCCGCGCGGCGAACGTATACGCCGTGCGCTGGAAGACCTCGGCCCCATCTTCGTCAAATTTGGCCAAATCCTCTCTACCCGCCGCGACCTGCTGCCCGATGACATCGCCCTGGAGTTGATGCGCCTACAGGATCGCGTGCCGCCCTTTCCTGGCGAACAGGCAAAGGCCCTGATCGAAAAGGCCTATGGTAAATCAGTTACTGAGGCCTTTGCTGAATTCGAGGTCGAGCCGATGGCCTCGGCTTCCATCGCCCAGGTTCATGCCGCACGTCTCAAGGACGGCCGCGAGGTAGTGGTAAAAGTCCTGCGACCCAAAATTGAACCGGTGATCCGCCGCGATATCAGCCTGATGTATATCATTGCAGCAAAACTGGAACAATTCTGGGCCGATGGTCGTCGACTGCGCCCGCTTGAAGTGGTCGGCGAGTTTGAACGCACCATCCTCGATGAGCTGGATCTGATGCGCGAGGCGGCCAATGCCTCACAGATAAGGCGCAACTTCGAGAATTCCTCCATGCTCTATATCCCCGAAGTACATTGGCCCTTATGCCGCCGTAATGTGATGGTTATGGAGCGCGTATATGGCATTCCCATCGCCAATATAGAGGCTGTGCGTGAGGCCGGTGTAGATATGAAAATGCTGGCCGAACGCGGTGTAGAGATCTTCTTCACCCAGGTCTTTCGGCACAATTTTTTCCATGCCGACATGCACCCCGGCAACATCTTTGTTGAGCCCAGCGGCCGTTACGTCTCAGTAGATTTTGGCATCGTAGGATCGCTTAGTAGCGAAGATCAGCGTTACCTGGCGGAAAACCTGCTAGCCTTCTTCTGCCGCGACTACAACCGTGTTGCCGTACTACATGTGGAATCCGGCTGGGTGCCACCTGCTACGCGTGTAGACGAATTCGAGGCCGCGATCCGCACCGTCTGTGAGCCCATTTTCGAGCGTCCCTTTGCTGAAATTTCTTTCGGTCACCTGCTGTTGCGCCTGTTCCAGACTGCGCGCCGCTTCAACATGGAAGTCCAGCCACAACTGGTGCTACTACAAAAAACCCTGCTCAATATCGAAGGACTGGGCCGACAGATCGACCCACAGCTCGACCTCTGGACCACCGCCAAGCCATTTTTGGAACGCTGGATGAGCGAACAAGTGGGCGTGCGCTCTTTCATCAATCGTATCAAACACAACATTCCCAGCTGGGGAGAATCCCTGCCTGAAATACCACAGCTGATCCACGAAGTCCTGCAACACGCTCGCCAGGGCACCTTGCAAGTACAAAGCAGTCCGGCAGAATGGCAGCAACTACGAGAAGAAATCCGCTCCAACAACCGCCGCACCCTGGCTGCCATCATTGGTTCAGCCCTGATCATCAGTGCCGCCGTCCTGCTGGGATTGGACGGCTACGCCCCACGCATGCTGGGCGATGCGCCCATCGCCTCCTGGGCCCTGGGACTGGTTGGAGCAGCATTCTGGTTCATAGCCTGGCTAAAACGTGATTAACCAGTATCTACAACATCATCAGCAAGCCAGGTTTCCCGTCAATCCCGCATGAGCGACTAAGCTCCTCTCTCCCGCTGGCGTGAGAGGGGCTGGCGGAGAGGGTGGCGGCGGCTTTATGCGGATCAGGTTAGATGGCCATTAACAGTATGATTGCGTGAGTCCTTTGCCGTGAAGAGTTTGCTACATCCGGCGCAATGCCCGATGGTTATTGCATCCTACAGCAACATAACGCTTCTAAGTCGAGCGCATGCTTGATGGCTTAACGTCACAATTGACGCCGACATCAGCTGGAGGAGTTGTAGCATCTGGCGCTGCAAGACTCCCCTCTCCCGCTAGCGGGAGAGGGGCTGGGGGAGAGGGTAACCGCATTTTCAGGAAGCCCGAGCCAGAGAGCAATTTTCTCTAATATACTAATAATCGACAAGGTATATACCCTCATTCTCTTCTACTCTGGGTCTACCTGGCTGTCCTAAACGTCCGATAAATAGTGTCTTGTCTGAACCCATTTGTCTGCTTGAAGGCACGGAGTTTGAGCAAAATAAAAAGACGCTTCTGTAATGAAAGCGCTTTTTTGTTTGGTGTAGTGTTGTTAGTACAGCTTTACAATTGCCGCTTCATATCCCGATAAAAATTCTCATGATTGCCAAGGGCAATCAGTTCCAGCACCAAACAGGCTTCTTCGTGACTGTAGCCAAGCAAGGTTAATTGCCCCGCCATTTTGAATTTGTAAACACGCAGAAAAGCGAGATCACCTTTTTTACTTTCGCCGGACAGCGGTTCACTGGCAAGATGGCGTATGGTCTTATCTAAATCGGTTTTTTGATTACTCTTCAGCTTCTTTACAGTTTTTTTGAAGCTAGGTGTTTGCAGAATGCGCATTTCAGCCAAAACTGTATTCCTCGAGCTTGCCTGCTTCTTTTTCAGCTTTGGAAATCAGCGCCTGACGAACGAATTCATAGGTTAAATCAGGGTTGTCTTCCATGATTTCACCAATCTTTGCCCAGTGCTCGATCTGCTTGGGTGCGGTACGGCTATTGACCTTAGCCATGATACTGGCACGCTCAAATAGCTCTTGTTCGATACGTATGCTAGCGGATGACATGCTACATCTCCTTTTGTTAATTTGCGATAAGTGTAGCAGGTTGCGGCAATTTGCTTTAAGTTGCCGCACGTGTTTTTGCTGTAAACAGACTTATTTTGGAAAGTGATAGCTCGACTTCGGCTTGAGTAATAGAGGCTGGTCGCAAACCAAAGCTGCGTGGTTAAAGCAGTCAAACCGTTGCGTGCAGAGTAGGATACAGTGATGTAATGGGCGGGCAGAAAACAGAAGCTTAAATTCTAAACGCTGATATCGACAAAGCTGCCCATGCTGTCGCTGCGACCTGTTTCAATACTCCCAACTGAATCCGGTTTTGGGAGTGGCGAGGTGAGGGCGCCTTGCTTGAGAGACTGATCCAAAATGCTGAGGTCGTGATCAATGCTGGCAAGCAGCCTGCGCGATTCTTTGTCAGCTACTTGGTGTTTGGCTTTCAGCAAACTCAGCACTTCCTTGAGCGTTTTTCTGGCTTCATTGAGGATGGCGCGCAGGGCTTTGTCGTCGGCATCTTCACTCTGGCGCAGGTCGGTTGCACGAA
>JBAYOW010000039.1:0-20340 GCA_041678005.1 Thiohalomonadaceae bacterium
ATGATTATTATTAGATCCCCCAGGAAACAGCCTGACAAGGCGTATTATTAAAGGATTTGCATGGTTTATAATACTGTATTATACAATGAAATCATGGGCTTAGCTATATTTCAGGGGCGACGACTTAATACTGTGCAGGCATAAATTTATCTATAGTTAAAATACTAATTCTGTCTTGGGTGGTTCGGCAAAACCAATTAGACTTAACGTTTGACCTATATCTAAGGAGAGAAATTATGAAAAGAATATTCAGCCTCGTGTTGCTCGCTGGCCTGTCTCTAGCCATTGCAACTGGTTGCCGCACATCAGTGCCAGTTTACAATGTAGATGAGGCAACGGTAGTCTCCAGTACCGGCAAGCAACTCACGGCGAATGAAGTTAAAAAGGCTATCCTGACAGCTGGGGCAGTTCTTGGCTGGAGCATGAAAGAAACCAAGCCTGGTCATATCATTGGTACGCTCAACGTGCGTAAACATATGGCCAAGGTTGATATCAAATACAACACCAAGACCTACAGTATTACCTATAGCGATAGCCATAATCTCAACTACGATGGCAGCAACATCCACGGCAATTACAACGGCTGGATACAGCGTCTGCAACAAAACATTCAAGCTCAACTGAGCATGCAGTAGCCCTTATTCTGTGCATGCCCTTTTGGGTATGCACAGATTTTTTATACAAATATTTTTATTGCTCTATCCTGGCCGGTTCTTTCCATAGCCGCCAAAGACCTTGCGGGTAAAACCCCCGCTGCAACAATTTACCTGCAACCATCAACACTATGCGCGTTATATCCGCTACTGGACGAAAATGACTGGCGCGTGCGCTAGCGTGATAAACCGTTTCGATTGGTACGGCAACACAGTTGAAACCTTGTCGCACAGCAGTGATCAATATCTCGCTTTCAAATACAAACCCGCCTTTTGCGCGTGGTTTTGGCATATGGCTGCGCAGTAGTTCCGCAGGATAAAGGCGAAAGCCTGACTGAGTATCGACTATTGCCTGGCCTGCAGCCCAGGAGATCCAGAAATCCGCGACCGTATTGGCAATACGGCGAGCCTTAGGCGCGTTATGACGCGAGTGCAAACGTGCCGCAATAACTATGTCACGAGGATATTGCCTGGCCACATCCAGTAATAAGGAAATATCTGCTGGTGCGTGTTGACCATCACCATCGAGGGTAATAACAGACTGTGCGCCAAGCCCCAGCGCGTACTGCATGCCACGTGACAAACTAAATGCCTTGCCACGGTTTTGTTCATTGCGCAATATCGTCACTGATAGCTCATTCAGCTCTGCCACTGTGTTATCGGTAGAACCATCATCAACAACAATAACCGGCGCATATTGCAGCGCCTCATTGGCTACAGCGTGAATTCTGGCCGCCTCGTTATAGGCCGGGATAACAATAACAACAGTATTTACCGTCATGCCATTGCACCATTGATTCCAATAATTTGACCAGAAATATAAGCAGCGTTATCCGAGGCAAGAAAGCCGACCAACGCTGCCACTTCTTCTGCTTGTCCTGCCCTTTTCATCGGCACTAAAGACTTGATGGCATCCTTGCTGAAAATCTCATCTGTCATTTTACCGGCAATTACACCAGGCGCGACGACGTTGACCGTCACACCCCGCGAAGCAAGCTCCAGTGCAAGTGATTTGCTGGCACCATGCAAGGCAGCCTTGGCCGCCGCATAGTTGGTCTGGCCGCGATTACCCATGACACCGGCAACCGATGACAGATTAATAATACGCCCCCATCTTGTCGCCATCATGGGTAGTAACAATGGCTGTGTGACGTTGTAAAAGCCATGCAGAGAAACCTCGATAACCTCACGCCACTGCTCAAGTGACATGCCTGCCATAGGTGCATCGGCATGGATACCGGCATTGTTGACTAAAATTTGAATAGGTGATATTTCAGCTTCAGCAGTTAGTGTTTCACGGCATTGTTCTGCGTCGGTCACATCAAACAACAAGCTGCGAGCCTGGCCACCGGCACTTTTGATCGCGGCACAAAGCTCTTCAGCTCGTTGCGAATTTTTATTTGCGTGCACCAACACTTCAATATTTTCTACCGCAAGATGGCGGCAAATAGCTGCACCAATATCGCCGCTACCACCTGTAACCAGTGCCTTTTTCATAGTCGCTCGCTCATATCGATCACTGTGATGCGTGCCTCTACCAATGTCCGCCTGCTATTGCTCACTTCGATGTGATACATCAAATTTCCTCCATCAGCCAGCAAACGCCTGGCTGTCACATGTAAAGCGCCGGGAAGCTCATCCAGGCAGGAGCTATGCAAACTCACATCGCGCAAGGCAGCCAGATAACCTGCCGACAATTTCCGGCCATCCTGCTGCGCCAGCAAGCCGCCGTGTACCGCCATCGCCTGAGCTCCATATTCCACGCCATGTAGCGCCGCCAGACCTGCTGCACTGCGCAAAGGATTATCCTGCAGATGATGGCTGTCGCTGATGCAGACTATATGGTCATCACTCCAGTTTTCGACACCATCGAGCAGACACATAGCACCTGCATGAGGGATAAGTGCACAAAGTTTTTCTCGCCCCAGGATCATTACTCGACCTCTATATGCAGGCTTAAGCCAGCATGGTAAGGGAAGGCCAACGTGCCAGTTGTCTTGCCTGCCAGGACGCACAACAACGGCAATGCCGCTGCCGCAGGATTTTGTTTGCGCAATTCTGCCAGTTGAGCCACCAGGTATGGCGGCTCAACTGTCCCACTTTTCAAGCTCAGAGAAAATACGTTCATATCATTGCTGTTTGCAGGCTTGATGATCATCGCTGTGGCAAAGACGGCATCAACATAACCTCGACCTGCCAAGGCAGGCGGCAGCGGATAGTCATAAGCGACAAATAACACAGGCATTTGCTCCAGGCTGGAGACGCTTGCTGCCTCAAGCAAGCCAGCAATAAAGGTGTCTGTGCCAGCTGCCAGACTGGTGGAAAAATGACGTGCGCCCGCTGCAATGGCCCAATATCCTGCCGGAGCGTTATGCACCGAGTTATGAAAGTGCGTAGGTGAGACCGGATGATCTGGCAAGGTCAAGGCCGTGCAGATACGATCTACAATCTCAACATCTCCTTCAGACGATGCAAACACCGTGGCCAATTCATTCATTTGATAATGACTTTGTGCCAGAGCGTCTTCAATGACCATCAAGGCCAGCTTGATAAGTGATGTCGTGCGTCGCCGCTCATTGACAGGTAACAGCTCAGGCTTAAAGGCGGGCAATGCGATGTGTTCAAGCAGCGCATCACCACGCAATACATGCATAGCCGCCTGCCAACCATTCAGCCCAGGGGCAACAAGCCCAACACTTTCTACACTAACCCGCATGTTTCACCAGGACGTACGGCCAAAGATCAGGCTGCAATTACTGCCACCAAAACCAAAGGAATTACTCATGACAGTCTGCACAGGATATGCAGTGGTCTTTTGCACAATAGACATATTTAGCTGTGGATCAATTTGCTGTGTATTAAGACTGGCAGGTAAAAACCCTTCTTCAATTGCGATTATACTGGCAATTGCCTCGGTGATACCGGCGGCCCCCAAAGTGTGCCCTGTCCAACCCTTGATGGAACTACCAGCAACTTTATTATCAAATAAACGCATCACTGCACGATCTTCAGATCGGTCATTAGCTGGCGTGGCAGTGCCGTGCAAATTTATATAGTCGATTTGTTCTGTATTGAGTTGCGCAAGGCTCAATGCCTTTTGCATGGCCAGCAGTGCACCCTCACCTTCCGGGTGGGGCGTAGACATATGATAGGCATCGGCACTTTCACCATAACCCAGCAAGGCAACACCATCCTTGTTGCGCTCCAACAAGGCAAAGCCTGCGGCCTCACCTACATTGATACCATCACGCTGGATATCCCAGGGGCGGCATGGCTGTGATGAAATCAGCTCCAGCGAGGCAAAGCCGTACATGGTGGTCAAGCAAAGGCTATCCACCCCGCCCACCACGGCAGCATCACACCAGCCAGCACGAATATAACGACTGGCTGTGGCAAACACCTTGGCACTGGATGAGCAGGCTGTGGAGATCACCTTTGCAGGTCCATTCAAGCCGAGATATGCACGGGTAAAATCTGCCAGAGAATAAACATTGTGTGTGCCCAGGTAATTGAAATCAGCAGGCAACTCATTGCTATTTTGCTCACGGTCGAAATAGGCCTGCTCGGTAGCCCCTATACCGGATGTACTGGTGCCCAGAAATAAGCCAATACGTGCGGCACTATAACGAGCTTGGGCTGCCGCCACGGCCTGAGCATAGCCATCAGTCTCCAGGGCAAGTGCAGCAAGCTGATTGTTGCGGCAGCTATAAGTCTGCAAAGCTTGCGGCAAAGACACATCCTCAACGCCTGCAACACGACCTGCCCAGGTTGCAAGATCGGTATAGTCACAAGCACGTAAACCACTACGTTCATGCAACAGGGCATCACGCATGGCTGCGCGTCCCTGGCCTAATGCACTGACCGTGGTGTAGGCGGTCAGCGTAAGTGGTTCAAATTTCATTACTTACATTCCTGCGCACAAAACGGGCCAATAGATAACTTAGAGTCACACCAAGTGCGACAGTACTGCCGATGGCCTGTAAGACCGGGATTTTTGACCAGGCAAGCAGCGCGAAAACACTGGCTGTGGAAATGGCGCACACGGTAACACCATGCCCAGCTCTGGCATATGCCTCATCCGTCGAGCGGCGCGAAAAAAACAGGCCATAATCTATGCCTAAACCCAAAACCAACAACAAGGCCACCACATGAAATAAAGACAAACCAGAGCCAAACGCCTGCAGCAAGGCTATCGTTAGCAATAGCGCAGTCAACACAGGTAGCACCAGCCTCGCTAATAGTGCCACATCGCGCAAGCCCAGCCACAAAAACAGCAGGATCAACAAAAACCCTAACAACAGGTAGCCGCCAACGTCTTGCATAAAATCATGCACCATAGCATCGGTCATCGTGCGCAAATTTATATACTGCACGGCAGTCCCGTCTGCTCGGTCCAGGCCGCCAGGATAGCCTCATTCTGCACATCATGCAGTGGCACCAAACCAAGCCACTGCCCACCAGTTGAATGCAGCACTGAATCCAGCATCTGTCCTGCCAGCGTATCTTTCACTGCCTCTGGTGTCAGCGGAGCCAGCATTTTACTTGCAGCGACAGCATCCAGAAAGGGCGTAAACAAACCCGCTCGAAATGGCAAATCCTGGCTTGCCAGGGCAAGATTTTCAGACAGTGTGGACTTATCTGGCAATGCAGCCTGGCGTTTTAGCTGCCTTGCTACTGAGGGCAGATAGGTTGAAGGTAGGCGATAGCCGCTAATAATGCCCTTGCTGCGTAGTTGTACCAACAATGGACTCAATGCCTCACTGGCCTGCAAGACCTCTTCTACCGTATCAGCTTTAATCAACAACAACCGACTGACATCAGGGACACCAATCAGGCTACGCAAATACGCATCTTGTTCGCGTGCATCGGCAGAGATTGGGCTTAAGGCCGACAACTCTGTTTGCAACAAGGGGCGCGGCGTCCAGGCCAGATAAGCCAGGGCCAGGACTACTGGCAAAAGCAAAAACCACACGCTACGACCTGCGCCACGCGCGGCATAAGAGTGAGTCAAGGACTGCCCGCTGGCCAATAACGGCGGCAATAGCCAACGTACCGTCAATACGGATGCAAGTAGCCCGCTGACCATAAAAACTGCTAATTGCGCCAAACCCTGAAATGGGCTGGTAGCTATAGCCAGATAGCCAACAGCGGTACTGGCCGCACCAAGGCGGATAGTTGGCCAGATACGCTGCAATGTTTGCTGGGGCGAGGAATTTTGTTGCAGATGAGAAAACAAATGAATGGGGTAATCAACTGCCACACCAAGCAAGCTAAGACCAAACGCCAAAGTAATACCGTGCACACTGCCAAACAGCAATGCTGTCACACTGGTGGCAATGGCCAAGGCTGCCAACAAGGGCAAGCCACCAAGCAGCAACAAACGCAACTTGCGATAGGCCAGATAGAGGACAAGAAAAATTATTAATGTTGCCAGGCCACTGAGCCACTGTGCTTCGCTGCGAATAATCTCGCGCGAGGCAGCCGCCAGCATACCAACACCTGTCATTTGTAACTTAAGCCCACTGTCGGCAGCAGCCATGATTGCCTGCCGCACCTCATCCTGTGCATCTAGCTCCAAGCCACCAGCCTGAGTCTCCAGCAACAACAAGGCATGACGTTTGGCATGGTCAAACCAAACACCATGGTGCAGTGTGGGCGAATTATCATTCTGCCAAGCGGCCAACACCTGACGAAAAACCGCCTGTGGATCAGCTGGCATACGCGCCTTATCCAAAGGCGGCATGGGGGCGGTCAACTCTTCCAGGCGCTTATGCATATCAGCCTGCAAATGCTGATAAGTAAAATCATCAACATCAAGCTCAGTCAGGAGATAGCGATAGGTAAACCAGTAATCCTGCTCCTTGCTTGATAACGAGCCAGGGCCATTGCTAATACGAGTAAAAAGTTCATTGTCACGCAACCGATCTGCCATGGCGCGACTGGCCTCAGCCAGGTGACGACTATCATCCAGCCCACTGAGTGCAACAATGACCAGGCGGGATGCTGGCCCTTCACGCAAGACAGTCAACAAACTTGCCTGTGCAGCTTCTTCTGTGTGCGGCAAAAACACCGCCATGTCACTGCTGATCCTGACCTGGCTCAAGCTGAATATCATGGCGGCCAGCATGATCATCAGCCACAGCACAGCGCGCATGATCATTTGCTCACTCCAAGCTTGGTGACTGTGCGATCACCACCTGTCTCCTGTGTCTCGATACGAAGAATTTGATCACCTGCACCACTTAATTCTATCTGCTTTATCAGCGCAGCTACCGTTGCATCACGAGGGCGTAGCCGTAGCTGCCAATGTCCCTCATCACCCCGCAACTCAAGCAAAAAATACTGTTCCAGACGTGGCAGGTCACCAGCCAGGCTGGCGCGCAAAGACTCAGCAAAGGCGCGCAAGGCAGGATGGGTATCGAGATCGATTTCACGACTTGCCGTGGGACTTATAATTCGTACGATATCGCCAATAATGAGATAGCTTTCCGCCTTGCCCTGTACACTGCGCTGCATGCTGTCTGGTGGGTGAAATTCCAGCTCGCCATAGCTGGTGAGAGGTATATCCAAATAAGCGAGGTGGCGTATTTCTGTGTAGGCAACACGTACAGGCTCTGTACGCGCCAGCTTCGTCAGCAGTTGTGCTACATCCCATTCAATGTTTGCAGACCAGGCCAGCGCCGGACCAATAAGAAAAAACAAATACAAGATATATCGCGGAACGTGGCGCAACCATTGAGATGAAACTCTTATGCTGCACCTCGCCAGTCCAGCATATTCTATAAACTGAGATAAAACTTTATAGCGACAAGACCAGCGCATATTTTTACGCCCTGATGAAATAGGCGGGCTAATTCTTTTGCCAGAAGTCATAAAAATTAAACCAGTTATAGGGAGCACTACGTACATACACTTCCAGTCTGTTGGCATAATTCTGCAGCCAGGTGCGCAACACTGACTCGCGTTCTCTGCGAGAGCCAGGCAATGTTGGCAGATCAAATGACTCAATATGAATGTCATAACGATTGCCGCCGCAATACAGGGCAAAAACCAGCACAACAGGGACACGCAATACGGCAGCAAGCTGGGCTACGCCAAAAGGAAATTGTGCTTCCTCACCAAGAAAATTACAGCTTACTGTTTTGCCTTCATCGGCAACCCGATCACCCAATAATCCAACCATACCGCCCTGCTCAACAGTTTCCTGCACCTGCAACAAGGTGTCGATTTCGCCTAAGGGGATAATGCTGTCAAGCAGAGCGGGGTTGAGTGTATGCAGCAATTGAGTAATAAAACTATTGTGCTCAGGAAACATCAAAATATGAATCGGTAAGTCACGTTGTTTAATGCCGATCACGCGCAAGGCATCAAAACTACCGACATGGGCACTAAGCAATAAACAACCCTGCTTGCGATCACTCAATTGCTGCAAGATTTCTGTGCCATGCACGCGAATATCGAAGCGATGAAATTGCCCAACGAGCAAGAATACGCGATCAAGTATGGTCGAAGAAAAACAATGTATATGCCACAATCGTTCAAACAGACCAGGTCTGCGCGCAAATATCCGCTGGAGATAATCCCTTGAGGCTCGTCTGGCAGTATGTGCTGTGAGAAAGAAATATAGCGTTATTGGATAAAGCAGCAAGCGTGCTGGTACACGACCAAGTTTGATTGCAACCCATAGAATCAGGCGCAAGGCCCAGGGGGAGCCTCGCTCCTGTTGATTTTGCCAGTGACGTTTATTCATGCATTTTTTATCTGCAGTATGCCTTTGGCCAGAGTGCGCTCGGCAAGAGTGCAGGTGAAGTCTGCACGCCCTGCCAGCTCGCACTGTAAATGCACAACAAATTCCTGCTCAGGAAACAAAGGTTCGATGAATTTAACCTGTGGCAAAGCATAGACAACAAGCTCGGGATAACGCCGCGACAGTACCTGCAACACCTGTTCTAACAAGACAACACCGGGCACCACCGGATGCCCAGGAAAGTGCCCTGCCAAGCTGGGGTGGGTCGCCGCAACTATACATTGCTCACTGTATTTCATTGCCTGACCTCAAATCCTGCAGCATGGCCAGCAGCGCGTTGCGCGGTAATTTACCTGTTTCATTACGGGGTAATTTTGGCACCAAATACATCAAGCGCGGAATGAACACAGGATCCAGATAAAGCAGCAGCTTCTGTTGAATATCAGAGACAGATAATTGTTCAGCAACAACCATGGCAGATAAACGCCCAACACGTTCATTGCCTTCATCCAGCATCAGCACTGCCGCATCTTTTATGCCTGGAATAGCCAGCAAACGCTGCGTGAGCTCGCTGAGAGACGCACGTTTACCGGCAATGTTTACCATATCGTTATTTCTGCCCAGCAAAAGAAAATAATCTTCATATACTTCGATTATGTCATTTAACAAGGTTGGCTCACGCAGATACTCAGCCGTGGCACGGCACACTCCATCTGCACAAGTGACTTTCACACCACCATAAGGCAGCCACTCATGACCGCTGAGCGTATGCCGATGCGCTATTGAACCGGTTTCAGTTGAGCCATAAATCTCATGCACCTCGCAAGCAAAAGCCTGTTCGGCTACGCGTGCGAGATCATCAGTTAATGGCGCAGTGGCACTGATAATCAGTGCCGTATCAGGCCAGGACAATTCAGCCTCAACACAGGCGCGCAAGTGCATCGGCGTCGTTATCAACACACGTGGACCTGGGACTTCATTCAATGCCTGATGCAGGTCGGCAGGAAAGAATGGCCGCCCACTATGTACAGCAAGATTCCCCAGCAACGGAAACAAAATACTGGTTTCCAGACCATACATATGTTGTGGCGGTACAGTGGCGACAATGATGCCGCCTGCATCGGCATCGAGCTTGAAACTCTCAAGCCCACGCGCCACGCTTCGCACCAGGTCTCCCCAATATTTGCGCTGCGGTTGTGGCGAGCCAGTACTACCGGAAGTAAAGATGATGACAGCCAATTGTTCCTGCGGAATAATCAATGGAGAAAGCTGTTTAGCAGGAGCAGGGTCAAGCTTTAATACATGCTGCGGCAGCTTCAGTTCATCAATATGATGCTCTACTAAACAATAGCTATCCGGGTAATTTAAACTGGTTTTTTCCACTGCCCAAGGAGTGCGGCAAGGTGGTAATAAATTCACTTGTCCACGTAATAACAGGGCGACAAAGGCCAGTAAAAAAAGATAGCGATCCTCACATAGATTCACCGCATGACTGGCTTCCGGCAAGTTGTCGGCCAATGCTTGCGCCTGGGAGATAAAATCAATCCAACGAACAGGTCTCCCCCGCTGCCATGCGATCACAGCCTGCTCATCACGGCGCATCAATTCAATTAGGCCGGAACCAGTCATTTGCGCCAACTCGTCAATTTAAGTCTGGCCATGGTCTGTAAAAAGTTGAAAAAGCTACGTTGTGGCAAGTGCGGCAGACAGCGATAGCGCATAAAAAACTCGATGATAAAGAAACCCAAAATCAACAAATAACCAATAAGGTTAGTAAATAGCGACCAAGCCTGGCGTGTGCCGCAATAGGCTAATGACAAGCTGATAATACCTAGTGTTGCCAGAAACACCGCCCATGCTGCAGTAACTGTTCGGGTGTAGCGTTGTGTTGCAGCGTCCAGCTCGCCATCCAGCAATGCTGCTATGCGCGTAACCAATGGAGTCCGCCCAGGAAACAGACTGACTGCAAATAAGCTTGCCATAGCAAAATAAATCAACAATGGCGGCCACAAAAACAAGCTGTAATTATCCGCAAGGATAAATGCCACAAATATGACTAACGCAGCGGCAAGCAAAGCATAGCAAGGGCGAAAGCCACTAGAGCCTTTACCTGCCAGCAGCCCTGTTATCACCGCGAGCAAGATGATTGCCGGTGTGTAGCTGGCGGTGAGCACGCCATAATGAACAGCGGCAGGATAGGCCAGCAGCAATAACCAGGAGGCGCGTTGCGCCATAATTATTTTTTACGCTGTTCGTTGATGTGTGACGCCAAGGCCCGCAGTGAGGAAAAAATGCGCACATTGTTTTCATCATCAGAGCGCAGCTGAAAGCCATACTGTCGCGAGATAGCCAGTGCCAACTCCAGGGCATCAATAGAATCCAGACCCAGGCCATCACGAAACAGTGGGGCCTCAACTTCAATGTCGGAGACAGCTATATCTTCAAGATTCAGGGCATCAATAATCAGTTGCCCTACTTCCGACTCCATTGGACTGAGCTCAGACATACTACATGTTCCTTTTTATTTTAGCGCCAAGATCAATGAGTACGCGTTGGCGCATGCGTGGAGAATAAGCGGGAAATTATATATAATTCGCCTTTAATCTCAACTGGGCTTACTTTTTACAAGCCCACATAATCCTGTAGTCATGCCAGCTCCTTGTATTCATTATGGTAATCAAATAACAGCCAACTGTTTTGCTGCTGTGCATTTTGGTGCCAGTAAAAGCTCAGTCCACTACTTTGATGGCGTTATTCACATCAATTTGGCCATACCTGTTTTGGGCGACAGCCCGGAGATGCTGGAGCTATGGTCAACAAACACTGCGTTACAGCACGACACGATTGGTCCGCTACACATCGCACACAATGGTGCTTTCCTCTTTGGCGCCTTGTGCCTGGATGACACAACCCAGCTGGAGCAGACCAGTCACGACATATACAAAACTATCCTGGCAGCTCTGACAGCGCACGGCTACCCTGCATTGTTACGTGTGTGGAACTATTTTCCTGCCATCACTGGCCACGAGCTAGATGGAGAGCGTTATCAATTGTTCTGCAGCGGCAGACACATTGCCTGTAACACAGGTCCTGACTACGAGACCAAACTACCTGCCGCCAGCGCCTTAGGCAGCCATGGTACTGGTCTGTTGCTTTATTTTTTGGCTGCCCGCGACACTAGTATGCAAGTGGAAAACCCAAAGCAAATCAGTGCGTTTCATTACCCAAAACAATACGGATCGCGCAGCCCATCTTTTTCTCGCGCCATCATCAAACCCTGGAATGATGTAACTCATTTTTATTTATCTGGCACCGCAGCGGTGCGCGGTCATGCCAGTGAACATCCAAATGACAGTCTTGCCCAGCTGCAACTTAGCATGGACAACATCAGACAAGTACTAACACAAACTCATGTCCAGTACCCGAAATTCAAACAAAGACTTGAAGATTTATCCCTGCTCAAGGTTTATCTACATAATCAAGCAGAC
This sequence comes from Thiohalomonadaceae bacterium, assembly GCA_041678005.1. Lineage (GTDB taxonomy): Bacteria > Pseudomonadota > Gammaproteobacteria > Thiohalomonadales > Thiohalomonadaceae > Sulfurivermis. The sequence goes on from JBAYOW010000039.1 coordinate 11,889, forward strand.
TACCTCTTGATACGCAATGAACTGGAGAAACAATTAGGCACAGATCTACCCGTGCTCTATCTCCTGGCTGATGTCTGCCGCAAGGAGCTGCTGGTGGAAATCGAAGGCTACAGCGTTAGCTAATTTTACTCAGAATTTCTTTATCGCCAACCAGCCTCGCCCAGTACCGTCCCGTCAAATACCAATGCAGATAAAATGCTTCCAGCAACAACCGGGCAAATATCGCTCCTGAGTTACACCACCGTTCCTCTGCCGCACACAACTGATGCTGCATCCCCAGACCATCGGCTATCACAGCCAGTCGCGCCAGATGATAACGGTTGGAGACTATGCTGACTGGCGTATTCTTGCTAAGCAGCTCCCTTGCATTACGCAAATTTCCCAGAGTATGACAAGAGCTTTCCTCAAGCCGCATGAACTCTGCTGCCAGTCCACGAGAGCTCAGATATTCTGCACCCTTGGCTGCCTCGCTCACATCGCTTTGGCCGGTAAAACCACCCAGCAACAGCAACGACCCAGCCCCTGCTTTATGCAAAGCTAATGCGCGCTCCAGGCGTAGACGAAAATCCATCCCGACTGCGTCATCTACCAGACGCACGCCTGGCACCAGCACACAGGTTGTTGCTGCCAGCTCGCACGATGCTGCACTAGCTGTGCGGTAAACTCGATGCAGCATCCAGAAAAATGTCAGCCCACCGCTGCAACAAATAAGCACGATAGAGATCAGTAACATTTTAAAGCCGTTGGCCCGCATATTTAATCAGAGAGAACGGGTAATGTCGTAGTGGATGTGGGCCGAGGGCAAGGCACGATGTAGCAGGATATACATGCCTTTGCAGTACACACTCTGCTCATAGGGCAGAGCCTGTGTCCCGCCGGGGAGAAAAAACAACAGGATGTTTTGCTTTTTTTGTAGACAAAAACAACTCATTGCAACCTCAACAAAACCAGTGCTTTTCTCATGCTGTTATGAAATATACATATTGATTTCAGCGGCCGCAGCAGACAGCCAGCCTTCATGTAACAACAAACCCCCAGCTATTGGACAGCTGAGATTTGCTGTCAGTCTTCACTTACCTTATTGATCCAGGCTCCATAGCCTTTGGCTTCCATTTCGGCCAGCGGTATAAACAACAAACTATTACCGTTGATACAGTAACGTGCGCCACCCTGGTCACTGGGGCCATCGGCAAAGATATGACCAAGGTGTGAATCAGCCATGCGGCTACGCGCTTCCACCCGATGTGTATTTAAACTTGTGTCATCATGCTTGGTGATAGAGTCATCCTGAATGGGACGTGTAAAACTTGGCCAGCCACAACCAGCCTGATATTTATCCCGCGAACTGAACAAAGGCTCACCGCTAACCACATCCACATAAATACCCGGCTCGAACAAACCATCATATTCATGGGAAAAAGGGCGTTCTGTGCCACTTTCCTGGGTAATCCGATACTGTGATGGAGTGAGTATATGTTGCAGGGATTCAGTAGCAGGCTTCTGATACTTTTCTACTGCAAAAACAGGCTTGCTCGGCAGTGCTGTCAATGGCTCATTCGCAAGTCGCAAGTCCAAATGACAATACCCCCGGGGATTTTTTTGCAGGTAATCCTGGTGGTAATCCTCAGCTGGATAAAAATGATCCAGGGGCAGGTTTTCTACCACGATCGGCTGCTGATAACGGCTCTGCAATTGCACTAAGGCCGCTGCAACAATTGCCTGCTCGTGGCTGTCGTTACTATAAACACCGCTGCGATATTGAGTGCCGCGATCGTTGCCCTGCTGGTTCAAACTGGTGGGATCAATAATACGAAAGAAATGCTGCAAGATAGCTGTTAAAGATACCCGCGCTGGATCGTAAACAACTTTCACCGTTTCCGCATGGCCGGTGTTTTTGTGGATGACATCGTTATAACCAGGGTTTTCCGTACGGCCATTGGCATAGCCAGAGACCACCTCAATTACTCCTTCAAGGCGCTCAAAATAAGCCTCCACACCCCAAAAACAACCGCCCGCCAAATAGATTTCCCGTGTGTGCATGGTGTCTATATCCTGTTTGCCGCTGTCAGCCGACAAGCCTGCATCTGCCGCACCTTGGGACTTGGCCATCATCTGCAGTGATGGCTGCAGCGATTTTGCCTGCAACGAGGGCAACAGTAAGACAATACAGAACACGAAAAGAACGCGCTGGAAAATGCCACCCGTTGTCCTGGAAAGAAACACGCCATCCAGCCCAGATAAACCAGTGTGCACAGATGGATTTGTCACACAATTATTTACACTTGCCCAGACGACGACCCTTAACGTCCATATGCATTTCACCCATGCCCTGGTCAGGTGTCATAGTTATTTTCTGCTCAAGTTCATAGGTGTTTGCAGTAAATTTACCCTTTACCAAACCAGCCATCTTTACACCATCCGCATCGCAGTTCATGTCGTAGCTGATATTGCCACCAGCAGATTTCATATTTGAGATCTGACAATCGCCAGAATCCTTGTTCGAAAATTGTTTGCCTGTGGCAAGATCCTGCTCAGTATAACAATAGCTAAATGTCATCCCTGGTATCGACATCCCCTGCATCTGTGTCTTAGTAGTGATCTCCCACAGGCCTGGCTGCATATCCTGTGCACTAACAAAGTTTGCAGCGATTATCAAGGCAAGCGCAGTTAACAAACGCTTCATGGCAATACTCCTTATATATATCGTTTAACAGCAAAATCGAGTGAATTTATAGTTTTTATACGGCACGCCTTTGCATGCTGACACCCCAATACTCTACGCCAAGCACAATTCTATTGTAGGTCACTTAATCTTGAAATAGCAGAAAATGTTTCGCGGCACGTGGCACATTAATCGCGTCCATGAGCTTCACGCAGATAACACAGTAAGCGTCCTTTGAACGGTGGTTGTTCATCGTTACTGAAGGCAACACGTGTTTCGGTCAGCTTGTACCCCAATGCCTGCATCGAACGACTGAACTTGTTGCGATAGCCACGGCCAGGGCAACTGATGAGCACTTTGGAAGCAGGCTTTGCTATGCGTTCAATCAATCCAACCAGCATCTGGGCATGGCCAGGTTCATATAAAACATCACTACCAACTATCAAATCAAAGCCCTGCACACCATCGCCTCCAGTGCCCCAGGGCAAATTCAGGTAGGGAAGCAAGGGCAAACCATTCAATCTGGCATTATGGTCGAGAAAGGATTCAGTTAATGGGTGATGATCACTGGCTGTGATATCAGCGCCACGATATTGCAGCACCAGGCTAGGTAAAGCCAAGCCACAACCAACCTCAAGTATGCGACGACCTTTGATACGGATATCTTTGACTGCCTTGGCCAGCACCTTACTGGCCGGCCAAAGTTGGCCAAAAAGACTCCAGCTAGCCGAGCAAATTCCAGCACGCTCTGCATGGCCATCGGGATCTGCATACTGCATATGATCGCCGAGCGCACGTAGTCGACCTTTGAAAGCACCTATGTGCACGTCCAATTTGCGGGTTGCATAACCAGGCATGAATACTCCGAAGATCATTTTTTTACCAGGATGGATGAATGATGGCACAACAATCACAGGCTGTGCCGAGGCACTAGACGCATCAATCGCGGTACATCCATCGGCTAAATAGCAGATCCCCGCACAACTTGCCCAACACGTTGTTTTATGAGCAAACTAACCTTTCACCCAAGACAAAATCATTGGGTATGATTTTTATGTAATTTACATACATTACATAAAAAAGCCCCTCGCCCGTATGCGGGGGAGAGGCTTGAAGGCTACTAGTGCATATATTTTTGCTCAGCACATCTTATAAACTCAAAACCACACGGCGCTACTTAACTGCTGGCTTGGTGCCAGACACATTAATTTCAATACGACGGTCTGGCTGCAGGCATTTAATGAGAGCAAAGCTTTTTAGACCAAGGCAGTCGCCAGGCCTGGTGACTGGCTCTGACATGCCTTTACCTTGCGTATTAATACGACTGGCAGGAATATTCTTGCCCACCAGATATTCCTTCACTGACTGGGCACGACGTTCTGATAGTTTCTGGTTATATTCCTGGCTACCCAAGCGGTCAGTATGGCCAGTAATGTAAAGAGTTTCATAGGATACGCCTGCAAGCTCATCTACCAGATCATCAAGCGCAGCTTTTTCTTTTGTATTGAGAACAGAACTATCAAAACCAAATAGTGCTTCATTTGAAATACTGATTTTTTGTGGGGCTACCTTTACCGGTGCAGCTACTGGCACTTTCTCTTCGACAGGTTTGGCTGCTGGTGCAGCAGCTAGTCTGCCGACCGGATCACATTCTTCAATGGCCAGCTCTGGGGTCCATTCTATAGTGCGCCAGCATAAGCCAGCACCGCTACGAACGACCCTGCCATCGCTGTCGGTAAGATAAGCAGGGGCTGGCGAGGATTGTGCATTAGCTAGCGAGGCAACCTGGAATAATGCTGCCGCAGCAATAGCGACAGCAATGGATTTTGCATGCGCTTTCATGATATTAACTCCTTTAGATTTAATTGCATCCCGCAATAATGACGAGCATGATCTGACAATCATGTACTAGATAATATTCAGTATAGACTGTTTATTAAAATGTGAATTACAAATTAATAAATCGCCAGCTGAAGCATTTCACGACAGCATAAAAGCCCACAGTTACGTGTGCTTATTGATGCTTTGAGATAAGGAGAGAAGGGATTGGTAGGCGTGATTGGACTCGAACCAACGACCCCCACCATGTCAAGGTGGTGCTCTAACCAGCTGAGCTACACGCCTGTAATACGCCATTATAGTGTCTAAGATATGCACAGTCAAACAACATCAACTTCCAACATTTCGTCACTCCCCATTAATGCACCGCCAGACTCGTGAAGCTTGGTTTGCACCGAATTAGGATTGTTTTTCTATGCTGAATCGGGTCGTAATACCCATGCCACCCTTCAGGCTATGGTTATGGGTTACTCAGCATATTTCACCAGGCCGCAGGGTATGCTGTGTTACAAAGCGTAGCAGGGAAACAATCATTCCGCTGCCAAGTCAATCGGCTACCGGTTCGCCCAAGCCCATGTTATGTTCTTGCATCAGACGGATCTGGTCACGCAGACGGGCTGCTTCTTCAAATTCCAGATTACGCACGTGTTGGTACATTTGCTCTTCCAGAGCCTTGCTGCGTTTACTCAATTCGGCCGCAGACATGGCAGCGTACTCAATGATTTCTTCCGCTACTTTGGCATAACGTTTGGCAGCACTTGACGCGCCTGGATAACCTGATTCAAGCACATCATGCACTGCCTTTTGTATGCCGCGTGGTGTAATTCCGTGGATAGTATTGAATTCTATTTGCTTTTGCCGACGACGTTCCGTTTCATGCATTGCCCGCTGCATCGAGCCTGTGATGCGATCGGCGTAGAGTATTGCCTTACCGTTCAAGTGTCGGGCAGCGCGGCCCATAGTCTGAATTAGCGCTGTTTCTGAACGTAAGAATCCTTCCTTGTCTGCATCAAGTATGGCTACTAAAGACACTTCAGGCAGATCAAGTCCTTCGCGCAACAGGTTGATGCCCACCAACACATCGAAACTGCCAAGACGCAGATCACGAATGATCTCCATGCGTTCGACTGTGTCGATATCGGAATGCATGTAACGCACGCGCACATCATGCTCACCCAGATAATCGGTGAGGTCTTCCGCCATTTTTTTCGTCAGTGTGGTCACCAGAACCCGCTCCTGCTGCGCAGTGCGTAGGTGAATCTCGGAGAGCAAATCGTCCACCTGGGTGGTTGCTGGACGTACCTCCACCTCCGGATCGATAAGCCCCGTCGGACGCACCACTTGTTCGATCACCTCACCAGAATGCTCCAGTTCATATTTTGCAGGTGTGGCAGAAACAAAAATTGCCTGCGGTGATAGCCTCTCCCACTCCTCAAATTTCAGTGGCCGATTATCCAGTGCCGATGGTAGGCGAAAACCGTAGTTGACCAGATTTTCCTTGCGTGACCGATCGCCACGGTACATGGCACCGATCTGCGGCACGCTGACATGCGATTCATCTACGACCAGCAGGGCATTATCCGGCAGATATTCAAATAAGGTCGGTGGCGGCTCGCCTGGCATACGGCCGGATAGATGGCGCGAATAGTTTTCAATACCAGAACAATAGCCCAGCTCCAGCATCATCTCGATATCAAAGCGTACACGCTGTTCCAGACGCTGTTCCTCGACCAGTTTGTTGGCCGCACGAAGCTCTTCCAGTCGTTCTTTCAATTCTTCCTTAATAGCCTCAACTGCGGCGAGGACTTTCTCGCGTGGCGTGACGTAATGAGTCTTAGGATAGATAGTGACACGCGGCACCTTGCGCAGCACCTCACCAGTGAGCGGGTCAAAAAAGCTGAGTCCTTCAATTTCTTCGTCAAACAACTCCACCCGCACGGCCTCACTATCAGAATCCGCCGGATAGATATCTATCACCTCACCACGCACCCGGTAGGTCCCGCGACGTAGTTCGATGTCGTTGCGGGTATATTGCAGCTCCGCCAGGCGGCGCAAGATAGCTCGTTGATCAATGATGTCGCCACGCACCAGGTGCAGCAGCATATGCATGTAGGAATCAGGATCGCCCAAACCATAAATAGCCGAGACGGTGGCAACGATGATCGTATCTTCACGCTCAAGCAGTGCCTTGGTGGCAGATAGGCGCATTTGTTCGATATGGTCATTTATCGAGGCATCCTTCTCAATAAAGGTGTCGGTTGAAGGCACATAGGCCTCTGGCTGATAGTAATCACAGTAGGAGACGAAATACTCCACCGCATTATGTGGAAAAAACTCCTTCATCTCGCCATATAGCTGAGCTGCCAGGGTTTTGTTATGCGCCATAATCAAGGTTGGGCGCTGCACCTGTTCGATGACATTGGCAATGGTATAGGTCTTGCCGGAGCCAGTTACCCCAAGCAGGGTCATGCCCGCCTCGCCTGCCTTCAACCCCTCTACCAGACGTTCGATCGCCTGCGGTTGATCGCCAGCAGGCGCATAAGATGATTGGATCTTAAACTTTCTTTTCATATTTGCTTATCAAGGGATTCAGCTACGCTTGCTATTCGGCTATATTAGTGCGCATTAATGCCCAACGTTCACTCAGAGGAAAATAGTGGATATCCAGTTATCCCAGCGCGTGCAGCGCATCAAGCCTTCTCCTACCCTGGTAGTTACCGCTCGTGCCCAGGAGCTGAAGGCTCAAGGCAAGGACATTATCGGTCTGGGGGCCGGTGAGCCAGATTTTGATACCCCTGTCCACATCAAGCAGGCAGCTATAGATGCCATCAACAGCGGCTTTACCAAGTATACCGCAGTCGATGGTACGCCCGCGCTGAAAAAGGCCATCATCAATAAATTTGCTCGCGACAATGGTCTGAATTACACTGACAGGCAGATTCTGGTTTCCTGTGGAGGCAAGCAGAGTTTCTATAATATGGTGCAGGCCATGCTGGATGAGGGCGATGAAGTCATCATCCCCGCGCCTTATTGGGTGTCGTATCCGGACATGGTGTTACTGGCTCAAGGTACGCCTGTCATCATCGAGGCCGGCCTGGAACAAGGCTTCAAGATAACTCCCGGCCAGCTGGAATCTGCCATTACGCCACGCACCCGCCTGGTAGTACTGAACAGCCCGTCCAACCCTACTGGCGTGGCCTATAGTAGTACCGAACTGGCCGCCTTGGGTGAGGTCCTGCGTCGCCATCCACAGGTATTGATCGCCTCGGATGATATGTACGAACATATCCTCTGGACGGCTGAACCCTTTGTAAACATTCTCAATGCATGTCCTGACCTGTATGACCGGACTATTGTTTTAAATGGTGTCTCCAAGGCGTATTCCATGACTGGCTGGCGCATTGGCTACGCGGCCGGACCAGAAAAGCTCATCTGTGCAATGAAAAACATTCAATCACAAAGCACGTCAAACCCCACATCCATCTCGCAAGTGGCAGCAACCGAGGCACTTGATGGCGATCAGTCTTGCATCAAGGAAATGCTCAAGGCCTTCAAGGAACGACACGATTTTGTTGTCGCCGGTCTTAACCAAATCAAGGGGATCCACTGCCTGCCATCGCAAGGCGCGTTCTACTCCTTCATGGATATGCGCGACATCATTGCCGAGCGCAGTGATATCCATAACGATATCGAACTTGCCGATCAAATTCTCAACCAAACCGGTGTTGCCCTGGTGCCAGGTTCGGCCTTCGGCAGTGAGGGCTATATGCGCCTGTCTTTTGCCACCTCAATGGACAACCTACGCAATGCCTTACAACGGCTAGGCCAATTCTTCGGTGAAAGATAGGAAAAGGCTGACAAGCTGTAGTGGCAATGACCCACGACCCAAGCATTCCAAACACTGTCATCCTGAGATATTGTTTTTCCCGCACATATGGAAATGTGTAACAA
>JBAYOW010000040.1:0-18023 GCA_041678005.1 Thiohalomonadaceae bacterium
CACGCCTACGCGGGGGTGACGTTTGGTGGTGGAGCGGAGCGTCACAACGAGGCGGTGCATAGAGCGCAATAACCAGCTGGCATGAACCAAGATGAAAAGCCTTTTCACCCTCTCCCCCAGCCCCTCTCCCGCCAGCGGGAGAGGGGAGCTTTAAGCAGGGGCTTTGGCCACGATGGGTGTTGCAGTTAATGTATGGCGCAATAACCAACGGCATTGCGCCGGATGTAGTCAGGTAGGGCGGGCATTTATGCCCGCGTGTGTGTTTATAGTGACGTTAAGCCATCAAGCAAGCGCTCTACTCAGAACCGTCATTCCCGCGCAGGCGGGAATCCAGGAGGAACTGCTTTTTGGTTAAAAGTAATCAAGTATGATTTTGCCCTGGCCCATTAAGGTGGGTTGAGCACTCGTACTCATCGAACAGGTTTCACCAAAGGCAGCAAACCTGCCTGTGTTTTTTTCGCCGCCTTTCCCCCAAACAAAATCCAGCTGTAGTTATTTCTCCGGCAGTTGAGCGACGCTCTCTTTATCAAGAAACAGCAGCGGATCGACACGCGTGTCATTGAGGCTGAAGGTCAAGTGCAGGTGTGGGCCGGTCACGCGGCCTGTAGCACCGACTGCACCCAACACATCTCCTGCCTTGATCTCCTGACCGGCTTTTACATCGATACGACTCATGTGGCAGTACATGGTGATGAGACCCTGGCCGTGATCGAGATATACGGTATTGCCGTTGTAGTAGAGATCACCTGTGGCGATGACGCGGCCTGTTGCTGGCGCATGAATAGGTGTGCCGGTGGGGGCGGCCAGATCGATGCCACTGTGTGGATTACGCGGTTCGCCATTGAAAAAACGCCGCAGGCCAAACGGGCTGCTGAAACGGCCATTTACCGGTATAGCAAAGTTTGCAGGAATATTTTCTGTTGGGGTAAAGGTGGCAAAGACCTTTTTGCTGAGCTTGAAGTCATTGGCAATACGCTGCTGATCTTGTGCGGCAGGATTGACCATGCGTGGTGCAACCTGAAGATGTTGCTCCACATATTTTTTTTCTGTGACGGTAAATGTAAGTTGATGATCTGGACTGCCTGGTGGCTGCACGCGCAAGGTGTGCCGACCCGGTTTGGCATCCAGTGAAATACCCACTACGGCCTGCCATTGTCCTGCTTCTTTGACGATCAACACGGGCTTGCCCTGATAGTAGGCCTTTGGTGGCTGAGCGTGATCTCCCAGTGCAACTATTGCCACGCCTCCTTGATGCGCCGCATTTTGTGGTAGTGCGAAAAGAGTGTTGCTGCCAATGAGCAAAAGACTGGCGAGCAACAAGCGGTAAACAGAGAAAAATTTCATTATTCGATTCCTTCCACACGGCATAATAATAGACCCTCGGCAAGTCTGGCTTTTACTTGTTCACCTGCTTTGGTTTGTGAGCTGCTGCGTATGATTTTGCCATCTGCTGTAGTGATGATGGCATAGCCACGGCTAAGTGTGGCAAGTGGGCTTAGTGCATCCAGAGTTTGTGCAGCCTGTTGTAGTCGTTGCTGTAATTGTTGCTGATATTGCCCCATGACACGCTGCAGACGGTGCGATATATCTTTGGTTTGCAGCTGCAGTGTGCTGATGCGATGACTGGGCGTGTGGCGCTCCAGTTGAGCAAAAATTGTCGCCAGCGAAGAGGCCGCGCGGTGTATGCGCACTTGCTGGGCGCGTAGCAGGCGTTGTTCCAGTCCATCGAGGCGCTGTGCAATATCTTGCAGACGGCGACCTGGGTGCTTGAGACGTTGCTGGAGCTGGGTGAGGGTCTGACGTTTATGGCGTAGCTGGCGTTGCAGTGATTGCGCCAGACGCAGACGCTGTTGCAGAAGCTTGGTTGCTATTTCAGCCTGATCCGGGCTGAGCAATTCGGCGGCGGCTGAAGGTGTCGGCGCGCGCATGTCGGCAACAAAGTCAGCAATGGTGAAGTCGATTTCATGACCTACCGCGCTGACGATGGGAATGGTTGATGCATGGATCGCACGGGCCACGACTTCTTCATTAAATGCCCATAGATCTTCCAGCGAGCCGCCACCGCGTCCAACTATCAATACATCGCATTCAGCCCGCTTGCCTGCCCGTTGAATGGCAGCAGAGATCTGTTCAGCCGCGCCCGTACCCTGGACGAGAACAGGATAGACGATGACAGGAATGCGCGGAAAGCGTCGTGCCAGCACGGTGAGAATATCGCGTATGGCAGCGCCACTGGGCGATGTGATCACGCCAATGCAAGCCGGAAATGTGGGCAGTGGGCGTTTGAGTTCGCTAGCAAACAGTCCTTCTTGTTGCAGGCGTTGTTTGAGAATTTCAAAGGCCCTTTGCAGTGCGCCTGTACCGGCTTCCTCCATGTGTTCGGCAAGTAGTTGAAATTCGCCACGGCCTTCGTAGAGTGAAACACGGGCGCGGATCAGCACCTGCATGCCATCCTGTGGCTTGAAACGTAATAGCATGTTGCGCTGGCGAAACATGGCGCAGCGCACTTGCGCCGCGCTGTCCTTGAGCGAAAAATACCAGTGACCAGATGATGGACGCGCCAGGTTGGAGATTTCACCTTCTATCCATAACAGTGGGAAGCTGCCCTCCATGACAGCGCGGGCTTCGGCATTGAGGCGGGAAACCGTGTAGATCTCGCGGCCTGGGGTATCGACAAGTACGGTTGACATCCGCTTAGTTTAACAAGGTTTATCAAGGCCGTGGGGCGCGAGCGAGGGGCTCGTGGGAGAGAGAATAGAATATAGATTTCCTGCCCGTATCGGGTCGAACAAGCTACAATGTATATCTCACTTACCAGGATTTTCAGTTAAGCACATGTCAAAACGTAAACGCCATCAAGACCCCTTCCAAGAACGCGAGGCGCAGAAATACGCCAACCCTATCCCCAGCCGTGAATTCATTATGCAGTTGCTGGAGGATCAAGGCGTACCCCTGAACTATCAGGAGATAGTTAAAACCCTGGATTTACAGGAAGCAGAGCAACTGGATGCCCTGACGCGTCGCCTGCGAGCAATGGAACGTGATGGTCAATTGATCAGGAACCGGCGTGGTGGCTATGGCTTGATCAGCAAGATGGATTTGATCGCTGGTCGTGTCATTGGTCATCCAGATGGCTTTGGCTTTCTCGTACCGGATGATGGCAGTTCAGATTTATTCCTCTCTGCGCGCGAGATGCGCATGCTTTTTCATGGCGATCGCGCGCTGGCAAGAGTTGCCGGCCTCGATCGCCGTGGTCGGCGTGAAGGTTCCGTGGTCGAGGTGCTGGAGCGCCATACCGATCGCGTAGTGGGTCGTTATCGCGTGGAAGCTGGTGTGGGTTTTGTCTCTGCCGATAACAAACGTATCGTGCAGGAGATCCTTGTTTCAGCGGATCAAGCCTATGGTGCACGTGCTGGTCAAATTGTTACCGTACAGATCATGGAGCCGCCGACGCGCTATCGTCAGGCGATAGGTCGTGTGATTGAAATTTTGGGTGATCACATGGCACCTGGCATGGAGATTGATGTGGCCATACGCGCCTATCAGTTGCCGCAAGATTGGTCTTTGCTGGTCGAAGAAGAAGCCCGTGAGCTGCCCACCATAGTGGCAGAAGAAGACAAGCAGGGGCGGGCTGATTTGCGTGACTTGCCTTTGGTGACCATCGATGGCGAGGATGCCATGGATTTCGATGATGCCGTGTATTGTGAGCCGCGCGGCAAGGGCTGGCGCCTGGTAGTGGCCATCGCCGATGTCTCGCACTATGTGCAGCCGGGCAGCCCCCTGGATAGTGAGGCGCGGGTGCGCGGTAATTCGGTTTATTTCCCTGGGCGTGTCATACCTATGTTGCCGGAGCAGCTATCTAATGTCCTTTGTTCACTCAATCCACAGATCGACAGGTTGTGCATGGCCTGTGATATGGAGGTGAGCGCAACCGGTGTGTTGAAGAGTTATCAGTTTTACCCAGCAGTCATGCGCTCGGCGGCAAGGCTGACCTATGACAAGGTTGCTGCAATGCTGGTTGATAACGATGCAGATACGCGATCTGAATATGCCGACCTGCTGCCGCATCTGGAGGGCCTTTATGCCCTGTTCCAGAAATTGCTCAAACAGCGCAGACAGCGTGGCGCAATTGATTTTGCCACGGTTGAAACACGTATCGTGTTTGGTTCCAGCAAGAAGATCGATAGCGTCGTGCCTATGGTGCGCAACGATGCCCATTGTTTGATCGAGGAGTGTATGTTGCTGGCAAACGTGGCGGCAGCGAGATTTCTCAGCAAGGCCAAGATACCCATAGTCTATCGTGTACACGCCCCGCCACGGGAAGACAAGCTTGGCAAGTTGCATGAATTCCTGCGTGAGATGGGCTTGTCACTGGGTGGTGGTGATGAACCGCAGCCAGAAGATTACTCGGTGTTGTTGAATCAGGTAGCTGATCGACCAGATGCGCATTTGATCCAGACGGTGTTGCTGCGCAGTATGGCTCAAGCGGTGTATTCACCTGATAATCTTGGCCATTTTGGTTTGGCTTATGACAGCTATACACATTTCACCTCACCGATACGCCGTTATTCCGATCTGTTGGTGCATCGTGCCATTCGGCATGTGCTCTCAGGCAAGCGCCCAACTGCATTTCGTTACAGCTTTGATGAAATGGTGTTGCTGGGCGATCACTGCTCGATGACCGAGCGCCGTGCTGATGAAGCGACACGGGATGTAGTGGACTGGCTGAAATGTGAATACATGCTCGATAAGATAGGCGAGGAGTTTAGCGGTCTTATCTCCAGCGTTACCGGCTTTGGCCTGTTTGTCGAGCTTGAAGATATCTATGTTGAAGGGCTGGTGCATATTGCCAGTTTGCAGAATGATTATTACCACTATGATCAGGCTCATCACAGGATGGTTGGTGATCGCACCAGGCGTATTTATCGACTGGCAGATCGCTTGCGTGTACGCGTAGTGCGGGTTGATCTGGATGATCGCAAAATCGATTTTGAGGTGGTGGAAGAGAAGCTTGCTGAGACAGCAACAGCCAAGAAGAAAGCCATAAAATCCAGGGGTGCAAAGCACGACGACAAAAAGCCAGCCAAGGCAAAAAAACACTTTCGTGGCCGCAGCAAAAAACATCAGGCACGCAAAGAATAAGTGAGAGCTATTTTTCAGTGCTGAAATTAAATGGCAATGCTTGAGCTGTTATTCGGTCTGCACTGTGTCGAGGCCGCATTGCGCCAGCCTGAGCGCGTGGTGGAATTGTGGTTGGCGGCTGAACGTGATGATGCACGTCTGCAAAAGCTGGCACAGACTGCAGAAAATAGCGGTGTACGCTTGCACAGGGTCAAGCGCCAGCAACTAGATCACATGGTAGGGCATGAGCGCCATCAGGGGGTGGTCTTGCAGGTACGCCCAGCCGAGGCGCGTAGCGAGTCCTTTCTGGAACAGCTATTGATTGATCTGGATGTTGCGCCGTTTTTATTGATCCTTGATGGAATTACCGATCCACACAACTTGGGTGCCTGTTTGCGCAGTGCCGATGCCGCCGGTGTGCATGCCGTCATTACGCCCCGCGACAAGGCTTGTGGGCTGACGCCGGTGGTACGCAAGGTGGCCTGCGGTGCGGCTGAAACTGTACCCTTTGTGCAAGTAACTAATCTTGCACGTAGCCTGCGTATGTTGCGCGATAACAGTGTCTTTCTGGTCGGGGCTGCCGGTGAGACAGAAACCTCACTCTATCAAGCTGATCTGCGTGGCCCATTGGCGCTGGTTATGGGCGCTGAAGGCAAGGGCCTGCGCCGCCTGACTCGTGAGCACTGTGATCTGCTGGTGCGTATCCCGATGGCTGGTAGTGTTGAAAGCCTTAACGTTTCGGTGGCTACAGGCATCTGCTTGTTTGAGGCTCTGCGCCAACGCACTAGCTAAAGCGTTTTCCAAGCCATAAACAAGCCAGCAAGCAGGGTGAAACGGTCACTGTGATGGCAAAGGCACGCAAGGCGCGGGCTTCCCGATGGTTAAGCGGCCACAACGCCTTAGGCAGAATTGCACACGCAAATTGATGCCGTCGTCGCCGATCTGGAAGGAGACTGGGCATGAGCAAGAAGAAAACCGATCAAAAGGCGGATATCGCTCGCTCCTCGGCGGCCGAATATCTGAGCTTTGTCGCTGTATCCGATGGTAAAAACTACAGCACCAAGCACTACAAGCTGCAAGCCATTGTCGCCGTGGGTTTCAAGGTCAACAACACTCGCGCCGTGCAATTTCGCAAATGGGTGGGGCAGAACGTCAAGGACTACACCATTCAAGGCTGGGCAATGGATGTGGAGCGCCTGAAAAAGGGCCACATGTTCACCGATGAATACTTTGACCGCCAAGTGGCTTGCATCCGTGAAATCCGCCTGTCCGAGTGCAAGTTCTATCAAAAGGTGACCGATCTTTACGCCCCAGCCTTCGACTACGACGCCAGCGCCAAGACTACGCGCGATTTCTTCGCCCTGGTGCAAAACAGGCCGCACTGGGCCATCCACGAACAGACGGCGGTGGAAAGACGCGCGAGATGAATATTGCCCTGTATCTTTCGCCCCGTGGACATCTCCTGTCCGGCACAGAAACAGACGCACCGCCGCTGGCTGAGGCGCTGACTGACCGGCTGGCTGCTGCTTTCGCACAAGGCGCGGGCCACGGCCTGCTGCACCTGGGCGCGGCGGAAGTGACCACTGCGCTGCCGCCGCTGTGGGCCTTCTGGCGTGACTTCGCGGCGCACTTTGTGACGGCGCTGACTGCAATACCGGAAGACGGCGAGGTGGCCGTTGCCGCACCGGATGCGTTGACTCTCGAAACTCTGTGTCTGGACGCTCCGCCGATGACGGGCGCGGAATATCTAACGCCGGAAATTCTCCGCGCGCTCTGGTCGGACATCGAATCTGTCGTGAAGGAAGCGTTGGTCACTTGCGGTCAATCGCTACAGGATTTTCTCAAGTCGAAAAATCCGGCCTGGAATCTAGTCGGGCGCGTACATTTCAATCTGGCCGAAAACCGCAAGGATGCTGAATACCCCTTCGCTTTTCTGGCCACCTATACCTCGCGCTTGTCGGCGCACGGCAAGGCGCAGCACCTGCCGCTTTCGCAAGCGCTGGCGGAATTCTCTGGTGGCAGGAAAAAGGCGCAGCTTCTGTCCCTGCTCCTGCCTGTGCAAAAGGCGGCGGAAAGCTGCAACTGGCTGACCGACATGGTCAACGAGGGCGAGATCTATCATCCCTTGCGCTGGGGGGTTGATGAGGCGGTGTGCTTCCTCAAGGATGTTCCCCATCTGCAAGGGGCGGGCATCGTCGTGCGCATGCCCAAAACCTGGGCCGCGGATCGTCCCGCCCGGCCCAAGGTCTCCGCTACCATCGGCACCAAGAATCCCTCGCTGCTCGGCATGGGCGCCTTGCTCGACTTTCGCATGGAAGTCACGCTCGACGGGCAGGCGCTGACCCCCGCCGAAATCCAGTCTCTGCTGGCAGCGAACGCCGGGCTGCAATGGATACGCGGCCAGTGGGTGGAGTTAGATCGTGACCGGCTATCACACCTCATAGCGCGTTTTCAGGGTGTCGAGGAGGCAGCGGCGGCGGGGCTGCCCTTCGGCCAGGCCATGCGCTTGCTGGCGGGCGCTGCGCTCGACGATGCCATGCCTGCCGATCCGGATTGGTCGGAAATCGTCGCCGGAGACTGGCTGGCCGAGATGCTCCAGGGCTTGCGCTCGCCGGAGGGATTGGCTGCCGTCACCCCCGGCCCGGCATTGAAAGCCACCTTGCGTCCTTACCAGCAGACGGGAGTACGCTGGCTGCACCTGCTCACCCGGATGGGGCTGGGGGCTTGTCTCGCTGATGACATGGGACTGGGCAAGACGATCCAGGTACTGGCGCTGCTGCTCACATTGCAGCGAACGCGCCCCAGCCTGTTGGTGGCCCCGGCGTCGCTGCTGGCCAACTGGCAGCAGGAGGCCGAACGCTTCGCCCCCACCTTGCGCTGCCTCATCGCACACCCGTCGGCGATGACACAGGAGGAACTGCACGCGCTGGATCCCGAACGGCTGGCAGCCACCGATCTGGTCATCACCAGCTACGGTACGCTGATGCGCTTGCCAAATCTGCTGGCGATGCGCTGGCACCTGGTGGTGGCCGACGAGGCGCAGGCGCTTAAGAATCCGGCGGCCAAGCAGACAAAGGCGGTCAAGCAACTCCAGGCCGAGTCGCGCATCGCACTCACCGGCACGCCCGTGGAAAACCGTCTTTCCGATCTCTGGTCCATTTTCGATTTCACTCATCCGGGCCTGTTGGGATCGCGGAAGGCCTTTGCCGGATTGACGAAAAACATGGCGCATTACGGCCCGCTGCGCACCCTGGTCAACCCCTATATCCTGCGCCGCCTGAAGAGCGACAAGCGCGTCATCGACGATTTGCCGGACAAGACAGAAATGACCGCCTGGGTAGTGCTGAGTCCCGTCCAGACCGCCCTTTACCAGCGCGCGGTCCAGGAACTGACCGCCAGACTGGAAACAGCGGAAGGTATCGAACGCAAGGGGCTGGTGCTGGCCTATTTGATGCGCTTCAAGCAGATTTGCAACCACCCTTCCCAATGGCTTGGCGATGGCGCCTGGAAACCAGAAAGCAGCGGCAAATTCGGGCGGCTGGCTGAAATCGCGGAGACCATCGCCGCCAGGCAGGAAAAGTTGCTGGTCTTCACCCAGTTCAGGGAGACCACCGCGCCACTGGCGGCTTTCCTCGGCAACATCTTCGGGCGCGAAGGCCTGGTGTTGCATGGCGGTACGCCGGTGGGTAAGCGGCGCGATCTTGTCAAGCGCTTCCAGGAAGATGAACAGTGCCCATTCTTCGTCCTTTCGCTCAAGGCGGGCGGAACCGGATTAAACCTGACCGCCGCCTCCCATGTGATCCACTTCGATCGCTGGTGGAACCCCGCCGTGGAAAACCAGGCCACCGACCGTGCCTGGCGTATCGGCCAGCACCGCAATGTGCTGGCGCACAAGTTCGTCTGCCGGGGCACTATCGAAGAGCGCATCGATGAGATGATCCGCTCCAAGCAACAACTGGCAAAGGATGTGCTCGAAGGCGGCGCTGAAATCAACCTGACCGAGATGAACGACGCAGAACTGCTCGATTTGGTTAGACTTGACATCCACTCCATGGGGGAATTGAGTGCATGAGTTACGGATACTGGAAACCATATGTGCCGGCCGCCAAGCGGCGGGCGCAGGCCGAAAAAGCGGTCACGAAGGCGAGGAAGGCCGGGCAGGACATGCGCCCGGTGGTTATTGAGGGTCGAGCCATCGCCAAAACCTTCTGGGGCAAGGCCTGGTGCGACAACCTTGAAGCCTACAGCGACTATGAGAATCGGCTGCCGCGTGGGCGCACCTATGCACGCAACGGCTCGGTCATTGATCTGCAGATCGAGCCGGGCAAGGTGCGCGCGCTGGTGATGGGGTCCAGCCTGTACAAGATCGAAATCGGCATCGCCGCCGTGTCGGACACCCACTGGAAGTCGCTGGCGAAGAAATGCACCGGATCCATCGTTTCGCTGGTCGATCTGTTGCAGGGCAATCTCTCGAAAGCCGTGATGGAGCACATTTGTCAACCGAAAACGGGCTTGTTTCCCGCGCCCAAAGACATCCGGCTTGGCTGCTCTTGTCCGGATTGGGCGACGATGTGCAAGCATGTCGCCGCCGTGCTCTACGGCGTGGGCGCGCGTCTGGATGCACAACCCGAACTCCTCTTTACACTACGCCAGGTGGACGCCACTGACCTGGTGACTCAGGCGGCAGAAACGTCCGTTAAAACCAGGAAAGCGCCTGCCAGGGGCAAGGTGCTCGACGATTCTCAGCTTGCCGACGTGTTCGGCATCGAGATGGACAGTCCCGAGGTATTGCCGGACACAAAAAAGAAGGCGGCAAGCCGCCGCACGAAGCCAGCGTTCCCAGCAACCGGCGAGCCGAAGGGTATTTCCAGGCCCCCTGCCAAGAAGAAGTCGGCGGCAGCAAGGACAAAGAAAACGATAGATAAAAAGCCCCGGAAGGCAAAAATGCAGGACTCTATGGAACCTGCCGCCGCCCGCAGGAATCCAGTCAGGTAGGGCGCAATAACCACCGGGCATTGCGCCGAATGTAGATGCTGTTATCGGTGTAAATAAACATGCAATGCAGGAGGCCTATGAACGAAGACCAAAGGCCCCCAGCCCCTCTCCCCCAGCCCCTCTCCCGCAAGCGGGAGAGGGGAGGTTTATGCGGCCATGCAGGAACCCAGGATCGGCAGATTAGTCTACCGCTTTTTTAATGCCGTCATTCCCGCGCAGGCGAGAATCCAGGAGGAACTGCTTTTGGTTAAAAAGTAATCAAGTATGATTTTGCCCTGACAGGAATAGACTTTTTTCCTGCTGGCCTATATAATCCCGCGCCTTTGATACCGCGCTGTGCGGTATTACTCCTTGCCTCGGCGGAGTCATGCCAAGGCTGTCCAAACCGTAAGGAGTTACAATGAAGCACTACGAAATCGTGTTTCTGGTCCATCCGGATCAGAGCGAGCAGGTTCCTGCCATGATCGAGCGTTATCGCTCGACCATTGAAGCCGCCGACGGCACTATCCATCGTCTTGAAGACTGGGGACGTCGTCAGCTGGCCTACCCCATTAACAAGATTCATAAGGCGCACTACGTGTTGATGAACATTGAGTGCCCGATCGAGACGATGAAAGAGCTGGAGTCGGCCTTCCGCTTCAATGATGCTGTGATCCGTAATATGATTCTGGCCATGGATGAGGCTGTAACCGAGGTGTCCTTGCTGGCCAAGTCGCGTGATGAGCGCGAAGACCGTCGTGATTTTTCCGATCGAGACGATCGTCGTGCTGAGGCGGATGACGATGAATCAGACAGTAAGATGCTGACGATGAATCAGTCAGTGAAGAGGCTACTGCCGAGTAAGGCAGTTCGCGGATAACACCAGGAGATCGCTTATGTCCCGTTTTTTTCGTCGTAAGAAATTTTGTCGTTTCACTGCCGAGGGCGTGAAACATATTGATTATAAAGATTTGAATACACTGAAGGCCTATGTGACCGAGAGCGGCAAGATTGTGCCTAGCCGCATCACTGGCACCAAGGCCAAGTTTCAGCGCCAGCTGGCGCTGGCCATCAAGCGTGCCCGTTATCTGGCCTTGCTGCCATATACCGATTCACACGAATAAGTTTGAATTTTTGACTTCATCACGATGAGGTTCCTTGCGAACAACATCATGCGTGGGTCGATGGCGGCGATACTGGTAACCAGTGTCACGGCCATGTTGGGGCTTTTATTGCCGCCACTGGGTTATCTCAGTGCGGCTGCCATAGGGCTGGTTACCTTGCGCCTTGGTCTGACCGAGGCTCTCAAGGTGATCAGCGGCGCTGCGCTGGCTACCGCAGTACTCGGTGGCCTGTTGGTGGGTAACCCTATGTTGCCACTGGCCTTTTTGGTGGCACTATGGTTGCCTTTGCTGGTAACAGCATGGAGCCTGCGCCGCACGGCGGATCTGGCGCGCAGCCTGCGACTGTCGGCTCTGTTTGGCGTGATCCTGATTTTTGCTTTTCATGCCGTTATAGATAACCCGACTGAGTGGTGGCTACAGTTTCTCCGGCAAATGGTCGAGCAGGCCCCAGTAGAGCAGCAGGATATTTTGTTGCCGATACTGGAGCAGCTGGCCGGTTTGATGACTGGCATGGTCGGTGCGGCGACAGTCCTGGGAATAATATTGAGTTTGTTGTTGGCGCGTTGGTGGCAGGCCAGCTTGTATAATCCCGGTGGTTTTCGCCATGAGTTTCACGCCTTGCGGCTGGGTAATATTGTAGCTGGGGTCGCAGCGTTGTTGCTGATAGTTGCCTGGCTGCAACCTGCGGGTTGGCAGGTCATTATAGATTTGTTGCCACTGGCCTTGCTGTTATGTTTGCTGCAGGGGCTTGCCGTGGCGCATGGCCTGGTGGCAAAACGTGGAGCCAGCACAGGCTGGTTGGTGGCCATGTATGCCTTGTTGTTGCTGCCCATTGTGGCGACACAGGCGGTGCTGTTGATGGCCGTTGTGGGTATGATGGATAATTGGTTGGATTTCAGGGTCCGTATGGGTGCTGGTCGATCTGAATAGTTTTGAATTAAAGCGCCCAATGACAAGGCGCAAGCCAATGAGGTAAATGTAATGGAAGTTATTTTGCTGGAAAAAGTGCGCAATCTGGGCACGCTGGGCGAGAAGGTTCGGGTACGTTCCGGTTATGGTCGTAACTATCTGATGCCGCGCGGCATGGCTGTCATGGCCACCAAGGCAAATATTGAAAAATTTGAGGCACGTCGCGCCGAGCTCGAACAGGTGGCTGCAGAGATATTGGCCGCAGCAGAGGCCAAGGCAGTCAAGATAGCTGAACTGGGCTCCGTGACCATTGCGCATAATGCTGGTGATGGTGGTCGCCTGTTTGGTTCCATTGGCACGGCAGATATCGCCACGGCACTTGCCGATGCCGGCATTGAGATAAAGCGTCAGGATATTGCCATGCCAGACGGTAGCATCCGCCAGATCGGTGAGTTTGAGATTGATCTGAACCTGCACACCGATGTAACACAAGTCATCAAAGTTATCGTGGTGGCAGCCTGAATCAGGTTTTGCGTCTCGTCGTTATCCCGAGTGACTGGTTCGGCTAGCTTCATCCAAATGGCTTAAACGGTCTGGCCATTAACAATTAGCCAATTAGCTTAAAATCATTATATGTCACCCCCACGCGGGGGTTCGGTTCTTTGAATTTCTGGATTCCCGCCTGTGCGGGAATGACGGAACAAGTGCGCCATTTTCCCATGGGAGCGGCTAAGCTCCCTCTACCGCTTGCGGGAGAGGGGCTGGGGGAGAGGGGAAAACCTTTAGCGTCTTCGCTCATCTTCGCTCATAAGCTTCCTGCATACGGCGCAATGCACGATGGTTATTGCGTCCTGCAGCGCCTTTTACCACTTCTATTGTTCATTTGAATTTCGCTATTCTTTGGCGCAAATCACCCGCAATGTCTTGAGTTATATTTGCTGCGCACCCATCTGTGAGTTACATGACTGCCAGCAGTAAAAACAGCCAGTCTGTGCTACGCTCTTTTTGTCTTGCCGCTGCCGCTGCGTCTTGGCAGAATTTGTTTGCTGACGGTGGTATGGGTCTGTCAGGGTTTTCACAGGGGCGGTATGTATTTTGCTCTCTTTGCCCTGTTGGGTACTTGAGACATTCTGTAATTTCTTTTTTTGTTCAGAACAACACGGCTCATCATGCAGACATACGCTTTAGCACAGATCCAGGACGCCGGCGCCTTATTAAAAGTGCCGCCCCATTCCATTGAGGCGGAGCAGGCTGTGCTGGGTGGTTTGATGCTGGATAACAGCGCTTGGGATCGTATGGCAGATCTGGTCATGGAGGAAGATTTTTACCGTCGTGATCATCGGCTTATCTTTCAGGCCATCCGGCGTTTGTTGGAAAAAAGCGATCCTTGTGATGTGGTGACCCTGGCTGAGTGGCTGGACAAGAAAGGTTAGCTCGATGAGGCTGGTGGGGTTGCCTATCTGGGTAATCTGGCTGGCAATACGCCCAGTGTTGCCAATATCAAGTCCTACGCCAGTATTGTGCGTGAACGTTCAGTATTGCGGCAGTTGATCCGTGTCACCAATGAGATAGCCGAGACCGCCTTCAATCCGGCAGGCCGTGGCGTGTTTGAGTTGCTGGATGAGGCGGAGAAAAAGGTCTATCAAATCGCCGATCAGGGCGCGCGCTCGCGCGTGGGCTTTGCCGTCATGAAGGACTTGCTGGTCAAGACGGTGGACAAGATTGATCAACTGTTTGGACTGGATAGCCCGATCACTGGACTGGCTACGGGTTATACCGATTTTGATGAAATGACAGCCGGTTTGCAGCAATCCGATCTGGTTATTGTCGCGGGTCGTCCATCCATGGGCAAAACTTCATTTGCGATGAATATTGTCGAACATGTGGCGATTAAGGAACAAAAACCGGTTGCGGTGTTTTCCATGGAGATGCCTGGTGAACAACTGGCCATGCGTATGATGTCTTCATTGGGGCATATCAATCAGAAGAAGGTGCGTACTGGCAAGCTGGACGATGATGACTGGCCACGCTTGACCTCGGCGGTCAATCTGTTGGCGGAAGCGCCTATTTTCATTGATGACACTCCGGCACTAAGTCCTACCGACGTGCGCGCCCGCGCCCGCCGCCTGGCGCGCGAGCAGGAGAACGGGCTTGGTTTGATCGTGATCGATTATTTGCAGCTTATGCAGGTGCCTGGGACGAGTGAAAATCGTACTGGCGAGATCTCTGAAATTTCTCGTTCACTGAAATCACTGGCCAAGGAACTGAGTTGCCCTGTGATCGCGCTGTCGCAGCTTAACCGCTCGCTGGAACAACGTCCGAACAAGCGTCCAGTGATGTCAGATCTGCGTGAATCTGGCGCGATTGAGCAGGATGCAGATTTGATCGTGTTTATTTATCGTGACGAGGTATATAACTCGGAGAGTCCAGACAAGGGGACGGCTGAGATCATTATCGGCAAACAACGTAACGGCCCGATTGGGATGATACGTCTGGCCTTTCTCGGTCAGTACACCCGCTTCGAGAGTTTTGCACACGGAGGACATGGGGGGCATTGATGCGCGCTACCCAGGTCTTCATCGATCTCACGGCACTGCGGCATAATCTGGCCTGTGCCCGTGCTGCTGCCCCTGCCAGTTGTATCCTGGCCGCTATCAAGGCCAATGCTTATGGGCATGGCATGTTGCGCGTGGCGCAGGCCTTGTCTGAGGCGGACGCCTTTGGTGTTGCCTCGCTGGCTGAAGCACTGCAATTGCGCGAGGCGGGGATATCGCAACCAGTTGTCTTGCTGGAAGGTTTTTTTGCTGCCGCTGAGCTGCCCGTTATAGCGCAATACGCATTCATCCCAGCGATTCATGATCACTCCCAAATCGAACAGCTGGAGCAGTGCGTGTTGCCTGCGCCTGTCGATGTCTGGCTCAAGCTGGATAGTGGCATGCATAGGCTGGGTTTTCCTCTGGTCGAGGCGAAGGAGGTTTGGCAGCGCCTGAATGCCTGCAGAAATGTGCGGCGGGTTTTGGGCTGCATGACACATCTGGCCAATGCCGATAATCTCAATGATGATTTCACCGCGCGTCAGTTGGCTGATTTTGCCCACTTGACTGAGGGTTTGTCTGGCGGGCGTTCTATCGCTAATTCTGCTGGTCTGTTGGGCTGGCCATGTTCACATGCCGAATGGGTGAGGCCAGGCCTGATGCTTTATGGTGTCTCGCCTCTTCTGGGTGGGCGCGCAGAACAGCATGGCCTGAAGCCGGTAATGACGCTGCGCTCTGCATTGATCGCGGTAAAACATCTCAAACAAGGTGATGCCATTGGTTATGGCGGTGTGTTTGTTTGTCCGCAAGACATGCCGGTCGGGGTGGTGGCTGCGGGTTATGGCGATGGTTATCCGCGTCATGCAAGAAATGGTGTGCCGGTGTTGCTCAATAATCGAAGGTGCCGCTGATAGGTCAGGTAGCGATGGATATGCTGACTGTCGACTTGCGTAGCCAGCCCGAGGCGCGTGTTGGTGATCCGGTCGTGCTGTGGGGTGAGGGCTTGCCGGTAGAGGAGATAGCTGAGCATGCAGGCACTATTCCCTATGAATTGTTATGCCGTGTAATGCCACGTGTAAAAGTGGTTGAGAACGGAATATGAGCCTGCTGCAAAGCGATGGGCCACAGGTTGCGGTTGGCGCAGTTGTGGTGCATCTGGATCAGGTCTTGCTGGTGCAGCGGCGCTATCCACCGACAGCAGGTTGCTGGGCTATTCCAGGTGGTCGTCAATTACTGGGCGAGACCATGCAACAGGCCGCCGAGCGGGAGATTCGTGAGGAAACCGGCGTCATTATCCGTGCCACGCAACCTGTCTATACCACTGAGTACATTGAGCATGATGAGCGGGGGAGGTTATGTTATCACTATATTATTGTCGACCTGGCCGCCGAGTATCTGGCTGGCGTGCCCAAGGGGGGCGATGATGCCGGCATGGCCGCTTGGGTGGCCTGGCCTATGCTGGCAGACCTGTTCATCAATGCCAGTTCACAATTGGCACTGAAGACATTGTTTCCGCTTGAGACAGCGAATTATTTGCCGGTACAGCAGACATGAAAATGAGCTTGTTGCCATGGACATGGTCTTTTGAGGTGCTGACTTCGAGTACTGGTTTGGTGTTGTTTTTGGTTTTATTGCCGACAACATTGGTGTTTGTTTTATTGTTGCTGCTGCGCAGGCGGCGGCAGATAAAAAATGATAGCCGCAATAATCGTCATAATCAGCCAGATTACGATGAGCGTGATTAGACCGCATAATTTTATCAGCGGAAAAAACCCGATTCTTGAGATTGCGCCGAGTTGTTTTATTTATATGAAAACCAAAATAACGGGTTATTTTTCCCCATTAGTAGCACTGCGCCATTATTCGCATTCTTAAGGTGAAATATGCGGCCCAGGGAAGATTCATGAGCAAGAGAAAAACTGTTTATAGCTGTACTGAGTGTGGAGCACAGGCACCCAAATGGGCCGGGCAATGCGTGGAATGTGGTGCCTGGAACAGTATGCAGGAAAGTCTGGCAGCGCCCGTGCCTGTGCGCAAGGGTCGTCATGCGGGCTATGCAGGTTACGCCGGTGCAGCAGTTGGTGTAGCGGTACAAAGTCTGCAGGATGTGGTGTCTGAGGAAACCAGTCGTCTGTCTACCGGCAGCAGTGAGTTTGATCGTGTATTGGGCGGTGGGTTGGTGCCAGGCTCGGTGGTGTTGCTGGGCGGGGATCCGGGGATCGGTAAATCCACGCTATTGTTGCAGACCATGGCGGCACTGGCAGCTCAGTTGCGTACTTTGTATGTCACCGGTGAGGAATCGCCACAGCAGGTTAGCATGCGCGCCCAGCGCCTTGGTTTGGACAGCGGCACGGTGCGCCTGTTTACCGAAACACGGGTAGAGGACATTCTTGCTACGGCCCAGCAGGAGAAGCCGCAGGTGTTGGTGGTGGACTCGGTGCAGACGGTCTATACCGAGTTGTTGCAATCAGCGCCTGGCTCGGTCGCGCAGGTGCGTGAGAGTGCGGCGCAACTAGTGCGCTATGCCAAACACACTGGTACGGCCTTGTTTCTCGTCGGGCATGTCACCAAGGATGGACAACTGGCTGGCCCGCGTGTGCTGGAGCATATGGTGGATACCGTGCTGTATTTTGAAGGTGATGCCGGTAGTCGCTATCGCGCCATTCGGGCCTTCAAAAATCGTTATGGTTCTGTCAATGAGCTGGGTGTATTTGCCATGACCGACAAGGGTTTGAAAGAGGTCAGCAACCCCTCGGCAATTTTTCTCTCGCGCCATGACGAGGAAGTGGCCGGCAGCGTGGTCATGGTGACTATCGAGGGCAGTCGTCCCATGTTGGTGGAGGTGCAGGCGTTGGTGGATGAAAGTCATCTGGCCAATCCGCGTCGTGTCACGGTTGGCCTGGAGCATAATCGTCTGGCCATGTTGCTCGCGGTGCTGCACCGTCACGGCGGCGTGGCTACCTATGACCAGGATGTCTTTGTCAATGTGGTTGGCGGGATGCGTGTCAGTGAGACGGCAGCGGATCTTGCGACCATGCTGGCGGTATTGTCCAGCCTGCGTAATCGTCCTGTGCCGCAGGGTTTGGTGGTGTTTGGCGAGGTGGGTCTGGCCGGTGAAATTAGACCAGTTCCTAATGGCCAGGATCGTCTGCGCGAGGCGGCCAAGCATGGCTTTAGCCGTGCGCTGGTGCCTATGGCAAATAGACCTAAGCAAGGCGTTGCTGGGCTAGAAATTATTGGTGTGCGCCGCCTTGATGAGGCCTTGCAGCAATTTTGAGAGGGTGAGTATGCATAGGGCATGTAATACCCAGACCAGGTTTGCTGCTTAGGGAAACGCTGAATAATTACCTGCGTTGTCAGG
>JBAYOW010000041.1:0-17983 GCA_041678005.1 Thiohalomonadaceae bacterium
GAAGTAGGTGCCAAACAGGGGCAGATCGACGCCGAGATATAACAGCTTATCTGGTTCTGCCAGGGTTGTTATCCAGAGAAAAGGGGCTGTGCTGATTTCAAACGCCTGACCCAGAAGATGAAATAGTGCGATGAAGATCGGTAGCTGTAACAATACAATCACTAGCGGCTTTAACCCGGCAAGCGGACTCATTTTATGCCGCTCATACAACTGCAGAATACGCTCGCTTTGTTCGCCGCCCCGGTAATTTTTCTTGATGGCATTAAGCTCTGGCTGAATTCTGGCTTGCAGCTCGACAAAATGCTGCTGCGCACGTATCGCGTTTCTAGCAATCGGGTGCAGTACTGCACGTACCAAGACCGCCAGCAGGATGATTGACAGACCCCAGTTGCCCACTACAGCGTATATGGCATCAAGCAAATACTTGATGCCTAGTGTCAGCATTCGCATCCAGTCCCACAGACCCGAGAATAGTAAATCCCCGATATTCGGCTCTGTGGCGGTCAATGCCGCATAGGATTTGCCGCCACCAAAAATGCTCCACTCATAAATCGTTGGCTCCACCTCTGCCGTAGCGGGCAAGGGGACATCGACAGCTAGCCGGATCTCGAAGGCGGGGTGCTGCGGATACCATCGCGGTACTTCCGGCAGCGTTGTTTGCCAGTTTAGTGTTCGAGTTAAGGTATTGGCTGGATTTAAGATGAGCGCAAAATAACGACTATTCAAGCCAAACCAGTCACTCATAGCCGTAGTGCTTTCTCCATCAAGGCGTAAGTGATGGATGCCCGCACTGTCTCGGTGCACCACCTCGGTGAAGGAATATAGATTTTGCGCAGCACCAAGACCCTGCGCAGGAACCTCGCCTATACCTGGGCCGAGCTCAAGCCATAGGCGATCTGCCGCCTGGCGGTTGTTTAACTCCGGAGTGCTGATAGCAAGTTTCAGTGTTGCTCGCCAGGGTTCTTCGTCTAGCTGCCAATGTTTATCTATGATGAAGCTGCCATTGGGATGCGCAAGCCGCAGTGTCATGGTGTTCTGGGTTTGTGCCTGCACCACCCAGCCACCGAGCTGAGTCTCCCAGTCCACCATGGTGCGGACGTTCAGTGTGCCGCGAAGAGCAAACAGCTGAGCTGCAGGTGCAGCAAGATCGTGCATTGCGCCTGTTGCATCCACCACACTGGGTAAATACCAGTGTCGTACCGCCCCGCTGGGTAGATCGAACACCAGTTGCAGCATGTCGTTGCCTACCGTTGGTGCACTGGCCGCGCCTGTTAGCGGTGATATGAGAGCGCTAATTAGCAGCACGGACAATCGCGCAAGCCACAAGCACCGTTCCATAAAAATACACCGGACTACGGAGCTCACCGGCAACCTATCCTTTCGCAAGACAAATGACACACGCGAACTAGCGGCTGAACCTGAGTCTCATGCAAAACGCTGAAATTGCAGCAGAGATAAAGGGCTAGACAATCAGTTGGTATTTTCACTGTCCTTAGATTTTTTATCCGTCTCAAAATCTGTCTTTTTGCGTAGGCCCAATAGACGTAGAAAGCGGTGCCAGTACAATTTAAGGACAATGCCTATGGCTGCGATTGCCCCGATAACTCCCTGTAGTAGCGCACTGCCTGTGCCTGGATCCAGATACGCCAGTGCATCAAGTGGCAGTAAGAGCGCGCCGAGAAAATAGAATACAGCCATGTGTTTTGTGTTCATTGAGTTAGTCTCCAGCTTTTAATCATTCGATAATTTCGCCCTATAGATTGGACCTCAACCCGCCAGCGCACCGCAGCGACAGCTCTCATCAAATTGAGGTCAAATATGTATGGATCTCACTATGCAGAAGGAGGCCACACCCTGTTCTACGGATGTGTTCTAAACTTCTTGCCGTAGTTTAAGCCAATACAAGGTTCGCTTGGAGCCATCCACCTGGTGGCTTTTGCAAATCTCGAATCTGTGTGCAAATGCCTGTTCGAATCCAGCCTCATGATAGTCTGGAAAGATGTCCTTGCGCGAACTGAGCAGGCGGCGAACCTGGCTATCGCTCTTCGGCACAAACTCGATGATCAGGTTGCGGCTCACCCGTGCAAAGAATTCTGCAGTCTGCTCCAGTGGCACATTGTTGGCTATGGCCAGATGCTGGATTAGCGCCAGGGCCATAAAGCAATCAGCCGGGCCACGCTCGATCAATGACTCGCGCTCCATGCCGGCCCAGCCCAGTGCTGTGCTGGGATTAGTCAGATCCATTACCAGCGGTAGTATATTGGTCTCCTTTTCTGCACAAACCTGGCGGTAATTGATCTCCACTGCAGCCGGGTCTATGTCAAATGCCACGGTTGGGATGCCACGTTCCGCCGCGAGGCGGCTGAAGTGCCCTGTGTTGGCGCCCAAATCCCAAACCTGTGCCGGCTGGATATCTTCGAGAAATTGCTGGATATAGCGGCTTTTTGCTGCAAAGGCAGCATCCGTATAGTTTGTGGCCTGATAATAATCGGCCCATTCAGTGCCTGCCGGACACCACTTCAGCGATTTAATAAGGCCACGTAGACTGGATATTATGCCAATTAAGCCTAACTTACTGAGTGGCCGCGCTACACGCTTGCCGGCTGTGGCGCTCTCCTCCGAACCGGCGTAGCGCAGCTGTGCACGGGCGTGGAGATGCAGGTGCATAAGGATGCCAGGCTTTAACCAGGTCGTGCGTGGCAACAATTTGCTGGCGAGATCCAACGGTATGCCGTCGATATGCACGCGTGATAATAGATTGAGGCGTATATCCCGACGAGCCATCAGGCATAGTGGCGCAAGAAAGTGCTGACAAAACTGGCGATAGCCCTCCCAGATCTGACCCTCTTTGTAGGCATCAAACGACAAGGTATCGATGAATACCGGACGCCCCTGAAAAAATTGAATGTTGTAGGCTGAGGCGTCCTTCAAAATCATGCCGCGCTCCACGGCAGCGAGCTGGATATCCAAGGTGTGCAGTGCCGCAGTCTTCAACTGGCCGAAACTCAACTCATATGGGTAGGAGATGAACGGAACAGGTTGCGGCCGGATGATACGATAGCAGTTAGCTTTATCCTGCACCGGGCCATCCACTTCCTCATGCGCAATAATCCAGCCTTTGTCTACTAGCTGTTGGTATAGACCTGAGGCCATTAGCTGATCATATACAGCCTGCCCAGCGAGGTTGATCTGGCGGTACAGTGTTCCATTTGCGTGAAATAGAAAGCCCGCTGGATCGCGAAAAGAGCTGTGTAATCTGGTTGTGGAATCAGTTGGCATATAAATTTCCTGTTGTATCTATATTGCTCGGCTGCAGCACAGCGAGCCATGCGCCAGGTTGCCTTTATTCAGGCGATGCCTTTTACTGGGGGGTCATGCGTATTTGTTGCACGGCCATACCAAGTAACCTGGGATCCGGCGAAATGCCGAGCTCCTGCGGGCGCTGCGCGTCGGGAAATTCAAGCACAACCTGAAGAGGCGAGCGCAGTAGATGTTGCGGGATAATAGCGGACAACTGGCTGGATTGATATTCTTCAAGTATCCAGTCAGCGATGACTATGCCGCCGACGGACAAACGCATGCGTTGGCGATCGAGCAAACCAGGGAATATGGATGGTTTGCCGAGGATAGTGAAGGATACATCGGTTGCCGCTGGAGCCACAGGGATGTTCAGCTCGACACGGTGCTCCGCTGTCCACTCAAATCCACTTCCAGGTATGCTCCAGCCGTCTCCCTTGTAATCGGCAGCATTACCCTCTACGCCAAACTGTATTGTCGAGCCCCAGACATAGGGACCGACTTGTCTGGAGTGAGCCTGTCCGTACTCAATTGAGTGCCAGGCATTTTTATCATAGATGCTGCCGATGATGCGGTGAGCATTGCCTTTTTCTGCGGCAAAAATACGTTCACGCAGTGTCGTGTCGTCCAGTTTTACTATTGAGCTTCCACCGCCTTCCCACTCCAACCCGGCCACATCCAATATGGTTGCCGCTATATCGGTAATCGACGTCTGCGTGTTAGCAACACGCAATGGCCTATGCTGTTGCGGCGGCTTGATTGCCAGCAGGCCAGGCACGCGTGGATGCTCAAGCTCTATTGTTTCACCATTAACGATAGGAGGAAACTCAGCGCCATGATCGCTCTGCAAAATAATCGAACTACTATCATAGAGATCGTGCTTTCTTAATTCATCGAGAAAGTCGATCACCGCAGCAAGAGTATAGCGTGCCTGGTTTTTGTAGTTTTTCCGAGTTGGTTCAAGCACGCCAGCAAATCTTCCTGTCGCACTAATAACGTACGGCGGATGTGGCGGATAAAGACCGATAAAATGGTAAGCAGGTTGTTCTAGGCCTGGCTTAATAAGACTTGTATAGGTACGCAGGAAATTAATATCGGAAATCGCCTTGATTCCTGCAGGTATAGAAAAAAATTCAGACGTACGCCAATTATTCTCGTTGTAGATAATCTTTTTCAAAGGCTGGGGCAAAGCACGAAACAGCGATATGTCGATCAGGAAGGCCGTTTCAAACAATACCTCATCTTTTAGTGTCCCTCCTTTATTGGTCGGAGTTCTGTATAAGCTAGTGACATTTTCATTGGGAAACGCAAAATACGTAACAATGTTTACCGCATAGTCATTGTTATAAAGTACGTTGATAAAGCTGTCCTCGCGGAATGACTGTACGTAATATTCTTCAGGCGTGACAGTTTGGTCATATGCATTACCAGAAAACAGCGACGGTAAGGCAAGTGTTGTCAACGGACCACCAACATTATCATGGTAGAGAGTAAAGCCCGATAATTTTGTCTGCCACCCCATATCACGCACGACTTCATGAAAAATATCCGTCTGGAAGTGATCCATTAAAATGTGGATGATGTTCTTGTTGCGTGAATAATTGAAGAGCTCGTCTGGCATAGAGGCGCTTAGCGAGGCATCTTCCTGTGGGATATTCTCTGGCTGATTGACCCATGCAAATATTCCACCGACAAGATATAGCATGATGAGTGCATAGCTAGCCACAGGTAACAGCCGAACCATAGAACGTGCAAAAACCAGGGCAACTGCCAAGGCAGAAAACCATACGGCAAGATCTAGCCAATCGTAGGCAATATATTCTTCCCAAGAGATGATGGTTCCGTCAAAAACGCCATAATCGCGCACTAAAAAATTTGTCTGCACCCAAAGCAGCAGGCCTAGCATGAAGATTACAGAGGCATAACGAATCAGGGACTTGGCTGGCAATACTGCGGCGAGCGACAATAAAACCACGCTAACTGCAAGCATTGGCAGCGCGTAGTGCAACGCTATTTCGTCATAGGAGAAGCGAAAGCTATTAGTGTTACCAAAGTAGATTAAACTTGGCACGAACAGGAAAAGCGAAAGCACCAGCAGCGCTACAGGGGGTGATACCAGTTTGATTTTACTGATAAAGCTGTCGAAGCTAATATCCATATCTTCCAATCTTAAGGCCAGGAACATCGCCCACTGGGTTAGAGCAAAACATCTGTGCCGTCACCGGGTAGGTCTATATATATAGACAGGCAGAAATAGTCATTTCATTTTTCCTGAATATGCGAATCATTAACATAGAGGTGGCAATATGCGAATCATTAACATAGAGGTGGCCGTTCCAAGACCCCTTTTTTATGGGGAGGGTAGCAGTTCAGGGCGCAATAACCAACGGGCATTGCGCCAGATGTAGAATACTTTCCCTGCAAAAGACTCACACAGCTCCATTGTTAATGGCTATTTAAACTGATCCGCATCACGAGGCCGCCACCCTCTCCCCAGCCCCTCTCCCGCCAGCGGGAGAGGGGGTTTAGCCGCGCATGCGGAAATCCAGAAATTCAAAAGAACTGGACCCCCGCCTACGCGGGGGTGATGTGATGGGTAAAGCATAATGCGATGACCGTTGGACTGGGCTCTTGCCTTTCACGAGGGTGGCATCTGTGCAATCCTTGTCAGCTCAATTCATAAATGTCCCTTTTTTCCAAAGCTAAAACGTCCCCTGTCAACCCAATTCAGAAATGCCCCCCTGTCAACCCAATTCAGAAATGTCCCCTTGTCTTGATACCTTTCAAGCGCTACTCTCAAAGAGAACCCTAAATGTGGATCGAGGGTGTGCGCTGGCACAGACTCGGTGTCAATTATTATAAGCTGCTGAGTATAACGCTATGAATGCCCCTGAAAATACCCTTACAGAAGAGCAGATCACGCATTTCGCGCAACGCATTGAAGCGCGCAAGAAGCTTTTACTGGATGAAATCCGGCATGTGCTTGCGCGCTCCAGCACCGAGCACCTTGTCGATCTTATCGGCGGGTCGGGCGATACCGGCGATGTGGCGGCGGCCTCCGTGATCCGTGACATCACCGAGGCCGAGATCGTCCGCGACGTGGGAGAGGTGCGTGACATCGCCGCGGCAGAGGATCGTATCGCGGCTGGACAGTACGGCCTGTGCATCGACTGTGGTGCGGCTATCAGGTACAAGCGGCTGGATGCGTATCCGACCGCCAAACGCTGCTTTGCCTGTCAGGTACGCCGCGAGAAGCTGCAGGCACCTTCACCCTACACGGGTCGATGAGCGTTGAAGTGGGATAGATTTCATTGTCAGGGTCAGTTACCAGGTAACTCCTGATCCAGGTGCATAGCTCATACCGTTGCGCCGAAGGCACAGGGCCTGCAGAGCCTGACCGGGGTAGTTCTGTATTCATTATCCGAGGCGATTCAAGTCGGTCACGTTTCCCGTAACCCCATAGACGCAGCGAGCTCAGCTCCTGTCCGGCTTGTTTTATTCATATCATCGCAACGGCCGTTGCATTATTAGATATTCATCCAGAGTCTCATCTTCAGAGCAGCACGGAGAAGTCATGCATACTAACGGAAAAGCAGTTATAGAAACTGAGCGAATTCCGATAAAATTGTGGCTGGAAGAGGATCAAATGGAAGAGGGGGCGTTGGAGCAAGCGCGAAATCTTGCGAATCTTCCGTTTGCCTTCAAGCATATCGCCATCATGCCTGATACCCACCTGGGTTATGGCATGCCTATTGGAGCGATTCTGGCCACCAAAGGCACGATTGTGCCTAATGCCGTAGGTGTGGATATCGGCTGTGGTATGTGCTCCTTGCGGACTAGCCTTAGCGATATCACAACAGAGGATCTAAAGTCCATTATGGGCATCATCCGTGAAACTGTTCCTGTGGGTTTCAATCACCATAAAACACCCCAGGATGAAGCCTGGATGCCTGAAAGAAGGGGCGATCTGCCTATCGTCAACCAAGAGTACAAAAGTGCCCTGTATCAGATTGGCACATTGGGTGGCGGCAACCACTTCATCGAAATACAGAAAGGCTCGGATGGCTATATCTGGATCATGATCCACTCTGGCTCCCGCAATGTCGGCTTCACGGTGGCCAACCATTACGATGACGTGGCAAAACAATTAAACCAGGAAGCTGGCGAGGATGTGTCTAAGGATTTGGCATATATCCCAGAATATTCAGAGTATTTCGAGCTGTATTGGAATGAAATGAATTATTGCCTTGAATTTGCCCTGGCCAATAGAAAGCTGAAGATGGAGCGGGTGAAAACAGCATTCAGAGACGTTATTCCCGAAGTCGAGTTCACGGACTTCATCAATAAGCCACACAACTTTGCCGCCATGGAAGAACATTTTGGTGAGACGGTCATCGTGCATCGTAAAGGCGCGACACGTGCCCGTAAAGGTGAGTGGGGCATGATCCCTGGCTCGCAGGGTACACGGTCTTATCTTGTAAAGGGTAAAGGGGAGGCGCAATCCTTCGAATCCTGTGCCCATGGTGCCGGAAGAATCATGAGCCGGGCAAAGGCCCGCAAGACTTTGAACTTGAAAGAAGAGGTAAAAGCCCTTAAGGAGCGCGGAATATTGCACACAATCCGCGGCCATAAAGACCTCGATGAAGCGCCGGGGTCTTATAAGGATATCGATGAGGTGATGAGAAACCAGGTCGACCTGGTAGATGTGCAAATCGAATTACAGCCCCTGGCCGTCATCAAGGGATAAGCCTGCATACTATAATATGGAGAGACTGAGGGCACAGGAAGCGGTGATCGGCAGTCTAATCTTGTTGGCACGCTATTGGTGCAACCCCACCGGTTAATGGAAGGTGGCGCCTTGCTCAAGAGGTGCACTTGCAGGTGGATGAGGCGCAATGCGCCTCATCCACACGTATACCATATTCATGCCTTGAACTGATCGACCTGGGCCAGCATTTCAGTAGCGAGTCGGGCCAGGTCATCACTGGCCGATGCAATCTGACTTGCGCCATCTGCCGTTTGTTCGGTTACCTGGCTGATACTGACGATGTTGTGATTGATCTCCTCTGCCACGGCACGCTGTTCTTCAGCGGCGGAGGCGATCTGATTGCTCATGTTGGCGATGGTGTCCAGGTGTGCAGTGATGAGCGCCTGGCACTCGACCGATTTTTCGACGCAATCGACGCTATTGGCTGCATGACTGCGTGCCAGTGTGATTGCCTTTACCGCACTGTCAGCGCCTGTCTGTAATTTCGTAATCAATATCCGCGTCTCTTCGGTGGACTGCTGTGTATGGTTGGCCAGGGTACGTACTTCATCGGCGACGACAGAAAAGCCACGGCCCTGCTCACCAGCGCGTGCGGCCTCGATGGCGGCATTCAAGGCCAGCAGATTGGTCTGTTCGGCGATGCCACGTATGGCATCCACGACAACGCTGATCTGACTACTATCAATGGCCAGATTCTGGATTACTGTTGCAGCTTCATGTATGCCCCGCTCCAGCACGTCAATGGAGCTGATCGCCTCGGTAATAATAATCTTGCTGTTGGCACCTTCTTCTTCTGCAGCATGTACCGCCTGAGCCGCCTGGGTAGTGTTACGTGCAACTTCCTGGACGGTGCTTGCCATCTCGGTCATGGCTACTGCCGCCTGATCTGCTTCGGCACGATGAACCTGTATACCTTGATTGGCCTGCCCAGTGGTTACAGACAGCTCTTCGGCGGCAGCAGCGAGCTGAGTTGCCGACTGGCGCACATGCAGGATAGTCGACTGAAATTTTTCCAGCATACGGTTGAAGGCCTGCATGGTCTTGCCGATTTCATCTTTTGAGTTCACCTTCACGCGCACCTGTAAATCCTGTTGGCTGTCGATTTGTTCGATAGCACCATGAAATGTCAGAACCTGATCGATGATGGTGCGTGAAACAGTAAACGACAAAAGAAAGACCACAAGGAGGGTGATGAGAACACCGCCACTGATTAGCATCAGCGTATCTTGTGCATCTTTAATGAGCCCTGTTGTTGAATTTTTTATATCGTGGGCAAAGCGGTTGGCAACTCCATGCAGGAGATTGATGCGGGTTGTGGCGGTATCGAACCAATAGCCAGGCTCTATGTCGAAATTGCTTTCAGGGAATTTGCTGATGGCCGCATCACGCAGGCCATCCACTTGTTTTGTAACCGGGTTTTGTAGCGTTTGCTGGACATAGTCGAGTTGTTCGCTGGTAGCTACAGCAAGCACAGTGCCAAGATATGTGCCTTGATTTGCGATCAGGGTAAGCAGGTTTTTCAACCCGTCGATGTGCAGTGTATTGTTGCTGAATACGGCGCTTAGGGTGGCGCGTTCGATCCCCGCTGTTTCTCCCACGCGCAGGGCATTAATATAGGCGCGGACAGATAAGGCCAGTGTATGTTCGGTCTTTACTTGTTCGAGCAGAGCCACGGAATCCAGTAGTTGTGAGTTCAGTTTACTATAATAAGCGATGGCCTCCTCGACAGATATCTGTAGCAGGTCAATGCTGTTGCGCTGGTCATCCAGTGATGAAAAATCCCCCATCAGGGATACCCAGGCCGCGCTGAAATTATGGCTGTAACGACTGAGATCTTCTTTTTGCAAAAACTGGTCTAGCTCTTGCAGTCTCTCATTGGTTCGCTCACGTTGCTGTTTTGTTTCTATGCCAAAACGATTGGCTGAGGATGCCAGGTACCCCGCTGAACGACCACGTTCTCTTTGCAGCTCCAGCAACAGATTGCTGGCATGTTCGGATAGTTTTACCAGGGTTTCCAGCTGGCTCATTTCACGCCAGACATTCAGTTTTTCACTAACGGATAAAAGTCCCAAAATGATCATCCCCACCAGGGGAAGCGAGAGGATCAGAATGAACTTGTTGCGGATTTTCAGGTTGGCCAGTTGCATGTAAAAAAGCTCCGTTTAAAGCTTCGTTTTTAGTATGGACAGGTCTTTTAATACTAAGTAGCTTGTCCGGTTCAGTGGTGTGCAATCCCTGGTTAACTGCATGATCTCACCCTGAAATCGTGGTAAAACGATTGTGCTGAACGATTGTTCAGCGAAAGTAAGTGAATTTTAGTGAAATTATATCTTGAGCACAGTCTTATTGGGTAATTTTCATGAATTATCAATAAGTTGCAATAACTCAATAAAAAGTGTTGAATTATTTGTCAAGCCAAGAGAACTTTTTCTATTCGGTTCAGTCGTATGTGTTATGCGCATTGCGCTTTCCCACTCTTCTCTCCCTGGTGGGAACAAGGCCCGGCTTTCATTCCCCCTTTGCCGGGTCATTTTATCAGCCCCGGACGCCTTCCTCCCCCTTTGGCTCTGGGGCTTTTTTTATGCTTTCATCATCTGTGTAGGCAAACCATTGATCCAGCTTGGCCCTGGCTTCAGCCACTCCCTGACCTTTGACGGCGGAGAATAATTGCACTGAGGCCAGCGGATATTCCGTGAGAAAATGCCTTACCTGCTGCAGTGCGGCTGCCGCTGAGCCACGTTTCAGTTTGTCTGCCTTGGTCAGCAGGATGTGTGCTGGTCGATTTTTATGACGACACCAGTCGAGCATGATTTGATCAAATTCTGTCAGTGGATGGCGCACGTCCATCAGCAGGATCAGCCCGTGCAGGCACCGGCGAGTGTTGAAATATTGCTCCAGGGTTTTGCGCCAGTGATCCTTGATCGCAAGCGGTACCTTGGCGTAGCCATAGCCAGGAAGGTCGACAAGCCGACGAGTTTCGTCCAGTCCAAACAGATTGATTTGTTGGGTTCGCCCTGGAGTTTTACTGGTTCTGGCCAGTCCTTTATTGGCGGTAATAGCGTTCAGGGCGCTGGACTTACCGGCATTTGAGCGGCCGGCAAAGGCGATTTCAACGCCTTCATCGGCGGGCAACTGGTGCAGATGTTGGGCGCCGAGCAGAAACATGGCTTTATGATAGTGGTTTACGTGGATCATGTTGCAACAGCGCGCCTGGAGGGAGAAAAGATAGATATCATAGCAGTAATCTGTGCTGTAGCTGTTGACCGGGACCTACCTATGTTGGTATATAATCACGCCCTACTTCAGTGATAGCTCATGTTTTTATGTGCTGTTTGCAACATGACCGATTAAATTTTAATTTAAAGACGGAAATTCGCCAATGAACAAACTTTTGCTTGCCTGCGCTGCTGGTGCAATTATGCTCCCCACTTTCGCCATGGCTGTCGACGGTAAGGCTGTCTATGATAAAGCCTGCGTTGCCTGCCATCTCTCTGGTGCTGCTAATGCCCCCAAGTTGGGCGATAAGGCCGCCTGGGCACCTCGCATTGCGCAGGGCGTCGATGTTCTGTATAGCGTCTCAATTAATGGCAAGCCAGGTACTGCAATGCTGCCCAAGGGCACCTGCGCCGCCTGTACCGAAGATGAGCTGAAGGCAGCGGTTGATTTTATGGTTGCCGAAAGTAAGTAATAACAGATTT
The DNA here is from genome assembly GCA_041678005.1 of Thiohalomonadaceae bacterium. Lineage (GTDB taxonomy): Bacteria > Pseudomonadota > Gammaproteobacteria > Thiohalomonadales > Thiohalomonadaceae > Sulfurivermis. The sequence goes on from JBAYOW010000041.1 coordinate 11,764, forward strand.
AAGCGTGGGTATTTCAATGAATAGACTAGTGATTGCAGCTCTGCTGCTGGGGGCGTTGGGTTCTGCGCAGGCCGCAGGTAGTGCCAGCGCAGGCCAGGCCAAGGCGGCTATATGTTCCGCCTGTCACATGATGGATGGTAACAGTGCCGTTCCCATGTGGCCGGTATTGGCAGGTCAGCATGAGCAGTACATCCACAAGCAGGTCATGGACTTCAAGGCCGAGCTGCGTAAGGATGAAACCATGGCACCTATGGTGGCGGCATTGACTGAAGAGGATGTGGCAGATCTGGCTGCCTGGTTCTCCAGCCAGACGCGAAACATTGGCACAGTAGCTGATGCTGAAAAAGCCGCAGCCGGTGAAAAGCTTTATCGCGCTGGTGATGCCGCGAAAGGCCTGGCCGCGTGTATGGCCTGTCATGGTCCCGATGGCGCGGGTAATCCGGCAGCCAATTTCCCTTCCTTGGCCAGTCAGCATTCCACCTATACCATTAAGGCATTGAATGATTTTCGCGATGGTATCCGCACCAATGATCAGACCAACATGATGCGCGCCGTGGCGGCCAAGATGACCGATGCACAGATAGAACAGGTAGCAGAATATATTGCAGGTCTGCACTGAAAACGACAGTAATCTGGAATCAGCGCTGCAGGAATAATATTGCTGCACAAACAAAAGGGCGGCCTTTGAGCCGCCCTTTTGTGTTTGTGCGTGTTATTATTCTGGCCTCTTGAGTCTCGCAGGCAGCTTCTCTGCGTCTTCTTGGCTCAAATTCACATATCAACAATATCAGGGCAGGGCCTTTGTTGAAAAATACAGCATCTACGGCTTGTCCACGGCGTAGCGTGGGCTCCGTGCTACTTGAGTTTTTTGGCTCGATGAATCTGGCCATTACCTTGCTGATAGTGATCGCCATTGCCTCGGTCATCGGCACTGTATTACAGCAGAACGAGCCCTACACAAATTATGTGCGCAAGTTCGGCCCCTTCTGGTTTGAGGTGTTCAAGTCTTTAGGGCTGTTCGATGTTTACAGCTCTGGCTGGTTTCTTCTGTTGCTGGGCTTTCTGTTGTTCTCCACTTCGGTCTGTATCTGGCGTAATACCCCCCATATGTTGCGCGATATGCGCAATTTTCGCCTGGATGTAAAGGAAAAATCCCTGCGCAATTTCCATCTGCAGGCTGCCTGGGAATCAGGTCATGATGCAGAAACAGCAGCAGCCCGCAGTGCTGCCATGTTGGCTTCACGCGGTTATCGGGTGCGTCAGGCAAGACAGGGTGAGCATTGTACGGTAGCGGCGATGAAAGGTTCTGCTGGACGCCTGGGTTATATCTTCTTGCATGTGGCCATTGTGGTGATTTGTCTGGGTGGACTCATCGACGGCAATCTGCCGCTGAAACTCAAGGAGTTGCGTGGCGAGTTGCGCGCAGAAACACGTGATATTCGAGCCAGTGAGGTGCCGTTAGAAAGTACTCTGGGAGTGGATAATCCGTCATTTCGTGGCAGTGTCAGTATCCCCGAGGGTGGCAGTAGCAAGGTGGTGTTCCTGCAGCTGCGTGATGGTTATTTGATGCAGCAGTTGCCCTTTTCGATCGAGCTTGAGGAGTTTCGGCTTGAGTATTATTCCACCGGCATGCCCAAGTCATATGAGAGTGATTTGATTATTCATGATGATGGTTTGGAGCAGCCTTTGCGCCAGACGATACGCGTCAACCATCCGCTGGAGTACAAGGGCTATGCTATCTATCAGTCCAGTTTTGGCGATGGCGGCTCCAGGTTGTCCATGCGCGCCTGGTCGCTGGATCTGCCGCAGCAGGAACCGGTGGAACTGCAAAGTGGTGTGAATCGCTCACTGCGCCTGACTACGACCAGGGGCGAGCGGACATTGGAGTTCACGGACTTCAAATTGCACAATATTTTCCCGGTGCCGGAAGATGAGGGCAGTGGCAAGAAGTTTCGTAATTATGGTCCCAGTTTTATTTTCCGTATGCGTGACCCTGCTGGTGAGGCCTTGGAGTATGTCAACTATATGGCACCGGTAGAGGTGGAAGACAGGATGTTCTTTATGAGCGGCATGCGCAGCTCGCCTGCGGAAGATTATCGCTATCTTTATATCCCGGTAGATGCGGCAGGCTCACCACAACGCTTCATGCAGTTGCTTGCTGCTGCCCATGATGATGTGCGCGTGCGGGCGACGATCAAGCAGCAATTGGCCGACATGGTAGATGATGATGAGGCCAGTCGGGATGTGCAGGAAAAAATGATAGGTTCGATCAGCAGGTTATTGGATTTGTTTGTCGATGAAGGAATAGCCGGTATCGTCAAGCATGCCGAAGAAAATGTACCGGAAGAACAGCGTCAGGGGGCGATCGATTCCTATATCAATGTACTGCAAGGCGTATTGGGCGTGCTTTATGTGGAAGTATTGCGTGATGAAGGCATTATGGTGGCCGATGGGATTAGCGAGGCAGACAATCGGTTTTATGATGATGCGCTGAATGCGCTATCTATTTTGGGTGCTTATGGTTCGCCTGTCTTTTTGCAATTGAATAGCTTCGAGCACATAGAGGCCAGCGGCCTGCAGATAACCCGTTCACCTGGCAAGGATATTGTTTACCTGGGATGCGCTATGCTGATGATTGGCGTGTTCATGGTATTTTATGTCCATCAGCGTCGCCTGTGGGTATATGTGATGCCGCATGAAGGGGGTGCCAGTCTGCTGTTTGCCGGAAGTGGTCTGCGCAGACGGGAAGATTTTGAGCAGGAGTTCCGCACCTTGCAGGGCGAGTTGCAGCAAGCGGTGCCGCCGGTGTAAGACAAAGACGATCAGGGTTTTTGAGGAAATAATTATGTCTGTACCAACTGATTATCTGCAGCAGGAATTCAAACAGGATTCATGGCTGCGACAATTACGCGGCTTTGATTGGTTATGGGGTCTGCTGGTGGCGGCCAGTAGTGTGTATGCGCATGTGCGCTACGCCGACTTCATGGACAATTATGAGATCGGCATTCTTTACGGCACAGCCGGGTTGTTGGTTTGGCTGGGTTGGACGTGGAAACCAGTTCGCCAGCTGAGCCTGGTAATCGCCCTGCTGAGTCTGCTGGCTATTTCCCTGTACGGTGGCGAGCTCTCGCGTGGCGAGAGTAATTTCTTCCTCAAATACATGATCAGCAGCCAGTCGGCAATCATGTGGATGAGTGCGCTGTATGTAATGGCAATGGTGACTTATTACTTTGCCATGATTGTACGGTCAGATTTTTCTGCGCGGGTCGGCAGCGCCTTGACCTGGAGTGCAACGGCGATGGGCTTGACCGGCCTGATGGTGCGTTGGCATGAGTCATATCTGATAGGTCAGGACGTTGGTTATATTCCGGTAAGCAATCTGTATGAAGTATTCATTCTGTTTTCCGTGATCACTGCGCTGCTCTACCTGTTTTATGAACAACGTTATCAAAACAGGCAGCTTGGTGGTTTTGTGCTGACAGTGGTTTCTGCCGCAGTAGCCTTTTTGCTGTGGTACGCCTTTGCCCGTGGCGCACATGAAATTCAGCCATTGGTGCCTGCCTTGCAGAGTTACTGGATGAAGCTGCATGTGCCGACCAACTTCGTCGGCTATGGTGGTTTTGCCCTGGCAGCGATGGTTGCGCTTGCCTATTTGTTGGTGGACAGGCGTCCCAGCGGCTGGCTGGCCAAACGTCTGCCCAGCCTGGAGCAGATGGATGATGTGATGTACAAGGCCATCGCCCTGGGTTTTGCCTTTTTTACCGTCGCCACAGTGCTTGGCGCGATGTGGGCAGCCGAGGCCTGGGGCGGTTACTGGTCATGGGATCCCAAGGAGACCTGGGCGTTGATCGTCTGGCTGAACTATGCCGCCTGGCTGCATTTGCGTTTAACTAAGGGCTGGCGCGGGCGACCGCTGGCCTGGTGGGCAATTATTGGTCTGTTTATCACCTTGTTTGCCTTTATCGGGGTGAATATGTTTCTTTCCGGGCTGCATTCCTATGGCACGCTTTAATGATGAGCCGCAAACTCTTTCGTCCTGTTATGGTCACAAGAGAGATAGTTAAATAAAAATCACAGGGGTTAGGTAGATGAAAAATTATCTTGCGCAGCTTGGTCTTGCACTGCTGCTGTCTATGTCAGTCTTTATTGTCCACGCCGACGATGAATTGCTCGAAGGCTTTCATTACGCTCGCCTGGGTACGGTGGTCGAGCCGATAGGCGCGGCGAGCGACAAGGTCGAGGTGGTCGAGCTGTTTTGGTATGGCTGTGGTCATTGCTACGCCTTTGAGCCACATTTGCATGATTGGCTGCAGCGCAAACCAGCTAACGTAGAATTTATCCGTGTGCCTGCTGTGTTTAATAGCGGTGCCTGGCGGCTGCATGCCCGTGCATATTATGTGGCCGAGGTGTTGGGCTTGACCGACAAGATCCACAGCGCGATGTTCAAGGCCATTCATGAAGAGAAAAAGCCGCTCAATAATGAGCAACAGTTGGCCAGATTGTTTGCTGGTTTCGGTGTCGATGAGAAAAAGTTCAAGGAAACCCTGAACTCATTTGGCGTCGAGATGAAGGTCAATCGGGCCACGCTTTTGACCGAACGCTATGGTATTGATGGTGTGCCTGCGCTGGTTGTTGCTGGCAAATACCGTACTGACGGCCCAATGGCGCAAACTTACCAGGGCATGTTGCAGGTCGTGAACCACTTGGTTGCTGAGGAGGGCAGTGGTGGCAGTCCCGCCAGCGCTGCCTTGGGCAAATAAGTGTCCAATATGTCGATGCCGTCTGCGGCCTTTGCACTGGAAGCCCCTGCGCCGGTCATGAGTCAGCGCTTGCGCCTGTTGAGTTATAATGTACAAATGGGTATCAGTAGCTCGCGCCCACATCATTATTTGACCAACCTGTGGAAGCATGTATTGCCTGCGCCCTGTCGGCTTCGCAATCTTAATCGTATTGCTGAATTATTAGCCGAATACGATATCGTTGCCTTGCAAGAGCTTGATGCTGGCTCTCATCGCACCGGTTATGTGGACCTCACCGAATACCTGGCACAAAAGGCAGGTTTTCCATTCTGGCACCATCAGCTCAATCGTGATTTAGGTCACCTGGCGCAGCATGGCAACGCGCTGTTATCGCGCACTCGCCCCAGCGAGGTCAGCGAACACCGTTTGCCCGGCAAGATGCCAGGTCGTGGGGCCTTGCTGATGCGCTATGGGCAGGGGGATGATGCCCTGGCCGTGGTGCTGATCCATCTTGCCTTGGGGCAGCGTGCCCGTCAGATGCAGTTGGATTTTGTCGGTGAGTTGCTGGCGGATTATCGCCATGCCGTGCTGATGGGTGACATGAACTGTAGTACGGATAGCCAGGAGATGCGTCGTCTGTTCCAGCGCACTCGCCTGTGTGAATCAGCCGAACAACAGCCAACCTTTCCCAGTTGGCGGCCAAAGCGTAGCATCGATCATATTCTGGTAACGCCAGAGCTGGAGGTGGCTAGTTGTCAGGTGGTTAACCATATCTGTTCGGATCACTTGCCCGTGGCGATGGAGCTGAGGCTGCCAGCAGCCATTTCGCTATCGGCTTGAGTACATTTGGTTTTCAGGGAGAACAGGGTGATAGAGGATGATCGTCTAGTACAGGAACTGGAGCAGTGGCGCAATAAATACTATGCCGGCCTTGCGCAAATGGAGCAGAAGGAAAAAGAGTGGCGACAGACTGAACAGGTCTTGCGCCAGTGCATTTCCCGCCTGACCCTCGCTGCAGATAATCGTGATCACGATCTCAACAAACAGCTCGACAAGCTGCGTGATGCACTAAGAAAAAATATCTGCAATACTGAATTGGAGACAATGATCCAGTCATTGTCCACGCATCTGTTGCGCCTTGACGAACAACGTCGTGCAAACACCGCCCTGCCTGCGCCATTTACGACCCTGCAGCGCTTGGCCGATGGCATCGACTTCCCGCGTGGTCTTAATCACAAGGCCAAGGCATATAGTAAAACACTGGCAAAAGCTCGTGTGGAGGAGGACTACCAGCCTTATCTGCAAGAGCTGATTGCCCTGATTGTGCACTCTTTTGATTGGCTGAAAGAGCGGCAAGAAAAAGAGGAAACTGGTGAGGCCAATGGCAAAGGCCTGCTGGGACGCTTGTTTCGGCGCGAGGAAACAGCTCAGGCACCGGAGACAAATACACCGGTAGCACTTGCCCCGCCACCCGTGCAGGA
>JBAYOW010000042.1:0-17808 GCA_041678005.1 Thiohalomonadaceae bacterium
ACATTCGGCGCAATGCCCGTTGGTTATTGCGCCCTACCTGACCGTACCGAATTTAACCAAGGGTGGGCATGAATTCCCGCCATTGACGATCTGTTTTTTCAGGCACATGCTGGGGCACATCACAGCTAGCCAAAACCAATTACAGGCCTCAGTAAAAACTCTATCGTGGTGTCTGAAATCACTTAAACCACACACCATTTACGGCGTTATATTCCCTTCAGATTGCATCAGTCAACGTAGCTTATTTTCAATCCCTACGGCCATTTAAATCAGAGCCTGACAAAATCACTACTACGGGGTGTGCTAAGGTTATCTATTCTCTTGAGTGTAAATTAGGCTTAATCGCATGGTTTACATCACATCTGTGTAGTTCAGTCAGTTTAGCCGCACGGTATGTATGTCTGGGGTACGTCAGTATCATGCCAAGATATTAAAATGCGTACCGTAGCAACATAAGGAGAACCATGAAACCACAAAAGCACCATGTCCAGTTTCCTCAGCACGACACTCGTAACCTCGCCCAGGACGAGGCGTATTTCTATGTGTTCGACAAAGATGGCAACAAGACTCGGATCAGATTCCATGACTACGACGCGATCTACCAAGTTCCAGGCTTATACGAACAAATATTCTACGATCGTCTCAAGAGCAACTCGCCGATAAAGGTCACCGAAATCCTTAAAGCCGCAGTCGAACAGGCACGAGAGAATTTTACCGGACTACGGGTGCTCGACCTCGGTGCCGGTAATGGCCTGATGGGAGAAGCGCTGAAGAAATATGGTGGCGTATCACGCATGGTCGGCGTCGATATCATAGCCGAGGCACAAGTAGCCGTAGAACGTGACCGGCCACATCTGTACGACGCCTATTACATCACTGATTTTTGCAATCTGTCTGCGAATGAGAAAAAGGAGTTCCACTCCTGGTCGCTCAATTGCCTGACCACCGTGGCGGCACTGGGCTTCGGTGATATTCCGCCCAAGGCATTCATGGAGGCATTCAACCTTATCCAACCAGAGGGTTGGGTGGCGTTTAACATCAAGGAGACTTTTAGCTTCTTGCGCGACAGTGACTCCACTGGTTTTTCCAAGATGATTCGAGACCTAATCTTTTCCGATCATCTGGAAATCTATCATCTGGAACGCTACCGACACCGGCTCTCCGTTGAAGGTGAACCGCTCTACTACTTTGCCATCACCGGGCGCAAGAAAACAGACATCCCCGCCGCGTTCTTTGAAAAGTACGCAGGCCTGAACTGATTAACAGCTAAGGAAGCGCTGAATAATGTTGGCGAGGTGATTATTCAGCGCTTCCCTAAGTCGGGCAATACAGAGACGATGAAGTGGATGACGATAATGCCATCAATAGCCTACATGCATCCATCGTATTCTTTGTAATTGCAGCGATGATAGCCGAGCTATTAAATAGTAATCCGCCAGTAAACAGTAGTGTCAATTAATCGTTATTGTGCATCTCGATAATGGCACTGACCTCGCGTTCACGCTGTTTTCTGGCGGCTTCACTGCGCGATAGTTCCAGTGCTGCCAGATATTCTGGCGTAATGTCGCCAGTTATGTAATGACCATCGAATACCGATGCCTCAAATTGAGTCACTGCCTTATTTTTTCGATGCAATACGGCATCGACCAGATCATCGAGATCCTGATACACCAGCCAATATGCGCCGATGGTTGCCGCTATCTGTTGTTCATCACGACCAGAACCAATCAGCTCTTCTGTGCTGGGCATATCTATGCCATAGACGTTGGGAAAGCGCACGGGCGGCGCGGCCGAGGCAAAATAGACCTTGTTGGCTCCGGCATCACGTGCCATCTGAATAATCTCTTTGGAAGTAGTGCCACGCACGATGGAGTCATCTACCAACAAGACATTCTTGCCCTTGAATTCCAGCGAAATGTCATTGAGTTTCTGGCGCACTGATTTTTTCCGCTGCGTCTGCCCGGGCATGATAAAAGTCCGTCCGATGTAGCGGTTCTTGATGAAGCCTTCGCGATAGAGCACGCCCAATTCATTGGCCAACTGCAAGGCCGAGGTACGACTGGTATCGGGGACAGGGATCACCACATCTATATCATGCTGCGGGAAAGCCCGCTTTATCTTATGCGCCAGTTTTTCTCCCATGCGCAGGCGAGATTTATAGACGGAAATACCATCAATAATCGAATCAGGGCGGGCGAAATAGACGTACTCAAAAATACAGGGTGAGTAGACTGGAGATTCGGCGCATTGTTGAGCATGAAAGCTGCCATCCTCACCGATGAACACCGCCTCACCAGGCAAAACATCACGCAGCCGCTCAAATCCCAGAGCATCCACCGCAACACTCTCGGAGGCGACGACAAACTCATCTCCATCACATGAACTGCGCTTGCCGATAAACAATGGTCGAATGGCGAAAGGGTCACGAAAAGCGACAATACCATAGCCGATGATCATGGCAACGGCGGCATAAGCGCCTTTTACTCGCTGATGGACGCGCGAGACTGCAGCAAATATATCTTCCGGCTGAATACGCAATTTCCCCTGCCGCTGCAATTCATGGGCAAAGACATTGAGCAGGATCTCTGAATCTGAAGATGTATTGATATGACGTAAATCGTCACTGAACAACTCTTCCTGCAACTTCTCGGCATTGACCAGATTGCCATTGTGCGCCAGCGCAATACCAAATGGAGAGTTGACATAAAATGGTTGCGCCTCGGCTGAGGAAGAACAGCCTGAGGTTGGATAGCGCACATGCCCAATGCCCATATTGCCCTGTAGCTTAAGCATGTGACGATTTTCAAACACATCGCGCACCAGACCGTTGTCCTTGCGCAAGTGTAGGCGATCCTTGTGACAGGTCATGATGCCGGCGGCGTCCTGGCCACGATGTTGCAGCACCGTCAATCCATCATAAAGTGCCTGATTGGCAGGGCTTTTACCTACCACGCCGATGATACCGCACATCGTAATGACCTCTATGATTTAGTAATCTGAACCGCTTCAATAACGGATGTTTTTAGCAAACTCTTGTGGCAGCCAACTTCTTGACCAGATGGCTGCATCCTGGAAATAAGGTATCAGCATCGACTGCCGCCACCAGGGCTCGCGTGGCACATTGGTCAATCCAGCAAGCAAGACCAGCACCGTCACCAGCAAGCCCCCACGCAGGATGCCAAAAGCTAGCCCAGTAAGACGATTAGGCATGGAAAGCATTGCCTTGTTGACCAGTGTGGTTAGCAGATGATTGATGAGTACGACCAACAACATGGTCAAAATAAACAGCAAGGCAACTGCCACAGCCATACGCAATGCATGGTTTTCAATCTGTGGACGCAGCCACTGTTCAAGCCGTTCGCTATAAGTCAGCGTGACCCAGACAGCCAAAACCCAGCCGACCAGAGACAGCGCCTCGCGGATGAAGCCACGCCAGACACCGATTAGGACAGACACGACAATAATGCCGAGAATGGTAAAATCAGCCCAGTTCATTGGATTAATGCGTCAATGAGATGAAAGATGCTTGTGCAAGAGGTTAATTCTAACAGAGCTTCAAGGATGGGGCATCACAATCCCGCGATGACCACCCTCAGCGAGTTTGGCTTGTGCCGCCTCGGCATCACTGCGCGACAGCATTGGCCCGACGCGTACACGATAAGACAGCCCGCCGCTCAAACTAACTTGCTCGACATAGGCGGGATAGCCCTTGGCGCGTAAACTGTCACGCAATCGATTGGCATTGGCCTTAGTGGAAAAACTGCCGATCTGCACAGCCCAGCTCTCAGCAGCAGCAGGCTTCTGGCTTATCTGCTGCACATCGACCGGCTTTACTGGCTCCGCCACCACGGCAGCTGTAGCTGGTGGTTGTTTGTTCTCGGCAGCAATTATTGGTTCAACAACAGGTCCAGGTGGGGCAGTTTGTACTGGTGTAGCAGCTTCCTCAACTTCCGCTGGCATTTTCTTTTCTGCTACTTTGGACTTTTCAGCGATGGGAGGCGGTATCTGCAAGGGGATATCGATTGTCGGCACGGCCTTGGCAGGCATTTCCGGCACATTACTACCAGATATTGGAATGTCGTTGGAGCGCTCACCTTCCAGCATGATCGAGACAAGAACCACAGCCAAAGCTGTCAGAACAACCACACCTACCAGACGTTTTTTCAGCTGCTCATTCATGATTATCCTGTAATTCCTATGTCTGCCCTTGCATTATACCCGTATATTTCACCAGGGAGCGCAGGTGGTGGTGTAGTGCACAGCACGGCTAAAGTCAGACCTGTATGACTCTCACCTTTGTGTAACATACGGGTTATGCGGGCTGCACCAGGGCCTCTGCCACAGTATAAAAAGAACCGAACACGACGATACGATCTCCGGGCTGTGCTCCTGTCCGTGCCTGCGTCAAGGCGCTCGTGACATTCTCGCATAGGGTAATGGCCTCACCCGGAACAGCGATAGCCTCCAGAGCTATAGCGAGTTGAACGGCAGAGGCGCCACGTAACACCTGTAGGCTTGCCAGATACCAATGGTCGATAAGTCCTTCAAGTGCCGCCAGGCTGGTATTTATATCCTTATCCTGCAACATCCCAACAACCGCCAGGGTTCTCCCGCCAGCAGGCAAGGCAGCCAAATTGCTCGCCAGCTCACGGGCTGCTTGCGGGTTATGCGCCACATCAAGGACATGCGTGACGGCCCCCGCCTGCAGTTGAAAACGTCCAGCCAACCTCACTGCCTGCAGGCCAGCACAAATATCGTCTGTACTGACAGGTAATTGCTCGGCCAAAACCGTCAGCACCATCAAAATACCAGCGGCATTTTGTAGCTGAGAACTGCCGCGCAAGGCAGGCAAAGGCAAGTCGTGGTGGAACATCTCCTCACCAGCTATCTTGCCCCACCAGTCCCAACCAGTCGTTACCCTGTGTATGCCAAAGTCTTCGCCATAACAATATAAATTTGCCCCTATACTTGCCGCATGCTCACGCAAGGATGTCGGCACTTCTGCACTGCCATAGATAGCTGGAAGATTTGGGCGATAAATGCCTGCCTTCTCAAAGGCAATCTCCTCACGGCTATTTCCCAACCATTGGCTGTGATCGATATCGACGGTAGTGACCAGGGCAACGTCGGCAGCTAGAATGTTGACCGCATCCAGTCGTCCACCCAGGCCCACTTCCAGTATGGCCACCTGCACATTTGCCCGCGCAAAGATATCCAGTGCCGCCAGGGTGCCAAATTCAAAATAGGTCAGGGAGATATCACCACGCGCCCGGTCGATACGGGCAAATGATTCAAGCAATGAGGCATCATCGATTTCGCGCCCGTCCAGACGGATCCGCTCGTTGTAGCGCAACAGGTGGGGCGAGGTATAGACACCAGTACGGTACTTAGCTGCACGCAAAATCGAGTCCAGCATGGCAACGCTGGAGCCCTTGCCATTGGTGCCGCCGATGGTAATCACAAGAAAAGCTGGCGGTTTGGGATGCAGACGATGCCATACAGCAGCTACCCGCTCTAAACCAAGCTCGATAGTGCTAGGATGCAGGGATTCCTGCCAGGCCAGCCAGTCAGTAAGTGCAGAGAAACGCATTTGACCTCAACCTGGCGATAGAGCAGAAAATGCCATAACAATCCTGCTCATTGAGAATAATGTTTACCGTGACCTCAGGGGCTGGGCTGTTGCATCAGCTTGGCCAGCAGGCTAGCAATACGATCACGCATATCACGACGATCAACGATTAGATCAATAGCGCCTTTTTCGAGCAAAAACTCACTGCGCTGAAAGCCCTCAGGCAGAGTCTCCCTGACTGTTTGCTCAATCACCCGTGGGCCGGCAAAACCTATCAGCGCCTTGGGCTCAGCTATATGGATATCACCCAACATAGCGAAGCTGGCAGAAACACCACCCATGGTCGGGTCGGTAAGTACCGAAATAAATGGCAGGCCACGCTCGGTCAGCCTGTTCAATACAGCCGAGGTCTTGGCCATTTGCATGAGAGAAAACAAGGCTTCCTGCATGCGCGCACCGCCTGAGGCGGAGAATGAAACCAGCGGCAGATTGTGCTCCACTGCAGCATGTACGGCACGGACGAATTTCTCGCCAACAACTGAACCCATCGAGCCACCCATAAAGGAGAACTCAAAGGCACAGGCCACCAGCGGGACACCCTTAACCTGACCCATGACAACTACCAGTGCATCATTTTCTCCGGTAGCTTTCTGCGCCTGCTGCAAGCGTTCCTTGTAGCGTTTGCTATCCCTGAACTTAAGCAAGTCTACCGGTTGCAACTCGCCAGCCACCTCTACCTGAGGTTCGTCATCAAGAAAACCCTCCAGCCGACGCCTTGCCCCGATACGCAGGTGATAACTGCATTTTGGGCAGACATCCAGGTTGCGCTCCAGCTCGGCGCGATAGAGTACAGCATTGCAGTCCGGGCACTTCGCCCACAGCCCCTCGGGTATGGAGCGACGCTGCCCTGATTTGCCTTCAGTGCGGATAGTAGAAGGGAGAAATTTCTGTAACCAACTCATAACAGGAAATCCTACTCTGCTTAGCCAACGTATTGCATTAGGGAGCGCAGATTATTACGCGGTGAATGTGGGCAGAGCACTGCTCCAGTAAGAAAAAGCAATATTTTATTTTTGGTTTTATGTAAATTGGAACAGCTCATTACATCCTCAATAAAATTATATCTTTTTCTCATATCCTGGCTAAACATGCAGGTTAGCAGCAGCCTCAGGCCTCATCGAGCGCAGCACGTAACTCGGCGATAAAGTCACTCAACACAGCCAGTAATTTAACCGGATCATCCTGCAGTTCTTCAAAACGGCGCACCAGCGCAGAACCGACAATGACTGCATCGGCTGCCTGCCCCACAGCACGTGCCGAGACAGCATCACTAATGCCAAAACCAACCCCTACGGGCAGGGAAGTATACCTGCGAATACGCTCGACCTGCGCATGCACTTCAGCGGTATTCAGTGCGTCAGAGCCCGTTACGCCTCTGACCGACACATAATAAACAAAGCCGCTTGCCAACTGGCAAATATGCTCGATGCGGCTGTCGCTGGTCGTAGGCGCAATCAAAAAGATTGGGTCTATGCCATGCGGCCTGAAAACCGCCAGCAATTCATCGGCCTCTTCCGGCGGAATATCCACGGTCAGCACACCATCCACGCCAGCTGCGGCTGCGGCAGTGGCAAATTCATCATAGCCCATGGCCTCGACCGGGTTCAGATAACCCATCAAAATGACTGGTGTATTGTTGTCCTGCTGGCGAAACTCACGCACCATCTCCAGCACCTTGTGCAAACTTACCCGATGCTTCAACGCGCGCTCACTGGCACGCTGGATCACTGGACCATCAGCCATCGGATCGGAAAACGGCACGCCCAGCTCGATAGCATCCACCCCAGCCTTGACCATTGCGTGCATCAAAGGCACGGTGAATTCAGGCTGCGGATCACCGGCAGCAACAAATGGTATCAAGGCCTTGCGCCCCGCTGCCTTGAGCTCGGCAAAACGCTGTGCAATACGGCTCATACTTCTATACCCTCCAGCGCGGCCACGGTGTGTATGTCCTTATCGCCACGCCCGGACAGATTAATGATGATGACCTGATCTTTATCCATGCTGGGCGCAAGCTTCGCCGCATAGGCCAGTGCATGGCTGGATTCCAGTGCTGGCAGGATCCCCTCCGTGCGGGTCAGATCATGAAAGGCCACCAGCGCCTCATCATCAGTGGCATAAACATAATTGGCGCGGCCACTATCCTTGAGCCAGGCGTGTTCAGGGCCAACGCCAGGATAATCCAGACCGGCAGAAACAGAATGGGACTCAATAATTTGCCCATCATCATCTTCCAGCAAATAGGTTCGATTGCCATGTAGAACACCTGGCCGACCAGTTACAAAACGCGCAGCATGGCGTCCACTTGCAATTCCTTCACCACCCGCCTCTACCCCATAAAGCTTTACGCTCTCATCGGCGAGAAATGGGTAAAACAGGCCCATAGCATTGGAACCACCGCCAACACAGGCTACCAGTGCATCAGGCAATTTCCCCTCCTGCAGCAGACACTGTTCACGCGCCTCGCGGCCAATAATGGTCTGAAAATTACGCACCATGGCCGGATAGGGATGAGGGCCTGCAACAGTGCCGATGATATAGAAAGTATTATCAATATTGGTAACCCAATCACGCATAGCCTCGTTCAGCGCATCCTTCAAGGTTTTCGAGCCTGAGGAAACAGACACCACCTCGGCACCTAACAGACGCATGCGAAAGACATTGATCTTCTGTCGCTCCACATCTTTGGCACCCATATAGACCACGCACTCAAGCCCCAAACGGGCAGCAACAGTGGCCGTGGCCACACCATGCTGACCTGCGCCGGTCTCGGCGATGATACGTGTCTTACCCATGCGTTTGGCCAACAGGGCCTGACCAACTGTATTATTAATTTTGTGCGCGCCGGTATGATTGAGGTCTTCGCGCTTGAGATACACCTTGGCGCCGCCAAGTTTCTGTGTCCAGCGTTCGGCAAAATACAAAGGCGATGGACGCCCAACAAAATGCTTTAGATCGTTATCAAATTCTGCCAGGAAATCAGCATCCCCTTGGTAGTGCGCATAGGCTTGCCGCAGCTCTTCCAAAGGACCCATCAAGGTCTCGGCGGCAAAGCGCCCGCCATAAGGGCCAAAATGACCACGCTCATCGGGCAACTGCTGTAACTCAATACCACTCATTGCCATCTTCATTTCAGGCACTCTCTACACCTCGCATAAATGCCGCCATCATCTCTTTGCTCTTGATACCCTTGGCCTGCTCCACCCCACCGCTGACATCTACGGCATAAGGTCGAGCGATGGCAATTGCTGCAGCCACATTCTCGGGGTTCAGACCACCGGCAAGAATAATCGTTTGTGTCAAATCCTGCGGTACGCGCCGCCAATCAAAATTTTGCCCAGTGCCACCGACCTGACCAGGTTGATAAGTATCCAATAATAAACCTTGGGCAGTGGCATAACGCACCGCCTCGGCTGCCACATCCAGATCCTCGTGCATGCGCAATGCCTTGAGGTAAGGTCGACCAAATGATTGACAATAATCTGCTTCTTCATCGCCATGAAATTGCAGCACATCCAGCGGCAACTGCCGCAAGACCCCTTCTACCTCTGCGCGGCTTGCATTAACAAACAAGCCTACGGTGCTGACAAAAGGTGGCAAGGCTGCACATATTAACTGAGCTTGCTTGATACTGATATGGCGCGGGCTTGGGGGATAAAACACCAAACCTATGGCATCGACACCCAGACGCGCCGCAGCAACACCATCAGCCGGCCGCGTGATACCACAGATTTTCACTCGTATGCGCATAAAAAACCAGCTTACCAAACCAGTGCGGGTTGCGATAGCCGCGACATGACAAACTGTTCGGCCTGAGCAGTAATTCCAGCTGATGATTAAATTCACTCCCCCAGCCCATCTCCCGCAAGCGGGAGAGGGGTGCTTTGAGCAGGGGCTTTGGCCACGATGGGTGTTGCAGATAATGTATGGCGCAATAACCAACGGGCGTTGCGCCGAACGTAGTCAAGGGCGGGCATTCATGTCCACTCTACAGTTAAATGCGGTACTGTCAGGTATTGCGCAATAACCAACGGGCATTGCGCCGGGTGTAGAAGACCGCACCTATCCCGTCATTCCCGCAGGCCGTTCACCCTCTCCCCCAAGCCCATCTCCCGCAAGCGGGAGAGGGGAGCTTTGAGCAGGGGCTTTGGCCACGATGGGTGTTGCACGTAATGTATGGTGCAATAACCAACGGGCATTGCGCCGAACGTATCGAAACCGCCCAGGCCGTGTTATCCGCTGACAAACCTGGACACCCGCCCGTAGATCTTGGCCGCCAGAATCAGATGCTAACGCGTACCGATTATTTGTTCGGATAAATAATTTTAGCGTTGGGCACGACCTTGTAGGGATAACCCATGTCTTTCCAGACTGTGATGCCGCCCGGAGCACGATAAACATTGGTGTAGCCGAGTTTTTTTGCCCAGGTCGATGCGTTATGCGAACGTCCGCACTTGGTAAAACCACAATAGATGACGATCTTCTTGTTGAGATCTGGACCAAGAACTTTGCGGTAGTCGTCCTGTGTTGGTGCGCCATCAGTGACGTCCTTTTCCCAGACGCCGGTCATGTTGGACTGGAAGCCAAACCACTGGGCGCCGTCAATGTGACCCATTTCAAATTCCCATTTCGGGTGTGCGTCGATCAAGACAAAGTCTTCCTTGGCATCGAGCATCGCTTTTACATCGGCGATCTTGATCAGTTTATAGCCACCTTGCACAGTTTCATTAGCGACCTTTAGAGCCACCATTTCCACATCAGTTTCCATCTGGATACTGGTCAAAGCCATGGCGTTGGAGCCAGTGAAGACCATACCGGCAAATAGTACAAAAAACGTGTGTTTCAGAATGCGTTTCATATTGTCTCCTTGACGTATTGCTGGGGGAAGTACCGCTGCTAAAAATTCTGTATCAAGCAATAAGGGAGCTTACAGATGGGTAGGAGGCAATCATATGATCGTAATCAGTCATGCTTATTCAACAAGCGCAATTGTCCGCTCGCGCGTTGCAACAATCCTTCTTCTTCCAGCGCGGCCAGCGCACGGTAAAGCGTCTCCCGTTCAAGGCCCAGTTCTGAAGCAAATTCAAAGAGATGCGCCGGCCAATGCACCACGCCTTCAATACCGCCTTCGCAAGCTAAAAAGTGTAAAACACGGTCGCGGGCGCGTTTCATACGCAGACGTTCCTGGCGTGAACACTGCTTACGTGCCTGTCGAGCCAGTGCCATGCACATTCCGAAGGCCAGGCTGTTCTCGCCACCGAGTTCCGCACGAAGCATATCCACCGGTACCAGGGCCACGCGGGACGCGCCGACGGCGATGCCATCGCAGTGATATTGGTTGTCTGCCAGGCTTGATTCGGCGAACAGCTCTCCCGCTCGTGAGCGTAGCATCACACATTCACTGCCATCAGGCAGATAGCGCACTGCTTTCAGTTCTCCATCCAGCACGAAGATGGCTTGTCTGACCACATCATTTTGACGGAATAAATGCTCGCCTTTGGTGAGCTCAATTGTTTTGACTTGCGCCAACAACTCGGCCGGTAAAGGGATGGGCAGTGGGTGAGTAGTGAACTGAAAATGTTGCATACATTTCCCTTGTGAAGGTTCAGTGCTAGTTTTACGGTCTGTTGAACACACAACATGTGACTGTTTAGCGTTGTTATTGAACCGTTTAATCCATGCAATATATAAAGCCTGTGCAAGCGACTATACATCAGATGCTGGAGCGCCCTCTAAGGAAGTGCTTCCCTAAGCAAACCTCCTAAAGGGCAGAAAAATTCAAACGCGTAAGCCAAAATAGCTTTGGCTCCATCCCTCCACAATAAATACCAATTTTTAACGCAGAATTTCAGCTGCAGTAAAGATGATTTGCATGGTTAGGGGCTTCCGGCTGTGGGTTTACGTTATTTTGTCAACGGGTCAGACATTCTATAATGCCAGCAGACAGACCAGGATCAGCCAGAACCTTCGCTCGTTGATTACATCATTCTTCTCGGCCATAGGTGCCTTCTTTCAATCAGATACCGGGGGAGCCAACTATCTCTCTCGCTCTAATTCCCATTCCTGACGAAGCAGGAGATCGGCAAGTACGGGCTTATACTCACTCCACCGGCAAATCGCATATACCCGTCGGCATTCCGCCCGTGACAGACAGTGTGCTACCTCTTGGCAAAAGAAAAATAGAGAGAAACAGACATTTATACTTTACAGGCAAGCAGATATTTCTATTTGGCGTTGACACTGCGGAATGGCAAATTTCTCCGGGTAGTCAATACGGCATAAGTACAAACCCCAAGGTTCCGCAGTCACACCAGCCATTTTACGGTCACGCGATTCCAGTACCTCGCGCGCCCAAGTCACAGCTTGTGCACCAACTCCAATCGCCAGCAGTACACCAGCAATGTTGCGCACCATATGACGCAGAAAACCGTTAGCCTCGATATCCAAAATCACCAACTCCCCCTGGCGGGAAACATCCAGCCGATAGAGTGTACGCACTGCACTGCGAGCCTGGCATCCAACGGCGCGAAATGCTGAAAAATCATGCTCACCCAGCAAAAAACCAGCTGCTTTCGCCATCAAAGCAACATCCAGCGGGCGATACTCGAAACAAACCCGCCGCGATAACAAAGCCGGCCGATAAGCACGGTTGAGAATGACATAACGATAGACCCGCCGCAGGGCAGAGAAACGGGCATGGAAATCATTGGCTACCGGCTGTAGCCAACGCAGGGCAATATCATCTGGTAAATGGGCATTACTGCCCATCACCCAACCATGGGCTGGTCGCACCGCCTCGGTATCGAAATGAACCACCTGGCCACTGGCATGCACGCCGGTATCGGTGCGGCCACCACAAACCACCTTTATCGGATGATCGGCAATACGCGACAAGGCTTCCTCTATCCACGCCTGCAAGGTATTGGGGTCATGCATCTGCGCCTGCCAGCCGCCATAGCGACTGCCATCATATTCAATACCGGCGGCAAGACGCATGGCGTTCAATTACAACAAGAAAAATGATATGTATCATCAGGATGTCAATTTTTTCATTTAACAAAAAAAATCCCCGATGGCAGCACCTGTCGGGGATCGATTTTTACCAAGCGCCATAAATCAGGAGAGCGTATCGAGCAGCTCCTGCGCCTGGGATTTTTGCTGCTCATCGCCTTCAGTCATTACTTCATTGAGGATGCTGCGCGCACTGTCCAACTCACCCATGTCCACATAGGCCCTGGCCAGATCCAGCTTGGTATCTACGGCATTGATATCACCCAGGTCAAGATCACCCAACTCATCTTGCTCTGCCTCTGTAGGCGAACCCATAAAGCCATCATCCAGGCCTAAATCAAGCCCAACCAGGTCGTCATCAAGCTCAGTTGCCTCGGTTGAGGCATCAGCGACGCTGTCACTGAAATCCAGATCAAGACCACCCAGTACATCATCCAGTTCAGCTGTATCAGCAGCTGTATCCGTCTCACTTGCGCCGAAGTCCAAATCACCCAAATCAATATCCAGCAACGGATCTGCTTCTGCGGAAACTGTAGTCTGGACATCCTCCTCAAGTACACCCGCCAAATCAGCCAGCTCAGGCATAACATCTGTGCTTTCTTCCGGCTCTGACTGAGCTGCGGGCATATCCAAACCACCAAAATCAATATCCAGTAATGGATCTGCATCTGCGGAATCTGTAGTCTGGATATCGTCCTCAAGTCCATACGCCAAATCAGCCAACTCAGGCATGACATCTGTAACTTCTTCGAGCTCTGAATGAGCTTCAGTGATGTTCTCTGACTCCTCGCTTGCTGATGTTGAACCCATATCCAGATCAGAAAAATCCACACCAAGATCAAAATCAAGCTCTACGCCACTCTCAACAGCATCAGCCTCCATGTCCTCAGCCAGGGCTGCCATATCGAGACCAATATCCAGTACATCATCGATCTCCATGCCGCCAAGCTCCACCTCACCACCCACATCATGCGCGGCATTAAACATGGAATTATCCGGACAAAGTTCATGCCCCATAACCAGCGCCTTGGCCCACAATGGCCCGGTACCATCAGTATCTGTAAACAACTCATCCGCCAATGCTTCAAAGGCAGAGCGATCCTTGGAGGAGTAGTACACCTCCATCAGCTTGAGCTTGATGTCATGACGTTCAGGCTGTGTACCCAGGGCTGATTTAAGCAGCTCCTCTGCCTGTTGATAGCGGCCATATGCCATATATACATCGGCTTCAGTCAGCGGATCTGCCTCAGCATCCCCACCCTGCAAATTACTCATGCCACTAACTGCCAGATCACTGAACAAGGAGCTTTCTTCAGACATCTCCCTGGACGAAACCTGGCTGTTCAGTACTGAAGAACCACCAGCCGTCAGGATACTCTCGCTAAAACCTGCGCCACCGCTACGGCGACGTTTGATAATCAAACCAAGCAGGCCCAGCAGAATCACCAACAGCACACCAAAACCACTCAACATAATGGGATCGGCCAGTAATTCATCAATGAATCCAGGCTCGGCAACTGGGGCTGGGGCTGGCTTGGGCTTAACATGCTTGGCAGGTTTTGCCTCTGTAGCTGGTTTTTCTTCTTCTATGACTGGTTTTTCTTCTGCTGTCGGCTTGGTTCCCTCACCAATAACCACTTCCTCATCTTTGTTTGCTTCTTCAGCCTTGACCGCTTCCTCTGCACTACCCACAGCAACTTCTGCAGCAGCCGAATCCGCGTCCAACACATCTGTCGCTAGCGTATCCGCCTCTGCTGCCTGACCCAACTGTTGTTGCAGGGCAGCAAGATCGGCATCCTTCAATTCAAGCAATCGCTGAATGGAAGCCAACTGCTCCTCCATCTCTTTCATTCGAGCCTTCAGCTGCTCATTTTCACGTTGCTGCGCCTCGTTACGCTCCTCAGCCAGCAACAAACCCTTGCGTACAGTCTCATCTATAGCCGAATCAGTTGCCGTACCCGCAACAGATTTCTGCTCTCCCTCTGAAGCAACAAGTTTCAGGCGCGGTTCTACTGGGGCCGCCACCACACGAGCGGCCTGTTCTGTGCTTGTTGTAACAGGAGTTTCCGCTGCCTGTGCAGCAGCCCGTTTAATCTGATCCTGCCAGGCGCGGTTCTGTGCGCTAATGGCACGCACGGCCTCGCTATAGCTGATTGCGGTAATCATGTCCAGATCATCGATACGCAATACATAACCAGCCTTCAGCCGATTGACATTATTGTCATAGAAGGCATCCGGATTGGATTTCAGCAAGGCCATCATCATTTGCTGTGTGCTGATTGATTTATTGGGGCGCATACGGCTGGCGATGGACCACATGGTTTCATCGGCCTTTACCGGACCATAGCTCAAGCCTCCTTCAGGCAAGGACTGACTGGCAGGTGTTGCAGTAATTGCGGCCGCCGCAGCCTTGGCCTGGGTCGAAATAGCTGTAGCAGACGTCATAGCCTTGCTGGCGGCTGTTACTGGGGCCTGTACTACAGGTGGCTCTTCCTGCCCCATGCCAGGCGGATCGATGAGTACTGTGTATTCACGCAACAAACGTCCAGCGCTCCAGCTGACCTCCACCAACATGCTCAGGAAAGGTTCACGTATAGGTTCAGTAGAGCTGATCTTGATGTAGTAACGTTTGCCACTTTGCTCGACACTAAAGCGCAGGAACATCAAGACAGCAGGCCTGTCCAGACCCAGGCGCGTAAAGGTTTCATATGATGCCAGATTGACCTTAAGGGAGCTTGCCTCGTCGGCGGTAGCCGATAACAGCTCAATTTCCGCAGCAAAAGGCTGATTCAGCGCGGACTTTAGTTTAATCTCCCCCATCCCCAAGGCAAAAACAGCTGACGGCAAGATCAACAAAAGCGACAGCAACATACCGATTAGCTTGCGCACCATTCTTACTCCCTAATTATCCATCGGGACATATGTCCTTGCGGCATGGTTTTAGATTCCCGTTCGGTTAGTTGAGAGACAAACCTCTCAATTTGCTTTATATATCGGCGGTAACTTTAGCCCAGATATAGGCTTTTACCAAAATCCGAATGGTTTGAAAACAGTTTAATGTTATGTTTTTAACTACATGTCAATCAAACAGCCACGGCATCAGGCTTATTTTCACGGTAAAACCACCGCCTCAAGCAAATTCACGCGCAGTCAGACAACCCACATACTTGACTAGATCCTATTCCCTCTCCCTAATTAAATATGCGGGTTATCTCACTAATTCTGTATCGGCAAAGGCCACAAGCAAAAATCAGGACTCGAGCAAAATTCGCAACATGCGGCGCAGCGGCTCGGCTGCACCCCAAAGCAACTGATCGCCGACCGTAAATGCCGATAAATAATCCTTACCCATGTTCAGCTTGCGCATTCGACCGACAGGCACGCTCAAGGTACCGGTCACAGCTGTTGGCGTCAGCTGTTCCATGGTGATCTGTCTATCGTTGGGGACGACCTTCACCCAATCATTGTGGCTGGCAACAATGCCCTCTATCTCATCCAATGGCACATCCCTGGTCATCTTTATGGTCATCGCCTGGCTGTGGCAACGCATCGCACCGATGCGTACACAAAGACCATCGATAGGAATAGGCCTACTGGAAAGCCCCAATATCTTGTTGGCCTCCACCTGTGCCTTCCATTCCTCTTTGGATTGACCCGATTCCAGCTGGACATCGATCCAGGGAATCAAGGAGCCAGCCAGTGGTACTGGCCAGGCTTCCAGCGGATAACGATCGGAACGAATGTAATCAGCCACCTTGCGATCTATAGCCAAAATCGCAGAGGCAGGATCATCGATCAGGGATTTTGCCTCGGCATGGATAGCGCCCATCTGCTGGATCAGCTCACGCATATTGCGCGCACCGGCACCAGAGGCCGCCTGATAGGTCTGTGGTGCAACCCATTCAACGAGCCCCTGCTCAAACAAACCGCCTACAGCCATCAGCATCAGAGAAACCGTGCAGTTACCACCAACATAGGTCTTGGTTCCTTGCGTGATACCTGCCTGAATAACCTGTTTGTTGACCGGATCAAGCACGATGATGGAATCATCGTTCATGCGCAGTGTCGAGGCTGCATCGATCCAATAGCCCCGCCAGCCTGCCGCACGCAGCTTTGGGTAGACCTCTTTAGTGTAGTCGCCGCCTTGGCAGGTGATGATTATTTCCATAGCCTTCAGTTCATCGACATTCATGGCATCTTTTAATGCCGGCACATCCTTGCCGATATCCGGCCCTTTACCACCGACGTTGGAAGTCGTAAAAAAAACCGGATCGATTACATCAAAATCATTTTCCTCGCGCATGCGAGCCATCAGCACTGAGCCGACCATACCGCGCCAACCAACCAAGCCCACCCGCTTCATCATGTCACCTCATAAACCAGACAAGAATTCATCAATCATTCAGTGCCGCAACTACGGCATCGCCCATTTCACTACAGGAGACCTTTTTGCAAGAGCCTGTATGGATATCCACTGTACGCAAATCAGCGGCCAACACCTTACGTACCGCCGCCTCGATGCGAGCGGCATTATCCTCATCATTGAACGTATAACGCGACATCATTGCAAGCGAGAGGATGGTGGCCAAGGGATTGGCCATGTCCTTACCAGCAATATCGGGCGCAGAACCATGGATGGGCTCGTACATGCCCTTGTTGTTCTCGTCCAGTGAAGCAGAAGGCAGCATGCCAATAGAGCCAGACAACATGGAAGCCTGGTCAGAAAGGATGTCGCCAAAGATATTCCCCGTGACGATGACATCAAACTGCTTCGGCCATTTCACCAATTGCATCG
Source organism: Thiohalomonadaceae bacterium (assembly GCA_041678005.1). Taxonomy (GTDB): domain Bacteria; phylum Pseudomonadota; class Gammaproteobacteria; order Thiohalomonadales; family Thiohalomonadaceae; genus Sulfurivermis. Next base: position 17,436 of record JBAYOW010000042.1, read on the forward strand.
CCGCATTGTCCACATACATATGTGACAGCTCGACCTCGGGATAATCCTTGCTGACATCCAGCATGACCTCTCTCCATAGCTCGGAGCACTCCAGCACATTCGCCTTGTCTACCGAACACAGCCGCTTGTCGCGTTTCATGGCAATCTCAAAGGCAACATGAGCTACGCGACGTACCTCGGACTCAGCATAAAGCATAGTATTGAAACCCACGCGCTCGCCGTTACGTACCTCGATGCCACGTGGCTGACCAAAATACACATCACCTGTCAGCTCGCGCACGATCATAATATCAAGACCAGACACCACTTCCGGCTTAAGCGATGAAGCATCGGCCAACTCTGGATAAAGCAGTGCCGGACGCAGGTTGGCAAA
>JBAYOW010000043.1:0-16528 GCA_041678005.1 Thiohalomonadaceae bacterium
ATACCCGTTGGTTGTTGCTACATTGTTTGTCCTTAGCCACAAACCTCTATTTCGTAAATCCGCATGGCACCAATGCTATTCAGTAATTTTGATCCTCATATTAAAAAACATGATCTTGCACTGATTAAGAGGCGATATTTGCTGGCAGGCAAAACAGATATGGGGCATGGTTATACTGTATAATCCCCGCCTTTACCCATCCAGCCATATTTACCTACTCCAAGAATTAATCTGCCTGATTCATGAAACGTCATCTGCAAGAACTTATCGCAACTGCACTTAATACGCTGCGCAACAATGGCGCACTTAACTGTGAGCTGCCTGAGAACATTTTGATTGAAAGCACCCGTGATAAATCTCATGGTGATTTCGCCTGCAACATCGCTCTGTCCCTGGCCAAGACTGCCCGCTGTAAGCCGCGTGAGCTGGCCGATCAGCTGGTCGGTGCCCTGACATCATCACCCCATGTGGCCAAAGTAGAGATCGCAGGTCCAGGCTTTATCAATTTCTTCATGCAGCCAGCGGCCTTTGCCATGGTTGTTGCTGAGGTATTACAACAGGGTGATGACTTTGGTCGTGCCACGATAGGCAAGGGTGAGCGCGTGCAGGTGGAGTTTGTCTCGGCCAATCCTACCGGCCCACTGCATGTTGGTCATGGTCGTGGCGCGGCCTATGGCGCCTGCGTGGCTAATCTGCTGGAGGCGGCTAGTTTTGCCGTGCAGCGTGAATACTATGTCAATGATGCCGGCCGACAGATGGATATCCTCGCTACTTCGGTCTGGCTGCGTTACCTGGATCTATGTGGCGAGCCCATCGACTTCCCCGGCAATGGTTATCATGGTGATTATGTCTGGGATATCGCCGCTAGCTTACATCGTGAAAATGGCGATGCCTTCCGCCACGCAGCAGTAACGGTGTTGCAGGACATCCCCGCTGATGAGCCAGCAGGTGGCGATAAGGAGGAACATATCGATGCCCTTATCGCCCGTGCCAAGGATCTGCTTGGCCATGCTGGTTACCGTCAGGTGTTCGATCTTGGTCTGGCAGTGATACTTGCCGATATCCGTCAGGATCTGGCTGAATTTGGCGTGCACTACGATAGTTGGTATTCCGAGCGTGAGCTGATGGATAGCGGCAAGGTGGATGAGGCCATCGCTCGTTTACAGGCAGCTGGTCATATCTACGAGCAGGCAGGTGCGCTATGGTTTCGCTCCAGCTCGTTTGGTGATGAAAAGGATCGCGTAGTAGTACGTGATAATGGCCTGAAGACCTACTTCGCCTCGGACATCGCCTACCATGCAGAAAAACTCCGCCGTGGTTTTGCTCGCGCCATCGATATCTGGGGTGCCGATCATCATGGCTATGTGCCAAGAGTGAAGGCTGCACTTGCCGCCCTGGGCGAGGATCCCCATCGCCTGGATGTGTTGCTGGTGCAATTCGCCATCGTCTATCGTGGTGGCGAGCGTGTGCAGATGTCTACCCGCTCCGGCTCTTTTGTTACCCTGCGTGAGCTGCGTGATGAGGTCGGCAATGATGCTGCGCGTTTTTTCTATGTCATGCGTAAGTGCGAACAACACATGGATTTCGACCTCGATCTGGCCAAGTCACAGTCAGCCGACAATCCTGTGTATTACATCCAGTATGCCCATGCGCGGGTTTGCTCGGTGATGCGTCAGCTTGGTGAAAAAGGCATGCGTCATGATCAGGACTATGGCCTCGCCAATCTGGCCCAATTACAGGAATCGCATGAGCAGGAGCTGATCCAACAGTTAGGACGCTATCCTGAAGTCATTGCCTCGGCTGCCCTGGCCCACGAACCGCACCAGTTGGCACATTACCTGCGCGAACTGGCGCATGGTCTGCATACCTACTACAACGCCCATCAATTTCTGGTCGATGATGCCAGCTTGCGTGATGCCCGTCTTGTCCTTATAAGCGCCGTGCGTCAGGTGTTACGCAATGGCCTGTCCCTGCTGGGTGTCGCAGCACCGGAGAGTATGTAATTCATGGCCAGTCGCCGCCCAAAAAAACGCCCTCAGGCCCGTCGTACAATCAGCAAGAAAAAGCCGCTGCCTGGTTGGTTGTGGTTATTGATCGGTATGTCCATCGGCTTGCTGGTGGCCTTGCTGGTCTGGTTTTATCGTGCACCTGCAAGTGAGTCAGCAGCACACCAGACAAGTATGGCAAAGCCTGCCGCCAAGACATCAGCACAAGATACACGCAGCGTAAAAAAAGCAGCCCCGGCCAAAGCGCCAGAAAAAACAAAACAGGATGAGCGCAAGCTGGCCTACGATTTCTATACCTTGCTGCCAGAGATGGAAGTGCCGGTACCTGATGACGAACCGAGATCACGTGGCCTGCCGCCGACACCAGTGGCTCCTGGGAGCTATACAATACAGGTTGGCGCATTTCGCACGCACAAGGATGCCGATGCACAAAAGGCCAATCTGGCACTGCTTGGTCTGGTATCCGCAATTCAGGTGATCACTATCGACGACTATCCGTTGTACCGCGTGCGCATCGGTCCCATTACGGAGTTGGAGCGTCTCGATGAGGTGCGCAATACCTTGCGTCAGAACGACGTCTCTTTCATGTTGTTGCGCGAAAAAAGCTAGCCCGCATATTTCATGTGGACATGAGGAAAATATTTGACAAGGCGTGCCTTGCGCACTAAATATCCGCATTGCCCAGCCTTATCCATTACGCTATCATCCGTGCTCCCTGGTGGAATACGCGGGCACAATACATCAGCGCTTTCTTATCTTCTTCTGTCGCCATCTCACTTGCCTGCACTGCTGTTTCACGCTATAAATACCAACTAATTCAGCAAGCACAGGATGTGCCGGGGAACGAGGCGCATCAACCACGACACGGCTTTTATGATGTGCCTCACTTATCTCGGCAAAGCCTGAATGAACTAGTAAAAAAGCAGTTGGCTATTTTGGTTTTTGCACAAACATACAAAGCCTTGTAACGACAACAACGTCAGAAGTTCCTCTCATGTCCTGATGAAAAGTGCGTGCCAGGATCACAGTCGAAAAGGAGTAGTCATGAAAGCGATATTCATGCCCGGCATCGCTCTATTAAACCGCTTGCGCTATCCGCGCAAATTTTTCCTTATTGGCGTGTTGTTCCTCACCCCTCTGCTGCTCATGGGATACTTCCTGATTCATGAAGTCAGTCAGCGCATTGCCTTCATGGAACAGGAAAAACCGGGCATCGAATACATAGTTCAGCTGCGCAAGATCATCCAGCCACTGCAACAGCACCGAGGCCTGGGCGCAGCTGTGCTTAGTGGCAATGTCGACTCCCGCACTGAGCTGATGCAGCGACAAGCCATTATCGATCAGGAGTTCGCCAAGCTGCAGCAGCTTGATGGCCGTCTTGGGCTGCGTCTCAACACAGAAGATCGATTTAGCACCTTGCAGAGCGAATGGTCGAACCTGAAACAAGAGTTTGATGGCTATACGCCGGAGCAGAGCTACCAACGTCATACCAGCCTCATTGCCAGTATGCTCGAATTTATTCGCCATCTCGCCAATACATCAAACCTGATCCTTGCATCAAGGATGGACACCTATTATCTAATCGACACGCTGGTCAATCATCTGCCCAAACTCGCCGAGGACGCAGGCCAGTCCCGTGCCCTGGGCTCAACAATTATTGTCCAGGGGCTGTTTACCCCGGAGAACTGGGAACATCTATTAGCTGGCTCACAGCGTATTGCAGATGCAGAAACACATCTAGGGCGCGGCATACAGGCCGTCCTGCACGAGAACCCAGGTCTGGCAGACCGCCTGGAGCAACCGAGAGATCAGCTACTCAGCGCTGTGGATGCCTATAGCAAGACCATCAAGCTCATGCTGTATGAAGATGAGATCACAGTAGACCTTGACAGCTTTTTCAAGCAGGCAACACAGACCATAGACAGCGTGTTTAGCTTGTTCGATGTCGTTGCCCCTGCACTCAATGAATTACTGACAAAACATATTGCCGACTATCAGTTCATCCGCGCGATAACCATTTCCATTATGCTGAGCGTGCTGGTGGTCATAGTCTATGTGTTCATCTGCTTTTACCTGGCGGTGCTGCGTTCCATCACTGAACTACGCGCTGGCCTCGGGCAAATTGCGGCTGGTGATCTAACCACTCATATTGTCCTGGCAACACGCGATGAAACCCATCTCATTGCCGAACAGGCCAACGCCATGGCGCAACAGTTTCGTGAGTTGGTCAACAAGGTCTTGCGCTCAACCCAACAGGTAGCCACCGCTGCCGAACAACTCTCCGCCACCAGCGAGCAGACCAATCAAGGGATCAATGAGCAACAATCGCAAACCGATCAGGTGGCCACCGCCATGAATGAGATGAGCGCAACCGTGCAGGAGGTGGCGCGTAGCGCGGCCGCCACTTCCGATGCCACCCACAGCGCTCAACAAGAAGTCAATACCGGCAATGAAGTTGTGCGCGAGACCGTGCAGACCATCAATACCCTGGCCAGCGAGATACAGGCCACCGCCACCCTGGTACATAAACTAGGCGAAAACAGCAACGATATAGGCCAGGTGGTAGATGTCATCAGGGGCATCGCTGAACAGACCAACCTGCTGGCCCTGAATGCTGCAATCGAGGCCGCCCGCGCCGGTGAACAGGGCAGGGGCTTCGCCGTAGTTGCCGATGAGGTGCGTACTTTAGCTGGGCGCACGCAGCAGTCAACGCAAGAGATTCAGGCGATGATCGAACAATTACAGGCGGGGGCACAAAATGCCGTGCAGGCGATGGAGTCGAGCGAAAGTAGAACAGGCGAAGGAGTGGCAATGGTAGCGCGTGCCGGTAGTGCGCTGGAGTCCATCCATCGCTCCGTCACCACCATTACCGATATGAGCGCCCAGATTGCCAGTGCCGCCGAGCAACAATCCACCGTGGCTGAAGAGATCAACCGCAATATCACTGAAATAGCACATATCTCTGATCAGAATGCCGCTGCCTCCAACCAGACTGCGACATCCAGTGCCGAGCTGTCGAAGCTGGCCGAGGAACTGAAACACATGGTGGCCGTGTTCAATGTGTGAGAGCGTAGAGTCTTGCAATATTCAACCGAGCTGACGAAAAATAAGCCCCACCAGCACCAGCAGCACAGTAATTGAGGCGATACCACTGACGGCAAATGTATTGTAGGTCTGTGCCAGCTTGCGATTAAGGCTGGCAACTTCCTGTCTGCGCTCTACCAGCTCGACCTCCAGCTCATGATATTGCTGTGCTGCATGTTTTAATTTGCGCCGCAGATCGTCTACCTCAGCTTCACGCTGTTGTCGTTCTTCGTCACGCTTGATGCTTTCATCACTCTCCTGCTCCGCCTGCGCCTCGCCCAGGATAACCATGCCAGGCTCTTGTTTTTTGAGGACAAAATTAAGTGCATGCTCATGCGCGCACAGCTCTGCATACAGGCGCGAGGGCACCAGGTTCATCTCCTGCAGGCGAGCTTCGATGCGCTCTCTGGAAACCTTGATGTCACCAGGAGTAGTCATAATCAGACGCCGATAGGTATCTACATAGCTCATCGCATCGGTTGCCATGAATTTGCGCACAATCTCACCCATTATGATTCTCCTGCATACAAATGCGGCATCGGATTGAAGTTCATATTATGTGCCGGACAAAGCTGTAGAATACCTGCCTTCTGGCCGATAGACGTATCGCAATCGATGCACCTGGTTCCTCGACACATAATTATGCTTGTTGCCCAACCATAGATATAAGCCCAGGCTGCAATCTGCCAGCTTGAAGAAGACCGCCGGTCAGGGGACAATATAGCCCGATATTCCATAGCCTGGCAGATGCCACGGAGCAATCATGATACTTAACGCCCAGCACTGGTTCATAGAAACCCCTACCAGCGATGGTTCTACTCTTGCCCTGAAGGTCACCGGCAAGATCCACGAAGAGCAAACAGAATTCCAGAAAATCGAGGTCTACAGCACAGAATGCTTCGGCAACCTGATGGTGATCGATGGTTATATCATGCTCACCGCACGAGATAATTACGTCTATCATGAAATGATGTCCCATCCGGCAATGTTCACCCACCCAAAGCCAAAACGCGTGTTGATCATTGGCGGTGGTGATTGCGGTACCTTGCGCGAAATTCTGCGCCATCCGGATGTCGAGCAGGTGCAACTGGTAGATATCGATGCCGGCGTCACCCGGGCCTCGGAAAAATTCTTTCCGGAATTATGCGAAGCCAACAAAGACCCGCGTGCCGAGCTGAATTTTACCGATGGCATCAAATGGGTAAAGGAAGCCGAGCCGGGCAGCTATGACATCATCATCGTCGACAGCACAGACCCAATCGGCCCTGCCATAGGTCTGTATGTCGAGGAATTTTACCGCGACTGTCTGCGGGCATTGGCAGATGACGGCATAATTGTCCAGCAAAGTGAATCGCCACTACTACATATGCAAATCCTTACCGACATGCACAAGGCGATGCGTGCTGCCAATTTTGCCGATGTACAAACTTTGCAGTTTCCTCAACCAACCTACCCCTCTGGCTGGTGGACCTGCACCATGGCGGGCAAACAAGCACTGCCGAATTTCCGCTATCAGGACAGCGAACAAAAATCCTTCCCCACGCGCTACTACAGTGCCGAGATCCATCAGGCAGCAAAGGTGCTGCCACCATTCCTGAAGGAGGCCTTTGCGGCAATTGCCAACAAATAGCCTGGCGCTAGTCCCATGTTTCATATTCGTGAGCGTGGATAATGTCCTTCCACCCTATCCCCCAATTCTCGTAAGGCGGGAATCCAGGAATGCAGGGCGCACTTCTCCTCCCTCCCATCAATGGGAGAGGGCAGCTTAATAATGTAAGGGAGCAACAACCACCGGGCATTGCGCCGAATGTAAGGGGTTTGCAGGCATTTATTGATAGGCTTGCCGGCAAGCTGAATGGGCAGTGAGCAAAAAATCTTCTCATATATTTCACTAAAAACAGTCCTGGACACAGCAGTGTATTAGAAGGAACTGTGTACGCTGGCGGAACAGGGCTGTGATAGAATCTGCAGTCTTTAGCAAGGATTTGACTGCCAACACAGACCACCTATCAGCATGCCAAGCACCTTACAAGGAAAGGTACGTGACAACAGAGAACCCACAGAACACATTTGACGCATTTCATCATTGGTATTACAACTCTGGTGTGTGGGAGAACGTCAAGTTTCTGGGTGTCCCCTGCCTCAAGTCCGTGATGGATATGTGGAACTATCAGGAGATCATTCACGATTTGAGCCCGTCTGTAATCGTTGAATTCGGCACTCATTCAGGTGGTTCGGCGCTGTATTTTTCATTTATTGGCCAGCTGGTCAATCCACAGATAAAAGTTCTTAGCATTGACATCAATCACGCTGGTGTAGACCCGTCTGCATCGGCCAACCCTGCAATCGAGCTGCTTACCTGCTCATCAGTCGATGCCAGAGTGAAGACCCGCATTCAGCAGTTGCGTGCTCAATTGCCCGGCCCGGCATTCTTTATCCTGGACAGCGATCACCACGAGCAACATGTGTTCGAGGAACTGGTATCGTTGCGTGAGGTCACATGCAGCGGTGATTATGTAATCGTTGAGGACGGCAACATCAACGGCCACCCAGTGCTGCCTGATTGGGGGCCTGGCCCATACGAGGCCCTGGCCCGCTATCGCATGCTCTATCCTGATGACTATCAGCGCGATACTGAGCGTGAAGCCAAGTTTGGCTTTACCTTCGCGCCCAATGGATTCTTAATTAGAAAATGATCGTATGAGCTCTGCCGATAATCTTGCTACAACCACCACCGCACCCAGGCTCCGCCTGGGCGAGATGCTGGCCGCCGCAGGCAAGATCTCGGTTCATGACCTTGAACGCGCTTTGCTGGCGCAACAAGAAGTGGGTGATTTGCTTGGTCGTGTACTGGTGCGGTTGGGTGTCATAGCTGAAAATGACCTGGTGCAGGCTTTGGCGGAGCAGTTACAACTGCCCTTGGTTAACAACGCAGAATTTCCCCTGGAGGCCATCTGGCTGGAGGGCGTGCAACTTGATTTCCTGATTAACAACAGCATCCTGCCCCTGCAACAGGACAAGGACATCCTGCATGTGGCCATGTCTGTGCCACAGGACAGTTTTGCCCTCAAGGCTCTGCAACTGGCCACAGGACTTACCATCAAACCATCTCTTGGCGTGGAATCAGAGCTGGTGACTGCCATCAGACGGTTGTATATCGATGTGGCCGAGGAGGAACGGGAAGGGGAGAGCTCAGACCATTCATTATCGGGCGAAGAGTTCATTGAGCACCTGCGTGATATCGCCAGCGAGGCCCCGGTTATCCGCCAGGTCAATCAAATCATCACCAATGCCCTGGATCGCCGCGCCTCGGATGTGCATATCGAGCCTTCAGAAAACAGCGTCAACGTGCGCTACCGCATCGATGGTGTACTGCAAGATGCCGAAACCTTGCCGCTGGCCCAGTCAGCAGCCATTGCCTCACGCATTAAACTACTGGCAAAGCTGAATATTGCCGAACGCCGCTTGCCTCAGGATGGGCGCATCAAAATGCGCATCAAAGGCCATGAGCTGGATCTGCGCGTCTCCACGGTGCCCACTGTGTTTGGTGAGAGCATTGTTATGCGCTTACTCGATCGTGAAACTATCCACTTCAGCCTGGAAGATATGGGTTTCAGCCGGGATATTCTGGAAGACTTTAACGAACTGCTGGCGCGCCCCCACGGCATCCTGTTACTGACCGGCCCCACCGGCTCGGGCAAGACCACAACACTTTATGCTGCCCTGACCAAACTGGACGCTACGGCACTCAAGATCCTTACTGTAGAAGACCCGGTCGAATATCAGCTCCCACTCATTAATCAGATACAAGTACAGCCAAAAATTGGCCTAACCTTTGCGTATGCCTTGCGCTCTATCCTCCGCCAGGATCCGGATATCATCATGATTGGTGAAATGCGCGACACCGAAACCGCGCAAATTGCCGTACAATCAGCACTGACTGGCCATTTGGTCTTGTCCACACTGCATACCAACACCGCGGCCGCCGCCATTATTCGTCTGGAAGACATGGGCATCGAACGCTATCTGCTTACCTCTACAGTTAACGGCGTATTATCACAACGCCTGTTGCGCCGCCTGTGCACCCATTGCCGCGAGGCCATTGATTTGTCGCCAGAATTAGTCAAGGAAAGCGGGTTGTCGCATTTTTTGCAAAACGATAGCCGACAAGTCTATCAAGCGCGAGGCTGCGAGAAGTGCAAACACACAGGCTATCTAGGGCGCACTGCGATACACGAGCTGTTCATCATGGATGATCGCATGCGTGCCGCCATCAATAGTGGCGCCGATGCCACCAGCCTGCACGCAGCCGCACGCCAGGCGGGCATGATGACGCTCTACGAGGATGGGCTGCGCAAGGTTGCCGCAGGGACAACCTCCCTTGATGAGTTGTTGCGCGTTACCCAGGATCAGAGCGATGCTGGAGTTTGATTACAAGGCCGCGCGGCGTAACGGCACGCTACAGGAAGGGCGCATAACAGCCAGCAACCAGGAAATAGCACAACGCCAGCTGCGTGCTCAGGGTTTGACCCCGATCAGCCTGCAACAGGCCGTGGGCACCTTTGCCAAGGCCGGTTCATCTGCCAAATTCTCATTTATGCAGAGGAACAAAGTCGGCAGCACCGAGGTTCTGGCCATGACCAGTGAGCTCAATGTCCTGTTGCGTGCTGGTCTGCCATTGGATCGTGCCTTCCGCCTGATGATCGAGACAAATGCCCATCCCGGCATGAGCCTGGTTATCAACGACATCCTGGAATCCATCAAGTCAGGCCGTGGCCTAAGCCAGGCGCTGGGCAAACACCGTGAACTTTTTGATGAGTTCTATATCAATATGATCCGTGCTGGCGAAGCCAGTGGACAAGTTTCGGAAACCCTGCAACGCCTGTCTGAGCATCTGGAGCGTTCCAGGCAACTGCGTGAAAGCATTGTTTCAGCTTTAATCTACCCGATCATCCTGTTGGTCGTAGCCGTTTTGTCGGTTGCCCTGATGCTGGGCTTTGTCGTCCCGCAATTTGAATCAGTATTTGCCAGCATGGGAAAATCCCTGCCGCTGCCAACGCGTATCATCATCGCGCTGGGCGATGGAATAGCAAACTATGGCTGGCTGATGATCCTGGTTATTATCGCCTTGGCTTTGCTCTGGCGGCACTGGCGTGCAACCCCAACAGGAACTCTGTGGTGGCATCGCCGCTTGCTCAGCCTGCCGGTGTTTGGTCAACTGCTCGTCAAGTACCAGATCACCCGTTTTGCCCGCACGATGGGGGCCTTGTTGCGTGGTGGCGTTTCCATGCTTGAATCACTCGACATTGCTGTAGACACCTTCGACAATCGCCATCTGAACAATGCCATGCAAGGAGTAAATCCGGCCGTCAAGGGCGGCAGTCGCATGGCACCAGCACTGAAAAGTACCGGCATTTTTTCTGGTGTCGCCTTGCAGATGGTACAGATCGGCGATGAAAGTGGTCAGCTCGATGAAATGTTTTTGAACCTGGCCAATATCTACGATAACGAGGTTCAAGCTGGTATCAAGCGTAGCCTGACCCTGCTTGAGCCAGTCATCATCTTCCTGATGGGAACTCTGATCGCCGTAATCATCATCTCAATCCTTATGGGCATTATGTCTGTTAACGAGCTGGCAATTTAAGCTCGCCGAATACTTTGGAGGTTTTACATGCAGTATTATTCACAAGAGGATCGTCAACGCGGTTTCACTCTGATCGAGCTGCTCGTTGTGCTCGTGATCCTGGGCCTGCTTGCAGGTCTGGTCGGGCCGACAGTACTCAACCAGCTTGGTGGCGCCAAGAGCAAGACAGCCCGCGTACAGATCGCTGATCTGGAACAGGCCGCTGAACTATTCAAGCTCGATGTTGGCCGTTTTCCAAGTAATGAAGAAGGCTTGCAGGCGCTGGTCAGCAAACCCGCCATGGCATCAGGCTGGAACGGCCCCTACCTAAAAAAAGGCCTGCCCAATGACCCCTGGGGCAAGCCTTATTACTACACATCACCCGGCAAGCGCAGCGCTATTGACATTTACTCCTACGGTGCCGATGGCATGGCAGGTGGTGAAGGTGAAAATGCAGATGTCGGTAATTGGGAATGACAAATCTGCGCTTTGGTTCTGGTTGAGAACTCATCCTTTGAGATCTTTTTTTATAAACCGAAGCTCAGCCCGTCAAGCTATCTGCAGGTCGTGTGTCAATCAGCTACCCAAAGTAAATAGAACCAGCCTGGGCCAATCAGGTTTCACCCTGGTTGAGCTTATTGTCGCTCTTGCCATCATGGGCGTGCTGTTGGTCGCTGCGCCACTGGCCTTCATGCAAGTTCGCCCAACATTGCAATATCACAGTACTGTGCGCGAATTGACTACCGCCTTGGCTGCCGCGCGTCATCAGGCCAGCATGACCGGCCAGGCAGTTCCCTTCGTCATCGATCTAAAAGAAAGGCGTTATGGTGTGGGTGAGAAACTAGATCACAAATTACCTGATGAATTGCGTATAGATGTCATTATTGCCAACAGTGAAGTGCGCGATGGCCTGGGCATGATCCGCTACTACCCAAGCGGTGGCGCAACAGGCGGAAGCCTTGATCTGCGGCGTCCCTCAGGAGAGGGAGTGCGTCTGCGCGTTGATTGGCTGCTGGGCAGAACAACACAGGAAGAGTTACCCAAGTGATCTGGTATCCTTCCTCCAGGCCAATGACTCAGCGTGGTTTTTCGCTGCTGGAAATGCTGGTTGCCTTCACCATCATGGTGATCTCGCTGGCTGCCTTATACAGCATCATGGGAGGCAGCCTGCGCGGCACGCTCGAAAGCATGCGTTACAGTTATGCCGTGATGACCGCCGAATCATTGATGTCGCTACAGCTGAGCGTGCCAGCCGAAGGCATCAATAAAAATGGCGAAACAGGTGATGGTTATCGTTGGCAAATATCAAGCTTCCCGTTTGCCACCGAGCCCGAGTCCAACATAACTCAGTTACATCTAATTCGTGTGCAGGTGAGCTGGGGAATAGCGCCTGGTGATAGACATGTGATACTCACCAGCCTGCTACCTGAAATCAGTCAGTAAGGCAGATTATGAAACGCCATGCTACAGGTTTTACGCTTGTTGAAGTGGTCATTGCAGCGGCGCTGTTTTCGCTGATCATGCTGGGCCTGCTGTCGGCCATGCGCGGCATGGCCGACAGCGCCGGGCGCATCACCCAACATACCGAACGGATAGACAACATTCGTCTCATCAGCGATGTGCTGCGCAACCTGCTGAGCTCAGCCCAGGACATAAACATCAGCACAGATAGTGAAAACCATCTGCCAGCGCTGGTGGGCAGCACGCATGAGCTTATCTGGATCGCCCCCATGCCGGCATATCATGGCACAGGTGGTCTGCACCTGTTTCGGCTCGCAGCAATGAGCCCGCCAGGGGATGCCCGCACGGCATTGACGCTTAGCTTTGTGCCTTTTAGTTTGCAGCTGATTGTGCCCAACTGGTCAGCCGTCGATCCTTATATCCTGATCCCGGACGTGCAAAACTTCAACCTTGGTTACCAGGGAGTCCGCGACGAGCAGTGGCTGGAAGACTGGAGTGAACCTGCATTGCCTGCCCGTATCAGCGTGCACATCAGCTCACAGGAGCGAAACTGGCCGGAAATCATCATCCCAATCTACCGGGGCGCGCCATGAACAACAGCCAGCGAGGGGTAGCCATCGTCGCCGTGATGTGGATCGTCAGCGCCCTGGCTATATTGGCGTCTGTCGTTGCCTACGCCACACGCGTCGAACTAAGGCAAACGCAACTGCTGCGCGATCGTGCGGTAGTCGCGGCGCTGGGCGACGGTGCCATAAATCTGGCCATTGCTGGAATGCAGTCTGGTAGCCCGGCTGGCGATGGCCTGCTTTGGCGTCGATACACCATCGACGGCACTACTGTGCATGTACGGCTTATCCCGGCCACCGGCCTCATCAACCTGAACACTGCGCCGGAAACCCTGCTACGTGACACCTTTCAATACGCAGCAGGGATTAATGAAGAGCATGCCCTGAGTCTGGCCCATCGCGTGATCGACTGGCGTGATGCAGACGATGATCCTCTCCCGCAGGGTGCGGAAAATGAAGATTACTACTCGGCTGGCCGGCCTGAAGGGGCGCGTAACGGCCTCTTTGTAGTCAATGAAGATTTGCGTCAGGTGCTTGGTCTGTCGCCAGATATTTATGATAGCCTTAGTGGCCTTATCAATGTCTATCCAAGCGGCAACTCCGGGGTCAACCCTGCTGCTGCGCCACCTGAAGTACTGGCCATTTTGGCGCGTGGCAACGATGAGGCGGTGCAACATGTCGAGGACATGCGCCAGCTCGACGAGCCAGCAAAAGACTACTCTGGCTTGGCCCAGGAATACATTGAGTCTGGCTCGGCAACGGTCTACCGCATCGAGGCATATATTCAAACAGGTGACGGGCAATACATGAGCCGCGTGCGCTGGGTAGACATAACGAGGGGATTTGGACGTTATCCGTGGCAGATATTTCGTGTAGAGCCCGTCATCGGCGTAAAATCAGCAGCCCTGCTCAACAGGGCTGCGACAGACTGAAACCGTATGGACATGCAGCAATGAACGGAGTGATAAATGCCGCACATAAACCAAACAAAACATACCCCTTCAAGGGGAGGGCCGGGGTTGGGGTTGTTTATAAAATGATAAAAACAGAGCGATAATGAAGAGATAACATCATGCCAGCACATGTGCCATATTAGCCGCTGCAAATCACATAGAATCATTTTACACATGGAACAAATGAAAACTTCCACAATGGATATCTTCACATGGTACTGATGGCAACAAGCTTGCAGCTATGTCAGGGAGCGGGTGCATGTCAGTAACGCGTGACAACAGCAAGTTTTTCGGTATCGATCTGTTTGCCCTGTATGACCAATGGCGTGCTGGCTGGCGCGAGGCGCTGCGCTGGCGTTGGCTTGCCTGGCTGGCGCCACAGGAACCAGTCCGCCTCCTATTGCCAGACGGTACCACCAGCATCTGGCGTGACGACAAACGCCTGCCTGACCGTGGCGAGGAAGCCGCCAAGGTAGACCTCTGGCGCGTGCAACTGCCCGATGAAATCGTCCTGGCTCACACTCTGCTGCTACCGGTCATGAGCCAAGCCGAAATGTTCGAGACGGTCAGACATGAGGCCGAGGCCGCAGCTCCTTTTCCTGCAGACAAACTGGCCTGGGGCTGGCATCGCGAAGTCATTTCCAGCGATCGCTATAAAATCATTATCACCATCTCGTCACGCAACCACATCGAGCGCCATCTGGCCAGCCAGCAAGGCCGTTTGCGCGGTGCCCCGGCCGAGGTATGTGCACGCCTGGAAAACCGTTGCGTCATCTTCAATGGCTACGGCGACAATCTGCGCGTCATGCGCAATCGAAGGCACACGCGCCGGCTATTGTCCTGGCTCCTGCTCATTATGTTGCTATTCATCCTGCTCAATGCCGTGCCGCTATTGCAGGCCAGCAAAAACAGCAAAATCGTCAGTGACTACTATAACGATATCCAGTCACGCACGGCGGAGACGGTCACCGCCCGCGATAACCTGCGGCAAGGTCAGGAGCAGTTGACTGCATTGACAGACTTCACCACTGAGCGTGCGGGCGCGTTGCCAATCATTGAGAATCTCTCGCGCTTGCTGCCAGATGACAGCCATCTCGAACGTCTGGATATCCAGCCCGGGCGCGTGCGGCTGACGGGGTTGGCCGTCAATGCCAGTGCGGTGGTACAAATTCTCGACCAACAGCCTGAATACCGCAATGTACGTCTCTCTGGCGCCATAGTCCGTGGCGCGGGTGGCCACGAGCGCTTTAGCGCCGAGTTTGAATATGGAGCAGAGCGCCAGCCATGATCCCTTTGCGCTATCATCCCCATCTGAGCGTCGCCAGCACCCTGCTCGTATTGCTGTTGCTATTGCTGCTGATACTGATACCACTATGGACAGCAAAAGCCAACAAATCAGCCCAAATCAGCCAGATGACGCCGCGTATTGCCCGTCTTGCTGGCATAGAGCAAACCCAGGTGCAAATCCAGCAGGCCGCTGCCGCCGTGCGCAGCGAGCTTACGCAGCTCAGCTACCCTGCCAATCAGCAAACCGCCCAGGTAGGTACGGCAATGCAGCAAACCATTCGCCGCATCATGAGCTCGGCAGGGCTTAACATAGTCAACAGCCAGGTAATGGCTCCGCGCATCCATCCTCAATTTGAGGAAATCAGCGTAACCATTACCGCGCAAGGCACCATGGATAGCCTGCAAAATGCCCTGATCGCCCTGCAACACGAAACCCCAAGCCTGTTTGCCGGCACAATCCTCATACAGCCCACAGGACGTGCCGCCCGTGGCCAGCAAAAATCCAGTCAATTAATAAACGCCCAAATAAGCTTCAGCACGGCACATCTAGTCCCATGAAATCACTTAGTCCAGAAGCTGTCCTGAAATACATCAGCCTTGGCCTGCTGCTAGGCATTGCCATAGTATGGCTGCTCGGGCGGAGCCACTGGCAAGCGCCAGAACCAATTTTGCCAGAGCCCGGTGCCCTGCAAGTCGTGCCACCCAAAATCCCCGTTTACTCAGCCATCGAGCTTACCGCCATGCTGGAGCGACCCCTGTTATGGCCAGAACGCCGGCCTGAAATTATTGCAGAGGTAAAGATAGAACCTAAAAAAATAATAGAGGAAGACCCGTTCAAGGATCTGAAAATCCTGGGCGTGTATGGTCAGGAGGGTAATGTAGCCGGTGGCATCATCTTAAAATATAAAGGCAAAAACCGGCGCATCCGCCTCAATGAATATCTGGATGATACCTGGAGACTTGCGGAAGTCAGCGAAGACAAGGCTGTCTTTATCAACACTAAACACCCTGAAGTGCGCGAAATACTGTTGCAGCGCAGCACTCAGCCAAAAAACGCACCACCTGCACCAGTCCAGGATAAAGAAGCAAAAGAAACAAAAGAAACAGAAAGCGGGAAATAAGGCGCTAACGCCCCTCAAGGGAAGGGGCGTGGAGGGTATGGGGTAAAACGGTGAGACTATATTAAAAACATTCAATAGTAATCAGCGCTGCAGTGAGCAATAACCAACGGGCATTGCGCCGAATGTAAAATCATATGTAAGTATGTAAAGGGCCTGCATCTATTCCGTCATTCCCGCGTAGGCTGGAATCCAGTGGTGTTAAAAACTGTAAGCGAAGTCGAAAAGTGGTCATTCCAGCGCAATAAAAGGCAGAGTGAACGAGTATGAAAAGCTTTTCCACCCTCTCCCCCAGCCCCTCTCCCGCTGGCGGGAGAGGGGAGCTTAGCCGCGCAGGCGGGAATCCAGTAATGGGTGCAATAACCAACGGGCATTGCGCGCCGAATGCAGGTGCCGCATGAAGCCAGGTTATAAGCAATGAGCCAGGAGC
>JBAYOW010000044.1:0-16328 GCA_041678005.1 Thiohalomonadaceae bacterium
GTAAGTGCACCATGCATATCTGGGGCACGGCCATCCGTTCGCACATAAATCCAGAAATCGTCGAGGCTGAGGTAGGTGATGAAATCTACTTCCATGTCACCAACTTGGAGCGTGCACAAGACCAGACCCATGGCTTTGCCATGTATGGCCACAGCGTGCAGATGTCGCTGGAACCAGGCAAGACCGCTACGGCTTATGTAAAAGCTGACCGTGAAGGCGTCTATCCTTACTACTGCACCGAGTTCTGCTCGGCACTGCATCTGGAAATGCAAGGCTATCTGCTGGTCCGTCCGAAGGGCTACAAGGCAACAGCTGCTGTAATGGAAGAAGGTCAGAAGTACACCAAGGCTGATTACGATACCCAGGTCAAGACCAACCTCGAGACCCAGGCTGTAATCGACTCCGTGGTGGCCTTCATTACCAGCCACAACTACCAGGAATTCCCGACGGTTGTCGGCCTGGTAGAAGATGCTACCGACCAGCTTGAGTTCGCCAAGGACGCCAAGGCCAAGTCGGAAGCCGCTGCAGCCAAGCAGGATTGGCAAAACGCCATGCTGTGGGCCAACCAGTGGTGGCAGTATCAGGTGAAGACAGCTGATCTTGGTCTGCGTGCCAAGACTCACCTTGAAGAAAATAATGCCAAAAAGATTAAATAACACATACTGGCTTTGATGAAGATCAAAGACTAAATTGATAGGGGGACATTATACTGTCCCCCTATTTTTTTGCGTAATGTAACCAGGAGATAACCATGAAAGTAGTAAGTAAACTGATGTTGGCAGCACTGCTTGGTTCCAGCAGCCTGTTGGTCAGCGGTACGGCGCTGGCCCTTGATGGGGCTGATCTGTACAAGAAGAAAACCTGTATCGCCTGTCACGGTGCGGATGCCCAGACGCCAGTACTACCCAGCTATCCAAAACTCGCCGGTCAAAATGCGGCTTATGCCATGGCGCAGATGAAAGACATCAAGAGCGGTGCCCGCAGCAATGCGCAGACAGCTGCCATGAAGCCTATCATGCATTTGGTCTCCGATGAGGAGATGCAGGCCATTGCCGACTGGCTGGCATCACTTAAATAAGCAGACCGGATTTATCCGGCAGCTTTGATATTTGTTAATGCATAATCAGCTTAGAAGTGTATGCTGATGCAATCTTATTATGGTGTGGTGTGTCGCAGCAGATGAGCACAGACTTGGTGTTGCGGCTGATTGGAGTGTGCTTGGAGTTAGTCAAAACCTGTTAGACTGATTTCTACAAGTGCAAAAACGTGAGGTAAAAAATATGCGAGTTAGTCTAAAAACAGCAGTAGCGTGTGCATTGGCACTGACTGTGGGTAATGTGGCCATGGCTGATACAACAAAGCTTAAGCCAGACTGGGCAATGCAGGGCGATGAGTTGGAAGAAGCCATGACCTTGAAGGGTGACAAGGATCGAGGACGCGACATATATGAAGTCTGTGCCGCTTGTCATATGCCTGAGGGCTGGGGTCTGCCTGATGGTACCTTCCCGCAGCTGGCAGGTCAGCATCACAATGTATTGGTGAAACAGTTGGCAGATATCCGTGCCGGCAACCGCGACAATCCAACCATGTATCCCTTTGCCCTGCCGTCACAGATTGGTGGTGCCCAGGCAGTAGCCGACGTGGTTGAGTATATGGCTACTCTGCCAATGACACCAGAAAATGGTGTTGGCCCAGGCACTGATCTGGAGCTAGGTAAACAGCTCTACGAAGATAACTGTGTGCGTTGTCATGGGGCCGAGGGTGAAGGCAATGATGCGGAATTTTATCCCAAGATCCATGGCCAGCATTATGAATATATCAAGCGTCAGTTCCGCGAGATTCGAGATGGTGCACGCCGTAATGCCAACCCTGATATGGTTGAGCAGGTCAAGGGATTTAGTGATCGCGACCTTGAAGCGGTCAGTGATTATACCTCGCGCATCAAGCCCCCCGCTGATCGCCTGGGACCCCCAGGCTGGCTAAATCCTGACTTTGATTGATTAGGTCGTATTTCACTGCCGTACCTTGCTGGTACGGCAGAATTTAAATTGCATTCCTTTATCACCCATGAAAGGGTGGCCCGTTCATTTCCTTCCCTGACTCAAGGATCACGAACGCTATGAATTCCACTAAAGACAACACCAAATATCTACTCACCGGTTTATTGACGATTGCTGCCCTGGTTTTATTGGTGGCTATCTATTACACCCCTACCTGGTGGGTTTCCCTCAAGGCTCCTAATTACCCAGAAGAATCTTTTCCTGATGGTGTGCGCATTCATTTTCATATGAATGGTGTGTTCAATGGCTGCACCAAGGTAGACAAGGCGGAGATTCAAGAAGAGGAGGCGATGGATTGTGTACATGAAATGGATACCATCAATCATTATGTAGGCATGTATCCCATCGCCGCCGGTGGTCCAGTGGAGAAAGGCTATTCGCAGTTTCTTATGGTGCTGCTCGGCGTAATGGTGATTGGCTTCGCCATGCCAGGCAGTAAATCACGCATGTCTGCCCTGGCGGTTGGTTTTGCCATTATCACTATCTGGATGTATATGACCATTTACACCAAGGATGGTCTGCGCTGGCAGACTACAGGCTATGTGGATGCCATGATTGCTTCGCTCGATCAGGAGAAAGGGGATGATAGAGATGATGATCTGGCTTCTGATTCGATGAGTTCAGGGCAGGCTCTCATCGAACAACTGCGTAGTTCCATGCTGGGAGCAGGGCAACAAAAGGAAGCTACAGCACCAGAGCCGAAACAAAAGGTGAGTGAGACGGCCAGTGTGAAGGAACGATATATCCATAATCTGCGGATTAATTTCGAGATGGATCAGAAGCGCAAGGGAACTGGCGAAGAATGGAATGGCAGTGGCTTGCAGGTCATGACATGGCACTATGAAAAAAATCTGGGACGTTATTTTAATGAACCAGAAGAAATCAAGCCAATGGTGGCTACCTTGAAGCTGGCTATCCACTTGGTTTTTGCCGGTGTTCTGTTAGCGATGGTGTTACTGCTTTGGGGGGCGCGTCAGCCTCGCGGCTTGCTCTTTTGGGCGCTCGCCTTGGCGCCTTTGGCCTTGCCGGTGTTTTTCCTCATTGAGTATTCCGCGTGGCTTTGGTGGTTTGGTCACAATCTCCATGAGATGGCTGCCTTTACTGTCAAGCCATTCATGCCCACGGTATTTGGTGATGGCAAGGTGGCGCAGTTCTCGACGCACTCCTATCCGCACATTGGCTTTGGTTTTATGCTGGCGTTCAGCGTTGTGATGGCTGCACTGCTTTTAGTGCGTCGCAAGCAGATCAAGTCTGAGTAATTGCCAAGAGGCAAAGATGAAGCTCTTTAGTCGGCACAATATGTTCTGGCTTGCAGCGCTTGCCACGCTGTTCTTACATGGCATTGCCGCAAGCCAGGAATTGCGCCCCTTGCAGCCGCTGCTCGATGAGGCCGAGCCAGGCAGTACTCTGGTGCTCGAGCCTGGAAACTATGCCGGGCCTGTCGTAATCAATAAGCCGATGACCCTGGAGGGGAGAGGCAAGGTGACTGTCGATGCAGGCGGCAGGGGCACTGTTTTGTTGATAGATACTGATGGCGCTACAGTTTCTGGTTTGCATCTGCAGGGCAGCGGTAATTCACATAACGACCTGGATTCTGGTATCCAGGTGCGTGGCAAGTATAACGTCATCAAGGACAACGTCATCGAAGATGCATTGTTTGGCGTTGACCTGCAGCAGTCCAATAATAATATCGTTCGTCGTAACCGCATCAACTCCAAGGATATTGGCCTTGGCATGCGTGGTGATGCGATACGCCTGTGGTATAGCCACGACAATCGTATCCTGGATAATGTCGCGACCAATGCCCGCGATATCGTTGTTTGGTATTCGCGTGATAATACGATCTCGCGCAACACTGCGAGTGGCGGCCGTTATTCCCTGCATTTCATGTATTCGCAGTACAACCTGGTCGAGGATAATGTCTTTTTTGACAACTCGGTAGGTATTTTTGTGATGTATAGCGATGGCATAGTGCTGCGTAATAATCAAATTCGTAATGCGACCGGTACAACTGGTGTAGGCATAGGCTTCAAGGAAACATCCGAGTTGATTATCGAAAACAATCAGGTTCTGTACTGCGCCAATGGTCTGTATATCGATGTGTCGCCTTTTCAGCCAGATACCACCAATGTATTCAACAATAATCTGGTAGCCTATAATGGTATTGGCGTAAATTTCCTTGCTGACTGGTCAGGCAATGAGTTTCGCCAGAATCAATTCAAGGGCAACATGACACAGGTGTCTGTAAGCGGTGGCGGTTCTGCAGTACGTAATATTTGGGAAGGAAATCATTGGGACGACTACGAAGGTTTCGACCAAAACGCAGATAATGTGGGTGATACGCCCTATGAACTCCACTCGTATGCCGATCGGATCTGGATGGACGTTCCTGCCGCACAATTTTTCAAGGGTTCACCATTATTGGAAGTGCTGGACTTTCTCGAACGCCTGGCTCCATTTAATCCTCCAAAATTGTTACTGCGTGATGCTGTGCCGATAATTAAGGTGGGTAGCGAGTCATGACAGACAGTAAAGACAAGCAAGACAAGGTGGCTGCAAAACCAGTACTGCCGGTGGTAAACAAACGCAAGCAGCAGCAACGCCGACAATTTTTGCGCTCCTTGATGCTGGCGGCTGGTGTTGTTGGTATTTCCACCATGGGCTATATCCCGGTAGCACGCTCCTGGCATCCAAGACTGCGCCCACCTGGTGCGCTGGATGAAGCAGAGTTCCTTGCATCCTGCATCAAGTGTGGGCAATGCGTGCAGGTGTGTCCGGTCGAGGCTATCAAGCTCGCTGACATCATGGATGGCTTTGGTGTGGGTGTGCCTTATGTAGGTGCCCGTGATCAGGCCTGTGATTTTTCCTGTGATGGTTTGCAATGTATCCTGGCTTGCCCCACCGGTGCCTTATCACATGATCTGAATTATCCGCATGAAATACGTATGGGCTTTGCGCGCCTTGATCGGCCTGATCTTTGTCTGGCCATGCATGGTGCAGGCTTTAAGGGCCAGATTCGTGGAGCAGATTTCACCGGTCTGTTCCGTTATTCAGAGATAGATCGCTGGAAGCCACAGCGCGTACATGAACAGCAATTTGATCTGGAAATCTGTGATCTCTGTATAACTCATTGTCCTATCGAAATTCGTATTGCCCAGTGTGAGGCAGGTGAGCCGCCATCTGGGGATGTGAATCAGTGCCCACCAAAGCATGCCATCGAGCTACGCGCTGAGGAAGATCGGGGCGATGGCGTGATGCGCATGCGGCCTGTGGTGTTGGATGGTTGTGTAGGTTGTGGCGCCTGTGAAATGGTTTGCCCAACTGAACAGTCGGCGATTGTCGTAGACATTGAAAGTACGGTACAACGAGCATGAACTACTTCAAGGAATCATTGCTGCAGTTGCTGGGTAAGGCGCCAAGCAAGCCCAAGCCGGAAGACTTTACGCCAGAAGTCAAAAAAATACATTTATACAAGCGCGGTGAAAAACCAAATGTTGCGGAGATTCGTGCTCAACATGAAGCGCATAGTTCGCACAAATGGCGCAACCGTCGCTGGCTTACCCTGGTGGCCGTAAATTTGTTATTCGTGGTCTCTTATCAGTTTGATATCCAGATCCTTGAAGGCGCACTGACGGCTTCGCGTTTCATTGGGTTTCACATGGCTGATTTGAATTCTGCCTTGCAAGTCATGTTGGCATTCAAGCACATGGTACTGAATCTGCTGATCGGTACGACTACGATCTTAATACTATGGCTGCTGCTTGGCGGGCGGACATTCTGCTCCTGGGTGTGTCCCTATCATTTGGTGGCAGAATGGGCCGACAAGCTCCATCTTTGGTTGGTTAAGCGCAAGCTGATCAAAGGATATGATTTTCATCGTGGCATGCGTCCAGCCCTGTATGTGGTTTTTGCTTTGCTGGCCTTGGGTACTGGCTACACCGTATTTGAAACTGTTTCGCCTACAGGCATCCTGAGCCGTGCCATTATCTACGGCGCTAGCCTGGCGCTGGGTTGGGTGGCTTTTTTGTTGTTGTATGAAATTTTCATTTCACGCCGTGCCTGGTGCCGCTATATCTGTCCTATTGGAATGACCTATGGGTTTGTCGGCCTGTTCTCCCCCTTGCGTGTTGTCTATACTACCGAGTCCTGCATGCACGAAGGTGATTGCCGCAAAGTGTGTCTCGTGCCACATGTATTGGAACCTGTAACCAAGGGTAGGGCGACCGATGTGACCGTACCGATCGGCGCGGACTGCACGCGCTGTGGTCTATGTATCGATGTTTGTCCAACCGGCTCCCTGCGTTATGAGTTCAAGGGCCTGAAGAAGGTTTTATAAGTTATTTTGCTGACCGGCGGGTGCTTACGTGATCAGTATCAATGATTTGTCTAAACGTTTCCGTCGTACGGAAGTTTTGCGTGGCGTGAATCTATCCATCAACCGTGGTGAACGTATTGCGCTCATTGGCGCCAATGGTGCCGGTAAAACCACGCTGATACGTTGTCTATTGGGTGAATACGTCCATGATGGCTCAGTCATGATAGACGGCAAGTCTCCTCGTTTGGCCAGAGAAGAAGTGTTGGCGCGTGTTGGTTTTGTTCCACAGATTTCTCCTCCACTGAAAATGCCGGTAGCGCAATTGATGAAATTCGCCGCCAATGTATGTAACTCCGAAGTGTCGAAGATGCGTGATGTCGCCGCACGCCTTGGCCTGGATACCGAGCGTGTTGCGAATCAGCCGTTTGTTAAACTGTCCGGCGGGCAGAAGCAGAAAATATTGATCTGTATCGCCCTGGGGAGATCTGCCGATTTATTGATCCTGGATGAGCCGTCGGCAAATCTTGACCCGGATGCACGCCATCACCTCTTTCAGCTACTCGCCGAACGTCAGGAACATGCCGTGATGCTGATCTCCAGTCATCGTCTGGATGAAGTGGCGGCATTGGTTAATCGCGTTATCGAGATGGATCAGGGTCTTATCACCCTGGATGACAAGGTTGCCGATTCCATGGATATGAGTAGCACCTTGCACTGTCAGCTGGAATTGAGCCGCGATGAACCTGCCTTCGCCAAGGCGATTGCCGAGTGGGGTTTTGCAGGTGATGGTCTGTCATGGCAGGGCAAGGTTGCAGCACCTGATCGACTGCGTTTTCTTGGTGTGCTCTCGCGTTATGCCGGTGCCCTGTCGGCAATCGAGATGAGAGAAAATTCTTGATGAATGCATTGATGCGTTTATTGTCAGGTTTATTGTTTGTTTCACTGCTTGGCTGTTCTGGTGATCCTGGTACAGGGCCTGCCGAGGTCAAGTGGGATCGCGATAGTTGCGAACGCTGTCGTATGGTGTTGAGCGATCATTTTTATTCTGCCCAGATACGTGGCGGCGCCGAGGAGCAGAAAGTCAAGGTCTATAAATTTGACGATATAGGTTGCGCTGTGTTGTGGTTGGAGCAGCAAAGTTGGCAGAGTGATCCACGCACAGAGATTTGGGTGAATGATTACCAGACTGGCGAATGGATAGATGCCCGTAAGGCTTATTACGTCAAGGGCAGGATCACGCCCATGGCCTATGGTCTGGGTGCCCAGCTTGAGCAAACTGAAGGTGCGCTGAATTATGTCGATGCGATTGCGCATATTCATTTGGTCGAGGAACGTTTTAACGCACCAGAGGTACTTGGCCAGCCACCCTCTGATAACGATACCCATTTTCCCAGTCATTAATTTCATTAAAGGATCATCATGAAGCATCTTTGGCTCACAGCGCTTACAGATGTGATTGAATCTGTGCGTGCGCGCTGGTTCATGGCCTATACCGCCATGTTTGGCATTATTGTTGTATTGCTGTTTGTCTTTGGCCTGACAGAATCCCGCATCATGGGCTTCACTGGTCTGACCCGTATCCTGGTGACTTATTTGCAATTGACTATGGCGATTGTGCCATTGTTTGTTCTCATCACCACGGTGCGTTCGGTAGCCGGTGATCGTGAAGCTGGAGTGTTTGAATATCTACTCTCCTTACCGGTGGGATTGGCCGCTTGGTATTGGGGCAAGACCATCGGTCGTTTTACCGTGATTTTTCTACCTGTATTCCTTGCCATGAGTGCCGCAGTGATTTGGGGGGTTGCCCGTGGTGCCGATGTGCCTTGGCATATCTATGGTTACTACACCTTATTCCTGTTTGGTCTGACGTGGTGCTTCCTGGGCATCGGTATGCTGATTTCATCCATGGCACGTACCGCAGATGTTGCTCAGGGCGCAGCCTTTGTCATTTGGCTGAGTTTGGTGTTATTTCTTGATTTGGTTTTGCTTGGCGTGATGATAAGGGAGAATTTGCCGGCAGATACGGCGGTTGCCATTGCCCTGGCCAACCCTTTGCAGGTTTTCCGCACTGCCACAATGATGCTGTTTGATCCACAATTGGTTTTACTGGGGCCAACCGCCTTTGTCATCCTGGATAATTTTGGTGAGGCAGGCTACCTGTGGTGGGCCTCGCTATATCCACTGGCACTAGGCATAGCCTGCGCCGGTATCGGCTTTCTCTTGTTCCGTCGTGGTGACTTGCCCTGATCATGGAAAAGCAGATTTCTACAGAATTTTGGCTATGGGGTGGTGTCGTAGTGATGGCGTTGCTTGTAGCGGGCGTGTTTGTCTATAAATTTTCAGCCTCTGAAGAAGATTTGCCGGTCATCAGTGCTGATCTTTCAGCCTGCGATCTGCAGCAGGGGTCATGTTTAGTCAGCATGGATGGCCTGGGCTCGTTTACAGTAACAATCACGCCACGCCCTATCCCACTGGTAGAGACGCTTAATTTTATCGTTGAAACTGATGTGCCCGATTTGCACCAGGTGGAAATTGATTTCAGTGGCGTGGATATGAACATGGGTTATAACCGTTTCAAGTTAAAATCACGGGGCAATGGCCGCTACACAGGGGAAGGCATGCTGCCAGTTTGTGTGCGTAACCGCATGACCTGGGAGGCCAAGGTCATGCTGTATCGAACTGATGCAGTCTACGTGGCTCCGTTTAATTTCGATACATTTACCCGCCGCTGATATGAACAATCGTCTGTTGTTTCCTGCTGTTATTTTGGTAGTACTACTGCTTGTGGTGGTGGTCTTGCTGTTTTGGCCGGTAGCGGACAAGCAAGTCGCAGAATCAAAAAAGCCACCAGTCAATTTTGTCTTGCAGACTGCACAAGGACCATTGGAGTTGGCTCAGCTGCGCGGCAAGATAGTGCTGCTTTATTTTGGCTACACCAACTGCCCTGATGTGTGCCCTACATCGTTGGCACTGCTTGGTTTTGCTTTGCATAAACTGGAACCAGGCGAGCAGGAAAAAATTCAGCCTGTTTTCATCAGCGTGGATCCAAATCGTGATAAGGTTGAAAACTTGGCTGAATACGTTGCCTATTTTCATCCGAGCATGCTCGGCGCCACCGGTACTGAGGATCAGATTGCCAGCGTAGCCAGGACTTTTGGCGTAATTTATAGCTATGAACAGGATGATAGTGATGAGGATTATGTCGTCAATCACTCATCCATGACCTATCTTCTCGATCGCGATGGCAGGCTGTATGAAACAATCCCCCATGGGGCATCACCTGACAAGATTGTGGCTACCATACGTCGGGCACTTGTCCATTAGATACTCAGTTGGCCTGTGTTTGGTGTTCGCACTGGCGAGCAACACAGTAGCCGAAATCAATACCAGCAGCTATTGGGCGCATTTCAATACTGTTTGCGCGCGTTGCCATGAAGCACAATGCAGCGGGCGCTTGAGTCTTGCTGATATGCAGTCACGCGCACATGTCGAGCGTTATTCAGGCCAGCTGCCTGAAGAACTCTATCAGCAGTTGGTTATTTATCTGCAGTACATGAAGGAGGACTGCGGTATTGCAGCGCCACCATCCATCGAGGTATTCAAGGATTCCTGGACGGCGGCTGAGCTACAGGCCTATCGCACTCCTGACAGTCATGCATACTTTATCCCGCTGGGGATATTAAAGAACAGTTCATATCAATTGCAGATTGATTTGGAGGGCAAAAATTGGACCGCCCAGGTTATTGCCAGCAATTTTGATACAGTGGCAGAAGGCGCGTCCTGTAATTCGACGCAAAATCTTTCGCTGGAATTTCGGGGCGAGGAAGACAAAGAGCACTATCTACGCATTGAAGGGCGTAATGAAAAATTGCAGTTAAAACACATGCAATTGCTCTCTACGCATGACAAGAAAATTCAGTGATAGATATATCACGCGCACACGTTTCTCTACTACGCACGCAGGCAGGAATCCAGGAATTCAAGAGAACTGGCCCCCACCTGCGCTTGGGTGTGACATCTGGCGGCGGAACGTCTTGGGGCGACAGCCATGTACGTCACAATAACCACCGGGCATTGCGCTGAATGTACAGCAGTGGCCGTATGAACACAGGTGTAAAACCCTTCTGCCCTCTCCCCCAGTCCCTCTCCCGCAAGCGGTAGAGGGGAGCTTTGCAAAGGGGCATTGTGGGCCAAACGATGGGGTGTTGCAGGATACAGTCAGGGCGGGCATTCATGCCCGCGTGTGTGTCATCCGGCAATGCTGTGGTACGTCAGAAGTGCCAAGCTTGTGGCTTATTCAATATCATCAGCGGTAGCCAAAAAGGCGTAGATATCCATAAGCTCTTCTGTTGTGAATAGTGTCAGTATTTCGACAGGATCATCGATATCATGTACGCGCAGGCCCTGGCGGTATTTTTCTGTTGCCCGTAATAGATAATTAGTGTGCTGACCGGCCAGCATCGGGGCGTCGCTCTCGGCATGCTTGCCCCAGCCATCGGTGCCGTGACAGGAGCGGCATTCCTTATTGTAAAGGAGCCGACCACTTTGCGGGTCGCCTTCTTCGGTGCGCGGAATGTTGAGTACAAGTTTAGTCAATTGCAGTCGGGCCAGTGGATCAAATTCCTCTGTTTCATCTATTGGTGGCAGCTGTGTCAGCAGCTCAAGCTGTGATAGATAGGCACTCACATCGTAGACATCATCCTCGGGAAAATCGCGTGGATTGACGTACTCAAGCATGGCCATATTATCCAGCTTGCGTTCACGGAACAATTGCATTTGATTGACGATATAGCTCATCGGCTGGCCGGCGAGACGGGGATATTCGCCGTCTTTACCACCCTGGCCATATTCACCATGACAACCGGCACAGACTTCATTGACATCTTTGCCGTTACGCAGATCGTAATCATCTTGTGCAGCCGTAATAGAGCCAGCGCTCAGTGCGCACAATAGCGTCGCGCGCAGCAAAACTTTGTACATCACCGGTACTTAATCCTCTATTTATAAACTGGAATCAGTATAGACGTGTTTATAGTTTTAGTATTTGATAGATATCAAGTAGATAAAAAAACGGGGCCCAAAGGCCCCGTTTAAATCAGGCACAATCAGTCTCAGCCAAAGATATCGTCTGTGACATTCTTGAACCATGAGTGGGCGTAAGCCACTTCACGCCGATATGTCTCATCCGGGGCATCGCCTGGAGTGAGGCCACCGGAGCCTGGTACACCTGCTATCTTGCCTTCGGACAGTGTATAAACTGCCGCAACAGAGATAGCGTGTTCTGGTGTGATTATGCTGTAGCAGGTGTTGACATAGGAAGGCACTGGAGCCTCCATGCCGTTCAGCAAGGCAGCTACGGCAGCCGCGCAAACCTTAGCCTGTGAGTTGGCCGAGTAGCCCGACTTCGGCATAGCACCAGCGATACAAGCATCACCGATCACATGCACATTGGCCTGCAAGGTGGATTCAAAGGTACCCTGATCTATCGGACACCAGCCAGCTTCATTGGTCAGGCCAGCTGTGTGAGCGATCTTGCCAGCCTTTTGTGGCGGAATGACATTAACCACATCTCCCTTGAATTTGTCGATCGTGCCCTGAACGCTGCGGTTGGCTACATCGACGCCTTCCACCTTGCCACCATTGGCGGCGCTGACCCACTCGATCATATCGCCATAATATTTTTTCCAGCCAGCCATGAACAGGCC
Source organism: Thiohalomonadaceae bacterium (assembly GCA_041678005.1). Taxonomy (GTDB): domain Bacteria; phylum Pseudomonadota; class Gammaproteobacteria; order Thiohalomonadales; family Thiohalomonadaceae; genus Sulfurivermis. The sequence goes on from JBAYOW010000044.1 coordinate 12,081, forward strand.
TTGCTTGGAGAATTTGTCTTTGGCGTCGAGGATCAGCACCTTGGATTTTGGCTTGTGTTTCTTCAGGTAGTGGGCGATCTGCGAGGCGCGCTCGTAGGGGCCAGGGGGGCAACGGAAAGGGTTTGGTGGGGCAGCGATGATGACGGTGCCACCGTCTTTCATATCTGCCAGTTGCTTTTGCAGAATTGTGGTCTGTGCGCCAGCCTTCCAGGCATGAGGGATGATTTCGGCAGCCTTTTCATCGTAGCCATCAATGCCTTCCCAACTGAAATCTATGCCGGGTGAAACGATACAGCGGTCGTAAACAAAGCTCTGACCACCAGCCGTTGTGACCTTGCGTGCTGCTGTATCGATGCCGGTCACGGTGTCGTGCACAACTTTGACACCATGTTTGGCGATGCCTTTGTAGTCAAATTTAATGGTATCGATAGAACGCTCACCACCGAGAACTTCATTGCTCATGAAGCAGGTATGGTAAGTTTTGTTTGGCTCGATCAAGGTAACTTCAATGGAGGCATCGGCGCGGCGCAGGTATTTAGCTGCCGTTGCCCCACCAGAACCACCACCGATGACGACCACTTTTTTACTGGCGCCAAGGGCAATATGTGGAATACCAATGGCACCAACTGCGGCGACACCACCGGATACTTTGAGAAAATTTCTGCGATTGATATGCATCATGTTCTGTTCCCCTTCCTTATCGCTTATTTCTGGCTACCGTAGTAGTGCACAAGTTCTTCGAGGCTGTTTTTGCCTGATTTAGTCATCATTTCGTCGACCTTGGACTTCATCTTCTTTGGCATTTCACGGGAACCACTGGTGAAGTCGGCAAGTGAATAACGTAGATAAGGCATCATCTGACCGGCGAGAATGCCACCATCATCGGAGAGCTTACCGCCCTCTTCATGACATTTTTCGCAGTAGCGGTCATGCAGACGCTTACCGGAGGAAGCCATTTTCTTGTCGGTGTCCTGAGTTATGCGAACAAATTTCTGTTCTGCGAAGTAGCCTGCCATCAGCTTTATTTCATCATCCGTGTAACCTTTGGCGATTCGATCCATGACGGTGGCCTTGCGGGAGCCGTCTTTGTAGGCTTGCATGGTTTCAATGAAGTATTCGGCCTTGATAGCTGCGATCGACGGTGTGGCTGGTCCATTGCTTGAGCCATCTGTGCCGTGACAGCCTGCACAGGTATTGGCCAGCATGGATGCGCTTGGACCTGCGGCCATGGCAGCACCACCCAGGCTTAGACTGCCCAGGATGACGATGCCCTGTATAAGATTTTTGTATTTCATAGGACCTCCTTAATGGTTTGCTCGATTTACTTCTGTTGTTGTTGTACTGCTTGCTGCCACACTGGGTGTTATACCAGTGATTCTTTAAAATTCAGTGCGCCTGTTCAAGTAATTTCACACAATCATGATGTTTGCCAGCGCGTGCAATTGCGAGCGCATCCTGCCCTTTGTTGTTCTTCAAGCTGGCATTGGCATGCTGACTGAGCAATAGTTCGATGATTCTGCTGTGCCCCCTGGCGGCTGCTCCCATTAGTGCCGTCTGACCATTGATATCCTGATGGTCGATATCGGCGCCATGCTGCAAGAGCAAGTCTGCTGTGTGTGGGTGATCATGTTCTGCCGCCCAGGCCAATGCCGTCGAGCCATCGTCACTGACGGAATTGACGTCGGCACCATAGGTCAGCAGCAATTGGGCTGCATGCAGATGACCCTTGCCAGCGGCGATAATCAAGGCGTCCGCACCTTCGTGGTTACGCAGTTCGCTATCAGCACCAGCTTCCAGGAGCAGGCGTACGGTGGCACTGTTATTTTTTTCTACTGCAATCATTAAAGGTGTGTAACCATTGCGGTCAGCTACATTGATATTCGCGCCGCGGGATAGCAGTAGATTGACGACATCTGTGTGGTCGTAACGGCTGGCGAGTGACAATGCATCCCAGCCGGCACGGGTTTTATTGCCTATGAGTGCGCCTGCATCGATGAGTTGCTGCACCATCAACAGATCGCCACGTTCAGCGGCAAAGGTTAGTGCGGTACAGCCTGCCACACTGCGCAGGTTGACATTTGCGCCGCGCGCAAGCAGCAGCTCGGCGACGTCGACATTGCCTTCTTCTGTAGCGAACATCAGGGCAGTCTTGCCAAATTGGTTTTTGGCATTTGCTGTGACGCCTTTATCCAGCAGGCTGGCTACTCTCTCCTGGTCGCCAATCATGGCTGCCTCACACATTTCCATGTCCAGGACTGATGACTTGCCAACAGCTACGTTGGCCAGCAGAAACATCAAGGCGAAAAGAATGAATTGCATGGCATGGATTTGTCTTGCCATGGCTGGGTGTGAAATTTTGCGGGCGATGCAGTGTTTATTCATCGGTATGGTTATTCCTCAGGCGCATAACCGTCGTCATCGTATGGTTCGTCCGGCATGTGATGGACGATACCCTGATGGCAATCGATACAGGTCTTGCCTCGCGTCGGCGCGCTTTCATGTTTACTGCGTGCTGAACGTCCCTGTGCACTGAAATCCATATCATTGTATTCATGACATGTACGGCATTCGCGGGAATCAGAGGCTTTCATCTTGTCCCAAACGCGATTTGCCATTGTCCAGCGACGATCCTCAAATTTTTCCGGTGTGTCTACAGTACCAAGAATCTGATGATAGATATCCTTTACTGCAATGATCTTCGCCGTGACCTTGGGGATGAACTGCTTGGGTACATGGCAGTCTGCGCACTGAGCCTGCACACCAGCACGATTTTTGTAGTGCCTAGTTTCTTTGTACTCCTCATAATTCCATTGCATGGTATGGCAGGAAGTACAGAATTCTGTGGTATTGGTATAGGCAAAGAAGCCATTGACGCCTGCCAGGGCGAGGGCTCCGCCGATGAACAAGGCGAGCCCGACGAAATATTTTTTCATACTTGTGCCTAATAACCCTGCCGTTTTGACCTTAGTGTAAAGTTCAGGTGCGTTTTATGGTTTTGATCCTTCGATCAGTGTAGTCGTTATTATATATTGAGCTAATCATAATTAACTTTAAGAGCAATATACATGCCATCATCAGTATATTTATCTCGTATAGCAACCTGCTGATATGTAATGAATTGTTATTTTTTTTCCAATATAGTCAAACCAGCTGACCTGACATAACTTATCTTGTCATGACAAAACATGTCATTAGCGACATTCGTAATTCATACTTTAAATACTGCCAGCATGTGATTAAGATCCTCAGCCAGCCTCGTCAGCTCTAGGCTGGCTGAGGCGGTCTGGCTTGAGGTGGCTGTATTCTGCTCCGAGATGTGTGCAATGTTGGTTACGTTGCGGTTTATTACTTCGGCTACGCTGGACTGCTCTTCGGCGGCACTGGCGATCTGTGTGCTCATATCTGCAATGGCAGTGACAGAGTGGCTAATCGATCCCAATACTGTGCCAGCCTGAGCTGCCATATCCACACCTGCGCTGGTCTTGCGTTCACTTAGCTCCATGGCCTGAACCGCATTGCGAGCCCCAGCTTGCAGGCGCTCAATCATGGCCTGAATTTCATGTGTGGCCTGTTGGGTGCGCCCAGCCAGAGTGCGCACTTCATCAGCCACCACGGCAAAGCCACGCCCCTGCTCGCCGGCACGGGCAGCTTCAATGGCTGCATTCAAGGCCAGTAAATTAGTCTGTTCAGCTATGGTACGAATGACCTCCAGTATCTGCCCTATACTCTCGCTATCCTTGCCAAGTACCTGTACCGCCGTGGCCGCCTCGCGGATCTCACTGGCAAGCTCATTAATGGTCTGTGCGGTGTTGCGCACGACTTCATTGCCGGCGTTTGCTTCATGCTGGGCGCTCTGTGTCGCCGCAGAGGTTGCTGCTGCACTGCGAGCAACTTCCTGCACGGCGGCGCTCATCTGGTTTACCGCAGTGGCAACCTGATCTGTCTGGTTTTGTTGCTCGTTGATGCTGCGCTGGGTTTGCTCGCTGCTTTTAGACAGCTCTCCAGCGGCGGTAAAAAGTTGTTGCGTGGATTGCAGAACATTGCCAACTACATTGTGAAAACGACCAGTCATGGCATTGACTTGTTCGGCGACATATTCAAGTTCGTCGCCTGAGTTAAGGTGTAGTTTGGTGGTGAGATCACCCGCGGCTATCTTTTGTAGCGATTCGTTAAGTCGGCGGGTATTGCGTTGAAAGGACACTGTGGTGGAAATAATGATAGACAAGAACAATGGAATACCGATGAGCA
>JBAYOW010000045.1:0-15653 GCA_041678005.1 Thiohalomonadaceae bacterium
CGTTTCTTTTTGGCGGCATATTCAGCTTCAGCGAAGGTGATTTGCATGGTGAAAACTTCCGGCTGTTGGTTTACGTTATTTTATCGAAAGGACAGGCAAGATTGGTATTTATGCAGCGTTTCCTTAAATCCTGTTTTCCTCTTCTTCTTTTGCTGCAGCTTCTGATCCAATGTGGTCGGCATCACACTGTACCTTTAAATGTAGTGCCGCTTTCGCAATGATGTACGCACTAGCAGGCGCAGTAATGAATAAAAACATGGAGATTAAAAACTCCTGAAATTGAAATGTTCGCTCAATCGCAGTGAAAAACAGAATAGAGCCTAAAATCATCCCGCCTACCCCCAAGGTAGTGGCTTTGGTCGGCCCATGTAAACGACGAAAAAAGTCAGGCAACTTAACCAGGCCAATTGACCCTATAAGTGCAAATAACGCACCAAGCAAAATTAAGGCGGCAACCATGTATTCAATAAATGTAGCCATACGTATTCCTGTTTAAGTGTTACTTCGCTAACATTACTCAATGATGTCTCCACGTAAAATATACTTCGATACCGCTACGGTACCCACAAATCCCATCATGGCTATGAGCATTGCAGCCTCAAAGAAAATAAGCGAGCGCTGCGACACACCAAGTAATACAATGAGTGCAATAGTATTTATATACATGGTGTCGAGAGCTAAAATCCGGTCTGGTAAACTGGGGCCTTTAACTAAGCGATATAAGTTAAGCAACAGGGCTATTGCCAGCATAACCGAGGCAATCAAAATAACTTTATCTAGCATTCGAAAATTTCCTTTAAAGGCTTTTCATAACGCGATTTTATTTCTGCTGCCGCTTGTTGCGCATCCTCAACATTTAAAGCGTGTACTAACAAGTACTTTTTGTCGGCGCTAAGTACTGACGACACCGTGCCTGGGGTTAAAGTAATAGTTCCTGCCAACATTGAAATAGTAAAGTCGTTTGTTACGTCTAATGGCACTTGAAAAAACTTAGCCTTCAACTTGTTATTTGGCCCTAATATTTGTACTGCAACAATGAAGTTGGCTTTACAAATGTCAACTAACACCATGAGCATATACATGGTCAGCGTGAAAGGCTTGTGTATCCGCACTGCTGTTGGCCAAAAGTCTTGCACCAGGTACGGAATTCCAAGCGACAAAAAGCTACCGAGCACAAAATGTCCCATACTTGCATTATTGAGCGACAACCAAGTAAGCAGCATTACAACGCTCAATACCGGATGTGGGATCCAGCTCCTTTTTTGCGGTAGTTTTTGTTTGTCCTCATGTTTCAGCCGTTCTTCGTGTGTCATTGTGTGATGACCTCCATGCTAAAAACCGCGTGAATATAACTTGCAGGGTCCATAATTTGGACACCCAGGTCAGCCAGGTAAACTAACGCCGACTCGGCAAATACCACTAGACCTATGGTAACTAACATTAACCCGCTAATGCTAAGCCAGCTACTTATTGCCACTTCAGGTTTGCTATCTTTTAAGTCTGTAACGCGCCAGAACAAGGTACTACCCGTGCGCCCAAGGGCAATGATTATAGCCAAGCTACTCACTAATATAATTGTCCAAAGCCATGCTTGAGCTGCCCCGCCTGGAGTCACTTTTAGTAACAGTAGCTTGCCAATGAACCCGCTTAACGGTGGCATTCCCACTAGCGCAATTGCCGCTACAAAAAAATAAATGGACAAAGCAGTGTGCTGTCTGATTTGTGGTCCACGCACAATACTGTCAGACATATTGCCGCGCTGCTGTGCGATGACTTCGGTTAATAAAAACAAGGCTGCGGTAATCCAGGTGGAATGAATTAAATAGTACACAGCCGCCTGTATGGCTTCTGCTGTATTAATAGCCACGCCTGCAATCATCGTACCTACCGAAACAATAATCGCGTAGGCAATTTGCATGCGTACTCGCTTTGCTCCCAGCATGCCAATACTGCCTGTAACAATAGTGAGCAATGCTATAGGCCACAGCCATGGCTCAATCAGCCCTGCTATAGGCTGTTGGCTAAATATCATGCCATGTACACGAATAATGGAGTAAATTCCCACTTTAGTCATAATGGCAAACAATGCGGCTACCGGCGCAATGGCGTTTGAATAAGCACGCGGCAACCAAAAATAGAGTGGTAAAATAGCCGCCTTGAGGCCAAACACCAAAAGTAAAGTAAGTGCTGCAGCAGCCATAATTGGCGCATTTTCGGCGGGTACTTGAGTTATTTTTACAGCAAGATCAGCCATATTCATGGTGCCTAGCATGCCATAGACAATGCCGACGCCAATTATAAACAGGCTAGAGCCAACTAAATTCAAAATAACATAATGCATGCTTGCTTTAGCACGCTCTTTGCCCCCTCCAAAAATAGTTAAGGCGTACGACGCAATAAGCATTACTTCAAAGAAAACAAACAGGTTGAATAAGTCGCCCGTTAAAAAAGCTCCGTTCACGCCCATAGCCAAAAAGTGAATCAATGGCTGCAAATGATCATTACGTTCGGCTTTCCAGTTGAAGGTGAAAATAATGCTCGCCACCAATAAAACAGCATTCACCAACAGCATTAGACTACTTAAGCGGTCGGCCACCAACACGATACCAAACGGCGGTGCCCAATTTCCTGGTGCGTATACTTCAATGGTATCGGTGCTCGACTGCGCCACAAAGACAATGGCAATATAAAGCAAGCTCAACGCCGATGCCAAGCTAATCACGCGAGTAATTTTTAGATTGCTACGAGCCAAAAACACCAGTAAAACTGCAGTTAACGCTGGTAGTAAAATAGGCGCAATAAGCAAATGACTCACAAGCTAACGTCCTCTGTAACTTCAATTTCTTCTGTTTCTTTAACAATGACATCGACACCATCAACGTGGTCGTTACCAATGTCTGCTCGTCCCCGTAGCGCCAGTACAACAATAAAAGCCGTCATGGCAAAGCCGATAACAATGGCAGTTAACACTAGTGCCTGTGGTAATGGATCAGTGTAGGTATCCGACATATTTATTACCGGGGGTGCGTTATAGTGCAGCCGACCCATGGAAAACAAAAATAAATTTACTGCATAAGTAAAAAGCGTTAATCCCATCACCACTGGAAAGGTTCGGGCCCGCAACATCAAATAAATGCCTGTACCTGTTAGCACGGCAATAACAATTGCTAAAATCAGCTCCATGCTCCGTTCTCTTTAGCCATCAACTCGTTCGGTGGTTGTGAGTTTACCTATATACGCAAGTATCAGCAGTGTAGTAGCCACTACGGTTAAATACACACCAACATCGAAAGGCAATGCCGACGAAACCTCAAAGGTTCCGACAATTGGCCAGGTTATATATTGGAAAGTAGACGTCAGGAATGGGTAGCCAACCAGCCAGCTTCCCATGCCTGTTACACCCGCAACCAAAACACCGCCCGCTAACCAGCGCGTGTAGTTAAAGTGCATACGCGCATGCACAAACCCAACGCCGCTGGCCATGTATTGCAAAATAAGCGCCACACTTGTGACTAAGCCCGCGATGAAGCCACCACCTGGCGCATTATGCCCTCGTAAGAAAATATACACCGACACCATCAGGGCTAAAGGCAACAAAATTCGCGCCATCATTGAAACCAATATTGGATGTGGATCTGTGGACCACGCTCGGCCATCGTTGTCGGTTATGGGCAGCGGTAAATATAAATTTTTCAGCATATTTGCTATACCTAAGCCGGCAATAGCTAATACGGTAATTTCACCGAAGGTATCGAAGCCGCGGAAGTCAACCAAAATAACGTTTACCGCGTTATAACCGCCGCCGAGTGATTTGGCATTTTCAAGGTAATAGTCAGATATGGTTTCCATTGGCCGCGTCAATACCGCGTAAACCAAAATACCTACCCCGATAGCCGCAAGAGTTGCAATAGTAATGTCGCGTGCCACTCGACGCGGTCGCGACTCATTGATGTGCGCTTTCGGTATAAAAAAAAGCGCCAGTATAAGCAGTATAATGGTAGCCGCTTCAACTGAAAGTTGCGTCAATGCTAAATCAGGCGCCGAGAAACGAGCAAATAAAATGGCCACCATAAGCCCCACAACACTTAACATCAGCAAGGCCACAAAGCGATTATGGTGTATGAGTACCGTAGTGAATGCAGCAAAAACCAGAATAAAGCTCGAAACTGATGCAATGAGGTCGGGTTTAGTCATCGCAATGTCACCACTAAGTTGTTTCAGCGGCACTAAAGCAAAAGCCAACATAAGCACAAACAATAGGATAATGAAGGCGATATAGCGCTGCAACGAGCCATTTTCGAGAGTGTTGGTGAACCTGTTCGACCAACTTGCTACCCATTTAATAATACCTTCAAATATATATAGCTCGTTAAAATCTGGCTTATTGTTATACCAGGCAAATAATTTGGCCCGGAACTGGTACACCACGACACCGCCACCCAATGCTAAGGCGCTCATTAGTAGCGGTGCACTTATACCGTGCCAAATATGAAAGGTATATGGGCTTTGCTTAAAGCCCAGCACTGTGGCTGCTGCCAGGTTTATGTAGTTCCCCACCAGTGGTTGCGCAAACAAACCCACGGCCACACAAATGGCCACCAACAACATAACAGGCGCCATCATCAGCTTCGATGGTGCGTGAGGCGGGAACACTGGTGTTTTTTTCGCCTTACCGCCAAAGAAAGTGTTGTGCGCAAAACGCAACGAATAAAACACCGAGAACGTTGCAGCTATTGTTGCAACAACAGGTATAAGCCAAGCAAAGCTGCCAAAGGCGTTAACACCTATACTAGCCGTCAGCATCATTTCCTTACTCAGGAAACCATTAAAAAACGGCACTCCAGCCATGGCTGCGGCACCAAGCACCGACAACACTGCGGTAAGCGGCATAAACTTATACATGCCGCGTAATACGCGCAAGTTACGAGTCCCGGTACCATGATCAACTGCCCCGGACACCATAAACAACGACGCCTTAAATGCAGCGTGGTTCATAATGTGGAACACAGCTGCTAGCACGGCTAACTCAGTGCCAATCCCAAATAACATGGTAATTAAACCTAGGTGGCTCACTGTGGAATAGGCTAGCAAGCCTTTAAGATCGTGCTTAAACATGGCCATAGCCGCAGCGAAGGTCATCGTAGTTAAGCCCGTCAGGGTAACCAGAATAATCCACAAGTCGGTGCCACCGAGTGCTGGAAATAAGCGCGCAAGCAAGAATACCCCCGCTTTAACCATGGTAGCCGAGTGCAAGTATGCCGAAACAGGCGTGGGTGCCGCCATGGCGTGGGGCAACCAAAAGTGAAATGGAAACTGCGCCGACTTAGTGAACACACCCAGCAATACCAGCACCAAAATAACCGGGTATAAGGAATGCTCTGTAATAAGGCTATGAGAAGCTAAAACGTCGCCTAAGTTGAAGCTGCCCACCACTTGGCAAATAAGAATAACGCCCGCCATAAGCGCTAAACCGCCTCCGCCTGTTACGGCTAAAGCTAAGCGCGCACCTTTACGAGCATCGGAGTTTTTTTGCCAATAACCAATCAGCAAGAACGAGGTAAGACTGGTTAGCTCCCAAAACACCACTAGCAAGAGAATGTTGTCAGACAACACTATGCCTAGCATAGCTGTCATAAACATAAGCAGCATCGAGTACAATTTGCTCAAGCTGTCTTCCTTGGCTAAATAAAAGCGCGCATACCAAATAACAAGCACGCCAATGCCCGAAATAAGCAAGGCAAACATAAGGCTTAAAGCGTCAATACGAAAAGCCAGGTTCAGCCCAAACGAAGGGATCCAATCGAAACTTACAGTAGTAAGCTTCCCTTGTAGCACTAACGGAAGATGACCTAGAATCAAGCCCACAACGATAAGGGGGACAACCAGGGTGAGCGACGTACACGAATTTCGACCCAGGCGATCACTTAGTAGCGGCACCCAAGCCGCCAAAACAGGTAAGAAAATAATTGCCAGCAGGGTCATAGGGGTTCGGTTCCTTTACCTATAAGCTATGAAACAAATGCGCAAATATCTGCTCGTAATCACCTTGTTTGGCAGCATGGCTGCCTGTACCACCAGTGACTGGGTTCGCGTCGCCAGCAGCGGCGATCCTTCAAATGCAGTCTCGAAACTTGCCGCAGCGCGTGCACGCAGCTATCAGCAAAACCCCTTGCAACTGGCCAGGGATCTGGAAGCGGCCAGTAAAAACTATCAAAAACTGGTCAATATTCTGACTGGCAAGGCCGGGACGCAATGGGGCAAGAAAGGTGTTGTTACGCCCAGCAACAACCGCTACGTCAAATATACGCAAAACTACATGAGCCGCGCCATCATTCAGTTTGATCGTGGCCTGATCACGATAGAAACCCTGGATCCCAAGCAACCGGATCAAAGCCTGAAAAACGCTATCGTTACCACCTTGCTGACACCAGATGACCCGCGTGCTGTAGATCTTTACTCAGACAAGAGCGTGGCCCTGTCTGGCCAACCATATCTACAGGGATTGGTCGTCGATCAAAGCAGCCGCTATATCGAAACTCCAGCGCAGGCCGATAGCTATGCCGACTATTTGCTACGCACAGCAAAACAGACACGCAAGGCAGATACCGAGCATGGTAGCAAGCAGGTGCATTATGTCGAAATCTACATGGTCAGCGACTATGAAAATCGTCAGGCACAGCGCTATGCTGCCAGCGTTGAACGCTATGCCAAACAGTATGGCGTCAGTAAAAGCCTGATCTATGCGGTGATGAAGACCGAAAGCAATTTCAACCCATTTGCCGTGAGTAGCGCGCCAGCTTATGGTCTGATGCAGTTGGTACCTGAAACTGGCGGACGCGATGCCTACCAGATGGTGAAGGGCTACAACCACACACCAACCAAGGAATATTTATTCAATTCCGACAATAATATCGAGCTGGGCACTGCCTATCTCAACATCCTCGATAAGCGTTATCTGGCCAGTATCAGCGACCCACTTACCCGCGAGTATTGCACCATCGCAGCTTATAATGGTGGCGCAGGTAATGTGTTCAATATGTTCTCCAAGGATCGCAGCAAGGCACCAGATGCCATAAACTCGCTGCCATCATCCGAAGTTTATCGCCGCCTGCGTGATGAGCATCCACGTAATGAGACGCGCCGTTACTTGGTCAAAGTGCTGGCGGCAAGACGTGAATTCGTCAACATCTAACTCACATATTTTGCCATGGCATAAGATACGCGGGCTAAAGCTCAGTGCGCTAACGGTGGCATTGATTTCCGCGCAAAACCATCACGCTTAGACCGGGTGTCTAGATGGATTTGCAGGGTGTACACCGCGTGGCAGACAATAGGCTAAGCAAAGAACAGTGCATATGGCCTTGCCAGGGTCGCTGCCAATTGATCCGGCGTAAAATTCCGTGCCAGCCGAAGCTGCTCCTTGCCATGGAAAAAGACCACCACTACCGGCAGCGCAAATACCAGTTGTTGTGCGGCCAGTTCTGGCGCGGCAGAACACTCCACCTCGGCAATGGCGAGACGAGGAAATTCCTCTTGCAGCATCTTGATAATACGCGGCCTGAGAACCTGACAAACTCCACAATCCTTGCCACTGAAATACACTACAACGGCCGGGTGCTGTTGCAAAAAATCTATAAGCTGTGCTGAGCTTTCAAGCTGCTTTGGCATAAGCATAAATTCATAACTTCCTTGCAAAAACAAAGGCTATTGACTGCCTTTGTGGGTAAATGATTTTTGACCTATGGCAATTTGATCAGGATAATGAAAGAATCTCAGCAGGAGAATCAACTTTTGTCCCAATATAATCAACAGGAGCGAGAGTCACTTGCCAACATGGTCATGCGTGTACTGAATGAATGGAATATACGCGATGAATTTCAGCTGCAATTACTCGGCCTGCCAACTAACACGCCACAGCGTGAGCTGACCAAATTCAGTCGTGGCAAGGCATTACCCGATGACGATGATCTGCTGGCTCGTGCTGTCCACCTCATTGGCATCAATCAGGCCTTGAGCATAATCTTTCCACTCAATCCTAAAATGCCCGGCTTTTGGCTCACCATGCGCAATCGCCATTTTCGCAGCCAGCCTCTGACCATCATGCTGGAAGAAGGCCTGGCCGGCATGGATCGCATTTGGTGTCATCTGGACTGTACGCACAACTGGTAACAGCAACCCGCTCACTGACCGATCCTATCTATTGAGCCTATAGCCCTGCATGGACCCGTTCACACTTGCCGCATTCCTGTTTGTTGTGGCATTAGGTGCCTATGTGCAGACCGTTACCGGTTTTGCCCTTGGGCTTATCGTCATGGGCGGCATTACTCTGCTTGACCTGGCACCTGTGGCTTTTACCGCCATCGTGATCGGCTTTACTGCACTGGTGAATAATTTTCTCGCCCTGCAACGCGCATTACATCATATCGATCGGCGTGGCATGATGTTTACTCTGCTTGGTATGTTACCGGCCACCTACCTTGGTGTGCAGCTGCTCGACCAACTGCAAAATACCTCGATAAACAGCCTGCGCGTAATACTTGGGCTGGTGATCCTGGCAGGTGGAGTCATGCTGGCCTTACGGCCACATCCGCATGAGCGGCGAGCTGCCGGTTGGGTTGATGCTGGTGTTGGGATAATCGGCGGCATTCTCGCCGGTACGTTTTCCATTGGTGGCCCGCCGCTGGTTTTTCACTTTTACCGCCAACCATTATCGCTGGCCGTGGTGCGCGCCACCCTGCTGGCCACTTTTGCAGTGACCACGGCAGCACGCCTGGTATATGTGGGTCTGGCAGGTGATATCGAGCTTGAGATGATCGAGATGAGTCTGCTATGCCTGCCGGTGGTATTTCTCGCTACTATGGCTGGCCGTCGTTATCCGCCGCCACTGCCTGACCTGGCCATGCGCCGCTTGGCCTTTATCCTGCTTGGGCTTATTGGTCTTTTATTGCTGGTTTACTGATCTCAACAGCGTTCAATCGGAAAGCTCAGCACTTGATCAATATGTTCAGCCCCCAACGCCAGCATCACCAGGCGATCAAAACCAAGTGCCACACCAGCACAATCCGGCAAGCCCGCCGCCAATGCTGCCAACAAGCGATCATCAACGCTGGACTCAGGCTGCCCGCTTAGCTGCCGATGCTCACGTTCCTGTTCAAAGCGCAAGCCTTGCTCTACCGGATCGGTCAACTCGTGATAACCATTGGCGATCTCCAGCCCATCTATAAACAGCTCAAAACGCTCTGCGACCTCAAATTGGTCTTCTCTTCGCAGCCTGGCCAGCGCCGCCTGCGAGGCTGGAAAATCACAAAGATAGGTAAATACATCACGGCCTAGTTTTGGTGTGATGAGCGTGGAGAGCAGCCAGTCCAGCCAGCCATCGCGATCAGTCAGCGGCAGATCGGGCAAGGAGCTATCATGTTGCTCAGCACGATGCTTTAACTCTGCAACCGTGCTCACAAATGGATCGACGTCAGCATAACGTAAAAATGCATCACGGTAACTCAGCACCTCTACTGGACGTGGGCCGAGAACACTGCTCACCAATGCCGTGACCTCTGCCATAAGGTGATGATGGTCAAAGTCCGTGCGATACCACTCCAGCATGGTGAACTCTGGATTGTGCCAACGGCCACGTTCATCGGCACGAAACACGTGACAGATTTGATAAATGCTGCCAGCGCCTGCAGCCAGCAGACGCTTCATGGTAAATTCAGGTGAAGTCTGTAGCCATAAGCGCCCATCTGCTGGCGCGCCTGGGCCGGAATATGGCAAGGACAGACTATAAAGATTTGGATCTGCAGATGTGGCCCCGATCAAGACGGGTGTTTCCACCTCCAATACGTCACGCTCGGCAAAGAATTTGCGTATTGCAGCCAACAAGACAGCCCGTTGCCGCAATGTAGCCAAACTTGCGGTTGGCTGCCAGGGCTGATCATTTAATTGGGGCTTCTTATTCCTTGACGCGGGAGACATACTCACCAGTGCGGGTATCAACCCGAATGACCTCACCCTCGGTGATGAACAAAGGCACGCGCACCACCGCGCCTGTTTCCAGCTTTGCCGGCTTGCCGCCACCGCTGCTGGTATCGCCGCGCAGACCAGGATCTGTCTCGACTATTTTCAGTTGGACAAAGTTTGGTGGAGTAACGCTCAAGGGTATGCCGTTGTAGAGCATGACGGTACACATCTCCTGCTCCTTGATCCAGGGCAGCGCCTCCTCGACAGCGGCTTTGTCGGCACCGATTTGTTCAAAACTGTTTGGATCCATGAAGTACCACTGGCTTTCATCTGAGTAGGGATACTGTAACTCTACATCCATAATATCTGCGCCTTCGACGGTCTCACCAGACTTGAAGTTGCGATCAAGGACGCGATTAGTCTTGAGATTGCGCATCTTGACGCGGTTGAATGCCTGGCCTTTACCTGGTTTGACAAACTCATTTTCCAGGATGGAGTATGGGTCACCATCGAGCATAATTTTGAGGCCGGGTTTGAATTCATTTGTGCTGTACGTTGCCATGAAATCCTCACAAGTATTTAATATTTTAGCTGCAGTAGTATACGCTGCCTGACCTTTATCTGGATCACCATATGTTATCCCTGTTACCCACCAGCGCAGAAAACTCCCCGCTATGGCAACGTGAGCTGGCTGCTGCCATCCGCGATCCGGCTGAGCTGCTCAAACTATTACAGCTAAGCCCATCGGCGCTACCCACTGTCGATCTGGCGGTGGGATCTTTTCCCTTGCGGGTACCACGCAGCTTCGTCAAGCGCATGCGTATTGACGATCCGCAAGACCCGCTCCTGCGCCAGGTCTTGCCTACGGTAGCAGAGCATCTTGCCATGTCTGGCTATTTGAGCGATCCGGTTGGTGATCTGCCAGCCAGCCAGGCTGGTGGTATTCTGCACAAATATCATGGCCGTGTGTTGCTGATCACCACAGGCGCCTGCGCTATTCACTGCCGCTACTGCTTCCGCCGACATTTCCCCTATACCGAATTACGTATGGGCGAATTTAACAATGCGTTGGCTTATCTCGAACAACATCAGGAGGTAAGCGAGGTCATCCTCAGTGGCGGCGATCCATTGATGCTCAATGATCAAAGACTTGCCGAGTTGACGCACAAGCTGGCCGAGATCCCTCATCTGCAACGCCTGCGCATCCACAGCCGTTTGCCTATTGTGCTGCCCAGCCGCATTGATGAACATTTGCTTGATTGGTTTGCTGGCAGCCGACTACAGCCAGTCCTTGTAGTACACGCCAACCACCCGCAGGAGCTGGACAATGAAGTCGCCGAGGCCGCCAGCAGGCTGCGTGAACGTGGGGTTTTCTTGCTCAACCAAACCGTGCTGCTGGCTGGTATCAATGATGACGCCGATACGCTGATAGAACTATCCAAACGCTTGTTTGCCAGCGGCATCCAGCCCTATTATCTGCATGCGCTGGATAAAGTACAGGGCGCGCAACACTTCAATAATAATGACAGATTGAAAAGCCTGATACCAATCATGCGCGCCCGCCTACCCGGCTATTTAGTGCCACAGGCAGTATGCGAAGAAGCAGGTCAGGCAAGCAAAACACCTCTATAGCAAGCTGTCCTGTAGCCATGATGCCTCTTAATCCAAAGGATTTTTGTTGGCGCCAGAGCTGTCTTGACCCTAATAAAACTATCAATCACTCAGGCCTACCCAAGGCGTGACATTCATTTTGTGACGAATCATGTCGCTGTAAACCTGCGCCTGCTCACGTGAGGTAAAGCCTGTTGCCCTCACCCGATGCCAGGTACGGCCGCTCATCTCGGTGGTCTGCACTTCTACCTTGAAACCTTCCTTCAACATACGTTGGCGCTCGGCCTCTGCTGCTTTTGCGTCAGTGAGTGATGCCACATTCACCACCCAGCCAATCGACTGGGTTGCGGGTTTTATAACCGGCTTGGGCGCTACTACGGGTTTACTTGCGGCTGGGGCGGGCGCGGCTACTGGAGCTGGCTTTGGTTCAGCTGCTGGCTTGGCTACTGGAGCTGGTTTAGGATTCGGTGCCGCTTTTACTGCTACCGCTGCTTGCAGCTTTTTATTCATCTGCGCCAACTCATCGCGCATACCCTTCAGTCTTTGCTCCAGGTCATCAAGGCGCAATGTTGTGCTTTTCTGCTGTGCCGCAAATTCGTTCAAGTCTAACGTTGCCGCTTCATCCACCGATTTGTCCAGCATGCCTGTCAGCTCATCTACCCGCTGGCCAAGCATTGCCAATGCCTCCTGAGTTTGGCGATCTGGCAACGACACCACTGGTACCTGTTCCTGCCGCTGCATATTCAGCACGGTACGCATGTCCGTCAATTGTCCATGCAGACTGATGGCAAACCAGCCAGCTACGGCAGCAATAACCAGCGCCAGCAAGGCCACGCCAATTGTGGAAATATCCAGGGTCTTGTTTTTTTCCATAGCAGCATCATCCTCATCGGCCATGATAGATACAGGTGCCGCTGTAGCGTTATGGTTATAGGTTGGTGAAGCGGCAAATTGATTATCGCTGTGGGTAGCCCTGGCAGATAATGTTGGTTCAAGCGGAGCCATATCCTCTAGTGAATCAAAACCCGGCTCATCTACATGAGCAGATACATTTAGTTCTGGAATATTTTCATCGTCATCATCCCCAATGTCCCAGTCTGGACGCTCACCAGTCGATTCAGTCGCCTCATCTGCAGGTATTTCAGCACCCCTCCCCGGTTCGTCCTGCTCATCGGCCATAGTTTGTTGTTCGGTTGGCGGCGCAGCTTCCTGGCCAAATTCATCGAGGAAGGCATCCAGGGCATCCAGATCAGTACCAAGATCTCTGGCTGGTTGAGTATCTTCTCCCGCCTCAGCTTCCTCAAGCTCAGCGCTGAATTCACTCAGCAGCTCATCCTCATCATGCTGTGCTTTAGGTTCCTCACTATCGGTCATGCCGGAGCCTCATTTGTTATTTTCAACTGTAAGGGACATCATTTTGCTACAGACTAGCAATAGGCGGGCAACTCGGCAATTACTCAAACTTATAAATACATTACTATCGGCAATATTTTGCACGATGTATGTGTCACGGAAACCAGGGAATATATGGAAATGACAAGCATCCATTACACTTACAAATTCAGCTTCCCAACTGGCCGTGAGGAGCCTTTTCAACTTCAGCTGGATGGGCGCACGCTGGAACCATGTGATTCATTACCAGCGGAATTACCAGACTGGACAGCTCTGGAGTTCAACCAATGTACAGAATGCCCCTTATCCAGGAATGATAATGTTTATTGTCCACTGGCGGCACGCCTTTCACCGATAGTAGATCAACTAAGCGATATCAGTTCCATTGACGAGGTAAAGGTCAGCGTCACCATGGATGGGCGCCTACTAAGCTATAGCACCACTGCGCAGGAAGGGATCAGATCGCTGATGGGGGTTGTCATCGCCACCAGTGGCTGTCCGGTTACTGCGTTTTTTAAACCAATGGCACGCTTTCACCTGCCATTTTCCAGCCCGGAAGAGACTTTTTATCGCGCTGCCTCGATGTATATGTTGGGGCAATATTACCGCTGGCAAAACAATCTATCCGCCGACATGGACATGAAGGGCTTACTGCGCTTTTATGCCAAGGTCGCCTCAGTAAACAAGGGCATGGCCGATCGCATACGTGCAAACAAACGTGAAGATGGTGCCATCAACGCCATAGTCCTGCTGGATATGTTTGTGCAGGGAATGCCCTACGAGCTGGGGGAAATACTAAATGATATGCAGCCACTATTTGCCGCCTATCTGGAGGAAACCAACATCATCTGAAACAAGCTTCAATAGCTGCAAATGGCGTAGTGACCATGTGCTGCATAGCGGTCAGCTCAACAAAATTTAAGTGTTTGGGCTGGTGTAAGTTTGGGGTTAGGGAAGCACTGAATAATGTTGGCGAGGCAGTTAGGGCAAGGCAAAAAACGACGAAAAAGCGCAGTTTACATGTAGTAAATGAGCATTTTGAGTCGTTTTTTAACACCGCCCTGACAACGAAGGTAATTATTCAGCGCTTCCTTAGATAAAAAACCATCTATCCAATCCCAGTCCCTCCCCTTGAAGGCGAGGGGTCAGCACATTCGGCGCAATGCCCGATGGCTATTGAGCCCTTGTATGTTCCGGCGTCCCTGCCGAAAGATGTTGTCTTGATATTAATCCCTGACCAGATGGAATGTGCCAGCGCAATGACCATTACTATCGGCCCATGAGCCACTGATAATGCCGTTGTGCACCGTTCCGTTGTAGGTACGCCCAAAAATAGTCGTGCCGACAACCGTAGCGCTTCCAGAGGTGTTGGGTGTTACCGAACCTGAGACGATGTCTTCACCGCTCAGCGTGTTGCCCTTGATAGTCACACTTGTATCACCACTGCCACCAAAACATATGTAACCGTCGGCCTTGTAAGTGAGGCTATAAGTGCCACTGTAGGTGCCATCGTGGCCAAGGGATTTACCCGGTAAAGTTAGGAACTGTTGTTGCCCAGTATCTTGGCGGGTAACTGTAATCTGGGCGTTTTTACCCAGCACTATCACATTCCACACAATGGTGCTGTCACGGGTGACGGTTCGGGTTGGGCCGCTGACAGAGGCATTTTGAACACTGATTTTGACGTTAGTCGGTTGAGAGACACCACTTACTGCTGCCGCAACCAGATAGGTAATGGAATCCTGAGTTTCGCTGGCAACGGTATAGGACAGCGACAACGCCGGGGCGACTGCTGGTGGTAAAGTCTGCTGCTTATCGTCATCGTTGGCGGCAATCAAATTACCGGTGGCCTGATTAATCGGGATAGCTTCACGTTTGATCTCCTGGGTGCTTCCTGGGGGAACGTGTTGATTGGGAATAGTGATCCGGCTGGTGTCGCCGCCAGCTACAACAATGCTGGTATTACCACTTACAACCATTGCCGGATCACTCTTACTGGTCTCACTGATCGCAATTCGGCAATTCGGATCTTCAAAGCTTACTTGGCAGCTATCTGTGGTACTAATTACCCGCAGGCCCTCTTCGAGTAATTACCTGCTGCCTCTTTCAGAATTACACCCCCAACTGAAGCTGGATTTATCGGGGTCAGAATCATGTCGGTAGTGACCTTGGTGGTGGTTTTCTGGATCACTTCCAGGCCGATATCTCTCATTTCGCCACGCTTTTGCAGATAACTCTTTTCGGCACCGGGTATTCCTTGTCCAATGCGCACCAATTCTTCTGAAGATTCATTGCGTTTATTGGTGGCCTCATTACTTTTGTCTTGAAGCCATGTGGCGAAGGAATAGAGTCCACTGACAACAAGGCCAGCGCCTATTATGGTGGATGCAGCGATCCCCTGCGGATGTTGATCAGTATAATAAGATTGGATACTGGCTTCCGCGCGGTCCATTGCGTCTACTGAGCGCCTTAGTTCCGTTGCATCTTCTGCTAACCAGGTAATAGCCTCATTTATTAGCTCATCTGTACTTACCTCATTATTGTTGATGTGAAGCAAGTAATTCAGCCAGTTAAGGAGACGCTGCATAAATACCAATCTTGCCTGTCCTTTTGATAAAATAACGTAAACCAACAGCCGGAAGTTTTCGCCATGCAAATCACCTTCGCTGAAGCTGAATATGCCGCCAAAAAGA
>JBAYOW010000046.1:0-15605 GCA_041678005.1 Thiohalomonadaceae bacterium
CAGCAGTGATTCAGCTGAAGTGGAGAGGTTTAACTGTGGCGCTACGCGCAGGCTGTCGATATCTATATCAGGTTGATAAAAACGGTTGAACAGACTGACTCCGGCAGCGCCGGCCTGTTCAAGTCTGCGCACCATATGGGCGACAGAGCTGAACTGCGGCGAGAGTTTCATGACTATGGGAATGGATACATGCTGGCGCAATTCAGTAAGTAAATCCACATAACGCTGTTCTATCTCTGCGCCACTGGGCTCCATGTCTGCAGCAACAAAATATACGTTGAGTTCCAGGGCATCGGCACCGGCGTCCTGTAGAGACTTGCCGTATTTGATCCAGCCGCTGGTGCTGACACCATTAAGGCTGGCAATCAGCGGTATTCCCAGACTGCCTTTCAGTTTTTGCAGTTGCTCCAGGTAACTCACGTTGCGCGATGTAAGTTCTTCACTGGTAGGCAGAAAGCTGCTGGCCTCGGCATGACCCAGACTTTGGTTGTTCAGGTAATCATCCATGGCTCCCTGATCGTGCAGCAGCTCTTCTTCAAACAATGAATACATCACTAATGCAGCAGCACCAGCATCTTCCAGTCTCTTCGCTGTATCAAGATTGCGTGAGAGCGGCGAGGCAGAAGGCACCAGCGGATTTTTAAGATCCAGGCCAAGATAAGTTGTACGTAAGTCCATGATTACTCCTTGGTCTTTTTCTCATTTACATCATCTGGCCTGGCGTAACTGATCTCAGCTAGTTGACGGTAATGTTGGTAGTTACTGAGGGCGTGTTTCTGTGCCTGGCCGAGGAATTCTTCGGCTGCCTCAGGATGACTGCGCCAGAGCATGCTGAAACGGGTTTCCTGACTGACAAAGTCGCGGTAGGCAATCGTCGGCGCTTTGGAATCCAGCTGTAGCGGATTCTCATACTCTTCGGCGCGTCGTGGATCGAAGCGGAACAGTGGCCAGTGACCGCTGCGTACAGCGCGATCCTGCATGGCATGGCTTTGCAGCATGTCCACGCCCCAGGCAGTGCAGGGGCTATAGGCAATGATGATAGACACGCCAGGCCAGGATTCGGCCTCTAAAAATGCCTTTAGTGTTTGCACATCCTTGGCGCCGTAGGCCACTTGCGCGACATAGACATTGCCGTAGGCCATGGCGATCATCGCCAGGTCTTTCTTGCCCGTTGGTTTGCCTGCTGCCGAGAACTTGGCAACGGCACCACGCGGTGTGGCCTTGGAAGTCTGGCCGCCGGTGTTGGAATAAACTTCTGTATCCAGCACCAGGATATTGACGTCACGACCTGATGACAACACATGATCCAGACCACCAAAACCGATGTCATAGGCCCAGCCATCGCCACCTATAATCCAGACACTTTTCTTCACCAGGCTGTCGGCAACGGCGTCCAGCTGTCGTGTCTCGGCGCTGTCGATGTGCTTTAGTTTTTCACGCAAAAGATCTACTCGCTCGCGCTGCTCCTGAATACCGGCCTCATCGTTTTGCTCGGTCTCAAGCAGGGCAGTGGCCAGCTCCTCACCGAGCACATCAGCCAGCGATTTGACTAGCTCAATGGCATAATCACGCTGCTTGTCTACAGCAACGCGCATGCCCAGACCAAATTCAGCATTATCCTCAAACAGCGAGTTGTTCCAGGCAGGGCCACGGCCATTGGCATCCTTGCTCCAGGGTGTGGTTGGCAGATTGCCGCCGTAGATTGATGAGCATCCAGTGGCATTGGCGACAAGCATGCGATCACCAAACAACTGTGTCGCCAGGCGTATGTAAGGTGTTTCACCACAGCCCGAACAGGCACCGGAGAATTCAAACAACGGCTGCAACAACATGGCGCTTTTCATCACCGTGTTGCGCACTTCGCGTCGGTCAAATTCTGGCAGCTCAAGAAAGTAGTCGAAATTAATGCGTTCCTGTTCACGCAGTGGTGCCTGCGGTTCCATATTAAGGGCGCGGTGGCCAGGATTATTTTTATCCTTGGCTGGGCAAATATCCACGCACAGGGCGCAGCCAGTACAATCTTCTGGCGCTACCTGATAGACGATATGTGCGCCCTCTGGAAATTCCTTACCCTTGACTGGCATATGCTTAAAAGTCGGTGGGGCGTCGGCGGCATTGGCAGGGTCAAATAATTTACTGCGTATGGCCGAGTGTGGGCAAATAAAGGGGCATTTGCCACAGGCGATACACAGCTCTTCATCCCATACTGGAATTTCCAGGGCGATGTTACGTTTTTCCCAACGAGCGGTATCTGTCGGCCAGGTGCCATCGGCCGAGATCGCCGAGACGGGCAGTGAATCACCACGACCGGCGATGATGGTAGCCGTGATGTTTTTGACAAATTTCGGCGCATTGGCTGCCACCACCGGCGGGCGTTCAAAGAGTGAAGTTACCTTGCCTGGGATAGTGACCTGATGCAGGTTAGCCACCGCAGCATCGATGGCACGGAAATTCAGCTCAACTATCTTGCGACCTTTCTTGCCATAGGTATCTTCTACCGCCTGTTTGATGGACTTGACGGCCTCCTCGCGTGGCAGCAGATCAGAAATGGCAAAGTGACAGGTCTGCATGATGGTGTTAATGCGCTGCCCCATGCCGGCATCCTGCGCCACTTTGTAGGCGTCGATGACATAAAATTGGATGTTCTTGTCGATGATTTGTTGCTGCATGCGCCGTGGCAGTGTATTCCATGCCTCATGCGGAGCTGCCGCCGTATTAAGCAGGAAAACTGCGCCAGGGGCGGCATTATCCAGCAAGTCATAGCGCTCCAGAAATACGGTTTGATGACAGCCGATAAATTGCGCCTCATTCTCGCCGATGAGATAGCTGGAGCGTATGGGTTGTTTGCCAAAGCGCAGGTGGGAGACAGTTACCGCACCTGATTTTTTTGAGTCATAGACAAAATAACCCTGGGCATAAAGATCGGTGGATTCACCAATGATCTTGATGGTGTTTTTATTTGCACTGACCGTGCCATCTGCACCAAGACCATAAAATAGTGCACAGTTAACTGCCTTGGCCGCATCAGTGCGGAAACTGGCATCCCACTCCAAACTGGTGTGGCTGACATCATCATGGATCCCAATGGTAAAGCCGTTGAGTGGCTTATCTTTGTTCAGTTCATCGAACACCGCCTTAATCATGCCTGGCGTAAATTCTTTGGACGACAGACCATAGCGGCCACCAATTATGCGCGGCATGGCGGCAAAGCTGGACAGGCCATTGGCCTGTGCCTGCGCGATGGCACAAAGCACGTCTTTATACAACGGCTCACCATCGGAACCTGGCTCCTTGGTGCGATCCAGTACAGCAATATGTTTAACGCTGGACGGCAAGGCAGACAACATGGCCGCAGCATCAAATGGGCGATAAAGTCTGACTTTGAGTAGACCGACTTTTTCACCGTGGGCCAGCAGGTGATCAACAGTTTCATGCACAGCTTCAGCGCCTGAACCCATCAACACGATCACACGCTCGGCATCCTCGGCACCAACATAATCAAACAAGTGGTAGTGACGGCCGGTAAGCTCGGCAAAATGATCCATCGTCTTTTGTACGATGTCTGGCATCTGCTGATAATAAGGATTGACGCTTTCACGTCCCTGAAAATAAACATCAGGGTTTTGTGAGCTGCCACGCAGTACGGGTTGCTCAGGATTCAATGCACGATCGCGATGCGCCTGTACCAAATCATCACGAATCATAGCGCGGACAGTGTCCTGCCCCACGGCCGTGATCTTGGCGATTTCATGCGAGGTGCGAAAGCCATCGAAAAAATGCAGGATTGGAATGCGTGCTTCCAGCGTCGCCGCCTGGGCGATGAGAGCCATATCCATCGCCTCTTGCACCGAGTTGGCGCTGAGCATGGCAAAGCCTGTGCTGCGCGTGGACATTACATCTGAGTGATCGCCAAAGATTGACAATGCCTGCGCGGCCAGTGAACGAGCGGCCACATGCAACACCATCGGCGTCAGTTCACCGGCGATCTTGTACATGTTCGGGATCATCAACAGCAGGCCTTGTGAGGAGGTGAAGGAGGTGGAAAGTGCTCCAGCCTGTAGCGCGCCGTGCAACATACCGGCAGCGCCTCCTTCGCTCTGCATCTCGACGACTGTTGGCACCGTGCCCCAGAGATTCAGCTGGCCTTGAGATGACCACTCGTCTGCATGCTCCCCCATGGGCGAGGCGGGCGTGATGGGGTAAATGGCAATGACTTCATTGGTGAGATGGGCAATGATGGCGGTTGCCTCATTGCCGTCGATAGTGACCATACGGTGCATCGTCTCCTCCGTTGTGGTGTTCGTATATGCAGCAAGGATAGCCCAAAGCATCAAGAGATGTTGAGCTTTACGTTACCTGCCGAGTACAAATAATTATTTGGGTCTTCCCCAGATCAAGTGGGTGATTTTGCGCCGAATGTAGCAAACCCCCGCAGGGGACTAACACAATCCTTACCCTCAAGAGGATGTGATGGGGTAAAAACTCCACAACAAAAAACCTGTTGTCGTGACCGAAATAACTCGATCACTACAATGTCCCCTCTCCCCCAACCCCTCTCCCGCTAGCGGGAGAGGGGAGCTTGGCAGGTGGGTCATCTAGGTCCATCCCCTTCAAATTAATGTAGATACTCTGTTTAAGCAGGTTCCGCGTGGGCATGAATGCCCACCCCTGTTAAATGCGGTACGGTCAGGTAGGGCAAAACACAGGTAGGGCATAATAACCATCGGGCATTGCGCCACATATGGAAAACCATTCCCTGCAAGGGACTAACACAGCTCCCTTACCCTCAAGAGGATGTGATGGGGTAAAAACTCCACAACAAAAAACCTGCCGTCGTGTCCAAAACAACTCGATCACTACGGAAAAACTTCTATTGGTGCAGGCCCATCAATACCTTGATGTGCGCAGCGGCGCTGCGCCCCAAGGCATCTATGGCATAACCACCTTCCAGGGCAGAGACGACGCGCTTGTCACAATGTCTCGCGGCCAGATCCATGATGCGAGCGGTCACCCAGGCAAAGTCGGTGTCGAGCAGGTTGAGACCAGACATATCATCCTCAAAATGGGCATCGAAACCGGCCGAGATAAGGATGAGCTGTGGTTTGAAATTATCGATGGCCGGCAGCCATTGCTCGTTGACCGCTTGTTGGAATTCTTCGCTGTATGCACCATCGCGCAGCTTACTGTGGATAATATGAGGGCGATCGGCCAGTGGTGTGTATGGGTAAAAAGGATCCTGAAAACTGGAGCAAAGCAATACACGCGGATCGTCGAGAAAAATATCTTCCGTGCCGTTGCCGTGATGGGCATCGAAATCCAGAATGGCAACCCGTTCCAGGCCGTGATTGGTGAGCGCATGCGCAGCAGCGATGGCAATATTGTTGAAAAAACAAAATCCCATCGCCTTGGCCCGCTCGGCATGGTGTCCAGGTGGGCGCACGGCGCAAAAGGCCGTTTCCACCTCGCCATGCATGACCAGGTCAACCCCCAGTATGGTTGCACCAACCGCACGCATGGCAGCATCCAGCGTATTTGCCGTCAGCCAGGTATCTGGATCAAGCCGTACAGCTGCCTGACCGGCTTGTGGTGCGCGGGCAAATAAATAATCAATATATCTACTCTCATGTGCCAGCAGCAGATCGGCGCGTGTAGCACGCGGGGCTTCATAATGGCGCAACAAGGCCATTAACTGCGCGGCTAACATGCGATCTTCGATGGCATGCAAACGGGCAGGGCATTCAGGGTGATGTTCGCCCATATCGTGCAGCAGGCATTCTTGATGAGTGATATAGGCTGTGTGCATGGTGGTATGTGATTGGCTTAAAAGAATTTACAGCCCAGCAAGATAACATTCATCCAGGCTACTGGCTATTTTCCATGTCCTAACCAGGTGACTATCAAGCGGACTCCTGCAAACGGCATGCTATGAGCCAGAATGAGAAGCCCCTTTCTCTTAACTGCTTTTTGTTGGGGGGGAGGGGTGATGTTTGCGGGCCATAGTGTAACTTTGTGATAATGATTTTTTATTTCCACCAATGTGGTTAAATGCTGGCAGGCTTTTATTATTAAGGAAAATCGAGGGACATCATGGGACAACATTACTTGAAGCAGCTGTTCGAACCTCAATCTGTGGTTGTGTTTGGTGCTAGTGATCGCCCCGATGCAGTGGGCGCATTGGTCTTCAAAAATATGCTGGAGAGCGGCTTCAAAGGCGATGTCTACCCGATCAACGTCAAGCGCGATACGGTGCAGGGGCAAAAGGCCTATCCATCACTGGAAATATTGGGCAAGCCGGTGGATCTTGCGGTTATTACCACGCCAGCGCCGACCGTGCCGGCGATTATCGAAGACTGTGGCAAGCATGGAGTGAAGGCGGCGGTCATCATCTCAGCTGGTTTTCGTGAGGTGGGGCCACAGGGTCTGAAACTGGAAAAAGAGGTGCTTGAGCAGGCGCGTCGTTATGGCATCCGCTTCATTGGCCCCAACTGCCTGGGCATTATGCGGCCGGATATCGGCCTTGATGTCACCTTCAACAAGGGCGGCGCCAAGGCAGGTAATGTTGCTCTGGTTTCCCAATCTGGCGCTATCTGCACTGCGATCCTGGATTGGGCACGGCCAAATGGCATAGGATTTTCCACTGTGGTTTCCACCGGCATTTCTGCCGATCTGGACTTTGGCGATGTGCTCGATTACCTGGTCAACGATCCCAAGACTGACAGCATACTGTTGTATATCGAAGGCATCCATAATTCACGCAGCTTCATGAGCGCTGTACGCGCTGCTGCACGTGTAAAACCCGTGTTGGCGCTCAAGGTCGGTCGACACGCCGCTGGCTCCAGGGCAGCAATGTCACACACCGGGGCACTGGCAGGGGCTGATGATGTCTTTGATGCCGCTTTGCGTCGTGCCGGTGCCGTGCGTGGCATGCGCATCGGCCATCTGTTTTCTAATGCCAGCACCTTGGGCGCAGGCTTTCGTGCCGATGGTGAGCGGCTTTGTATTTTGACCAACGGCGGTGGCCCTGGCGTAATGGCCTCGGATCGCGCAGCTGATCTAGGTATTCCCATGGCTGAATTGTCTGAGGCAACGATGACGCGGCTCAACGAAGCCTTGCCGCCTACCTGGTCACATAGCAATCCGGTAGATGTTATTGGTGATGCCACGGCTGAGCGTTATGCCGCAGCGGTAGATGCCTGTTTGACTGATGCAGGCGTGGATGGCCTGCTGGTGATCTTGACGCCACAAGCCATGACTGCGCCGACTGAAGTTGCTGTTGCGGTCGGCAAGATCGCGCGCAAACACAAAAAGCCTGTGTTGTGTTCCTGGATGGGCCAGACCCAGGTTAACAAGGGTCGGCAGGCCCTGGTCAAGGCCGGTTTGCCAACCTTCCACACACCAGAAGCTGCGGTCGAGGCCTTTGCTTCGCAGACGGCTTATTATCGCAACCAGCAATTATTGCTACAGGTACCAGGCCCCATCTGGCAGAGCATGCCGCCGGATCTGGAAGGAGCGCGTCTGATTATTGAAGGTGCGCTTGCCGAAGGGCGCAAGGTGCTGTCGGAAAGTGAGTCCAAGGCAATACTCGGTTGCTTTCATATCCCTGCGGCACGTGCCGTGGTTGTGCGCTCACCTAACGAGGCACTGGTGCAGGCCGCTTCGATGGGCCTGCCTGTGGCGATGAAAATCAATTCACCTGATATCACCCACAAGTCCGATGTCGGTGGTGTGCGTCTGGGCATCAACACAGCTCAGGCCGTACGTAGCTCCTATAACGACATCGTCGCTTCCGTGCGTGCAAAGCAGCCGGATGCACGTATCGACGGCATTACCATAGAGCCGATGCTGCAGCGCAAGAATGGCCGTGAGATACTCGTGGGCATCTCCACGGACGAGGTCTTCGGGCCGGTTATTACCTTTGGTGCCGGTGGCGTCACGGTGGAAATCATGGGCGATCGCGCAGTGATGTTGCCGCCGCTCAATCGTTTCCTTTCCAGAGATCTGATCCAGCGCACCAAGGTGGCCAAGATGTTGGACACCTTCCGTCACATGCCGGAAGCGAACATGACTGCGCTGGAAAATGTCTTGCTGCGTGTCTCTGAAATTGCCTGTGAGCTACCCTGGGTCAAGGAGCTGGATATCAATCCGCTCATTGTCGACGAGACAGGTGCCATCGCCGTGGATGCGCGTGTGATCGTGGACTTTCACAACACCAGCCACGAGCGCTACAGCCACATGGCAATCCATCCATATCCCAATCAACTGGTCAGCCGCTGGCAGATGCCAGACGGCACGGATCTCATTATTCGTCCCATACGGCCGGAAGACGCGGAAATGGAACAGGAATTTGTCCGCAAGTTGTCGGATCAGACCAAATACTTTCGCTTCATGCAGACTCTCGACGAGTTGACACCAGCGATGGTCGCGCGCTTTACTCAGATTGACTATGACCGCGAAATGGCCTTCATCGCCGTGGTGGAAAAAGATGGCGTTGAGGAGAACATAGGCGTGTCGCGTTACGTCATCAACCCCGATCAAACCAGCTGCGAATTTGCTGTCGTGGTGGCCGATGAATGGCAGCGCAAAGGTATCGCCCATCGCCTGATGGATGTCCTGATCGACACCGCCCGTCAACGTGGTCTGCGCCTGATGGAAGGAGAAGTTATGGCGAATAACCATAACATGCTCTCCTTCGTCCGCGCCCTGGGCTTTTCCGTCAGCACCAGCGTCGACGATGCCAATATAAAACTCGTGCGCAAGGGCTTGTAAATTGCGGAAGAAAAAATTCCAGGAAGCAAGCCAGCTTGTGGGACAGGGCAGGAGATAGAAAGAATACATATGGAAAAAAGATGGGTAATTCAAAAAGTGACAATGTGATCTGGCACCGTGCCACCGTCACTCGCGAGAGGCGTGAAAAACTTAATGGTCATAACGCCTGTGTTATTTGGTTTACCGGCCTTTCAGGTGCTGGTAAATAAACTCTGGCGCATGCGGTTGAAGAAGAACTTCATCAGAGAGGTTGCCGAACATTCGTTCTCGATGGCGATAATGTCCGCCACGGCCTGAGTTCCAATCTGGGCTTCAGCGATGAAGATCGGTGCGAAAACATCAGGCGCATTGGGGAGGCCGCCAAACTGATGATGGAGTCTGGGCTGATTGTGATGACCGCGTTCATCAGTCCCTTTCGAGCAGATCGTGAGGCGATACGGAATCTCATGCCGCATGGTGATTTCCTGGAGATTTATTGTAAGGCGAGCCTGGAGACCTGCGAAGCACGAGATACCAAGGGCCTGTACAAGAAAGCACGGGCAGGGCTGATCAAAAACCACACTGGAATTGATTCACCTTATGAGCAGCCGATCAATCCAGAACTCGTTATTGCCACCGACACGCTGACACTCGAGCAATCGGTGGCTACGGTCATCTCGCTGCTGCAAGACGTATCCAGGATTTGATCTGGCAACATTAAATCACAGTAACCAAACTCAAACTAACTGAAATGAATTGCCAAGTTGCCAAGCTGCCAAAAGTGGCCATTTTGCTATGCACCTATAACGGCCAACAATATCTGGCAGAGCAGTTGGATTCTTTCACAGAGCAAACCCATACCAGCTGGCAGATTTGGGCCTCAGATGACGGCTCCAAAGATAAAACAATCCACATACTGCAAAGCTACCAACGGCAATGGCCAGCCCAGCTTCTCACTATTATCGATGGACCACGCAAAGGTTTTGTGGCTAATTTTTTATCTTTAACCTGCAACACCGCTATCCAGGCAGACTATTACGCCTACTCAGATCAAGATGATATCTGGGAGGCAGACAAGATCGAACGCGCCGTCCAATGGTTAAAAACAGTAGCTCATGATACCCCAGCGCTGTACTGCTCACGCACGCGCCTGGTCGATGAAAACAATCAAGAGCTTGGCCTATCCGAGCTTTTTACCAAACCACCAAGCTTTGCCAATGCCCTGATGCAAAGTATTGGCGGCGGTAATACTATGGTTTTCAATAACGCCGCGCGTGCACTATTGCAAAAAGCTGGCATAAACACACCCATTGTCAGCCATGACTGGTGGGCCTACATAGCTATTACCGCTTGTGGCGGCAAAGTTTTTTATGACGACACGCCAACGCTGCGCTATCGTCAATATCCCTCTAATCTGGTAGGGGAAAACTTATCATGGCGAGCACGCCTAAAGCGTATCCACATGCTCTGGCAGGGGTGTTTTTATGAGTGGAACAGCATAAATATAGCTGCACTGCAAACTCTGCACAGTCAACTTACCCCAGAAAACCGCGCAACCCTGGAACGTTTTGCCAAAGCAAGGCAAATGAGTCTGCTGCCACGCCTGATACAGCTGAAAAAATCCGGTGTCTATCGGCAAACCATTTTTGGTAACCTAGGGCTTGTTGCAGCGGCATTTTTTAAGAAGATTTGATATGACACATAAAGGCATAATTCTCGCTGGCGGCTCTGGCACTCGCCTGCATCCGGCCACACTGGCGATCAGCAAACAGTTGCTGCCCGTATTTGATAAACCGATGATCTACCATCCACTCAGCACCCTCATGCTGTCCGGTATACGCGAGATCCTGATCATCAGTACGCCACAAGATACCCCGCGCTTTGAGCAGCTACTCGGCGATGGCAGTCAGTGGGGCTTGAGCTTGCAGTACGCCGTACAGCCATCACCCGATGGGCTGGCCCAGGCCTTTATCATTGGTGCCGATTTTATTGGTGATAACCCATCGGCACTGGTACTGGGCGACAATATCTTCCATGGCCACGACCTGCAAGAGCTGCTGGAAAATGCAGCTGCACGCCGCCATGGGGCTACCATTTTCGCCTACCACGTGCAGGACCCAGAGCGCTACGGCGTAGTGGAATTCAACAGCAAAGGCAAAGTCCTGGCGTTGGAAGAAAAGCCCAAAAAACCCAAGTCCAGTTATGCAGTCACCGGCCTTTATTTCTACGACAACCAAGTCGCAGAGCTGGCAAAATCAATACGGCCATCGGCTCGTGGTGAGCTGGAAATCACCACGCTCAACCAACTTTATCTGGAGCAAGGTCAGCTCAATGTGGAAATCATGACTCGCGGCTATGCCTGGCTTGATACCGGCACCCACGAATCTCTGCTCGATGCCAGTCAATTCATCGCCACACTGGAAAAACGCCAAGGGCTAAAAGTTGCATGCCCAGAAGAAATCTCTTTCCGTCAAGGCTGGATCGATGCAGAACAACTGCATGCCTTGGCGCAACCACTCATCAAGAATGGATATGGTCAATATCTGCTGAGAATTATCCAGGAAAATTTATTTTGATGGACGTGCCGTGCTTACCTGCTCACCAAATCCCTGCATCACACAATAAAAAAGCAAAATGAAAATAACAGCACTCATTATCCCGGACATCATCCTCATCGAACCCAGGCTATTCGGTGATGAGCGTGGTTTTTTCTTCGAAAGTTACAACCAGACCAAATTTGAGCGTGCCATCGGCAGAGCCCCGCACTTCGTCCAGGACAACCATAGTCGCAGCACAAAAAATGTCCTGCGCGGTCTGCACTACCAAATTCAGCAACCCCAAAGCAAACTGGTGCGTGTGGTGCAGGGCGAAGTATTTGATGTAGCAGTAGACCTCAGAAAAAGCAGCAAAACATTTGGCCAGTGGGTAGGTGAGATTCTTTCCGCAGACAACAAGCGCCAGCTTTGGATCCCCGAAGGCTTTGCCCACGGTTTTGTTGTCCTGAGCGATGCCGCTGAATTTCTCTACAAGACCACCGACTACTACGCCCCGCAACACGAACGCTGTATTGCCTGGAACGACAGCACAATCAATATTCAATGGCCAAGTGGTATAACGCCTGCGCTCTCAGCCAAGGATGCACAAGGGATGCCATTCACTGCGGCTGAGATTTTTGTTTAATACAAAATCACATGGCGGCTCAGGCCGCTTAACCGGCATGTACTTCAGAGTTGAATCTGTGTGTAGAAATATGCTTGGTGCCGAGATTCATTGGTTGGTTTTAACTCAGGTGGTTTGCCAAGTGTGATTGCACATGCATAAAGATAATCAAGATGTTTTCTGGATGCGCAAGGCATTGGAGCTGGCGCGGCGTGCCGAGGCGGAAGGAGAGGTGCCGGTTGGGGCGGTGATTGTGCTGGCAGGGCAGCTGATTGGTGAGGGGTGGAATCGAACTATTATCACTCATGATCCAACGGCACACGCCGAGATCATTGCAATTCGTGCGGCTGCTGGTCATGTCGGTAATTATCGCTTGGTTGGAGCGCATTTGTATGTAACTTTGGAGCCGTGTGCGATGTGTGCGGGGGCGATGGTACATGCGCGGATAGAGCGAGTAGTGTACGGTGCTGCTGATCCGCGTACTGGTGCGGCGGGAAGTGTGTTCAATCTGCTACAGACAAAACATCTCAACCATCAGCTTGAGATAAATAGTGGTGTGTTGGCTGAAGAATGTGGTGATTTGTTGCATGAGTTTTTTAAGGAACGTCGCAGGAAGTGAATCCAGCAAGCTAGCCTTTCAAAGCGTCAAAACTGGTCTGCTAGGACTGATAGATAACTCAACCTGCGCTCAGGCTTGGGTGTGAGACGATCGTTGACCCAGACAAGAATATCGTAATAGTTGCGGATATTTTCCACATAGCGCAGTGCTTCATTGCCACGTGCATAGCCATATCGAGTATGTTTGTACCATTGGCGTTTATGTAGTAATGGCAGGCTTTCTTTGACATCAGCCCATTTGTCCGGGTCACCGCCCAGTTGTTTGGTGATGATGCGGGCATCTTCCAAATGACCGTAGCCTATATTGTAGGCGGCCAGTGCGAGCCAAAGGCGGTCTCGATCCTCGATGCGCTCCGGTATACGCTTGAACAGAGATTTGAAGTAGCGTGAGCCACCCGCAATGCTTTGTGCCGGATCTGTACGCTGGTTCACGCCAAGATCCTGGGCGGTGACTTGTGTCAGCATCATGATGCCGCGCACGCCGGTTGGTGAAACGGCGCGTGGATTCCAGTGAGATTCCTGGTAGGCTATGGCGGCTAGCAAGCGCCAGTCCAGCTCATTTATCTCAGCGGCGGTGATGAATTCTTCTTGAAAGCTGGGTAGGCGTTGATCGATATGTTGCATAAAGGTGCGTACGCCAACATAGTCGAAGTCAGCGATATGGCCGTAGTATTTTTCATGCAAACGGGCAAGATCACCATTGCTTTCCAGCTGTTTGAAATATTCAGTGGCAGCTTCATACAGGCTGTGGTCGCGGGAACGTGTGAAGGCCCAGGCGAGTGGTTGTGGTTCCGTAAGCTCTAAGGCAATACGCAGTTCGGGCATGAAATGCTGGTTTTTGGCAAACTCGTGTGAGTCAACCACAGTGTAGTCGATGACCCCTTCATTCAGCAGGACAAGCAGCTCTTCACTGCTGAGGTTGGTGTTTTCTGTCCAGTTCAGGTTGGTGTATTGTCGCTTTAACTGTTGCAGGTTTTCTGCGTGGCTGCTGCTCGCCTGTACCACCAGCTGGCCGCTGAGGTCTTCGAGGGAGGTCGGGCGTGTAGTGCCACGGCGATAAACCAGTTGTTGCGTGCTTTCCTGATAGGGTGGGGTAAAGGACAGCCAGCCTTCGCGTGATTCAGTGACTGTCAGCCCTGCTGCTGCCAGGTTAGCTTTACCCTCAGCCAGCTGACGCAAAACTTCACTGACATTATTGGCTACCACCAGTCGCAGGCGCACACCAAGGTGATTGGCAAAACCCTGTGCCAAGTCGTATTCCATGCCGCTGGGGCCATCAGGACCTTCGTAGTAGGTGGTCGCTGTATTGCTGGTGATGACAAGCAGTTCTCCATCATGCTGCACCTGTTGCAGTTCATTGCGCGGCTTGGAGCAACTAACAATGAACTGGGACAGCAGCAATACGCCAAGAGCTGCCGCATAGCGCCATCGTTTTCGATGTCTGTATGATGGATGGGCCATTGTAATTAAGGTTTGGGTAGTGTATTTGTGACTTGTGATTCTGTACTTGGGTGTGTATCTTTGCCCCGCTTTGGAGGGGTACCGAAGTGGTTGTAACGGGCTCGACTCGAAATCGAGTTGGGGTTTCATAGCCCCACGAGGGTTCGAATCCCTCTCCCTCCGCCATCCATCTGACTCAGGCTAGAGTGGATGACTGCATGCGAACAGCTAGGCATAGTACCTTACTATGTGGCACGGATCACGAAATTCAATCTTATTAATTGTTAAAGATGCATAAAGAAGTATGATTTTAGGTCTGTATGCTTATTTTATGGTTATTGGTTTTAGGTGGAAATATCATATATTTTTTTTGATGAATCAATAACTTATCTGGTTGTGAAATAAAAACAACACTTTGTTTAAAGTGTGTGTGCATTTGTGCTTGGCTTAGGATATGGGTTTTTATGTACCGTTTAACTGTTGCGACATTGTTGTTTGTTATCACCTTGCCCGCCAGCAGCGCCGAGCAACTGCGGGTGACTTTTGGCAGTGAGTATTTTGCTTGGCGCGAATATACCAATGGCAGCAGGCTGTTGAAGGAAACTGGCCAAAGATATTTTATCGGTTTGCGGGCAGATTCTGATCTGCACAACAGCTGGAACTACAATCTTGCCAGCCGTATCTACCTTGGGCGGGTAGATTACGATGGCAGTACGATGGCTGATGAACTACATACAACGGATACAGACTATCTTGGCTGGTCAGCCGAGCTGGGCATGATGCGATCTTTTCCCTTGGCAGCGACTGAGCATGAATCAGCTTTGGGATTCAGGTTTGGTATTGGTTATGACCGTTGGCAGCGCAAGCTGTTGGATAAGCAAAACCCATATCTTGGGCGTGAGGTTTATGGTTATACCGAGGATTATCAGGTTGGTTATGGGCGGCTGGGAGCAGTGTACAGCCTTGGTGGCGATTGGGAATTGCAGGGTGGCGTGAAAATACCATTCTATACGTCAGAAGATGTTGGTTTGGGGCGCGTGGGTTACGATAGCGATGTCAGCTTGAGACCCAAGCCTGATTATAGTTTGTATGCATCCATCAATTATCGTCTGAGTGGACGCTGGGATTGGGGGGGATATTACGATAGCTATCGTTTTCGCCAATCTGACAGTGTTTCCGTAACAAGCAGCGGTACATTGTACAAGGTTTATCAGCCAAAATCTCAGCAAGACAGCATCGGGCTTTTTCTCAATTATCGCTTTTAGCGGTTAATCCGCATATTTCAACTCAGGAGCGCGGATGCAGGCATCCTGCAACTTCGCCCGCACATCCTATGAACTCATATAAAATCTTGTAACAACCACAAAGCCGAGGCTTTTTTGTGCGCCCTGGTGAAATTATGCTGGTCAATAAGGCTTAACAAGTTTCATAGGGCGCACGTATCGCAGATACTTAGTGCTGCTTCTTTATTACCTGACTCTCTGCAATGTCCGACGAACGGCTATTCAGAGACATCTTGAATCTTTGTTTCTGGCTTTTGCTCTGGCTTTTGCTCTGGCTTTTGCTCTGGCTTTTGCTCTGGCTTTTGCTCTGGCTTTTGCTCTGGCTTTTGCTCTGGCTTTTGCTCTGGCTTTTGCTCTGGC
>JBAYOW010000047.1:0-15464 GCA_041678005.1 Thiohalomonadaceae bacterium
ACAATGTTAATATGAAGGTTTCATTGATTGCTCCGATTGCCATGGAAGAAGGCCTGCGCTTTGCAATTCGTGAAGGTGGTCGTACCGTTGGCGCAGGTGTCGTCGCCAAGGTCATCGAGTAAAAGCAGTTCAGTGACAAGGAAGGCAGGCACAAAAAATTTTTCCTGTGCCTTCCTCCTTGTTTTTGTCAAGTCACAGGCCAGTAGCTCAATTGGCAGAGCGGCGGTCTCCAAATCCGCAGGTTGGGGGTTCGATTCCCTCCTGGCCTGCCATTATTTAGTGTCAGCCTAATGGGCGGCGTGGACAGTTAATGGCGGATAAAATCAAACTTGTGTTGGCTGCGATAGTTCTGGCTGGAGCTGTCGTGGCTTTCTATTATTTCGCAGATTACATGCTGTTTTTGCGTGTGCTGGGATTGCTGGTGGCGGTAGGTGTTGCGACCGCGATTGCAGCGCAGACGACTGTTGGCGCAGCGTCCTTGGCGTTTTTGCGCAGCGCCTCTATTGAGGTGCGCAAGGTTGTTTGGCCGACACGCAAGGAAACCACGCAAATGACCCTGGCGATTCTGGCGATGGTAACTGTCATGGGCTTGTTGATGTGGGGGATAGATGCATTCCTCGCCATGATGGTGCGTGTGCTGACTGGTTAAGGGAGTAGAGGAATGGCTTTGCGTTGGTATGTAGTCCATGCCTATTCCGGGTATGAAAACCAGGTCAAGCGCTCTTTGGAAGAGCGTATCAACCGTGCTGGTCTGGAAGAATTGTTTGGTCAGATTTTAGTGCCGACTGAGGAAGTGGTTGAAATGCGCGAGGGACAAAAGCGCAGAAGTGATCGCAAATTTTTCCCTGGTTATGTGTTGGTGCAGATGGAGATGAACGATGAAACCTGGCATATGGTCAAGGATGTACCGCGTGTCATGGGCTTTATTGGCGGCACCGCTGATCGTCCTGCACCAATAACCGAAAAAGAAGCGCAGGCGATCCTTGATCGTGTGCAGGAAGGTGCGGAAAAGCCAAGGCCGAAGATTTTGTTTGAGCCGGGTGAGGTTGTGCGCATCATTGATGGCCCATTCAATGATTTTAATGGTGTAGTGGAAGAAGTTGATTATGACAAGAGTCGCCTGCGTGTGGCAGTTTTGATTTTCGGTCGATCAACACCGGTCGATTTGGAATTCAGCCAGATAGAAAAAGGTTGATTAAGCAGGGCGGCTTGGTTGGATTATTGCAACTGAGCCGTAGCTGTATTTAGTAACAGGGGAGCCGCGAGGCGTTTGCACCCACTTCAGGAGTAATCCATGGCTAAGAAAATTGATGCATATATTAAGCTGCAGGTGAAGGCCGGCCAGGCCAATCCCAGTCCCCCAGTCGGTCCCGCGCTCGGTCAGCGTGGTGTGAATATCATGGAGTTCTGTAAGGCATTCAATGCGCAGACTCAGGGTGTTGAACCAGGGTTACCGATCCCTGTTGTTATTACCGTTTATAGCGATCGCAGCTTTACCTTTGTGACCAAAACGCCGCCAGCTGCCATTCTACTGAAGAAAGCCGCAGGCATACAGGCAGGCTCCAAGGTGCCTAATCGTGACAAGGTCGGCAAGGTGACGCGTGCACAACTCGAAGAGATTGCCAAGACCAAACTGGCTGATCTGACGGCGGCCGATATGGACTCTGCTGTACGTACTATCGCCGGTAGTGCGCGTAGTATGGGTATCGAGACGGAAGGGGTATAAGTCATGGCTAAATTATCCAAGCGTATGAAGGCTGTGCGTGAAAAATTGCAGCCAGGCAAGCTCTATGCAGCTGATGAGGCATTCTCTCTTCTCAATGAGCTGCCTAAGGCCAAGTTTGTTGAATCGGTTGATGTGGCAGTGAATCTGGGTGTTGACCCGCGTAAATCCGATCAGGTAGTACGTGGTGCTACTGTGCTGCCTAATGGTACCGGCAAGACGGTGCGGGTGGCTGTGTTTACTCAGGGCGCCAATGTTGAGGCGGCCAAAGCTGCAGGTGCCGATATTGTTGGCATGGATGACCTCGCTGATGAAGTAAAGGCTGGCAAGATGGATTTTGATGTGGTGATTGCCTCTCCTGATGCCATGCGCGTGGTTGGACAACTGGGTCAGATCCTTGGCCCACGTGGATTGATGCCTAATCCCAAAGTCGGCACTGTGGCTGCCAATGTTGCTGAAGCAGTAAAGAATGCCAAGGGCGGCCAGGTGCGTTATCGCACTGACAAGGCCGGCATTATTCATTGCTCCATTGGTAAGGTTGGCTTTGCCCCTGAGGCGTTGAAAGAAAATCTTAAGGCGCTGTTGGCAGATCTACAAAAGGCAAAGCCCAGTACAGCCAAGGGCATTTATATGAAGAAGGTAACGGTTTCGACGACCATGGGGCCTGGTTTGGTCTTGGATCAGAACTCGATTACCTGAGTTGATATTGCAAAAAATTTTTGACCGCCAGCAGATGATGTTGGTGTGCGTCGAAGACCGTAGGCGGGAAACCTTAAAGCCTCTTACCAGGCTGCCTACGCAGACGGTGCAACCCTGCCAGTTTTTCTGTGAGGGCCACCGTGAAACTGGATCAGTTGATCGACTGGTTCATGTAAAGGTGGTGTAGAGAAGATTATTTTCCTTTTCTGCGCGTGTTTTTTTTCTAAATAAAGGTGATTTCACGTGGCCCTCAATCTTGAACAAAAGAAGACCATTGTTGCTGAAGTTGCCGAAGTTGCTGGTAAGGCTCATTCCGTTGTTGTGGCGGAGTATGCTGGCTTGAGTGCTGCTCAAATGACCGAACTGCGTGCTAAGGCGCGTACAGAAGGGGTCTATGTGCGTGTAGTCAAGAATACGCTGGCTCGCCGTGCCGTTGAAGGCACAGAATTCGCCTGTTTGCAGGAGACCTTGATAGGTCCTCTGGTAGTGGCGTTTTCGCAGGAAGATCCGGGCGGTGCTGGGCGTTTAATCAGTGAGTTCGTCAAGGGCAATGACCGTCTGGTCGTCAAGGCAGTGTCCATCGGTGGCAAGCTATTGCCTGCAGCCGACTTGGCACGCTTGGCGCGTATCCCGAACAAGCCTCAGGCCATCAGTCAGTTGATGGCAGTGATGAAGGCACCAGTGGGCAAGCTTGCTGCAACCCTGGCGGCTGTGCGCGAGCAAAAGGCTGCTGCCTGATTTTGGCTTTTACAATATTCAATTAAACCGGCGCATGAGCGTTACCGAGAACAGAACTAATAGGGGTTAGTACCATGGCTGTTACAAAAGAAGATATTCTGGAAACTGTTTCCAACATGACTGTAATGGAAGTTGTGGATCTTATTGAAGCAATGGAAGAGAAGTTTGGTGTCACTGCAGCTGTTGCTGTAGCAGCAGGTCCTGCAGCAGCTGGTGGCGCAGCGGCTGAGGAACAGACTGAGTTTAACGTTATTATGACCAGTTTTGGCGAGAACAAGGTCAACGTGATCAAGGCAGTACGCGGTATCACTGGTCTGGGCCTGAAGGAAGCCAAGGATATGGTTGAGGGTGCTCCTTCCACGATCAAGGAAGGCGTAGCCAAGGCTGAAGCCGAAGAGATCAAGAAACAGCTGGAAGAGGCTGGTGCCAAGGTAGAACTGAAATAAGTGTGTTCCCAGAGGTGTGATTTATGTCGAAATTATCGACATGAATCACACCAGGCACGCTGGCTGAGTAAAGGAAGGAAGTTTAGTTGTAAGAAAAGGGCTGGCGGCCAATAGGCCGTTGGCCTATTTGCCCGTTGGGTTGTGGAAACAAATATCACTGATGAACGTAGGCCGAGCTGTTTTTAGCGGATACGCTTGTCGGGCTAGTATGTATGAAGCTGAGGAGCTCTGATGGCATATTCATTTACTGAGAAGAAACGTATCCGCAACGATTTCGGTAAAAGTCCCAGCATCCTGGATATTCCTTATCTGCTGGCCATCCAGCTGGAGTCATATCGTAATTTTTTGCAGACAGATGTCGCGCCGGCCAACCTGCAAGAACAGGGCTTGCATGCGGCGTTTCGTTCGGTATTTCCGATTGCTAGTTATTCAGGCAATGCAGCATTGGAGTACGTTAGCTATCGTCTTGGTCATCCAGTCTTTGATGTCAAGGAATGCCAACTACGCGGTATGACTTACGCTGCACCTTTGCGCGTAAAACTGCGCCTGGTGATTTATGACAAGGATGCACCAGCAGGCACCAAGCCAGTAAAAGACATCAAGGAACAGGAAGTTTACATGGGTGAGCTTCCTTTGATGACCGAGAATGGTACATTTGTTATCAATGGTGCCGAGCGCGTTATAGTTTCGCAGTTGCACCGTTCGCCAGGCGTCTTCTTTGAACACGATAAAGGCAAGACACATTCCTCTGGCAAACTGCTTTTCTCTGCCCGCGTGATTCCATATCGTGGCTCTTGGCTGGATCTTGAATTCGACCCCAAGGACAATGTGTTTGTTCGCATCGATCGTCGCCGCAAGCTGCCGGCAACGATCCTGTTACATGCCCTGGGCTATACCAATGAAGAAATTCTCGCACTGTTCTTCGAGAGCGATACTTTTGTCTTTACCAAGGAAGGACTGACCGTCGAACTGACGCCAGAGCGTTTGCGTGGCGAGACATTTGATTTTGATATCAGCATCAAGGGCAAGGTCCTGGTTGAGGCTGGTCGTCGCATTACTGCGCGCCACGCACGAGAAATGGCAAAGGCCGAGATCAAGGTGCTGAATGTGCCGCCTGAGTTTGTTGTTGGCAAGGCCCTGGCGCACGATGTCATTGACACATTGACAGGCGAGGTGGTCGCGCAGGCTAATGATGAGATGACCGTGGACTTACTGGAGAAGATACGCGAGGCGGGGGTTAAGTCGTTCCGTACACTCTTTACCAATGACCTGGATCATGGCCCGTTCATTTCCACTACGCTGCGCATCGATCCGACCAGAACGCCATTGGAAGCACTGGTAGAGATTTACCGCATGATGCGTCCAGGTGAGCCACCAACCAAGGAATCTGCTGAAAATCTGTTTAAAAGCCTGTTCTTCAGCGAAGATCGCTATGACCTATCAGCCGTGGGCAGGATGAAGTTCAATCGACGCGTCGGCCGCAAGGAAGTGGAAGGCTCGGCTGTGCTCACCAAGGAAGATATTATCGATATCATCAAGGTGCTGATCGATATTCGTAATGGCAATGGTGTGGTGGATGATATCGACCACCTTGGTAATCGTCGCATTCGCTCTGTTGGTGAAATGGCTGAAAACCAGTTTCGTATTGGCCTGGTGCGGGTAGAGCGCGCAGTGCGAGAGAGGCTTTCCCTGGCTGAATCTGAAGGGTTGATGCCACAGGAACTGATAAATGCCAAGCCTGTCTCGGCAGCAATCAAGGAATTTTTCGGTTCCTCGCAGCTATCGCAATTCATGGATCAAAATAATCCTCTATCTGAAATCACGCACAAACGGCGTATTTCTGCGCTCGGCCCTGGTGGTCTGACACGTGAGCGCGCAGGTTTTGAGGTGCGTGACGTACACCCAACTCATTATGGCCGCCTTTGCCCCATCGAGACACCGGAAGGGCCAAATATAGGCTTGATTAATTCCTTGGCGGTATTCTCACGTCCGAATAATTATGGCTTTCTGGAAACACCTTATCGCAAGGTAGTGGACGGCAAGGTTCTGGATGAATATGAATTCCTCTCAGCCATTGACGAGGGGGAATATGTGATCGCCCAGGCCAACGCGGCGATCGACGCCAAAGGCAATCTGGTAGATGATCTGGTTTCATGTCGACACATGAATGAATTTGCCCTGTCACCTGCTGACAAGGTGAACTACATGGACGTATCTCCCAAACAGATCGTTTCTGTGGCGGCCTCCTTGATCCCGTTTCTTGAGCACGATGATGCGAACCGTGCATTGATGGGTTCTAACATGCAGCGTCAGGCAGTACCGACCTTGCGGCCGGAGAAACCATTGGTCGGAACCGGCATGGAGCGAGTCGTGGCCATAGATTCAGGGACTACTGTGGTGGCCCGTCGTGGTGGTGTGATCGACTCTGTTGATGCTGGTCGTATTGTCGTGCGTGTCAATGATAATGAGACTGAAGCCGGTGAGTCGGGCGTGGATATCTATAACCTGACCAAGTACACCCGCTCCAACCAGAATACCTGCGTAAATCAGCGCCCATTGGTTAATGTTGGTGATGTGATTGTGCGTGGTGATGTATTGGCAGATGGTTCTGCTACTGATATGGGTGAGTTGGCGCTGGGGCAAAATATGCTGGTAGCCTTCATGCCTTGGAATGGTTACAACTTCGAAGACTCCATCCTGGTTTCCGAGCGCGTGGTGGAAGAGGATCGTTACACCACTATCCATATCGAAGAGCTGACCTGTGTGGCTCGTGATACCAAGCTTGGCTCTGAGGAAATTACTGCAGATATTTCCAATGTAAGCGAGGGCGCGCTTTCGCGGCTTGATGAGGCGGGGATAGTTTATATAGGTGCTGAAGTAACTTCAGGCGATATCCTTGTAGGTAAGGTTACGCCAAAGGGCGAAACACAGCTTACCCCGGAAGAGAAACTGTTACGTGCAATCTTTGGCGAAAAGGCATCTGATGTAAAGGACACCTCACTGCGTGTGCCATCCGGCATGAACGGTACGGTAATAGATGTGCAAGTCTTTACTCGCGATGGTCTGGAGAAGGATAGTCGTGCCAAAGCTATTGAAGAAGATGGCCTGACACAGGTGCGTAAAGACTTGATGGATCAGCGTCGCATCATGGAAAACGATATTTTCCAGCGTGTCGAGAAGATGCTGATTGGCAAGGTGGCTGCTGGTGGACCTAACAAGCTGAAGACCGGTGACAAAATATCCAAGACCTATCTTGCTGAGCTGTCGACGGAAAAATGGTTTGAGATTCGTCTGAAAGATGAAGATGCGAATCATCAGTTGGAGCTGGTAAGCGAACAAATCAAGCAGTTGCGCAAGGATTTTGAAGAGCAGTTTGAAGACAAGAAGCGCAAGCTGACCCAGGGTGATGATCTGGCTCCGGGCGTGTTGAAAATGGTCAAGGTTTATCTGGCGGTGAAACGCAGGATTCAGCCTGGTGACAAGATGGCTGGCCGCCACGGTAACAAGGGTGTTATCTCGATGATCGTGCCGATGGAAGACATGCCATTCATGGCTGACGGTACGCCGGTAGATATAGTCTTGAATCCGTTGGGCGTACCCTCACGTATGAATGTTGGTCAGGTGCTGGAGACTCATCTTGGTTGGGCCGCCCGTGGCTTGGGCTTGAAAATTGGCCAGATGCTTGAGGCCAAGGCCAAAATTACTGAGCTGCGTAAGCTGCTTGATCAAATCTACAATGCCAATGGCAAAAAGGAAAATCTGGATAGCCTAAGTGATGAAGAAATCCTGACGTTATGCAAGAACCTCAAGAATGGCGTGCCTATGGCAACGCCGGTCTTTGATGGCGTGCATGAAGATGAGATCCGCCAGATGTTGCGTCTGGCTGGCTTGCCAGAGTCAGGGCAGACCTATCTCTACGATGGTCGTACAGGCGATGCATTTGATCGCAAGATCACCGTAGGCCATATGTACAAGCTCAAGCTGAACCATCTGGTAGATGACAAGATGCATGCGCGCTCCACCGGCCCATACAGTCTGGTAACCCAGCAACCGTTGGGTGGTAAGGCACAGTTTGGTGGGCAACGCTTCGGTGAAATGGAGGTGTGGGCGCTAGAAGCCTATGGCGCCGCCTATACCCTGCAGGAGATGCTCACGGTCAAATCAGACGATGTGAATGGGCGTACCAAGATGTACAAGAATATCGTAGACGGCGACCATCGTATGGAGGCCGGCATGCCGGAATCCTTCAATGTGTTGATTAAAGAGATCCGTGCCTTGGGCATAGATATCGAGCTGGAACAAGACTAGTCCGCCATGCGCCGTGCCCACCGTTGATGGCGGGCCCTGTAGAACAGTAAATGACGGACAATTAAGGAGAGAGATAGTGAAAGATCTTCTGCATCTTCTAAAGCAGCAAGGCCCGATTGAAGACTTTGACGCAATTCGTATTGGCTTGGCGTCACCAGACAAGATTCGCTCCTGGTCGTATGGTGAGGTAAAGAAGCCAGAAACCATTAATTATCGAACCTTCAAGCCGGAGCGCGATGGTCTTTTCTGCGCCAAGATCTTTGGTCCAGTGAAGGATTATGAGTGCCTGTGTGGCAAGTACAAACGCCTCAAGCACCGTGGTGTCATCTGTGAAAAGTGTGGCGTCGAGGTGACCTTGACCAAGGTGCGTCGTGAGCGCATGGGGCATATCGCACTTGCCAGTCCGGTTGCACATATCTGGTTTTTGAAGAGCCTGCCATCACGTATGGGACTGCTGCTTGATATGACGCTGCGTGATATCGAGCGAGTGCTTTACTTTGAAGGGTTTGTTGTCATTGAGCCTGGTATGACCCAGCTTGAGCGCGGTCAACTACTGACCGATGAGGCCTACCTGGATGCCATCGAAGAATATGGCGATGAGTTCGATGCACGGATGGGTGCAGAGGCGATTTATGAGTTGTTGCGTGGCATGGATTTACAGGCCGAGGCAACCAGAATTCGTGAAGAGTTGCCGACAACAAATTCAGAAACAAAACTGAAGAAATACACCAAACGTCTGAAGTTGATCGAGGCGTTTATTGAGTCTGGCAACAAGCCGGAGTGGATGGTGATGACCGTGTTGCCGGTCCTGCCACCAGAACTGCGCCCATTGGTGCCGCTGGAGGGAGGCCGGTTTGCAACCTCTGATCTGAATGATCTCTATCGCCGCGTAATCAATCGCAACAATCGCCTAAAGCGACTACTGGATTTGGCCGCGCCTGATATTATTGTGCGCAAT
This sequence comes from Thiohalomonadaceae bacterium, assembly GCA_041678005.1. GTDB lineage: Bacteria > Pseudomonadota > Gammaproteobacteria > Thiohalomonadales > Thiohalomonadaceae > Sulfurivermis. The sequence continues at coordinate 8,873 of JBAYOW010000047.1, forward strand.
GAAAAGCGCATGTTACAGGAGTCCGTCGATGCCTTGATGGATAATGGACGCCGTGGCCGCGCCATCACCGGCTCAAATAAACGTCCACTCAAGTCACTGGCTGATATGATCAAGGGCAAGCAGGGGCGTTTCCGTCAGAACCTGTTGGGCAAGCGTGTCGATTATTCTGGTCGCTCGGTCATCGTGGTTGGCCCTGCCCTACGGCTGCATCAATGCGGCCTGCCCAAGAAGATGGCGCTGGAGCTGTTCAAGCCATTTATTTTTGCCAAGCTGGAACATCGTGGTCTGGCCACCACCATCAAGGCGGCAAAGAAGGCCGTTGAGCGTGAAGGTGCCGAGGTGTGGGATATCCTCGCGGAGGTGATTCGTGAGCATCCGGTATTGCTGAATCGCGCACCTACCCTGCATCGTTTGGGTATCCAGGCCTTTGAACCAGTATTGATTGAAGGCAAGGCAATTCAGTTGCATCCTTTGGTTTGTGCTGCCTTCAATGCCGACTTTGACGGTGACCAGATGGCTGTGCACGTGCCCTTGTCGCTGGAGGCGCAGTTGGAGACGCGCGCCTTGATGATGTCAACCAATAACATCCTCTCTCCAGCCAACGGCGAGCCTATCATTGTGCCATCGCAAGATGTGGTGCTGGGGCTTTATTACATGACCCGTGACCGCGTCAATGGTAAGGGCGAAGGTATGGTATTCGCTGATACTGCCGAGGTGTTGCGTGCCTATGAAGCAGGCAGCGTCGAGTTGCAAAGTCGTGTCAAGGTGCGCATTCACGAGTTTCTGGCAGATGATGACGGTGAATTGCGGGACACAGTAAGCCTCAAGGCTACTACGGTTGGCCGTGCGTTGTTGTTTGATGTGGTACCTCACGGCTTGCCTTTTGAGCTGATCGACCGTCCGCTGGCAAAGAAGGCAATTTCACAGTTAATCAATGCCTGTTATCGTCGTTTAGGCCTGAAAGATACGGTGATTTTCGCCGATCAGTTGATGTATACAGGTTTTCGTTATGCCACAAAATCCGGCATTTCATTTGGTCTGGAAGACATGGTTATTCCAGACGAGAAGCCAAGCATTCTGGCTCGTGCCGAGGCCGAAGTGAAGGAAATTGAAAATCAGTACACATCTGGTCTGGTAACCAACGGCGAGCGTTATAACAAGGTCGTGGACATATGGTCGCGCACCAATGATCAGGTGGCCAAGGCGATGATGGACAAGCTGGGTACCGAAGAGGTTGTGAACGCCAAGGGTGAGACAGTGCGCCAGCCCTCATTCAACTCCGTGTACATGATGGCTGACTCAGGCGCACGTGGTAGTGCCGCCCAGATTCGTCAGTCGGCGGGTATGCGCGGTCTGATGGCCAAGCCTGATGGTTCCATTATCGAAACCCCTATTACGGCCACCTTCCGTGAAGGCTTGTCGGTTTTGCAATATTTTATCTCCACGCACGGCGCGCGCAAGGGTCTGGCGGATACCGCCTTGAAGACGGCCAACTCAGGATACCTTACTCGTCGTCTGGTTGATGTTGCGCAGGATTTGGTGGTGACCGAAGAGGATTGTGGCACCATGCAAGGTATCACCATGCAGTCGTTGATCGAAGGTGGTGATGTGCTTGAGCCATTACGTGAACGTGTGCTTGGCCGCGTCACGGCCGAAGACGTGATTGAGATTGGTGGTGAGGAAGTGGCCATTCCGCGCGGTACATTGCTGGATGAGCATTGGGTTGCGCAGCTGGAGAAATTATCGGTCGACCAACTATATGTGCGTTCGCCGATCACCTGTGAGAGTCGCTATGGCGTCTGTGCTGCCTGCTATGGCCGCGATCTGGCGCGTGGTCATCGCGCCAATGTGGGTGAGGCGGTGGGTGTCATTGCCGCGCAGTCCATCGGCGAACCTGGCACTCAGCTCACCATGCGCACCTTCCATATTGGTGGCGCCGCATCGCGTGCGGCAGCGGTAAACAACATCACCGTTAAGAATAACGGCACAGTGAGGCTGTACAACATCAAGTTAGTGCAGCATGCTGCATCGGGTAATCACATCGCTGTATCCCGCTCCGGTGAGCTAACCGTATTGGATGATAGTGGCAGAGAGAGGGAGCGCTATAAGCTACCTTACGGTGCCGCCTTGAGTGTGAGTGACGGAGAAGCCGTCAAGGGTGGTCAGGTAGTGGCTAAATGGGACCCGCATACACATCCAGTTATTACAGAAATTGCAGGACATGTCCGGTTTATCGACTTTATCGATGGTGTCACCATCAATCGACATACTGATGAGGTAACCGGCTTGTCCAGCCTGGTCATCACCGATCCGAAACAGCGCGGCGTAGCAGGTAAGGAGCTGCGGCCCATCGTTAAATTGGTGGATGATAAAGGCCATGATGTCATGATACCCGGAACCGATCTGCCAGCTAATTATTTCCTCCCAACAGGGGCCATCATCAATCTTGAGGACGGCACTATGGTTGGTGTGGGTGATGTCGTGGCTCGTATTCCGCAGGAATCATCCAAGACCCGTGATATCACTGGTGGCTTGCCACGTGTCGCCGATTTGTTGGAGGCGCGCAAACCAAAAGAGCCTGCTATCCTGGCAGAAATCTCCGGCATACTGACTTTTGGTAAAGAGACCAAAAGTAAGCAGCGTCTCATTATTACCCCGAATGATGGTGGTGAATCATACGAGGAGCTAATACCTAAGTGGCGTCATGTCACAGTCTTTGAAGGCGAGTTCATTGAGAAAGGCGAGGTTCTGGTTGAAGGCGAGTTGACGCCGCATGATATTTTGCGTTTGCAAGGCGTTGAGGCATTGGCTAACTACATTATCAATGAAGTACAGGATGTCTACCGGCTGCAAGGTGTGAAGATCAATGACAAGCATATCGAAGTCATTGTTCGGCAAATGTTGCGCAAGGTGACTATCAAGGAAAGTGGTGACACCAAATTCCTGTCAGGTGAGCAGGTTGAACTGGCACGCCTGCAGGAAGAGAATGAGGCAGTGCTGGCAGAAGGCAAATTACCTGCTACCTATGGGCGTGATCTGCTGGGTATTACCAAGGCATCACTATCGACAGAGTCCTTTATTTCAGCGGCTTCTTTCCAGGAAACTACTCGCGTGCTCACTGATGCCGCAGTAACTGGCAAAGTTGATGACCTGCGTGGTCTGAAAGAAAACGTTATTGTTGGTCGTTTGATCCCTGCTGGTACAGGCTTGGCCTATCATACTGAACGTCGTCGCAGGCGGCATATGAGCAGTGGAGAAATTGCGGAGTTGGTGATAGAAACAACAAAATCATCAGAAACCGAGAGTGCTGAGCAATAAATCATGTGGGGTTGCTCTTGACATGGCGGTGGCTGCTCCTTACAATCCCGCTTCTTTTTCGCAGGTCGGTGTTTTCCGATCTGTTGTTTGTTTTGGCTGGAGTCGAAGAGATAAATGGCGACGATAAACCAATTGGTACGCAAACCACGCGTACGTCAGGTAGAAAAAAGCAAGGTTCCTGCACTGGAACAGTGCCCACAGAAGCGTGGCGTATGTACGCGCGTGTATACCACCACGCCAAAGAAGCCTAACTCGGCCTTGCGTAAGGTTGCCCGTGTGCGTCTGACCAATGGCTTTGAAGTGGCGACATACATCGGTGGCGAAGGCCACAATTTACAAGAGCACTCTGTGGTGCTTATTCGCGGTGGTCGTGTCAAGGATTTGCCTGGCGTACGCTACCACACGGTACGTGGCAGTTTGGATACCTCAGGTGTCAAGGATCGCAAGCAAGGGCGCTCCAAATATGGCGCCAAGCGACCAAAATCTTAATTGCGCAAGGAATTATAGGTCATGTCAAGAAGAACGAGTGCCGCTAAGCGGGATGTGTTGCCAGAACCAAAGTATGGCAGCAAAATGCTTTCCCGTTTCATCAACATCCTTATGTTGAATGGCAAGAAGGCTGTCGCTGAAAAGATTGTGTACGGTGCGCTGGATCGCGTTGCCGAAAAGGGCAAAAGCAATGAGCCGCTGGAAATGTTTGAAAAGGCGCTGAACAATATTCGTCCAATGGTGGAAGTCAAATCCCGCCGAGTTGGTGGCGCGACCTACCAGGTTCCGGTTGAAGTTCGTAATGAGCGTGGGACTGCCCTGGCCATGCGTTGGCTCGTTGACGCCGCGCGCAAGCGCGGGGAGAAGTCCATGGGTCTGCGCCTCGCTGGTGAGGTCATGGATGCTTATGAGCAAAAGGGTTCGGCAGTAAAAAAACGTGAAGACACCCATCGTATGGCCGAGGCCAACAAGGCCTTTGCGCACTATCGCTGGTAACTGGAAGTATTAAAGAGGAATTGACTGTGGCTCGTACCACCCCCATCACGCGCTACCGTAATATCGGTATTTCTGCACATATCGACGCTGGCAAGACCACTACAAGTGAGCGCATTCTCTTCTACACCGGAGTTAGTCACAAGATTGGTGAGGTGCATGATGGCGCGGCGACGATGGACTGGATGGAGCAGGAGCAGGAGCGTGGTATTACCATTACTTCTGCAGCGACCACCTGTTTTTGGCATGGGATGTCAAAACAGTTTCCCGAGCATCGCATCAATGTTATAGACACCCCAGGGCATGTGGATTTTACCATCGAGGTTGAGCGCTCAATGCGTGTGCTTGATGGTGCCTGCATGGTGTATTGTGCAGTGGGTGGCGTGCAGCCGCAGTCTGAAACTGTCTGGCGCCAGGCCACTAAGTACCATGTTCCGCGCATCGCATTCGTCAATAAGATGGACCGCGCTGGCGCAGATTTCTTTAAGGTTGTACGTCAGATGAAAGAGCGTCTGCGGGCAAACCCGGTTCCCATTCAGATCCCGATTGGTGCTGAGGATAATTTCAGGGGCGTTGTTGATCTGGTAAAGATGAAGTCCATTATTTGGAATGAAGAAGATAATGGTATTACCTTCACCTATGGCGAAATCCCCGCTGATCTAGTGGCAACAGCCCAGGAATGGCGTGAGAAGATGGTTGAGGCTGCTGCTGAGGCGTCTGAAGATTTAATGGAGAAATACCTCGAAGGCGGCGAGCTCTCTGAAGATGAAATAAAACAGGCGCTGCGCAAGCGCACCATAAACCTGGAAATCTTCCCTATGCTCTGTGGCTCCGCCTTCAAAAACAAGGGCGTCCAGGCAATGCTTGATGCTGTGATTGAATATTTACCAGCGCCACCAGACGTCCCCGCCATCAAGGGCATCGATGCCAATAGTGGCGAACAGGTTGAGCGTCATTCAGGCGATGATGAGCCATTCTCTGCACTGGCTTTTAAAGTTATGACCGATCCTTTTGTCGGCACATTGACCTTTGTACGTGTTTATTCGGGCATAATGTCTTCGGGTGATACGGTGTACAACTCACAAAATGGTGGCAAGGAGCGCATAGGGCGTATCCTGCAGATGCATGCCAATCAGCGCGAGGAGTTGAAGGAAGTTCGTGCCGGTGATATTGCATCCTGTGTTGGCCTGAAAGATGTAGGGACAGGAGCTACCCTCTCTGCTATAGACCAGCCAGTTATTCTGGAAAAGATGGAGTTCCCGGATCCTGTGATATCCATTGCCGTAGAGCCCAAGACCAAGAATGATCAAGAAAAAATGGGCATGGCTCTGAATAAGCTGGCTCAGGAAGACCCGTCTTTCCGTGTGCGTATCGATGAAGAATCAGGCCAGACTATCATTTCCGGCATGGGCGAGCTGCATCTGGAAATTATCGTCGACCGCCTTAAGCGTGAATTCAAGGTTGAAGCAAATATTGGCGCACCACAGGTGGCATACCGCGAAACCATCCGCAAAATGGTTGAGCAGGAAGGCAAGTTTGCTCGTCAGTCAGGCGGTCGTGGTCAATATGGCCATGTCTGGCTGAAGCTCGAACCCAGGGAACCAGGTGAAGGCTATGAGTTTGCCAACGCAATCGTCGGCGGTGTGGTGCCAAAGGAATACATCCCGGCAGTTGATAAGGGCATCCAGGAGCAGATGAAGAACGGTGTAGTTGCCGGTTATCCTGTAGTTGATGTCAAAGTTACCCTGTTCGATGGCTCCTATCATGATGTTGACTCAAATGAGATGGCGTTTAAGATTGCCGGCTCAATGGGCTTCAAGGAAGGCGCTCTGAAGGCTGGTGCAGTACTGCTTGAGCCAATAATGAGCGTGGAAGTTGAGACGCCTGAAGAATACATGGGTGATGTGATGGGCGATTTGAACCGTCGTCGTGGGCTTATTCTTGGCATGGATGATAATGCTGGCGTCAAGCTTTTACGCGCAGAGGTACCGCTCTCCGAGATGTTTGGTTATGCTACATCGTTGCGCTCACAGACACAGGGACGCGCAACGTACTCAATGGTATTTAAGAAATACCATGAAGCTCCGGCCAATGTAACCGAGGCGGTTATTAAAAAATCCGCCTGATGAATTTTTTTGAAACAGCATTTAGTTATAGAGGGTAACAGACGTGTCCAAGGAAAAATTCGAGCGTAAGAAGCCACACGTAAACGTCGGCACGATTGGTCACGTAGACCACGGCAAGACGACACTGACGGCGGCGCTGACAGTAACCCAGGCGAAGAAATTTGGTG
>JBAYOW010000048.1:0-15260 GCA_041678005.1 Thiohalomonadaceae bacterium
ATTATTATTAGATCCCCCAGGAAACAGCCTGACAAGGCGTATTATTAAAGGATTTGCATGGTTTATAATACTGTATTATACAATGAAATCATGGGCTTAGCTATATTTCAGGGGCGACTAATTACCTACGTTGTCAGGACGGTGTTAAAAAACGGCTCAAAATGCTCATTTACTACGTGTAAACTGCGCTTTTTCGCCGTTTCTTGCCTAGCCCTGACTGCCTCGCCAACATTATTCAGCGCCTCCTTAAGCCAGTAACTGCTGGATCTCGCCTACATTGATTACCTTGCCTTCAATAACGATCTCGCCATCAATCGCCAGTGCCGGGGTATGCATGATGCCAGCATCAATTATGGCCTTGGTGTCGGTTATTTTTTCAATTTCGTATTTAAGCCCTTTTGCGCTAGCTGCCTCTTCTGCGTTGGCTGCTAGTTGAGCGCATTTGGCACAGTTGCTGCCATAGATAGTGAATTTCATTGCTTTTCCTTTATTTTGAGATAGGTATTTTGAGATAGTTTTTGATATGGCACGGGTTTAACTGATGTTGTTACCACCAGTTGCCATAAATAAATCCAGTGACAGTAGCCATTACTATAACCAACGTACAATAAACTACAGTTTTTTGCGTACCCAATATGGTGCGAATTACCAGCATGTTTGGCAAAGAAAGTGCTGGCCCTGCCAATAGCAGTGCCAGCGCAGGCCCTTTGCCCATACCGGATCCCATCAATGCCTCAACGATAGGTACTTCAGTCAGGGTAGAGAAGTACATCGGTGCGCCCAGTACCGAGGCGATTATTGTGGAGGTCAGTGTGTTATCGCCGACTGCCATCACGACCCACGCGGAAGGGATGATCCCTTCATGGCCAGGGCGGCCTAGCGCAAAGCCTGCAACGAACACCCCTGCTAGCAGCAGAGGCAGAATTTGTTTCGCAAAATCCCAGCTCTGTATAGACCATTTACGATCCTGCTTGCGCAAGGCAGAGATGAGCATCAAGCCGGCAATACCAATAGCGAAGGGTAGCTCGGGAGCGGCTGGCGCGATAATCGTGGCAAGCACAACCACCGTTGCCAGAATTAGTAATTGAGTCACCGGCCACTGCCAGTGCCAAACCAACAAGCCAGCCAGCGCGGCGCTAAACAATGCCGTAATTTGCCACTTCCACTGGTAAATCCGCATCCAGAATGCACTGTCGGCCGCCGCCCAGTTTGCAAATACCAGTATCCCGACCATCAGTGCGAAAAAGAGCACAATCGCACTCATCGGTTTATTTGTGTCATCACCACCGAATCCGCGAGTGTTCTTGACTACTCGCTGAGCCTCTTCCTTACGATAGATTAGGTGCATGATGGCACCGATCACCAGTGCAAATAAAATGGCCCCGACTGCACGGGCAATACCGATCTCAGCCCCCAGTACTTTGGCGGTGACGACCACGGCCATGATGTTGATGGCGGGTCCTGAATAAAGAAATGCAATCGCTGCGCCCAGGCCTGCACCGCGCTTATAGATGCCGCCAAACAGCGGCAGGACAGTACAGGAACAGACGGCCAGCAGCGTACCGGATACCGAGGCAACACCGAACGCCACCGGTTTGGGTGCCTCTGGCCCCAGATAGCGCATAACCGCACCCCGACTGATATAAGCCGACATGGCACCGGCAATCAGGAACGCTGGCAACAAGCATAGAATAACGTGTTCTCTAGCATACCAGTGGGTCAGGCGCACCGCCTCCAGTACTGCATTGTCAAAGCGCACAGTTCCGGCGGGAAGAAAATAGATCAGCAGAAAAGTTGCCAGCATAAAGAAAAGCAGTTTGGCTTCATGAGCGTTGCTGGCGTATAGCTCGCGTAATCGTGTGATCATATAAACGCTCCAGAAATAGATGTTGGTTGAAGTAGTTCTGTCATGAAGACGAAGACACTCGCAAAAGGATGCAGAAAAATATGTTTTATCTAGGCACGTGGCAGCAGACTTGCCCGTTTTCATCAAACCTGACCTGGCAGTTCACAACAATCTTCTTCCTCAATCGCTGTCGAGCCCGCAGCAGGCGGGATTTGACCGCACTCAGCGTTAAGCCATACTGTTCTGCGTAGCGTTCCTGTGGCTGGCCTTGCAGGTCACACTGCTCAATCACGCTCCGATCATCATCGGACAGATGGGCCAGATTACGCATCAGACACTCTTCCAGCTGGACGATGGGAAGTTTTTCTTCATGCTCAAACGGCATGTCTGAATCAAGATCAATAAATGCTTTCGCGGTACGCAAGCGATCGATCAGAAAGTTACGCAGGACCCGGAATAGCCAGGCCCTGGGATTTTGCACCTCACAGAAATTATGGCCTTGCAGAAACAGCTTCAGAAATAGTTCCTGGAGCACATCATCCGCTTCGTCTGGTTCTTCTACTCGTGTCAGTAGAAAGGCACGCAGTTCCTGCTCATGTGAATCCCAGGCACGCAAAATACAGTTAGGCGTCATGTCAGGGGCACTTCGTTGAAAAAGACTGCAAATGTATAGGGCTTGGCTTGTGTAAAATCCAGATTATGCCTCAGCATGCTCAACCGACACACCTACGCAGCATTCTTCTCGCAGGAAACCAATTAAATCTTCCAGATGTTGATACTGAGGTATGCAGATAATGGTGCGGCTGTGCTTTTCTTGCCGGATCAGCCCTACTTTGGCCATGCGCGCGAGGTGATGGGACAGTGTCGAGGCCGGGATACCCAATGCCTTCTGTATGTCCCCGACCGAGGCTCCCTGATGGCCAGCCTTGACTAAAAAACGAAACTCCGCCAGTCGATGATTATTACCTAGTTCGGCCAGGCTGGATGCAACCTCCTCATGCTCCATGAAAACCCTCAGATTCATAGTTTTATAATTCTGGAATTATAGTTGACATAACTGACAACTGGAACCTATTCTCGCTATTTGTTCGATAAATCTAGAAACATAGGAGCGTCGCATGCCCACTCAGTTGCAAGATGCCCTGAGCATGTTTGCCTTTCTCACCGTCGAATTATCGGCCTTGTTCATAGGTATTAGCCTGTTAGTCGGTGCTGTCCAGCGCCATATCCCACCTTCCAAAGTGGAAGCCTTGCTGAGCTCCAGACGACGCAGGGGTTATTTTCTGGCCGCCGGTCTAGGTGCTATCACGCCTTTTTGCAGTTGCTCGACTATACCCATGCTGAAAGGCCTGATCCGTGCGCGTGCTGGATTTGGGCCGATGATGGTGTTTTTATTTGCCTCTCCGCTATTGAATCCCATCATCGTCGCTCTGCTTATTGCTACCTTTGGTTTGACCCTCACCGCCATCTACGTACTCGCTGGGCTCATAGTCTCACTTGCTGCTGGATGGCTACTGCAAACACTAGGGTTTGAGCGCTTTGTGCGCGGTGAAGCGAGTGGGGTGGCATCATGTTGTGCCGCAACGAATAGCTGTGACAGCGAAGAGGTTGTCGCTGCATCCTGCTGTGAGACCAGTGTTTGTGACGACAAGGTTGTAGTGTCTTCCTGTGGTTGTGATACACAGGAAGCTTCACAAGCCAGCAGTTGTGGAGGCAATCAAAGCACCGCAACTACTACGGGCAGGTACAGTGGTTTGTGGCAGGAAGCGTGGTCGGATTTCGTTGAGGTCTTGCCGTATCTGATTATTGGCATTGCGATCGGCAGCGTGATTTATGGCTTTATGCCCACCGACTTGCTGGAGCAGTACGCTGGCCCGGATAATCCTTTTGCCATCCCGCTTGCGGCTATCATTGGCGTGCCGCTGTATATACGCGCTGAGGCCGTTATACCGTTGGCGGCAGCGCTGATGGCCAAGGGGGTAGGTGCAGGAACCGTGCTGGCGCTGATCATTGGCAGTGCCGGGGCCAGCCTGACTGAGCTGATCCTGTTGCGCTCTCTGTTCATGATGAAGCTGTTGATGGCTTTTGTGGCTGTCATCTTTGCCATGGCGATGATAGCTGGCTACACCACTTTCCTGTTTTTCTGACCAGGAATAATGAAACAAAAATCAGTCTTCACCAATCGTAGTGGGCAAATTATGCCGTAAGTTTGCCTGGGTAGAGTTGTAACGCTGAGTCAACTACGTGCTGTTTGTTATTGCACCCTACAGTACTTTAAAGCCCCTCTCCCGTTTGCGGGAGAGGGGTTGGGGAGAGGGAAGAAAGATTTTCCAGCCACGCTTATGCAGCCTTCTGGATTCCCGCCTGCGCGGGAATGACGGTTCGGGGTTGAGCGGTTGTTTTGTCGCTAAACGTCACTAGCAACGCCAACATCAGTTGGAGGATTTGCAACATTCGGCGCCCGATGGTTATTGCGCCCTTGTACTGCCATCGATAGCCAACGTCTCAGTGTTACCAGTATAGGTCGTTCCATTCCACAAGGATGAAATTGGAATGCCAAAGCGGGTTTCATGCTGGTTTTCATCCCTCCATCATGAACGGGGCCAGATTACGTTGCAGCTCGTTCCAGACTTATTTCATGTTAGAACCATGACCACCCCCTCAGACTAATTTCATTTTGGATAAGGTTGGAGCTGCCGTCTTTGCAGCGCCATGGGGTATAGTAAGCAATCTGTTTTTTCTTTTTTCCATAGATCCTTTTATGAAGATACTTATAAGTAATGATGATGGTTACCAGGCTCTAGGTATTCGTTGTCTAGCCGAGCACTTGTGCCAGATTGCCGATATCATCGTAGTAGCCCCGGAACGAGACCATAGCGGGGCAAGCAACTCTTTGACGCTGGACAATCCTATCCGTGCCGTCACTATGGATGATGGTGTGGTGCGGGTCAGTGGCACACCAACCGATTGTGTCCATTTGGCTATTACCAATCTGCTTGATAGCATGCCGGATATGGTTATATCCGGTATCAATGCTGGTGCCAATATGGGCGATGATGTGATCTACTCTGGCACTGTGGCAGCGGCGATGGAAGGGCGTTTTCTTGGGCTGCCGGCAATAGCCATTTCCATGGCCAGCTACAGGCCTGAACACTATGCAACAGCGGGCCATATTGCTGTTTGTCTGGTCAAGCAGTTATTGGCCAATCCCTTGCCACAAGATACCATTCTCAATGTTAACGTGCCTGATGTGCCAACTTCCTTGCTTGATGGCCTGGAAGCCACGCGGCTGGGTCAAAGACACAAATCAGAGCCGGTCATTCGTGCAATGGATCCGCGCGGTCGACCTATTTACTGGATTGGGCCGGCAGGGGCAGAACAGGATGGCGGACCTGGCACCGACTTTTATGCAGTGCGCAACAGGCGTGTGTCAGTCACACCTATCCAGGTCGATCTGACGCGTCATAATGCCATTCATAACGTGGCTGATTGGTTAGGGAATTGCCCATTGTGAAGCGCGAAACCAACGGCATAGGCATGACCTCTCAGCGTACTCGTGAACGCATGATGACTCGTTTAATGGAGCAGGGCATTCATGATCTGCAGGTACTTGAGGTCATGCGTTCTGTGCCACGGCATCTGTTTGTAGATGAGGCACTGGCAACACGCGCCTATGAAGATACTGCCCTGCCTATAGGCAGCGGCCAAACTATCTCGCAACCTTACATCGTGGCCCGTATGACAGAGGCGCTACTGCAGGGCGAACGCCTGAATAAAGTGCTGGAGGTGGGCACAGGATGTGGCTATCAATCAGCGGTGCTGGCGCCGCTGGCGGACAAGGTCTTCAGCGTGGAGCGTATCGCCGAACTTGCACAACGAGCCCGCGAACGCTTGCAGCAGCTGGACATTCGCAATGTACGCATTCGTCACGGTGATGGCTACGCCGGTTGGCCAGAGCAGGCTCCTTTTGACGGCATTTTGGTGGCAGCCGCACCAACACAAATTCCCCAGGCATTACTGGATCAATTAGCCGAAGGTGGACGCATGGTGTTGCCTGTGGGTCAACGTGGTGCGCAAAAATTGCTGCTAGTCACCCGCCAGGAAGGCGAGCTCAAACAGGAGGTTCTGGATTTGGTGGCCTTCGTCCCAATGTTATCTGGCACCTGCGAGCGTGCCTGAGATGAAACTATTTTCTGCCGTGTATGACAGGGTTATGCGTTCGTCAGCCCATCCCCGCGCACCACGCTATCTGGTACTACTGAGCTTTATGGAATCATCATTTTTCCCTGTTCCACCTGATGTCATGTTGGCGCCCATGGCGTTGGCCAAGCGAGATAAGGCGTGGCGCTATGCCTTGTTCACTACCTTGGCCTCGGTTGCAGGAGGAACCTTGGGCTACCTTATTGGTCTGTTTGCCTTTGAGCTGGTTGCCCCCATATTGCATGAAACAGGCACATGGCCACGTTATGAACAGGTACGCGAGTGGTTTTCGACCTGGGGTTTTTGGGCGATCTTTATCGCTGGCTTTTCACCTGTTCCCTATAAATTATTCACCATTTCCGCCGGCGTTATTGCGATGAACTTTCCTTTGTTTGTGTTGGCCTCGATCATTGGCCGAGGGGCACGTTTTTTTCTTGTCGCTGGACTGATGGTTTGGGGTGGTGAGGCTATGGAGCGCAATTTGCGCCTTTATATCGATCGCATTGGCTGGATCAGCATTCTGGCTGTCATAGCGGGATACTTCATTATTAACAATGCTTAGCTATGCTGATTTTTATAGGCTTTTACTGCCTACATTGATTTTGTCATTGTGGCTGACTGGCTGTGGAAATTTGGGCTCTCGTACACAGAAAAGTACCGCGCAATATCATACGGTACGTCAGGGTGAAACCCTCTATTCCATCGCCTGGAACCATGGCTATGATTATCGTCAGGTGGCGACCTGGAATAATATAGGCAGTCCTTACCGGATTTACCCTGGTCAGCGCCTGGCCGTATCACCTACAGCACAAGGGCCAATTGTTGTAGACAAAACCATCAACAAACCTGCGATCGCAGCTAAATCAATTAATCAGGCTAATACAAGTGCAGCATCAAAACCACCTGGCAAAACTGCGGTAAAACCTGCCCCACATATCCAGTCCTCCATCAACTGGAAGTGGCCGACTAGCGGTTCGGTGAAACGAAGATTCAGCGATGCTGATAGTAAAAATGGCATCACTATTTCAGGCCGGGCAGGACAGTCCGTCAATGCTGCCGCTGGTGGCGATGTGGTGTACAGTGGTAGTGGTTTGGTGGGTTATGGAAATCTGCTTATCATCAAGCATAATGATATTTTTTTAAGTGCCTATGGCCATAATCAAAGTCTGTTGGTCAAGGAAGGCGCCACAGTCAAATCAGGACAACAAATTGCCGTCATGGGCGAAACAGCCAGGGATGGACCACTACTGCATTTTGAGATACGTCAGGAAGGCAGGCCAGTAGACCCCATGCGTTATCTGCCCAAGCAGAGATGAAATAAAATATATGGTTAAAAAAAAGATCACTTCAGACAATGAAAAAACCCCTGTGCTCGACCTTGAGGCAAATGAGCTTATGGTGACAGCTACAGATAATCAATTAGTTTCTACAGCTACGGCCAAGGTGGATGACGAGCTGTTGGAAGAGACTGCTCCCCTCGCTGCTGCCGCCCTGGAAATGGATGCCACCAGACTGTATTTGAACGAAATAGGTTTTTCGCCTTTATTGACTGCAGAAGAGGAAGTGCACTTTGCCCGCCTGGCGCGCAAAGGTGACCATAGTGCACGCAACCGCATGATTGAGAGCAACCTGCGTTTGGTAGTGAATATTGCTCGCCGTTATCTGTATCGTGGTCTGCCCTTGCTGGATTTGATCGAGGAGGGCAATCTGGGCCTGATGCGGGCGGTGGAGAAATTTGATCCTGAACGTGGTTTTCGTTTTTCTACTTATTCCACTTGGTGGATACGCCAGACGATAGAACGGGCGATCATGTATCAAACCCGCACTATCCGTCTGCCAATCCACGTGGTCAAGGAAATAAATATCTATCTGCGTGCAGCACGACATCTGTCACAGACGCTTGAACATGAGCCTACGCCAGAAGATATCGCCGAACAATTAGACAGGCCTGTGGAGGATGTGCGGCGTATGTTGGGCTTGAATGAACGCTTGATCTCGGTTGATACATTCATGACTCTGGATGGAGATACCACACTGCTGGAGGCGATCGCCGACGACAGTATTATTGACCCTGTGGATTTGCTGCAAGGCGAAGGTCTCTGTGCCAAAATAGAACATTGGTTGACTAGCATGACAGACAAGCATCGCACCGTATTGGAAAGACGATTTGGCCTGAATGGATATGATGTACATACCCTGGAAGAAATAGGCCTGGAGATAGGTGTGACACGGGAGCGGGTGAGACAAATCCAGATCGAGGCATTGCAGCGTTTGCACAAAACCATGCAAGCAGATGGCGTTTCAGCAGAGTCTATTTAAATTGATTTATGCTTATTGAGTGACAGGTAGAAACTATGGCAGGAAGCGATCATCAATACGATGACCAGCGTGATTTGGTGGTTGATGAAGATCGGCCACAACTTAAACGTCCACCTATGTACAAGGTGGTGTTGTTAAATGATGATTACACCCCCATGGACTTTGTTGTGCATATCCTGGAGACCTTTTTTAACAAGGATCGCCCAGCAGCTACTCACATCATGCTGACAGTCCATACCGAAGGCAAAGGTATAGCAGGTACCTATAATAGAGATGTTGCCGAGGCCAAGGTGCATCAAGTAAATGGTTATTCTCGTAAACATCAACACCCGTTGATGTGTGCGATGGAAAGCGAATAGCTTTCTAAGTGAGGCAAAGATGTTGACTAAAGAATTGGAATACGCTCTCAATCAGACCTTCAGAAAGGCGCGTGAACTACGGCATGAATTCATGACTGTGGAACATCTGCTTTTGGCCTAGCTGGATGAGCCAGCAGCCTCGGCAGCACTCAAGGCCTGTGGCGCGCACATAGAACAATTGCGCGAGGATCTGCAGAGTTTTATCGAGGATACCGTGCCTCTGCTGGCCAGTGAGAGTGAGCGTGATGTTCAGCCTACACTGGGTTTTCAACGTGTTCTGCAGCGTGCGGTATTTCAGGTGCAATCATCGGAGCGCAAGGAGGCCAATGGCGCCAATGTGCTGGTGGCAGTATTTTCCGAACAGGAATCTCAGGCAGTTTATTTTCTGAATCAGCAGAGTATTTCCCGTCTGAATATCGTTAACTATATATCTCACGGCATTTCTAAGGTGGAGGGAGATGAGGATGAGGCAATTCATTCCAGTGAAGCGGAAGAGGATGCGGTAAGTCAAACCCAATCTCCACTGGAAGCCTATGCCAGCAATCTCAATGTGCTGGCACGGCAGGGCAAAATAGATCCGCTGATCGGGCGTAGTAATGAGATCGAGCGCACTATTCAGGTATTGTGCCGCCGCCGCAAGAATAATCCCCTGTTTGTCGGTGAGGCAGGGGTAGGCAAGACTGCCCTGGCCGAAGGGTTGGCAAAGAAAATAGTCGATGGCGAAGTGCCGACGGTATTGGCTGACAGCACGGTCTACTCACTTGATCTTGGCTCGCTACTGGCTGGCACCAAATATCGTGGTGACTTTGAAAAGCGTCTCAAGGCTGTTTTGGCACAGATCAAAAAAGAGCCAGGTGCAATTCTTTTTATCGACGAAATCCATACCATCATTGGGGCAGGTGCAGCTTCTGGCGGCGCGATGGACGCCTCGAATCTGATCAAACCAGTCCTGGCTAATGGTGAACTCAAGTGCATAGGCTCGACCACCTATCAGGAATATCGTGGCATCTTTGAAAAGGATCACGCCCTGGCACGACGTTTCCAGAAGATCGATGTCCCCGAGCCTTCAGTAGAAGAAACCGTGCAAATACTCGAAGGCTTGAAGAGCCGTTTTGAGGAGCACCATGAGGTGAAATACACCAAGCCCGCACTACGTGCTGCTGCAGAATTATCCGCACGTCACATCAATGATCGACATCTGCCAGATAAGGCAATAGATGTAATCGATGATGCCGGTGCCAATCAGCGCTTGTTGCCGGCATCCAGACGCAAAAAGACTTTGAACGTCAAGGATATCGAGGCCATAGTGGCAAAGATTGCGCGCATTCCACCGAAGAGCGTATCGGCCTCGGATCGACAAAGCCTGAAAAATCTGGAGCGCGATTTGAAGTTGATGATCTTTGGTCAGGATGAAGCCATTACCACTTTGTCATCGGCGATCAAGATGGCCCGTTCTGGCCTTGCCAACGAACATAAACCCATAGGTTCTTTCCTTTTCGCCGGCCCAACAGGAGTGGGCAAGACCGAGGTTACGCGCCAACTGGCCAATATTCTTGGCATTGAGTTGGTGCGCTTTGATATGTCGGAATACATGGAACGCCACACTGTATCCCGCCTCATCGGTGCGCCGCCTGGTTATGTTGGTTTTGATCAGGGCGGTCTGTTGACCGAGGCGATTACCAAGCATCCACATGCGGTTTTATTGATGGATGAAATCGAGAAGGCCCACCCTGATGTCTTCAATCTTTTGCTACAGGTCATGGACCACGGCACGCTGACGGATAATAACGGGCGTAAGGCTGATTTCCGCAATGTCATCCTGGTCATGACTACCAATGCCGGTGCCGAACAGGCCAGCCGTCGATCCATAGGCTTTGCCGAACAGGATCATGGTACCGACAGCATGGAGGTGATCAAGAAAATATTTACCCCGGAGTTTCGTAATCGTCTGGATGCAGTTGTCCAGTTCAAGCCACTGGACGAAGAAAATATCCGGCATGTTGTAGATAAATTCATCATGGAATTGGAGACGCAACTGGGGCAAAAGGGTGTCACACTGGATATCGACATTGCTGCACGGCGTTGGTTGGCACAACATGGTTATGACCCGCAAATGGGTGCACGCCCTATGGCGCGAGTCATTAAGGAAAAGCTAAAAAAACCCATGGCCGAGGAATTATTATTCGGCGAACTGGAAGACGGTGGGCACGTGCATATAAGCGTGCACAATGATGAACTGGATTTTCAGTTTAAAGGTAGCAAGAATTCGTTGCCGATTTGAGGTTTCTTTCTGGATATGCGCAGGGCCGGAGATCCAAGCCCTAGATTTCAACGGGCGCGGAAGGTGATGCGCCCTTTGCTTAGGTCATATGGAGTAATCTGGACGGTGACCTTGTCACCTGTGAGGATGCGGATATAGTGTTTGCGCATCTTGCCGGAAATATGGGCAGTAACTATATGTCCATTTTCCAGCTCTACGCGAAACATGGTGTTGGGCAGGGTATCTATGACCGTGCCTTCCATTTCAATGCCTTCTTCTTTCGCCATACGAGTGTTACTTGAACCTCATGCAATTACCATCGGAGTTGCTCGCTGGCTTGAATAGCCTGAGCCACTGATAAGCCGAGCATTTTACCCTGTTTTAATCGATAAGGCAAAAACATTGCGCGCATGACAGGATGAACGCATGAAAATATTATCCTTGTTTGTGCCACTGGCCATGAGTATATATTTCTAATGGCTGGAAATTCTTTTTGTAGGCCATTTGTGGAGACTGGTCAATCCAGTAGCCCAGATAGACATGTGGTAGCTGTTGTCGGCGTGCTTCTTCTATCTGCCAGAGCACGGCATAAGTGCCCAGGCTGCGTCGGATTTCTTTGGGATCAAAAAATGTATAAACGGCTGAAAGTCCATTTTCCAGCATGTCTATAACGGCAACCATCAACAAGCGACCATCCTGCTGACGAAACTCAATGAATTGGGTTTCCATCCACTTGCTGGCAAGAAATTCCATATAACAACTTGGGCCATCTACATCCATGCCGCCACCAGTATGACGACTCTGGATGTAATCACGATAAAGCAGGTAGTGTTCTTTGTGATATTCAGTCGGCAAGATAGTCACAGAGAGATCCTGATTGCGCTGCCAGGCCCTGCGTTGGCTTCTATTGGACAGGAATTCAGCTACGGGAAGCCTGGCCGGGATACATGCACGGCAAGCTGGACATTGTGGTCGATAGACAAAATTACCGCTACGACGAAAGCCGGTTTCAGCCAGCGCACTGTAGACCAAAGCACCCATGGGCGCATGTGGGTCGGGAAATAACGTGATAGCTTCGCGTCCTGTAAAATAGCTGCACTCATGCACAGGGCTTGCATAGAAGGCAAGGTTGGCAGGTAATAGTGGGGTAGGCTGGTACTTATTCATGCAAAAAGGTGTAAGGTTTTACCAATGGAGACCTTCAAATATATAAGTTCGGCAGACAATCCTCAATTCAAATACTTGAAAAAACTGGCCACCGCGCCGCGTGAACGACGTAAATCCGGCCAGACCGTGCTTGATGGCTTGCACTTGTTGCATGCTCTGGCCGATGCAGGGCAAACACCTGCCTTGTTGGTCGTGCGCGAAGGTAGCCAGCAAGTTGAGGAGATCAGCGCAGTCCTGCACCGCTTCCACTTGGTAGTCGGTTTGGTTTTGAGTTCTGGATTGTTTGATGCCATCGCACCAGTGGAAACACCAACTGGTGTGCTGGCCGTGTTTGATATACCCAAACCAGGCACCACTGCTTTTACCAGCGCTGTCCTGCTGGAAAATATTCAGGATCCAGGCAACCTTGGCAGCATTATACGCACCGCTGCTGCCGCAGGCTGCGAGGCGATATTCCTTTCCAAGGGCTGCGCCGAAGCATGGTCACCCAAGACTCTACGGGCAGGTATGGGGGCACATTTTGTCATCCCTGTTTATGAACAACAGGATTTGCCGACTGTTGCAAAACAGTTTGCCAATGTCTATGCCACCAGCCTATCGGCGACAAAGTCTATTTATGAGATAGCGCTGCAAGTGCCGACGGCTTTTGTGTTTGGCAATGAAGGTGCGGGGCTGTCTGCTGAGTTGCTGTCCTGTGCCAGTCAGCGAATAAATATCCCGATGTCAGGCAAAGTGGAATCGCTCAATGTGGCGGCGGCTGTAGCCGTATGTTTGTTTGAGCGATGGCGCCAAATCAATTATGGCTAACCCGCATATTGCCGCAACAACTCAATGAAATACTGGCGCGGTATTTCTTCTGCACCCAGACTGGTCAGATGCGCACTACTGACCTGGCAATCGATGAGTTTCACCCCATCTTCTTGTAATGAGCGAACCAGGCTGACAAAGGCCACCTTGGATGCATCGGCGCGATGGCTGAACATGGACTCACCGAAAAACACCTGACCAATACGTAGACCATATAAACCACCTACCAGCTCACCATCCAGCCAACTCTCGACCGAGTGGGCGTAACCCATCTCATGCAAACAGATGTAGGCCTGCTTCATCTCTGTTGTGATCCAGGTACCATCCTGTCCATGACGTAATGTGGTTGCACAAGCATTGATTACCTGGTTGAAAGCCACATCATGACAAACCTGGAATATTTTTTTATTGAGTGTCTTGCGCAGGCTGCGTGAAATTTTTAGTTTGTCTGGAAAGATAACTGCGCGTGGATCTGGTGACCACCAAAGTATGGGCTGACCATGGCTATACCAGGGGAAAACACCCTGTTGGTAAGCGCTGAGTATGCGCTTTGGTGACAGATCGCCACCAACTGCCAGCAGGCCATCAGGCTCTACTAAAGCGTTTTCTACCGGAGGGAATATATAGCTCCGATCGGTTGGGGAAAGCCAGTGAGTGCCTGAGTGATTCGTGGAGTAATTCATAGATAAAAAAACCCGCCGGAGCGGGTTTTTAATTGATTGATTAAGGCATCAGTCGTCGCCGCTAAATGCTCCCAGCAGATGCAGCAGACTGGTGAACAGGTTGTAAATACTAACGTACAAGGTCACCGTTGCCATGATGTAATTGGTCTCACCACCATGCACAATATTGCTGGTTTCATACAGAATGAGGCCACACATCAACAGCACAAACATGGCCGACACACCCAACGCCAAGCCTGGCAGGCTGAAGAAAATCGCAACCAGACCAGCCAGAAAGGCGACCAGAATACCAGCTATCAGGAAGCCGCCCATGAAACTGAAATTCTTGCGTGTAGTTAACGCATAGGCCGACAGGCCAAGAAAAATAACTCCTGTCATACCCATCGCCGTCATCACTAGCTCGCCACCATTTGGCAGACGTAAATAGGCATTAAGCAAGGGGCCGAGGGTTAAACCCATGAAGCCAGTCAGGGCAAAAACAGCTGCCAGACCCCATACGCTATCGCGCAGCTTGGTGGTCAGGAACAACAGACCAAAATAACCCACCAGAGTTATCACAGTGCCCAGATAAGGCATATTAAAAAGCATCGCCAACCCAGCCGTGAACGCACTGAACAATAATGTCAGGGACAGCAAGGAATAGGTGTTACGGATCATTTTATTGGCATCATATACTGCCGTCGTATGTCCAAAGACTGCTGACGGAGCTGCCGAAGAAGTTTTATTGAAACTCATAACTACTTAACCTCAAGATTGTTAAATACTCTAAAGAGCCAGTTTGTAAGTAACGACAGAATAACAACACAGACAGGAATATCAAGCCACTTTAATTCTCTAATCCATAAATGAGACAGTTGAACTGCCGCCTGGTTCTCGTCGATGAGCAAAAAGGCCGTCAGCTGGGTATAGACAGGAAATCCGTGAGTTGATCGCTAGTCTTTAAATCTTCGAGTTTTATGGTGGGTTTCATCCCCCCTCATGAACAGAAGCCAAGCTATTATAATAATAGCTCATATTATTAAGAAGCTGCCACTGGCAGAAAGTCTAATAAATGATGTATCCTACGCGCCCACATCAGGAAGCGGCCGAAGCAATTCAAAGCAGTGGCCGTGCGCGTAGTTACAGGAAGAGTGGCCGAGCGGCTGAAGGCACCGGTCTTGAAAACCGGCAATGGGCAACCATTCGTGGGTTCAAATCCCACCTCTTCCGCCAATTATTTTTATAAATCAATGACTTGCATTCAGTGCAGTGGATCGCAAGCCAATTCAGAAACTATAGAATAAAGCCCAGCAGTGCTTGGCATCCATGGTTGATTCGTCGCCTGTGACACGCCATATTTCACCTCTAAAATAAATCTCGGCAAAACAAGAACTTAGTTCATTTAACTAACTGTAAAATGCGTGAGGAAAGGTCTCGCGCCGATCCCTGATGGGAAATTTTCAGACTTCAGGTTCGTGCCGCCATCCATAGATACGTGTCACCCTGAGCAATCATATCGACAAAAGACGTGATGCCTCATGTCAGAGCCGTTCTGAACACCGAGGTGTAATCCACGCAAGGTTTTTGTCATGCTGGCCATTGCATGGCGCTCTTGTACCAAAGGGGCTTCATTGAGCTAA
>JBAYOW010000049.1:0-15068 GCA_041678005.1 Thiohalomonadaceae bacterium
GAGGTAGTTCATTGGGTTTTAGGGTGACATGGTAGGGCTGTGCAGGGTGAATATACAATAAAAACCCAGCATTGCTGGGTTTTATGGATGGTCTTGGTCTTTATTGGATGCTTAATTGGTGGGCCCACCAGGACTTGAACCTGGAACCAACGGATTATGAGTCCGCTGCTCTAACCAATTGAGCTATGGGCCCGAAGGATGTACGGCGCCGCCCGATGATGGGGCGGGCACCTATTATAACCAGTTGGAATGGTGTTTGATCAGACTTCTGAATCAAGAAAGCTGCGTAGTTGTTCTGAGCGACTTGGGTGGCGCAGTTTTCGTAGTGCCTTGGCTTCAATCTGGCGTATGCGTTCGCGGGTGACATCAAATTGTTTGCCGACTTCTTCCAGCGTGTGTTCGGTGTTCATGTCGATGCCAAAGCGCATGCGCAGAACCTTGGATTCACGCACGGTGAGTCCTTCGAGAATTTTTTGTGTGGCCTCGCGCAGTCCTTCCTCTGTGGCATATTCAACTGGTGAGATGACATTGCTGTCTTCGATGAAATCGCCAAGATGTGAATCTTCATCATCACCGATTGGTGTTTCCATGGAGATTGGTTGCTTGGCAATTTTAAGGACTTTACGCACCTTGTCTTCAGGCATTTCCATCCGCACGGAGAGCTCTTCTGGTGTGGCTTCGCGCCCCATTTCTTGCAGCATTTGACGGGAAATACGGTTGAGCTTATTGATGGTTTCGATCATGTGCACAGGGATGCGGATAGTACGCGCCTGATCGGCAATCGAACGGGTAATGGCCTGCCTAATCCACCAGGTGGCATAGGTGGAAAATTTATAGCCACGACGGTATTCGAATTTGTCCACGGCCTTCATCAGACCGATATTGCCTTCCTGGATCAGATCGAGAAATTGCAGGCCACGGTTGGTGTATTTTTTGGCAATGGAGATGACCAGTCGCAAGTTGGCTTCGACCATTTCCTTTTTGGCACGGCGTGCTTTGGCTTCACCGATGGACATCTTGCGGTTGATGTCCTTGATGCTGGCAATGGGCAGGCCGCATTCCTGTTCCAGCGCGATGAATTTTTGTTGCGTACGGCGTACTTCATCAGCAGTTGCTTGCAGGTCCTTGGCGTAGCTTTTATTGGACTTGATATGTTTGTCCAGCCATTTGAGATTAGTTTCGTTGCCTGGAAAGGAAACGATGAAATCTTTGCGTGGCATGCGTCCCTTGTTGGTGCAGAGATCCATGGTTACGCGCTCGTGGTTGCGGATGCGCTCGACTAACTCGCGCAGGTTGTTGACCAGTCGTTCAGTCATCTTGGGAGCCAGCTTGAATTCCATGAAGGCCGCGATCAGTTCTTCATGTAATTTTGTGCAGCGCGCATGGTCTTTGCCATGTTTGGCTACTGCTGCTTGATATTTGGTTTGCAGACTGCGCATGTTTTCCATACGCACACGCACGTCTTCGATATCAAGGCCGACATTGGCGGCATCTTCGTCACCGTCGTCCCTTGCATCTTCATCATCATCGTCTGCGTCATTCGCCTTTAGATCGCTGTTATCTTCTGGCAGATTAGCCAGTTTGGTATTGTCTGCTTCCAGATCGATAAAGCCAGTAACGATATTGGCAAGACGAGTGGCACCAGTTGCTATTTGATCAAAGTCATCAAGCAGGGTAGTGATGGTTTCAGGATGTGTGGCGAGGGCTTCCAGCATCTGGTTGAGACCATCCTCGATGCGTTTGGCGATCTTGATCTCACCTTCCCGGGTGAGTAGTTCGACAACACCCATTTCGCGCATATACATGCGTACCGGATCGGTGGTGCGGCCAAATTCGCTATCGACTAAAGCCAGGGCGGCAGCCGCTTCTTCGGCAGCAACTTCATCATCGGCAGTAACGGCCTTGTCAGAAATAAGCAGGCTGTCAGCATCCGGGGCATGTTCTTGCACCATGATGCCCATATCTTTGATCATGCCGATGATGTCTTCGATCTGCTCAGGATCGACAATACCTTCAGGCAGGTGATCATTGACCTCGGCATAGGTCAAATAGCCCTGTTCCTTGCCTTTGGAAATAAGCATCTTCAGCTGGGATTGCTGATTTTGTTCCTTCATCTCGGTGTTACCTGCAAAATTTGAGCCCCATTACTGGTGGCTGTAGTGAAACGAAAAGCGCGAGATTATATACTAAAAGCCGCTATCCCCAAAGCTCCGTCAGCATGTTTGGGGATATTTATGTCCGGTATTCAAGTTTTATCATTAAGCAATTGAATGTATTCAGTTTTTTCTGCATCGCTAAGTGAGTCAAAGCGCTGCTCCAGGGCCTGTCTGCGTTGTTGGCGACGTTGTTGCTGCAGACGGTTGAGGGCATCGGTAAATTCCTGTGCCAGATTGTCATCTTCCGGTGACAGCAGCATGTCTTGCTGAGCCAGGGCAAACAGATGTTTGCCGTAATCGCAATTGCGCCAATGTTCCAGCAAGGCTCCTGTAGTCAGATTAGGGTGTTGTTTGAGTAATTCAAGCATCTCGACCAATAAGCTGACTCCTGGCTGGCTCAGTTCAACCAGTTGTTTTGGCTCAGCCACTGCTTGTGCCAGGGCTGGTCTTTGCAATAGCAGGCGGATGGCGCTGCGTACCAATGATGGTGTTTGCCTGGTAGTTGTGTTGCGTTTGGGTGTATTAATCCGGCTTTGCTTAGTAGTGGGTTCTGCCGGTTGATTTATTCCTCCCAGCAACTGTTCCAGGGCATTGCGTTCCAATTGCGCCAGTTGGGCAAGGCGCTCCAGCATCAGGTGACGATATACGCCCTGGGGTAGTTTAGACAGATAGGGGCGACAAAGTTCCACCAGTCTTGCACGACCATCGAGCTGGCTGATGTCGGCCTGTTTGCTGATATGACTGAAAAAATATTCGGATAGCGGTTGTGCCTGCTGGATTTGTTGTTCAAATCCAGCATGGCCAATCCTGCGGATCAGGGAGTCAGGGTCTTCTCCATCAGGCAAAAACATGAAGTGCAGTTGTCGCCCTTCACGCATCAACGGCAGGGCGTTTTCCAGTCCGCGCCAGGCAGCCTCGCGTCCGGCACGGTCGCCATCAAAGCAGAATACGACCTCTGCCGTGGTGCGAAACAGGCGTTCAAGATGATCGTGAGTAATGGCGGTGCCCAGGGTGGCGACGGCATAGCGCAGACCAAATTGAGCGAGGGCAACGACATCCATATAGCCTTCAACTACCAGTACGCGGGAAATTTCGCGCAGTGCCTGGCGGACTTCATACAGGCCATAGAGTTCGCGCCCTTTGTGGAAAACAAGGGTTTCAGGTGAGTTGAGGTATTTTGGTTCGCCCTGAACGAGGATGCGGCCACCAAAGGCGATGATGCGGCCGCGATAGTCGCGGATCGGGAACATGATGCGCTCGCGAAAACGGTCGTAGTGACGACCATCGTCTTTGGCGATGAGCATGCCGGTGGTGAGCAGTTGTTGCTGTGCCGACGCGTCCTGTCCCAGTGCCTTGAGCAGGTTGTCCCAGCCAGGTGGGGCGTAGCCTATGCCAAAGGACGCGGCGATTTCACCGGACAGGCCACGCTTTTTCAGGTAGTCAATGGCCTGCTGATGTTGTGGGTGCTGGCGCAGTTGTTTTTGATAAAACTGGGCACACTGCCCCAACATGTCATACAGGGGTTGCAGGGATGGGCCGCGCGGCTTTTGCTCGCCACCTTCCCTGGGCACATCAAGCCGAAGCTCGGTGGCCAGTTTCTCCACTGCCTCGATAAAGCCTAGGTGTTCATAGGCCATGAGAAAGCCGAGTGCCGTGCCATGTGCGCCACAACCGAAACAGTGATAGAACTGTTTGCTCTGACTTACGGTGAAAGAGGGGGTTTTTTCATCATGAAAGGGGCAGCAAGCAGTATGTTCATGGCCCTTTTTTTTCAGTGGCACGTGGGCATCTATGATCTCGACAATGTCTACGCGACTGACGAGTTCATCAATAAAGGATTGGGGAATTAGGCCAGACATTGGCCTATTTTAGCTTAATAAAAAGATGTTGCTGGCTTTTGCTGTGACTGCAAAAAATCAGGCAGAAAGTTTGGCCTTCAGACGGGCGCTGACTTCACTCATGTCAGCGCGGCCCTGTAATTGACTCTTCAACGAACCCATGACCTTGCCCATGTCATTTGCCGAGCTGGCACCGGTGGCTGCAATGGTCTGGTCGATGATTGAGTCAATTTCAGCTGTGGTGAGCTGGGTTGGCATGTAGTTCTGGATGAGTACCAGCTCGGTCTTTTCCTTGTCCGCCAGATCGGTGCGGCCAGCCGCCTCGAATTGGCTTATGGAATCCCGCCGCTGTTTGAGCATTTTCTCCAGCACAGCCAATATTTGGCTGTCATCCAGATCAATACGTTCATCCACCTCGCGCTGCTTGATGGCTGCAAGGATGAGCCGCATCGTGCCTAGACGTTCCTTGTCTTTGGCGCGCATAGCATCTTTGGTATCGGCCTCAATACGTTGTTTGAGGCTTGGCTGTGTCATGGTCGTGCGGGACTTTTGGAAGATATGGTCTTAGTACAGGCGTACCAGACGTGACTGCTGACGCAGCACTTTCTTTTGCTGGCGCTTGACTGCGGCAGCCTTGCTACGCTTGCGGATGGTGGTTGGTTTTTCATAGTGCTGGCGCTCGCGCACCTCGGCCAGAATACCAGCCTTTTCACAGCTGCGCTTGAAGCGGCGCAGGGCAAAATCAAACGGTTCGTTTTCTTTGACGCGGACAGACGGCATGAAGCTCCCTACCTTGAAAAATTGAAGACCTATGTGCGGCCAGATAACAGTAAGTCGGCGATTCTAACGATCCTGGAGACAAAATGCAAAGAAAGCTGTGCTAAATATCGTGTCAGGCCTTGCGATAAGGTTGTTGTGTCCGGACAATGCTGCGTCATGTCCAAACCACAACTAATCCTTGGTATAGAAACTTCATGCGATGAAACTGGTGTCGCTCTCTATCATGGGGAGCGGGGCCTGCTGGCGCACGTGTTGCATAGCCAGGTTGCGCTGCATGCCAAATACGGTGGTGTGGTGCCGGAGCTGGCCTCTCGTGATCATGTGCGGCGGGTAGTGCCCTTGCTGGACGAATGTCTGATACAGGCGGATGTGTCTCGCAGTGACATAGATGGCGTGGCTTATACCGCAGGTCCTGGGCTTATAGGCGCCTTGCTGGTGGGGGCTAGTATTGCGCGTAGTCTGGCCTTTGCCTGGCAGGTTCCGGCTGTTGGCGTGCACCATATGGAAGGGCATTTATTGGCACCTATGCTGGAGGAGAGGTCGCCGGACTTTCCTTTTATTGCCCTGCTGGTGTCGGGTGGGCATACCCAGTTGATGCGTGTTGATGGCGTGGGCCGTTATCTCTTGCTTGGCGAATCGCTGGATGATGCGGCAGGTGAGGCCTTTGACAAGACGGCGAAACTGCTTGGGCTTGCCTATCCTGGCGGCCCGGCCTTGGCCAAATTGGCAGAACAAGGCGATGCCACACGTTTTAATTTTCCCCGGCCAATGACCGATCGGCCCGGTCTGGATTTTAGTTTTTCCGGCCTCAAGACCTATGCCATGACTACCCAGCGACGGCATGATTTGGGGGCGATCGCTGATATTGCACGCGCCTTTGAGGATGCGGTGGTGGATACCCTGGCGATTAAGTGTCGGCGTGCCCTGCGACAGATGGGATTAAAGCGTCTGGTTATGGCTGGTGGCGTCAGCGCCAACATGCGGTTGCGTGCCCGGCTGGCGGAGGTTGCCGCTGAGGAAGGAGCGCAGGTGTACTATCCGCGCGCGGAGTTTTGCACTGACAATGGTGCGATGATTGCCTATGCTGGTTATTTGCGTCTGCAGGCCGGCCAGCATGAATCATTGGCGATCCAGGCCAGACCGCGCTGGCCGATGGAAAGCTTGCCTGCGCTTTGAGATTTGTGTGTTCCTGGCAAAAATGATGGAAGATTTATTTCCTGGCAATTTTCTTTTCTTCACCACGCAGGATGCGTTGAATATTGCTGCGATGCCGCCAGAGCAGAAACAGGCTCATGAGCAAGCTCATAGCAATAAATGGCAGGCGACCATCCAGCCAGGCCATATAAAATGGTGACAGCACGGCGGCGGTGATCGCGGCGAGTGAGGAAATGCGAAATATTGCAGCCATAGTCAGCCAGGTGAGTAGGGCAGCCAGCGCGACAGGCCAGGACAGGCCAAGCAGGACGCCAACCGCAGTGGCGACACCTTTGCCGCCTTTGAAACCAAAGAAGATTGGATAAAGATGTCCAAGAAAGGCGGCCATGGCTACGGCGGCGAGGATGTTTGCATCGGCATCCAGTGCCTTGGCGATGAGTACCGGGATCAAGCCTTTTGCCAGATCACCAACAAGGGTCAGTGCGGCCAATTTTTTACCGCCAAAACGCAGGATATTGGTAGCACCAGGATTGCCTGAACCCTGACTGCGCGGGTCGGGCAGGCCGAGCAGTCGACATAGGATGATGGCGGTGGATAGCGAGCCGAGCAGGTAAGCACCAGCAATCAAGACAATATCAAGCAAAGTCATTTTGGGTTCCCATGGATTTGGTCGACAAAATTTAGCATAAGATTAGGCATGTAATACTTTTTATTGAACAGTTGAAAATGTCTACACTGTTCTCTGCGTATGGAATTATTCAGAGGGTTTTTATGGACATCATTTATTTAAACGATCTTAAAATCGATACCATCATAGGGATCTATGACTGGGAGCGGAGAATAAAGCAGACGGTGAGTCTTGATCTGGAAATGGCCACTGATATACGCAAGGCGGCAAGCAGTGACGGCATAGAGGATACGCTCAATTACAAGGCGGTGGCCAAACGTCTGATCCAGTTTGTCGGTGATAGCGATTTCCAGTTGGTCGAGACGCTGACTGAGCGTGTGGCAGAAATCATACTCAATGAATTCAATGTCTCCTGGGTGCGCGTAAGGCTGAATAAAAAAGGTGCCGTGCGCTATGCAGGTGATGTGGGCATTATCATTGAGCGCGGCAATAAATCCTGAGGCGGCTTGAATGGCCCGTGTTTACGTCAGCATCGGTAGCAACATAGATCGTGAAGAAAATATCCGCGCAGGCGTAGCCGACCTCAAGCATTGCTTCGGTAAACTGACGCTTTCCTCAGTCTATGAAAGCGAGGCGGTAGGCTTTTCTGGCGATAATTTTTATAACCTGGTCGCCGGTCTTGATACCACTATGAGCCCGCAGCAGGTATTGGCAAAGCTGCATGCCATTGAAGATGCGCATGGGCGCGAGCGTACTGGGCCACGGTTTTCCTCGCGCACCCTGGATATCGATTTATTGCTTTACGATGATCTGGCGCTGCATGAGGGAAAACTGGATATTCCACGCGATGAAATCCTGAAAAACGCCTTTGTCTTATGGCCATTGGCCGAGATTGCCCCGGCACTCAAACACCCGCAGCAAGACGCAAGTTACCAGGATTTATGGGAGCATTTTGACCAGCGGAAACAACCCTTGTGGCCGGTGGAATTTGAGTTTGCCTAGATTTTATTCGGCGTGCTGCAGCGTAAAAAATATTCCTGTCCAGTTATGAATTCAACGAGCGGCCGCCGTCTACAGTAATGACCTGGCCGGTGATGTAGTTGGCATCACGCAGTAAAAACAGCACGGTTTTGGCGATGTCTTCTGGTGCGCCCTGACGTTTCAAAAAGGTGCGCGAGATGATGCGTTGTTGAGTGAGCTCGTCCATATCGTTTTCTGGCCAGAGTATGGCTCCTGGTGCTACGGCATTGACGCGTACTTGCGGGCCAAGTTCTCCGGCAAGGGCGCGGGTGAGCATGACAAGACCTGCCTTGGAGATGGAGTACACCGGATAAGCTTTGAGTGGGCGCTCGGCGTGGATATCCACAATATTGACGATGGAGCCTTTAGTCTTGAGCAGGCGTGGTGCAGCGGCCTGGGCAAGAAAAAATGGCGCCTTGAGATTGGCTCCCAGGAGATCGTCCCATTCCTTTTCTGTGACCTTACCGATCTCGGTCGGGTAGAAGGTGGAGGCATTGTTGACTAAGCCATCAAGCCTGCCCCAGGCGGCGTGGGCTTCATTAATCAGGGCGTTGAAGGTATGAGTATTATGTAGATCGGCCTGTACCAGCACGACAGAATTTTCTCGCTCGGCCAGCAGTTCCTGCTGCAAACGTTGCGCCGCTTCGCGTGAACCACGGTAATGCAGGATGATATTGGCACCAGCACTGTGCAGCAGTCGAGTGGTGGTGGCACCTATGCGATGGGCAGCGCCGGTGAGCAGGATTGCCTTGTTGGTTAGTGTATTCATCTGTCACACTTTAACGGAACCAAGCCTTATCGGAAACTCTACTTTGACCCGTTCTACTGATTTATCTTCGCTTGCTGCCAGTCTGAGTGAATTACCGCAACCTGATGATCTTGCTGTTGCGCACAGTCAACGCCTGACAGAGATGGTTTGCGCGCAAATCACGGCAGCCGGTGGCGCCATTTCGTTTGTGCATTTTATGGATTTGCTGCTTCATTCTCCCGGGCTGGGCTATTACAGCGCTGGGGCGCGTAAGCTGGGAGTTGACGGTGATTTTATTACCGCGCCAGAGTTATCTCCCTTGTTTTCCCGCTGTGTGGCACGGCATTGTGCTGAACTGCTGGCTGAATTGCCGACTGGTGGCATCCTGGAGTTTGGCGCTGGTCATGGTTCCATGGCAGCGGATATCTTGCTGGAACTGGAACATCTGGCGGCCTTGCCGGGTCGCTATGACATCCTCGAGATCAGTGCTGATCTGCGCGAACAGCAGCGGCAAACCATTGCCAAACGGGTTCCACACCTGCTCTCACGCGTGCGCTGGCTGGAACGTTTGCCAGAAAAATTTATCGGCGTAGTGTTGGCCAACGAGTTATTGGATGCGATGCCGGTGCATCGCTTTCGCTGGCAACATGGCCGCATCAAAGAATTGGGTGTTGGCTGGGATGGATCTGCATTTGTCTGGACGGATTTACCTGCCAGCACGCCACGCTTGACTGAGCGGGTAGAGATATTGGCAAGTTGTTACGACTGGCCGCAGGATTATGTCTCAGAAATCAATCTTGCCGCCGAGGATTGGCTGCAAAGTCTGTCTGATATCGTGCAGCAAGGTACAGTGTTGTTGTTTGATTACGGTTTTCCTGTGCATGAGTATTACCATCCGCAGCGCAGCGCTGGCACTTTGATGTGCCATTATCGCCATCGCAGTCATGCCGATCCATTGATTCTGCCTGGTTTGCAAGACATCACCGCCCATGTGGATTTTTCTGCTATGGCAAATGCAGCTCTGCAAGCTGGTTTTGATGTGCTGGGTTTTGCCAACCAGGCCAATTATCTCATTGGCAATGGCTTGCTAGGCTTGGCGGAGGAGACGCATGATCTGCGTGAACAATTGGAAGTTGCCGCACAACTGAAGCGTTTGTTGTTGCCTGGCGAGATGGGGGAATTGTTCAAGGTGCTGGCGTTAGGTCGTGGCATGCACGATGGCGGAGCTGGCTTTTCTCTGCGTGATGAGCGTTACCGGCTGTAGGCGACAAGCCTGCTGGATAGTTGGCTATGCGTTTTTTTGCCTGAGAGCAAGTATCATACCTTGCTGTTTTTTGTGAATTTATTTGATTTAGGAGTCAAGTTTATGTCTGTACGTCGTCACAAGACTGAAGCCTCACTTGCCAAGCACCACCGTGATACAGAGCGTTTTGTTCAGTCGATTACAGAATCATTTGCCCGTCGTTTTGATGATGTGTTCTGGCATGCATGGCAGGAATGGATGGAACCTGCTTATTCTACGCAACCCGTGGTTGTTGACCTGGGCGCGGGCACCGGACAGTTCATCAAGACCTTGGTTGAGCGTCATCCTGGGATGCGTGCCATAGGTGTGGAAGTGGCTCCCTATATGTTGGCGGCAGTGCAAGACCTGCCCGCCGGGTGTGAAATGGTTGCCGAGGATCTGCATGAGCCACGCTTGTCATTGGAAGATGGCAGTGTTGATGTGGTGATGTGCTCTATCGTGATCCATGAGATGGATCAGCCACTGCGGCTATTGCAGGAGATCAGCCGTGTCATGCGTCGCGGTGGACGTTTCTATGTTGCTGACAGGGTGCGCGCGCCGCTGGAGGTATATGTGCGTCAGCAGACCGATGAGTCAAGCTTGTTTGGTGGTGAAATAAGCACCGACGAGCTGGATGAGTTTTTTATTCACTTCATGGAACACAATCGTTTTTCACGCGAGGATTTGATTTATCTATTGAATAAAACCGGCTTTGCCGTGATACACAGCGAGCTGGTGAAGGAAGGGCGTTACACGCGCATAGTCGCTGAAAAACGCTGAGTTTTATCATGGAGCTTATCCAGATCATTGTCCTTGCTATCTTACAGGGGCTTACTGAATTCTTGCCCATCTCCAGCTCGGCTCACTTGATTTTGTTGGGGCGGTTTGGCGACTGGCCTGATCAGGGACTGGCCTTCGATGTGTCTGTGCATGTCGGTACATTGCTGGCCGTGATTTGGTATTTTCGTCATGATCTGCAAGTGATGACGCGGGATTGGTTCAGCTCATTAGGACAGCGTAAGAATATAGGCGAGAGCCGCCTTGCCTGGGCGGTCTTGTTTGGCACTATTCCGGTAGGGCTGGCTGGACTTTTATTCAAGGGTATAGTGGAAAATGAGTTGCGTTCGCCCTTGGCGATTGCCTGGGCTACGGTGATTTTTGCCCCCTTGCTGCTTTGGGCCGATATCAAGGGGCGTGGCCAGCGTAGCGAACATGCCATAGGCTGGAAAGATGTGTTTGTGATTGGCGTGGCGCAGGCTATTGCGCTTATTCCCGGCGCTTCACGTTCTGGCATTACTATGACGGCGGGCTTGATGCTGGGTCTGTCGCGTTCTGCTGCCGCACGTTTTTCTTTTTTATTATCGATACCGGTGATCGTTCTTGCGGGCGGCTTGCATACTGTAGAGCTGATCCGTGAGTCTGTGCTGGTGGATTGGAACAGTTTGTTGCTCGGCGTGATGATTTCAGGTGTATTTGCCTACATGTGTATTCATCTGTTTCTCAAGTGGCTGGAGCGCACCGGCATGCTGCCATTTGTAATCTATCGTTTGTTACTCGGTGCCGGACTGTTGTATTTTTTCAGTTGATTCTTGTTGCCACTGTTTGAGTGCAGCAATGCGCCGCTGGCGTAGTTCATCAGCTATGGCCTTGCCGCTGTAGCCATTTGCAATAACCGTCTGTACATCCACGCTGTTGGCTACACGCAAGGCCGTACGGATCAGTTCAGGTTGGGCAAAATCTTTATCCTCAAAGCCAGGACGACCGAGTGAGTCAGCCTCGCAGGCGAGCAGGAATTGTTCGACCCGTTCCGGGCGACGAAAGGCATCAAGATTTCCCAGTAGATCAATCATGGTGTTGGCACGCAGCTCTTCGGCACGATGGTAGATGCCGTGATAGCGTGTTACCAACAAGGCCAAATCGCAGTAATCAGCAGGCACGCGCAGGCGCTCGCATAATTGCTTGACCAGGGCGACGCCGCGTTGCTCATGATCTATATGACCAGGCCATTGTTCCTTTGGTGTTGTGCCCTTGCCCAGGTCATGCACCAAGGCAGCAAAGCGCACGCGAGGATCTGTGGACAGGCGTGCGGCCTGCTGCAAAACCAACATGGCATGTATACCAGTGTCTTCTTCCGGATGGTGTTGTTTTGGCTGTGGCACGCCAAAAAGCTGCTCAAGTTCAGGAAAAAGACGAGCCAGTGCGCCGCAGTTACGCAGGACTTCAAAGAAGCGTGCAGGCGAATCTTCTGTCAGTGCGGCAGAAACTTCCTGCCAGACACGTTCTGGAACCAGGCTGTCCACTTCACCAGCGGCCACCATGTCCTTCATCAATTTGTTAGTGCTGTGTGCAATACGAAAGCCCCAGTGAGCGTAGCGTGCGGCATAGCGGGCGATGCGCAGGATGCGGACAGGGTCTTCAGCAAAGGCCGCTGAAACATGGCGCAGACGACCAAGGGCAAGATCCTTGCGGCCACCATAAGGGTCGATAATTTGGCCATCAGCTGTCTCGGCCATGGCGTTGATAGTGAGATCGCGACGCTGTAGATCTTCTTCCAGGGTAACGGCAGGATCGGCATGGAACTCGAAACCATGATAACCAGGTGCCGTCTTGCGTTCGGTGCGCGCGAGTGCATATTCCTCGCCGGTAGTGGGATGTAAAAATACCGGGAAGTCTTTGCCTACTGGGCGAAAGCCCTGGGCAATCATTTCTTCTGGCGTGGCGCCGACCACGACATAGTCACGATCGCGCGCTTCGATACCTAATAATTTATCCCGGACTGCGCCGCCGACCAGATAGATTTGCATGTTTGTTTCATTTGTTTTGTTGAGGCAATTATGCATAGGATACTCTTGCTTGCCGGTTTTCTGGTAATGACTATGAGTGTGTTCTGTTTTGCCTGTACTGAGGATTTGTCGTGACTGAGTGGCTTGTGTATTTAGCGTTAGGGGCTTTTGCCGGTACTTTGGCTGGCATGTTGGGCGTGGGTGGCGGATTGATCATTGTGCCTGGCCTGGTTTGGGTGTTTATGCAATCAGGATTTGTCACTGATGTGATCATGCACATGGCATTGGGCACCTCCCTCGCGACGATAGTCTTTACATCTGTTTCCTCGGTGCGCGCGCATCATCGGCGTGGTGCTGTGCAATGGCCTGTGGTGTGGCAGTTAATCCCCGGCATTGTGCTGGGCGTGATGCTTGGTGCCTCGCTTGCCGAGCAGTTGCCGACCGCATATCTAAGCCGTGTGTTTGCCGTGTTTGTCTTGCTGGTGGCGGGGCAAATGGGCTTTTCCCTATTGCCGGAGGCGCAGCGTAATCTACCTGGCAAGCTGGGCATGACTGCGATGGGTTCAGTGATTGGTGGTGTGTCGGCTATAGTCGGTATTGGTGGCGGCACTTTGACCGTGCCATTTTTGCTTTGGTGCAGCGTGAGCATGCGTCAGGCCGTGGCCACCTCGGCTGCCTGCGGTATGCCCATTGCGCTCGCTGGTAGTCTGGCTTTTGTCTGGACAGGCTATGGTAATGATGCATTGCCGGCGCAGGCCATTGGTTATTTATATTGGCCTGCATTGCTGGGTGTGGCGCTTAGCAGCATGTTATTTGCCCCAGTGGGGGCGCGGCTGGCGCACAGCTTGCCTACCAATACATTGAAACGATTCTTTGCGTTATTTTTGCTGTTGGTTGGTCTCAAGATGTTGATGACTTGGTGAAATATGCTCGTTGGTGCAGCAAGAATAGCCAGCTGAGCGTAAGCGTGGTCAACGTACATACTATGAGCGCACCGGCTGGCAGATCGAGCCAGAGAGAAAGCATCAAGCCTGCGATATATGCAAGAGCACCAATGGCATAGGCGATAACAAGTCCAGCGCGTA
Organism: Thiohalomonadaceae bacterium; assembly: GCA_041678005.1. Taxonomy (GTDB): domain Bacteria; phylum Pseudomonadota; class Gammaproteobacteria; order Thiohalomonadales; family Thiohalomonadaceae; genus Sulfurivermis. The sequence goes on from JBAYOW010000049.1 coordinate 13,476, forward strand.
AAGAATATTGTCGTCCAGCCAGGGCGGGCAGGATCAAACTGGCGAAGACCAGGTAAATACCGATCAGTTGTACCGAGAAGGTAATCAACAGGGCAAAGAGCAAATAAAAACCGGCTCGCGATCGCTCAAGCCCTAAGCCAAACCAGGCAAACAGCGCCAGCAGACTCATGCCGCCAAGCAGCCAGAGATCGGCCCAGCTTATCCACAGGATTTGCCCTACCAGCAATTCCTGTAGGTGCTCACCGCCGTGCGGGTCATAGGACAGCAGCAGGATCACCAGCGATGAGCTAACAACAAAACCGCTGCCGATGATCGCTTCTTGAATTTGCGGCCAAAGACGCTCGGTGAGGTTGAACAACAGGGCGCCGCTGAGCGCGGCGCTCAGGGCACCGAGTTGACTTATCCAGACGGAATCTATCTGCAGCACATGGATGATGACCATACCAAGTGCAGCGAACTGGGCAATAGCTATATCGATGAAGATGATGCCGCGTTGCAATACACGACGGCCAAGCGGCACATGGCTGGCGAGGATCAGCAGGCCAGCCGTCAGTGCAGGCAGGATCAGGAGGATATTATCCTTCATTACAGGGCTTCCAGCAGTCGGTCGATGATGTCGTCATATAAGCTAAACAGATCCTTGGCGGCAGGACTTGCGCCGACCGTAATGGGCAGTTCGACAGCAGGGATCTGCGCGCGCTGGCTCAGCCAGTGGCTGGGACGGGCTGGCTGATAATTGGCGCGTAAAACCATGCGCACCGGTGTTTGTTGCAGACTTTTCAACACGCGAGACAGGTGTGCAGCAGATGGCTCAAGGCCAGGCTTTGGCTCCAGATCGACGATGGCCTTCAGCTCCAGCCAGTGCAGCAAGTAACTCCAGTTGCCGTGTTGCACGGCAACTGGAATGCCTTGTAGTGGTGCGGCACGTTGCTGCCAGGCATCGATAGCTGTTTGCCAGCGCGTCTGAAAGCTTGTCAGTTGTTGTCGATATAAATCGGCATGATCCGCATCCAGTTCAATCAAGCGCTCACTCAAGGCAGCGGCAACCGGTAGAAGATTGCGCGGATCGGTGTGGAAGTGAGGATTGCCACTAGCATGTATATCACCGGCGGCACGATCCAGGCTTGCTGGTTTTTCAATCAGCTCGACATATTGTGCAGCTTCAAACCAGCCGGGTTGGCCGGTCTGGATTTTATTGTTAGCAGACTCGCGTTGCAGTAGCGGCAGCCAGCCGATCTCAAGTTCAGCGCCATTGCAAACTAGCAGATCGGCCCGCCGCGCACGCGCAATAAGCGAGGGACGCGCCTCGATATGGTGAGGATCCTGTTTGGCAGTGGTGGCGACAGTTATTTGCACCCTGTCACCCGCCAGCTCTTTGAGTAGCGCGGCCCATTCCGGTTCACAGGCCAATACATTCAGACGTGCCTGCGCTGTGTTGGCAGCGAACAGCAAAACAACGAGAGAAAAAAGCAAAGTAAAACGATACATATTCTTGTCCTGTGGTGATCAGAATTTGTGTGCGCCATGTGTCCCAAGGCTCATCGCATACTGCACGGTGATTTGATTGTCGGTAACACCGCGCATGGATTTATC
>JBAYOW010000050.1:0-13674 GCA_041678005.1 Thiohalomonadaceae bacterium
CACGCCAAATTATCGGCGAGTCTGGTGTTCAGGCGGCAATTATTTTTACCGTTAACTTATTAGCGCGACACGACAATGATTTGCTGGTTCGTCAAATCGATACGTTACGCGATGTTGTTCGCTCGGTACGGTTACGCTATCCCTTTATTACTCATAGCCGAGTTGTTTTGCCCGAACATCTGCATCGTGTCATTAAGCTGCCGCCTGGTGACTTTAGATTTTTCGACCCGCTGGTATTTGATTAAAGCTGTTTTTTCCAAAGCATTGCCAATTAAATAAATGGCATCTGACCCTGAGGAATCCCCACGAAATATCAAGCAATATCAAAACGTTGAATAGCCAGATCAAGAGAATTGAATGCATGCATGGTAAATATGTGATCTCATTGGGTCTCCACAACTCAAAGAGGAACTCACCATGCATGCCCGCAAAGTGTCGCATAAAATCCTGTTCAATACACTCTCCTGGATCCACCATGGCCGCCTTAATGCACTACACGAGTGTCTGCTTGCTGCCATCGATAGCCAACGTCTCAGTGTTACCGGTATAGGCCGTTCCATTAACAGCAGCGCAAAAGAGAAGCACTGTATTAAACGAGCCGACCGCATGCTATCAAACCATCATCTATGGACTGAACGTAAAGAGATCTATCGCACGATGGCAATGCTCATGGTAGGCAATATCCAAAGACCACTTATATTAGTTGACTGGTCAGATCTGGATCCACACAATCGACATTTTCTCATCCGCGCGGCAGTGGCACTTGAGGGGCGCTCTCACACGCTCTACGAAGAGGTGCATACCATCACAAGACCAAGGAGAAGCCCGCCACGCATAAATCTTTCATGAATACACTCAAGGCCATGCTTCCATCCAGCTCTCGTCCTAATTGTGGTCACCGATGGCGGATTCAAAGTCCCGTGGTTCAAGCTGATCCTTAGACTGGGTTGGGATTATGAGGGGCAGATACGTTGCATTACTGCGCCTCGGCGAAAAACTTTATCGAGAAAGACGAAGGCAGGGCACTTCCAGGCAGGCTCAAAGTTTGGTCCGCTTTAGCAACTGTGCGTTGACTGCCACCACCACCGTGCTCGCCGACATGAGCACCGCGCCCACGGCAGGTGTCAGCAGGATATCCAATGGCGCAAGCACGCCGGCGGCCAGGGGAATCGCGAAGATATTGTAGCCCGCCGCCCACCAGAGATTCTGCACCATCTTCCGGTACGTGGCCCTGCTCAAGGTAATGATCCGGGGAATGTCGCGGGGGTCGGATCTCACGAGCACGATATCCCCGGCCTCGACGGCGACGTCGGACCCCGCGCCGATCGCAATCCCGACATCGGCCGTAGCCAGGGCCGGTGCGTCGTTCACGCCGTCGCCAATCATCGCAACTTTTTTGCCCTGGGCCTGAAGCTCGCGAACCTTGCTGGCCTTGTCGTCGGGCAGCACTTGCGCGAACACGATGTCAATTCCGAGCTCCTTCGCAACAGCATCGGCCACAGCCTGTGCATCGCCCGTTAGCATGGCAACCTGGATACCCCTCTCATGCAGCGCCACGATAGCTTCGCGGCTTTCCTCACGAATCGCGTCCGCCACGGCGTAAACGGCAAGGGCACGGCCTTCGCGAACGAGATAGATCGCTGCCTGCCCTCGGCTGGCTGCGGCCTCGGCGGTCTCCTGAAGCACCGGTGGCACCTGGACCTTCTCCTCCTTGAGGAGCGCTGGACCGCCCATGTGGTACTCGGTGCCTTCGATCATGGCCGCCACGCCCTTGCCGGTGAGGGCGCGGAAGCCTTCGGCGGCAGGAACCTCTATGCCTTTGTCCTCAGCGGTCTTCACGATGCCCCGAGCGATTGGGTGCTCGGACTCCCCTTCGATACCGGACGCGATGCGAAGCGCTTCGTCCTCCGCCATGCCTTCTGCAGTGGCCATGGCCACGACCCGGAACTCGCCGAGTGTCAATGTCCCTGTCTTGTCAAGAATCACGGTGTCGAGGTTGCGGGCTTCCTCAAGCCCACGCCGGTCCCGCACCAAAAGACCGTTGCGGGCCCCCAGCGTCGTCGAGATGGCCACCACCAAGGGCACGGCCAATCCGAGCGCGTGGGGGCAGGCGATCACCAGCACCGTCACCATCCTCACCACCGAGAAGTCGATCGCTGCCCCCACCAACAGCCAGACCAACAGCGTGACGGCGGCGGCACCGATTGCCACGAATGTTAGAAGCCGCGCCGCGCGGTCAGCCAGGTGCTGCGCTCTGGATTTGGATTTCTGTGCATCGGCTACAAGCCGCATGATGCCGGAGAGCTTGGTCTTCTCTCCCGTCCCGGTGACCTCGACGCGCAGAGATCCTTCTCCGTTGATCGTGGCGGCGATCACCTCGTCGCCTTCCCGTTTCTTCACCGGCCTGGACTCTCCGGTGATCATCGCCTCATTGATGTCACTCTCGCCCTTGCGAATTACGCCGTCCGCGGGAACGCTCTCACCCGGACGCACTAACAGGAGGTCACCATTCTGCAACGCGCTGACGGCAACCTTCTCCTCGCCGCCAGCGGTGATCCGCGTCGCGGTGTCCGGCAGGAGCTTCGCCAGTTCCTTCAATGCCCCCTGAGCCTGATTGATGGATCGCATCTCGATCCAGTGACCAAGCAGCATGACCGCGACCAGTGTGGCCAATTCCCACCACAGCGCATTCGCCTCGATCAGCCCGAACTGGACCACCCAGGAGAACAGGAAGGCGACCGTGATCGCAAGCGAGATGAGGGACATCATCCCAGGCAGTCGTTCCCTCAGTTCCCGCCATGCTCCCTGCAGGAAGACCAGACCGCCGTAGACAAAGACGACCGTGGCGAGCACGGGCCCAATCCAGTCCGATCCGGGGAATGCCGGGGCTCGGTAGCCGAGTAGATCCTGGATATGGGCCGACCAGAAGACCACCGGAACAGTGAGAGCCAGCGAGAGCCAGAACCGGTCCCGGAACATCGCGGGAGAGTGGCCCTCGTGCTTGTCATGGTTGTCGTGACCAGCATGGCTGGGGGCCGCTCCATGCTTGTGGGACTTCTCGCCCGATGAAGGTTCAGGTGTAGAAGACGGCATCTCATCGGAGTGGTTTTTTTCAGATGGACCCATCTATTCATCCTCTCGAAAGAGTCGGTTGATAATGCTCACTGGCAGGTTTTCCTGATCCAGATCGACAGATGTCACCGATCACCGAATTGAAAAAGTATAGACGCCCTATTTCGTGAATTCCAGCGTTATGCGAAGCCTTGTCAGGTCGGCGCTAGAGCAAAATCATACTTGTTTATTTTTTTAACCTAAAAAGCAGTGCCACCTAGATTCCCGCCTGCGCGGGAATGACGATTCCGAGTTGAATAGTTGCTTGATGACTGAACGTCGCTATGACACCAACATCTACTGAATGAACATCTACATCCGGCGCAATGCCCGCTGGTTATTGCGTCATACATTACGTGCAACACCCGTCGTGGCCAAAGCCCCTGCTCAAAGCTCCCCTCTCCCGCTTGCGGGAGAGGGGCTGGGGGAGAGGGTGAACAGCCTGCGGGAATGACGGGATAGGTGCAGGTCTTCTACATCAGGCGCAATGCCCGTTGGTTATTGCGCCCTTGTTCGTCGTCAGCCACAAACTTCTATTTCATAAATCCGCATGGCATCAATGCTATTCAGTAATTTTGATCCTCGTATTAAAAAGTATGATCTTGCTCTGAGGTCGACGCTAGACCCAGTTTGGAACATTCAATAGAATAAATCGAGAACAAATAGTGTCTGACCCCGAGGAATCCCTTGGGCTGAGAGTTTCCAATGAAAAACGCATCAATTCAACTTATCTTCAGACTCATTTATGGATTGGAATATACTGCTCCTGCCGTCAGTAAACACACAGATCAAGTCATGACTTCTCTCATGCTTTAATGATGCATGCGGGTTAAACTTGGTCTGTCATGCAAAAGAAACCGCCACCATTGAGCGCAGAGGAAAGCGAGCTGTTCCGCTCGGCCATGGCCGATGTGCAGCCGCTTGCCACAGATAAACTGCCAAGCAGCCAGCCAGGACCTGCAGCAAAGCTACAAAAGCAGCAAGAAGACGAGCAGCAAGTTGTACAGGATCTATTGTCAGACCCGGAATATCCAGAGTTATTGGAAACCTGTGATGAATTATTGTTTTCCCGTAGCGGCCTGCAACACAAGGTCTTGCGTAAGCTGCGCCGTGGCCAATATGCCATAGGGGCTGAGCTGGATTTGCATGGCTGTACGGTAGTTGAGGCACGCAATCTACTGGTGGCATTCCTCAACTCTTGCCGCCATGAACAAATCCGTTGTGTACGCATCATCCACGGCAAGGGCAATCGCTCATTGCAGCGACAGCCCATACTCAAAGGTAAGGTCAATTACTGGCTGCAACAACGCGATGAAGTACTGGCCTTTTGTTCGGCCAGACCTGTTGATGGTGGCGCAGGCGCAATATATGTGCTGTTGAAAATGGGTTAATTATGCTGTGGTTTGTATTACCTCGCGCACTACGGTTGTGGCATAAGTTCCAGCAGGCAGATAAAAACTCAAATTCAATTCCTGCTTGTCTCGATTCAACTGCCAGGTGAAATTCTGCGGCCGCAAAAGCAGGCCCCGGCGCTCCTGTTGTAAGCCACGCTCCTCAAGCCCAAGCTGCCAACTGGCATAGTCGACCAGAGCGGCATTTTCCAACTCCAGAACCTCGCCGCTCGCCAGTGATGGGCCACGCCCCCACAGCGGTCCAGTCAAATGCAGTGCACCTTGAGCAATACGTGTAATGATCGCCGGTGTTAGCTGTTCACAGTTCACCAGACTATCTGTCTCCCCTACTCTCAACACCTCCCCCGCCAGGGGTTGCTGCCAATTGCCCAGCCACACGCGTTTGGCCAATACAGTGTTGAATAATAATGACCGTGCAGCCGAAATGTACAGTCCGCGCTTATGTCTGTCGCTCTCCTGACGGCGACCGGCAAACAAGGTATCAGCAGCAGCTAAATTAGCGCCTTGTAGACCAAAACGTTGTTGGCCAAAATAGTTAGGCACACCGCATGTTTGTATTTGCTGCAAGCGTGGTGCCAAATTTGTTAGATCACCCTGCAATTGGCGTATACACAGCTGAAAATGATTCCCGCGCAAACCACCACGACAGAGCTCTTGTCGGTGCCGTTTTATGGCAAGAATCTCTATCCCAGGCAGGGAAAAATTTGCCCAATCAGGTGACTCATCAGCCAAGTGCAGACTGAACCACTGCGTGGTCAAGGCATGACGATCTTTTAGTCCTGCATAGCTCACGGCAGATGGTTTGATACCTGCAAAGACAGCCAGCTCACGCGCCAGCCAGTCGGTATTGGTATGGCGTTTACGTACCTGCAACCAAAGATAATCACCACGCCCATCCAGCTGATAAGCTAATTCCTCATCAACCACAAAATCCTCGACAACTGTGCGCAGCACACCTTGGCACAACGGCTCACCGTAGGCATAGGTCCAGTTTGGCAGCTCGAGAAAGCTCAATTTAAAGTCCATTAAGGCAGTGGTTGTTGCGGTCTGGATGTTTGCACGCCAAGCTTGGCGCTATTGCTGCATAGAAAATAGCCGCTCAGGTGCAGGCTCAAATTTTTAATCCGCATAGCTAATAATTTACAAGGCTGTCACCAGCACTACCACATGTGCCGCGATGCCTTCTTTGCGGCCGATGTGACCAAGGTGTTCAGTAGTGGTGGCCTTGATGTTGATCTGTCCTGGTTCGATGTTTAAATCGGTGGCCAGATGAGTGCGCATGGTTTCGATATACGGAGCGAGTTTTGGGGCCTGGGCAATGATGGTGCTGTCGATGTTGTGTACGCGCCAGCCCTGTTGTTGCAGCAGTGCGGCCACCTTACGCAATAGCTGGCGGCTGTCTATGCCACGATATTGCTCATCTGTATCGGGGAAGTGATGACCGATATCGCCCAGGGCAACTGCGCCAAGCAGCGCATCGCAAACAGCGTGTATCAATACATCGCCGTCGGAGTGGGCCTTGAATGATTTATCGTGCGGAATGCGCACCCCACCAAGTACAAGGTGATCGCCTTCGGTAAAGGCATGCACATCATAGCCATGACCAATGCGCAGGCTCATGTTTTTGCCTCTTTAGGATTGTAGAAAAAATTCAGCCAGGGCCAAATCTTCCGCTTGGGTGATCTTGATGTTGTCCGACCGCCCTGCCACCAGCCTTGGATGGTACGCAAGATGTTCCATAGCCGAGGCCTCATCAGTGGCAGCAAAACCGTCGGCAAGGGATTGAGTCAATGCCTTGGTCAATAAACCCAGACGAAACATCTGTGGCGTCAGGGCATGCCAGAGCTGGTCGCGCTCCACGGTTTTTTGAATGCGCCCTGCTTCATCAGCTTGTTTCATGGTGTCGCGCACCGGTACGGCGAGAATGCCGCCCACCTCATCCTCGCACAAGCTTGCAAGCAGCTTGTCGATATCAGAGCGGGTCAGGCATGGTCGTGCGGCATCATGCACCAAAACCCAGTCATCTGCAGCGGCATGCTTCAACAACAGATGCAGGGCATGCAGAACTGAATGACAACGTTCCCGACCACCTGTAGCAGTGTGTAGCGGCACATTTGTATCAATCTGCAAGGCTGGCCAATATGGGTCTTCAGCAGATAAGGCCAGGACGATACCGGCGATGGCTGGATGATGTGTGAAGCAGGCAAGCGTGTGTTCAATAACTGTCTTGCCACACAAGGGCAAGTATTGCTTGGGCCGATCTGCACCCATTCGAGCACCCACGCCAGCCGCCGGAATTACAACCCAGAACCTGCTCATGGCTGTGCGGAATTTTCTGGCATGGCAGGTTCGGGATCATTGATGATCTGGAAAAATGTTTCTTCCTTTTTCACCATGCCAAGCTCGGTGCGGGCGCGCTCTTCGATGGCCTGCAGACCTTGCTTCAGATCTATGACCTCGGCTTCCAGTGCGCGGTTGCGTTCTAACAGATGAGAATTTTCCTGCTTTTGCGCCTCTGCTGCGTTAAATAGCTGCCACATCTTGACCAGGCCGCCATCGCTGAACCAGAGGCGATATTGCAAGGCCGCCAGAAAGACAAGGAGGATGGCGGCCAACAGCCTCTTCATGAGTATCGCTCGTTTACCCCAGCCAAATGGCTGGGGCAAAAACTATGGTGATCATCGTTTGAAGGCATCACGTCCGGCATAGCGAGCCTTGCTGCCCAGAGATTCTGCAATACGCAGCAAGCGGTTATATTTCGCCACGCGATCAGTGCGTGACATGGAGCCGGTCTTGATTTGTCCTGCACTGGTGGCAACGGCCAAGTCTGCAATGGTAGTGTCTTCAGTTTCACCGGAACGGTGTGAGATCACTACGCTATAGCCGTTGATCTGCGCCATTTTGATCGCGGCCAGGGTCTCGCTCAAGGTACCGATTTGATTGACCTTGATGAGGATGGAGTTGGCGATACCCTTGTCTATACCTTCAGAGAGGATAGCGGTATTGGTGACGAATAAATCATCACCTACCAACTGGATTTTTTTGCCCAGCTTTTCGGTGAGTAATTTCCAGCCATCCCAGTCATTTTCGTCCATGCCGTCCTCGATGGAAATGATGGGATATTTATCTACCCAGGCCGCCAGATAGTCGACAAACTCGGCCGAGCTCAGGCTCTTGCCTTCCGAGGCCAGCTCATAACGGCCTTCCTTGTAAAACTCGGAGGCAGCTACATCAAGGGCGATCATGATGTCTCCACCCGCCTTGTACCCAGCGGCCGCAATTGCCTCCAGGATAACCTCGATTGCTGCCTCGTTGGAGGACAGATTTGGTGCAAAGCCGCCTTCATCTCCCACCGCCGTGTTCAAGCCCTTTGCATGCAGCACATTTTTCAGCGCATGAAAGACTTCGGTACCATAACGTATGGCCTCGGTGATGCTGGGGGCACCGACTGGCACAATCATGAATTCCTGCAGATCGACATTATTGTCGGCGTGTGCGCCACCGTTGATGATATTCATCATAGGTGTGGGCAACAGCAGGTTTTTGTTATCCATTGCGGTTGCCAGGTTACGATAAAGTGGCAATTCCAGCGCATTAGCCAGCGCCTTGGCCGAAGCCAGAGATACAGCCAACAGTGCATTGGCACCGAGGCGTGCCTTGTTTGGCGTGCCGTCCAGTTCGATCATGGCCTGATCGATGGCCTCTTGTTCCAGGGCATCCATACCAACCAGCTTCTGGCGGATCTCACCAAGAATATTGGCCACAGCTTTTTGCACGCCCTTGCCACCGTAACGTTTTTTATCACCATCACGCAGCTCTATAGCCTCACGCGAGCCAGTTGATGCGCCGGATGGCACGGCAGCGCGGCCGATGTGACCAGAAATGAGGATTACGTCGGCTTCGACAGTGGGGTTGCCGCGTGAATCGATGATTTCACGGGCGCGTATATCTGCTATTTGCGTTTTACTCTCTGACATGAGAACTCCAATTCCAATGCTTGCTTTTGTTTTAGTAACTGTTATCCAGGCTCAGGTAAATTTTTTGGCATCTTCCAAAAATGCTGCAATACCAATGTTCGTTAAAGGATGTTTTTCCATCTGCTTTAGAACATTGCCAGGGATGGTAAAGATGCCCGCACCACTTAAGGCTGACTCAATGACGTGCAGAGGGTTGCGAATAGAAGCAACGATAATTTCAGTTTGAATGGATGGGTAATTATCAAAAATACTGGCGATCTCATCAATCAATTGTGTACCTGTATTGGAAATATCATCCAGCCGACCGACAAATGGACAGACGTTGGTTGCGCCTGCCTTGGCAGCGAGTATGGCCTGACTGGAGGAAAAGATCAGCGTAACGTTGGTCTTGATGCCCTCATCGGCAAAGACCTTGACTGCCTTCAGGCCGGCATTGCACATCGGGATCTTGACGACGATATTCTTGGCGATTTTCGCCAGCTCGCGCCCTTCCTTGATGATGCCATCGGCATCAAGCGACAGCACTTCTGCATGCACCGGGCCATCGACTATCGCGCAGATATCCTTGATCGCCTGATCCATGGATTTGCCTGTCTTGGCGATCAAGGTGGGATTGGTGGTCACCCCATCACACAGCCCTACTTCCTGGGCGGCCTTGATTTGATTGATATCTGCACTGTCCACATAAATTTTCATCAGTTTACTCCATCGTCAATTCTTGCAAAATCAAGCATTAGTCAGAAAATAATCTTCGGTTTCTTTCAATTTGTTTTGTGCAGCCAACAAAGTGTTGATCATTTCCCGCACTGCCGCATCACCACCACGACGTTCCGTCACCCAGCTTGCTGCTTGCCTGGCACGTGCCTGGGCGTTGGCTGGGGCAACAAACACGCCCACATAGGGCAGGCAGACCAGATCAAGCACATCATCACCCATGTACAGCACTTCATCACGCGTTACATTTGCCGCCTTGATCATATCCTGCAGGGCATCCTGCTTATAGAAATACCCATGCTCGTAAAAATCAAATTTCAGCTCGTCGACACGACGCTGCACGGCCTTGGCGCTACGGCCAGTCAACACACCTAATTGCAGGCCAGCCTGCCGAGCCAGAGTAATGCCAAAGCCATCCTGAACATGAAAGGACTTAATGTCTGAATGATCTTCGGCATAGGTGATAGAGCCGTCGGTCAAGACGCCGTCTACATCCAGTACGATCAGTTTGATGGCGTGCAGACGTTCCTGCATACCCTGATCTAGCGAGCTGTCGGTGATAATGGACATGGATTAGCTCACGCCCCAGGACTGTACCAATGCATGTACGCCGGTCGCCATTTTAATCAGCTCTTCCATTTGTTCCAACTTAAGCATGGAAGATGCATCACAGGGTGCTGTCATGGGGTCGGGATGAGTTTCTACAAACAGACCATGAGCACCGGCTGCAATACCAGCACGGGTCAGTGCAGGAATGAACTGTGGCTCACCGCCACGTGGGTCCTTGGAACTGATACCGTAGATTCTAACGATATGACCGGCGTCAAATATCACCGGATAGCCCAAGCCAGCCATAATGGGCACGGCACGCATGTCGGCCACCAGGCGGTTGTAGCCAAAGCTTGAGCCACGCTCACACAACAGGATGTTGTGGTTGCCAACTGAAGTCAGTTTATCGATGGCTGATTCCATGTTTTCCGGTGCCAGAAACTGCCCCTTCTTCACATTGATAACCTTGCCAGTCTCGCCTGCCGCCAGCAGCAGGGAAGTCTGCTGACATAGATAAGCCGGGATTTGCAGCACATCCAGCACCTCGGCCGCTACCGCACAGTCGTCTTCACGATGCACATCGCTGAGCACGGGGACATTGAATTCGCGGCCTATGCTCTGCAGGGCCTTGAGACCTTCGTCTATACCAAGCCCGCGATCATTGCTGGCTGCGCCTCGATTATCTTTCTCATAGGAGGATTTGAATATGTAATTGAACTTGTAGCGTTCTGCCAACTTGACCATATGCTCGGCCACGCGCATACCTAAATCGGCATTTTCTAACAAACAAGGGCCGGCAATTACACACAGCGGCTCGTTCTGACCTACAGTGAAGTCTTTAATCTTGACTTTATGCATTTGAATTTCCTAAAAATTATAATAATCTGAAACTTATTTTATGTGGCGCTTGGGTAAGTGTTTGTTTAGCTCCAGTCCAATAAACCTGGCTGAATTATGACCTGCGCCAACTTGTTCCAGCAACAACCTCATATGATATAAACAACATCAACAAAGCCCGGTAACACTTTGTTTTAACATTAAAAACCCTATCAAGATACTTGCTTATCACGCTGCAGCATAGCGGCGTGAATAAAGCCGCTGAACAGGGGATGGCCGTCGCGTGGTGTTGAAGTAAATTCCGGGTGGAACTGACAAGCCACAAACCAGGGATGATCGCGAAGCTCGATCACCTCTACCAGATTGCCGTCCAGCGATGTGCCAGTAACTTGCAGGCCAGCCTGCTCCAAAACAGCACGATAGCCATTATTGAATTCATAGCGATGACGGTGGCGCTCGGTAATAATGTCTTTGCCATACAGCTCGCGCACCCGACTGCCAGCAGCCAGTTGGCATTGCTGCCCACCCAGGCGCATGGTGCCGCCCTTGTCCGAATCCTGATCCCGTCTTTCTATACGCCCCTGGGTATCGGTCCATTCACTAATCAAGGCAATCACCGGATAAGGAGTGGACAGACGAAACTCGGTACTATGCGCATCTGCCAGTCCCGCCATATTGCGGGCATATTCGATCACAGCCACTTGCATACCCAGGCAGATCCCCAGGTAAGGTATTTTGTTTTTTCGCGCATAGCGCACAGTCTGAATCTTGCCTTCCACGCCGCGCTCACCAAAACCGCCAGGCACGAGGATCGCATCCAGCCCCTGCAGGCAGGCAGTGCCTTGTTTTTCAATTTGCTCAGAATCGATATAGACGATCCTTACCTTGGTGCGATTTTTAATCCCGCCGTGGATCAGGGCCTCAGTGAGTGATTTGTAGGATTCGGTTAAATCGACATATTTGCCAACAATAGCAATCGTGACCTCGCCTGTTGGATTGGTCATTGCCTCCACTACCGCTTCCCATTCACTCAGATCAGCGGCTTTGGCCTCAAGGCGCAACTTGTCGATAACAATTTGATCCAGCCCCTGTTCATGCAGCAGGCCAGGGATACGGTAGATGGTGTCAACATCGAGACTGGCAACTACAGCTCGTTCCTCGACATTGGTAAACAGGGCGATCTTGCGTTTTTCATCCTCCGGGATGGGTCGATCGGCCCGGCAGATCAGCACATCCGGCTGGATACCAATGGAGCGCAATTCCTTGACTGAATGCTGTGTCGGCTTAGTCTTCAGTTCGCCAGCCGTAGGGATATAAGGCATCAAGGTGAGATGTATATAAAGGGTATTGTCGCGGCCAAGTTCCACACCCATCTGGCGAATGGCTTCGAGAAAAGGCAATGACTCGATATCACCTACTGTGCCGCCGATCTCCACCATGGCCACATCATAGCCCTCAGCACCGGCCTTGATACTGCGTTTGATCTCATCGGTAATATGCGGAATGACCTGCACCGTGCCGCCCAGATATTCACCACGGCGTTCTTTGCGGATGACATTTTCGTAGATCCGGCCCGTAGTAAAATTATTGCGCCGCGTCATTGTCGTGCGCACAAAGCGCTCGTAATGCCCCAGATCGAGATCCGTCTCAGCACCATCTTCAGTGACAAAGACCTCGCCATGCTGAAACGGGCTCATCGTGCACGGATCGACATTGATATATGGATCCAGCTTGAGCAGGGTGACTTTGAGACCGCGCGTCTCAAGAATCGCAGCAAGCGAGGCGGAGGCGATGCCTTTGCCCAAGGAGGACACGACACCGCCGGTAATGAAAATATATTTAGTCATCAATGGGTTTCGAGGTCAGGGGGAAGAACTGAACAGGCCGGGGCAATTGTCCTGTTTTTCGCCCTGGCTTGCAATGTCTGCGCGCGCAATAAGGCGACAACACCAGCCTTCTTCTTCTCTTTTGGCGGCAAAGGCAGTGCAGATCCAATAATCGACTACCTGTGCCAATTGGTCATCGACAAAAATCAAGGGTACGCGATCACGTTCCCAAGGAGGCACACCTGACTCCTGAAACAATTTTTTCAGCTCGTGACTATGGCCACGGCCAACAGGTGCGCAGCGTTCGCCACCACGACGAAAACGCACGCTAATATGCGTGTCTTGCAAGCGTTCCAGAGATAGTCCCTCGCCAATGGCTGGAACTGCCTGCAGCCTACGGCCATCAGGCAGTAGCAATGATTTGCTTAAATCCCAGGGCAACTCAATTTCTGGCGCAGAAGGCAGGGGCTTCATGGCATAGAGATCATCGCGATAACGCCGTGTCTCGATCCCAGACCAATTTACCTGGGGGCTGGCATCGGCCCGCGTCGTGAACATATCCTGCTCCAATCTTTGCAACTGGCTGGTATCAGGCAAGGGTAAGGCCAGCTGGCGCAGCCAATGGCGCAGGACATTACGCCGACGGGCTGCGCTGAGCTTTTGCAGACCAGTAATCGACAAAGTGTCAGGACGACTACCTCGCACCTGCTCAATATCCATCTCCGCCAGCTCTGCCAACAGACCATCCGCCTCGGCAAGATGTGCCGCTGCTCGTGCCAGAGTTTGCAGTGCTGTAGGCCAACTTTTAATAAGGCGTGGCAGGATTTCATGGCGCAGGTAATTACGCTTCAAGCTGGTGTCGAAATTGCTTTCATCATCCACCCAGGCAAGCCCATGCTGCAGCGCGTAGGCATGTAATGCAGCACGCGGGATATCGAGCAATGGTCTGGCCAAAAGGCCACGGGCAAAAGGTCGCCAGCGCGGCATGGAGGCAAGTCCTGTCACACCCGCACCACGTAGCAACATTAATAACAAGGTTTCTGCCTGATCGTCCTGGTGGTGTGCCGTAAGCAAAATTTCATCTGCACCCAGATGTTGCTCAAGTGCCGCATAACGCGCTGTGCGTGCGGCTGCTTCTAGCCCACTGCCATCCGCCGGCACTGATACTCGCACCACTGTGCATGGCACTTGTAATGCAGCACATTGAGCCTGGCAAAACTCTGCCCATTGATCGGCCCTGGGGCTCAA
>JBAYOW010000051.1:0-13601 GCA_041678005.1 Thiohalomonadaceae bacterium
ACCCGCAGGCCTTCTTCACACACGCGGCATTGCTGGATCAGGGTTGCCCCCATTGTCCAATATTCCCCACTGCTGCCTCCCGTAGGAGTCTGGGCCGTGTCTCAGTCCCAGTGTGGCTGGTCGCCCTCTCAGACCAGCTACCGATCGTTGCCTTGGTAGGCCTTTACCCCACCAACTAGCTAATCAGACATAGGCTCATCTAACAACGCGAGGTCCGAAGATCCCCCGCTTTCCCCCGTAGGGCGTATGCGGTATTAGCTTGAGTTTCCCCAAGTTGTCCCCCATTGCCAGGCAGATTCCTATGCATTACTCACCCGTCCGCCACTCGCCACCAGGAGCAAGCTCCCGTGCTGCCGTTCGACTTGCATGTGTTAAGCATGCCGCTAGCGTTCAATCTGAGCCAGGATCAAACTCTTCAGTTTAAGATTTCCTTGCTGCTATTAGGGCAGCAAATCCTTTACCGAATCAAGGTCCTAACTCTATTGAGCTTGGTCTCTCATCGATGATATTTGGCGAACCAGATCATCAACGGAGCACCCACACAAATTACCTGATCAAATTTTTAAAGAGCGCACTGAAATTTTCTTCAGCAAAGAGCGATGAATTATACAGAGCTCCTGGTATTCGTCAAGCAGGTCAGTGAAATTTATTTCTAAACCGCATTCCTGCTAACACCTTGCCGAGGCAAGAGGCGCGCATTATACGCTGCCTTTTGGTTTCGTCAATAGCGCCGGCAATATATTTTTTACCGCGCTCTTGTTCAACCGTTACTCCTTGCCATCGCCCAACTGGCTACTGACTAAGGAGCTGCGCATTATACGCAGGAAAATTGCTACGTCAACCACAAAACCAGCGTGCCGACATATATAATTATACACAGGCATTTCTATGCCCAGATACTTAAATATCTAAACCAAAATTACCCGCGCAACACGTCGCTTGCCTACCTGAAAGATATGCTCAGCCCCTGCCTTGAAAGCTGTATTCTTATCTTCAGCACGCTCACCATCGATACGCACAGCTCCCTGTTGAATCATACGCAAGGCCTCCGAGGTGCTCGCTGTAAGCTCTGCCTGTTTCAGCAGCTGGGGCAGCGGCAAACCTTCGCCTGCAATCAAAGTCACTTCGTTGAGCTGTTCTGGCAGCGCCCCTTGCTGGAAACGCGCGATAAAATTTTCCCGCGCACGCACTCCAGCGCCATGACCATGAAAACGTTCAACCAGCTCTTCACCAAGCATAAATTTGATATCGCGCGGATTCATCCCCGCCGCTGCATGCTGGCGCAACTGTTCTATCTCGGTCACAGGACGGAAGCTGAGCAATTCAAAATAACGCCACATCAAATCATCCGAGATGGACATCAATTTGCCAAATTGCTCATCAGGCGCCTCGTGTATGCCTATGTAATTGCCCAGCGACTTGGACATCTTCTGCACTCCATCCAGCCCCTCCAGGATCGGCATCATCATCACAACCTGCGGCTTCTGCCCATATGATTCCTGTAGTTGACGACCGACCAACAAATTAAATTTCTGATCGGTGCCGCCAAGCTCTACATCAGCCTTCATGGCTACCGAGTCATAGCCCTGAATGAGAGGATAGAGGAATTCGTGGCTCGCAATCGGCTGGCCACTACCATAGCGCTTACTGAAATCCTCACGCTCAAGCATGCGTGCTACTGTATGCAGACTGGTCAACTGAATCATGTCAACTGCACTCAAACCAGAAAGCCAACTGGAATTGAACATAACCAAGGTCTGTTCTGGATTGAGTATCTTGAAGATCTGTTGTTCGTAAGTTTGGGCGTTTTCGATGACCTGCTCGCGCGTCAAAGGTGGCCGCGTCGTGCTCTTGCCACTGGGATCGCCGATCATGGCGGTGAAATCTCCTATCAGAAACATCACTTCATGACCCAGATCCTGAAACTGACGTAGCTTATTGATCAACACTGTGTGACCGAGGTGCAGATCAGGTGCGGTGGGATCAAATCCTGCCTTGATACGCAGTGGCCTCCCCTCCTTTAACTTGGCCCTGAGATCTTCCTCCGGCAAAATTTCGTGGACACCGCGCTTGAGTAATGCCAGTGTCTCCTCGGTCTTGCTCATTTATTTCTCCCCGTTAGATTCATTAGTGAATTCCACTGCGTAACAGCAACAGTAAAAAACCAAAGCTATTAAGCTTACACGGACATACCATAAGCCGCACACATGCTTTGCAAGTACAATTATGCGACGTGACGCTCGTTTCCCACCAAGCTATGCTGCGATCATGTCCAAGTGCTTGAGCTCCTGTCCTATAAATATCATTGACCTCAAACCTGTAACGGGTTAATTTATGTCAACTTTTTTGCGAGATATTTCCGTGTATTACCGCAATATCTTAAACAAAATTAACCCCTATAGACGGTCGGCGCCCGGCAGCCATCAACTCAAGCCCGGACCACGCCGCAGTATTTCCCTTGTTATCCTGGCCACGGCGGTTTTAATTGGTCTGGTTACACTGCTGCAACCGGCTGATGATGCCGCTGCCGTTCGTCATGAGCCCACCATCCAAACGCTACAACTACCAGCAGCCAACATAACGGCTGAGCCTATAGATGTTCATGTTGCAAGTACTGAACTGCCATGGCAAGAAGTCACTGTACGTTCAGGTGATACGCTTTCTTCACTATTCCATCACCTCAAATTAAGCGCTGGCGAGCTCCACGCCATGATGCAGGCCAATGCCAGCCAGACTGCCACTTTGCGCCAATTACGACCAGGTCAGATATTGCGCTTTCAGATTGACGAATCGAAAAAACAACTACAGGTATTGCACTACCACATCGACCAGCTGACCACCTTGTTGGTCGAGCGTAACGGCAATGATTTTACTACTCGTCAAATCACCCGTTCGGTTGATAAACATCTGGCCTATAGCAGCGCAACTATTACAAGCTCATTTTTTGTCGCAGGTCAGCAGGCCGGCCTGTCGGATAGCCTGATCATGGATTTGGCGGATATCTTTGGCTGGGACATCGATTTTGCTCTCGACATACGCCAAAACGACAGCTTTACCGTGCTTTATGAACAGGCCTATCTGGATG
The DNA here is from genome assembly GCA_041678005.1 of Thiohalomonadaceae bacterium. Classification (GTDB taxonomy): domain Bacteria; phylum Pseudomonadota; class Gammaproteobacteria; order Thiohalomonadales; family Thiohalomonadaceae; genus Sulfurivermis. Next base: position 3,086 of record JBAYOW010000051.1, read on the forward strand.
GTGAGCCATTGACAGACACCAACATCCTGGCTGCAGAATTTATCAACCAAGGGCGTAAATATCAGGCGGTCCGCCACGTAGACAATGAGGGTAATGTAAGTTTCTACTCCCCGGAAGGCCTGTCCATGCGCAAGGCATTTTTACGCTCACCGGTAGATTTCAAGCGTATCAGTTCGGGCTTCCGTCCAGAGCGTTATCATCCTGTGCTTGGTGTCAAGCGCCCGCACCGTGGCGTCGACTACGCAGCACCCACAGGCACCCCTATCAAGGCCTCAGGCGATGGCCGCATCGACTTTATTGGCACCAAGAGCGGATACGGCAAGACCATCATCTTGCAGCATGGCGGCGCCTATCGCACCCTCTACGCTCACATGTCTCGCTTCAATCCCAAGGTGCGCACTGGCTCGCGGGTCAAACAAGGCCAGATTATAGGCTATGTCGGCCAGACCGGGCTTGCAACCGGCCCACATCTACACTACGAATTTCTGGTCAATGGCGTACACCGCAATCCGCTGACGGTCAAACTGCCCACTGCCGAGCCAATTGACAACAAATATCGTGTCCAATTCCAGCAGCAGGCGCAGGTTCGTCTGGCACAATTGGAGGCCGTCAAACAGACCACATTAGCCATGGACAATCACTGAATAAGGCCTTGTCCAGCGAGCTTTATATAGGTCTGATGTCTGGTACCAGTCTTGATGGTATCGACGCCCTGTTGGTGGATTTTCAAGATTCTCCACCACATATCATTACCAGCCACCACTACCCCTATCCGCCGGCATTACGTAAGGAGCTGCTGTACTTCAGTCACGCCAGCAAGGTCGAGCTGCATGACTTACTGCAAATGGATGTGCGTCTTGGCAAGCTTTACGCACAGGCCGTACAGGAATTACTGGTTTTGTCCGGCCTTGCTGCCAATAAAATAACTGCCATTGGTAGTCACGGCCAGACCCTGCGCCACCACCCGTCTGGTCCCTACCCCTACAGCCTGCAACTCGGTGACGCCAATCTTGTTGTCGAGCACACCGACATCACCACAGTGGCAGATTTTCGTCGTCGTGATATTGCAGCAGGTGGTCAGGGAGCACCGTTGGTGCCAGCCTTTCATGCTGCCTTATTCCAGTCACCAGAACATAATCGCGTCATCATCAATCTTGGCGGCATGGCCAATATCACCATCTTGCCGACTGATACTGACAAAGGCGTTATTGGTTATGACACCGGCCCTGGAAATGTGCTGCTCGATGGCTGGATAGCCCTGCAGCACGACGCTAACTACGACGCCAATGGGGCCTGGGCCGCCAGCGGCCATGTCCTGCCTGACTTGCTGAACAAACTGCTGGCCGATCCCTATTTCAGTCAGCCACCACCCAAAAGCACTGGGCGAGAATATTTTCATCTGAGGTGGCTGCAATCATATCTTAATGGGTCAGAAGCCCCGCAGGATGTACAGGCGACTTTAGTGGAGCTGACGGCCTGTAGTGCAGCGCGAGCCATCATGCAAAGCGCAGCAGACACAGCAGAAGTGTTTGCCTGTGGTGGTGGCGTAAAAAATACCACTCTTATGCGACAGTTGGCTGAACTGCTTGCCCCTATCCCCGTGCACAGCACGGCAATACTCGGAGTTGAGCCACAAGCAGTAGAGGCCATGGCCTTTGCCTGGCTGGCACGGCAGACCATGCGCTCGCAGGCCGGGAACATACCCACGGTCACCGGCGCACGCCATGCTGTGATCCTGGGCAGCATCTTCCCTGGCCGGTTCAGCGCTGTTCAATAAACACATATTCGCGCAACGGCTCACCGATATAGACCTGGGTTGGCCGGAAGATGCGATTATCATTCAACTGTTCACGCCAGTGAGCCAACCAGCCAGCCGAACGCGCTACAGCAAATATTGAAGTAAACTGATCTGGTGGTATACCCATCTCGGCATATAAAATACCAGAGTAAAAGTCGACATTAGGATACACACCCTTAGCCCCCAAATATTCCCCCGCAGCTTCCTCCAGTGCCAGCGCCGTTTCAAACTCGGCACTGACGCCGCGCGCGTGAACCAGCTTCTCCACCAATTTTTGCAGAATATTTGCGCGCGGGTCTTTCACCTTGTACTCACGATGACCAAAGCCCCAGATTTTCTCCTTGGCAGCCAACTTCTGCTCCAGCCAGGGCTTTACCTTATGTGGCGCGCCGATCTCCGCCAACATTTCTATTACCTTCTGATTGGCCCCGCCGTGCAAAGGGCCCGACAGAGTACCGATGGCGGCTGCCACCACACCATAGGGACTGGCCAGTGTAGAGCCGGCGACCAGAGCAGCAAAGGTAGAGGCGTTGATAGTGTGCTCGGCATGCAGCACAAGGCAGGTGTCCATGATACTGGCAAACAGTGGATCAGGATCCTCTCCATTGAACATATAAAGCAGGTTTTCAGCAAAGTTAAGATCACATCGAGGGGCAATCGGATCATAGCCATTGCGGATATGCTCCCACATAGCCACCAGCACTGGCATGCGAGCAATAATCTTTACCGTCATGTTATGGATGTAGTCGAGGCCGTCACACATCCGTATATCAGTCAGGCAACCCTTGTCAGGATAAAACATCCCAAGACTTGCCACCGCAGTTTGCAGTAACTCCATCGGGTGGCCGGTTACCGGCAGGTGTTTCATCATTTCACGGATGTTATACTTCACCCGTCTGTTACGACGCAGGTAATCATCAAACTCAGTCAATTCCGCCGCTGTTGGCAGTGTGCCATCAAGCAATAGCAAGGTAGTCTCCTCAAAGGAGCTATGCTCGGCCAACTGCTCAATAGGGTAACCTCGATAGGCAAGAATACCCTGCTCACCATCAATACAGGAGATATTGGAGCGGGTGGCAGGAACGCCTTCAAGCCCTGGCAGATATTCGCTCATCCTGTTCTCCGATCAACAACCAAAAAAAACAAAGGATAGCAGATTAAGGCTGCCTGCCAAAACCTGCAGCAGACAACCTGCAGCAGACGACTCCAGCCATTAATATACATACATAAAAAAAAACCCAGCCATTTCATTGGGCTGGGGTTTTATCATATTAGGGCTGCTGTAAAAACGCTATCTAATTACATGTACCCGCAGGTCAGCTGAGGCAGATTAGATTTTGCCAGGTTACCCTTCAAGACTAAGCCGAGAAGGAAGAACCGCAACCACATGTCGTGTTAGCATTTGGATTACGGATGACAAACTGCGCGCCTTCCAGCCCTTCGGTGTAATCTATCTCGGCACCGACCAGGTACTGAAAACTCATAGGATCAATAAGCAAGGTAACGCCATCTGTTTCCACAGTGGTATCACCATCATTGACCACCTCATCAAAGGTGAAGCCATACTGAAAACCAGAACAGCCCCCACCAGATACAAATACGCGCAGCTTGAGACTGCTATTGCCTTCCTCTTCTATCAAGGACTTCACCTTGCCGGCGGCGTTGGCAGTGAAAATCAGAGGGCTATCTACATCACTCATGGTCTAGTCTCCATTAATATTTGGAGGAATCTAAGGATTCGCTGGATTGGAATACGTCAATTATCCTTATCCCCAGCTGTTTAGTCAAGAATCATGCGCAATGCTTTCATCCGTCAGCTGCTTCAATGGCTCCAAATCACCTTCAACCCGGTGAACCAGGCTGCCATTCACCTCAGCGCCAGCGGCCATCTCGATAATCTTATAATAGACATTGCCCTTAACTCGGGCATTTGGGGCCAATTCAATGTGGTTAGACGCATAAACATCCCCCACCACACCACCATTCAACACCACATTCGGCACCCGTACCTCACCTTCTATCAAGCCACGTTCAGATACGCTCACCACCGAACCGCTGTCCTGATCAGCAATGACGTTGCCTTTCAATATACCGTCTATATGCAGGCCGCCACTAAAAATTACGTCACCACGCAATTCGGTATTCTGGCCGATCAAGGTGTCAATCTTGGCGCTTTTAGTCATTGCTGATTTTGATTTTCCAAACATGTCCCTTTATGCCTCCTCTGTAGGCCATTCAATGATCTTTTCGATCTTGTCTGCGCCACCGCTCTCATCGACTCTCACCACCACCCGCAAAGGAACAAACCCATCTGGTAGCGTCAAATCGCCTTCAAAATTCTGAAAATACTTAAAGTTAAAAGAAAAGAACTTACTTGTATCTGTCATAACCTCATGTTGTGACAATACTTTATTCTCTCCTCCCTGCAGCCCTTCCACCTCAAACCTTGCCTTGCCCTTGATCAGACGCTCATTTTTCAACACCTGCGTCAATACCAGCTTGAAGTGATAGCCGTTTTCCTGACTATTGGCCGCAACATCAAATGTCTCCACCCGCAAACCCTGCTGGGCTTCCTTGGGCGAGACGATTCCGCGATAAAATGCCAAATCACTCTTATGGTCAATCACCTCGGCCTGCAGGCCACTCACCATGGCCTCCAGTGTCTTATAAGCCTGTCTATCGATCTGAATACTACGTTCCAATACTGCTTTTTCTTCCCGCAAACTAATAATCTGATTCTGCAACTCAGTATTTTTTCGCGCCAACTCATCCAGCGTCTGTTGTGCTGTCAGACCGTCATAACCTGCGCGGTAACGGCCATATTCAAACAAGCCCCAACCAGATAAGACAGAACCAAGCAGCAAACCAAGAATAATCAGTGGCAAACGCCAGGGGCGATATGACTTGACAATCAGTCGGCTCATGGCAGAACCGCGATTTGGTCAATACCAGCAGTTTCAGTACAGCCAAACATAATATTCATGTTTTGTACCGCCTGTCCGGAAGCCCCCTTGAGCAGATTATCAATCACCGACAACACCACTACCGTGTCCCCTTCCTGTGGTTGATGTACCGCCATGCGACACATATTGCTGCCGCGCACCATACGGGTTTCAGGGAAAGAACCTGACGGCAGGATATCAACAAAAGGCTCACCCGCATAACGCTGCTCAAACAATGCCTGCAGATCTGTCTGTGGTTTTTCCAGACGCGCGTAAAGAGTTGCATGGATGCCGCGCACCATCGGCAGCAGGTGCGGCACAAAAGTCAGACCCACCGGTTGATTGGCTGCATGGTCCAGATTTTGGCTGATCTCCGGCAAATGGCGATGTCCCTTAACACCATAGGCCTTGAAACTACCTTCCACCTCGGCATATAAAATACCCACATCAGCCTTGCGCCCAGCACCGCTGACGCCGGATTTGGCATCGGCCACCAGACCTGTCAGTGAAATAATGCCCTGCTCCAGTAATGGCAGAAAACCGAGCGTCACTGCTGTTACATAACAGCCAGGATTAGCCAGCAGACGGGCATTTTTGATCGCGGCACGATTCGTCTCCGGCAGGCCGTACACCGCCTGTGCCACCAAATCCGGACAGGCATGGCGCATGCCATACCATTTTTCCCACAAGGCAATATCCGGTATCCGAAAGTCAGCCGCCAAATCGATGATACGCACGCCGGCATCAAGCAATTCACGCACCATATGCATCGCAGTGCCATTGGGCGTGGCAAAAAACACCACATCACACTGCTTGAGCGCCGCCATATCAGGAGCGGTAAAGCGTAAATCCACCCGGCCACGTAAATTTGGAAACATCTCGGCTACTGGGGTGCCGTCATCAGAACGCGAGGTAATAACCTTCAGCTCCACCTCAGGATGACTTGCCAGCAAACGCAACAATTCAACGCCAGTATAGCCTGTGCCACCAACAATGCCCGCCTTGATCATGCCAATAACCCTGTGCTGAAACTTATGAAGTCACCCATGATAAGCCTGCAGACAATAAAGCAAAAGCACCATGGGCTTTACTTTGCCATTCCCAGGGACACGATCAGACAGTGCACAAGCTCGACCAGCGCATTCACTTGCTTATTTACCATTTTCCAGCTCCCCCAATAGTTACATGAAACTGTTCGAGTTACATGTGACTTTCAATTTGTTTTCATTGCCATATGGACTTCACTATGAAAACCAGCAACGGTTTTCCTCACAGCCTTGCTGTACTATAGTCGCCATGCACTGCATCCCTTGCGCCAATCTATCCAATCGAACGATCACACACCTGACATGAAACAAAAAGATTATCTCATTGCCGCCTTTACCGTGGCCCTGCTGGGGCTGCTGGCTTATTTCTGGTTCAGCCCTGCCGGTCTCAAGGCAGCGCCGAACATCAGTCTGAACGCCATAGATGAGAGCCCGATAAACCTGGAACAATATCGAGGCAAGCCGCTATTGGTTACCTTCTGGGCGACAACCTGCCCCGGCTGCGTGGCCGAGATTCCGCACTTCAGCAACCTTTACCGAGAGCTTAACCCCAAGGGATTCAACATTCTTGCCATTGCCATGGACTACGATCCCCCTGAACAGGTACGTTTTGTGGTCAAACAACGCGCCATGCCTTATACCGTTGCACTTGATACTGATGGTGCCGCTGCGCGTGCCTTTGGCAACGTGAAACTTACCCCAACCACCTTCCTCATCGACCCACAAGGACGCATCGTGCAGCAAAAATTAGGTGAAGTAGACATCGAACAGTTGCGCAACAAGATCATAGGGATGCTTTGACATGCTCTGGCTAAAGGCTTTACACATCATCGCCGTGGTCACCTGGTTTGCTGCCTTGTTCTATCTGCCTAGGCTATTTGTCTACCACGCCATGACCACTGATCAGGCAGGCAGCGAGCGTTTCAAAATAATGGAGCGCAAACTTTATCGCGGCATCATGACACCCAGCGCCATCGCTGTATTAGTGCTGGGACTGTGGTTGCTGTGGGAATTTGCCTGGGCTGCCTACAAACACATGGGCTGGCTGCATCTGAAAATCAGCCTGGTAGCGTTACTTTATGTCTATCATTGGTATTGCGGTAGGCTGGTCAAGGCATTTGCCGCCGACAAAAATACCCGCAGTCATGTATTTTATCGCTGGTTCAACGAACTCCCTGTATTGATCCTCGTCGCGGTAGTGATCCTGGCAGTAGTCAAGCCATTCTGATTTACTCTCAAAAAAACCAGGCACGGATCAAAATACAGCTTCTTGCTCAATTCCACCTGAACCAGATTGATTTGCTGCACCGGATGTAGCGGGTCGATGGGTTCCTTGGCGGCCGCACTGGTGGTGACGGTGCCTGCTGCCAGGGCTGCGGCAGAAATTGCTACTGAAGCCAGCTTCCTTTTCATAGTCACACCCTTTCTTGGCTATGGTGAGAAATTAAACTTGGCCCAAGGTAATTGGATTTGATCTATGTCTGAAAACAGGGTAAAAAGAAACCCTAATCCGTGCAAGATATTAATGTAGATCAAGAAAGCGTTAAATACTGCCCTCGTGAGTATCGACAAGCATCGCTGCCCCGATAGACTCGCGCCAGGAAAATACCGCGCACTGTGGCAAAACAGAGCTACTAGACAACATTCAATCGCACTGCAGCCGCGCCTGCCCCAACCAGGCTTGATTCACCTCGCCGGTGCGCTGGGCGCAGAAATAACCACCGGCATCAAGCATGACGCTGTGTGGCAAGGCACCGCTGCGATTGCCAAAGCGGCGCAGCAGGCCAACGGGATTAGCGGGGGCGAGCAGGGCGAGGTGGGCGTCCAGCCGCCCCGGGGTATGCGACCAGTAGGCACGGGTTTCGGCGCGGCTCTGCACGGCGACGGTAATGAGCCGGAATCCACCCTCCTCCGCCGCCGCCAGCAGCAGGGGCAGTTCGCGCACGCAGGGCGGGCAGTCATGGCGCCAAAAGTTGATCAGGGTGAGACGCGGCGGCAACTCCGCCAACCGCACGAAACCGGCGCTGTCAACGCGGGCCAACTCGAAGTCGGGTCGCTCCGCAGCAGATAGCGCTGAAAAGTTGAACAACAACAGTGTAAAAATAAGTGCCGATCTCACGCCTGCTTTTTCACCAGCACGCAGGCTGCCAGCTCCTTTTCCAGCGCAAGTTCGGTGTAGTCAATTTGCAACAAGGTCAACGGCCTTTGCGCCATCACCCGCACTATTTGTCCTGGGATCAAGCCATAGGCCAGCAGCCGTTCACGCAAACCCTCTTCGATATCAGCAGCAAAACCCACCACCCGCGCATCGCTATGGGCGGGGATATTGCTCAATAATTGCGTACTCGGCATGTTCATACTCCCCAACCAAGCAGAGTCAGTGCATGGTGCAACAGGCCGCCAATGAAAAACGCCAGCGGCGTGACCATCGCTAACATCAGCATAGCGCGGAGCAGACCATGCTCTTTGATAATCATCAGCAGGTTGGCAAAGCAAGGCATAAACAAGGTCAGCGTAACCAGGCCGACGACCATTTGCTGGGCACTCAAGGCAGAGCTCATGGCAAACAGACCAGTCGCACCAAAATCACGCCGCAAAAAGCCCATCAAAAATGCTGCTGCCGCCTCCTTGGGCAGACCCAGCCAACCGGTCACCAGCGGCTCAGTCGCGTTGACAAGCCAGGGTAGAATGCCCAAACGGTCAAGGGTAAAGAGCAGGAAAGCACCAATTAGAAATAATGGAATGACCTCGACCAGATACCACTTCAGCCGCGCCCAGGTCTTGAGCAAGACATTGCCCGGTACCGGCAGACGCAGCGGCGAAAGCTCGGTCATCAAGGGAATGCGTTTGCCGGGCATCAGCCTGTTGGCCAGCCAGCCTACAGTCACTAGCACCAGCAACACTACGCCAAACCAAATCAGCGTCGCGCTGAAGGAGATGCCCGCCAGAATGCCCATCACCACACCAAGCTGGGCAGAGCAGGGTACCGCCAATGCCAGCAAGAAAGTTACCAACAGTCGCTCGCGCCTGGTATGCAGGATGCGCGTGGTCAAGGTCGCCATGGTCACGCAGCCCAGTCCCAGGATCATCGGCAAAACAGCACGGCCATTCAGGCCCAGTGCCTTAAAGCTGCGATTAGACAACACCGTCAGGCGGGCAAAATAACCAGAGTCCTCCAGGATACTGAAGGCGATGAAAAACGTCGTTACGATCGGCAAAATCAGAGCCAGCGCATAGGTCATGCCCATCGTCCATAAACCATACTCGCCCACCAACAGGTCGCGCAACCAGGACCACGGCACCAGCCCTTCGACCACCCCCACGAACCAGGGATTGATGAGCTCACCAAAGAGTTGTTCCTCCAGCAAGTCCACCAGCGTACCGGCACCAAATTCACCAACAAGCCAATAAATGCCATACAACACAGCAAACAACACCGGCCAGCCCCAAAACGGGTGCACAGACAGAAAACCAAGACGCTGCGCGAGGCCGCTGGTAGTTTGAACGGCGGTACGCATAACTCGACTAGCCACGCGATCGGCAAAGTCCATGCGCGTCTGCTGCAAGATGGCAGACAAAGGCTCAGTAAAAGATTGTTGCAGCAAATCACGATGGCCACGCAAAGCACCTAGATGATCGGCGCTGATACACCCAGCCAGCCATATTTCCAGCTCATTGTCACCGGCCAGAAACAGCAGCCCCAGCGCACGCGGAGCCAGGACATCGGCAGGGAACAAGGCAGCCATCTTATCCAGTGCCTGCTCGATTTCAGCTGGGTATTCCAGCTTGAAGCGCGGCACAGGCGCCTTTTTCAACTCGGCCTCCAACTCTGGAATGCCCTTGCCTTGGGTGGCCACTGTCGCCACCGCTGGCAAGCCAAGTTCAGTGGTCAGGGCAATCGTATCGATGTGTGCGCCACGCGCCTCGGCCTCATCCACCATGTTCACCGCCAACACCATTGGCTGACCCATCTCGGCAAATAAGGCGGTCAGCTGCAAGGTGCGGCGCAGATTCTTGGCATCGCCAACTTGCAGCAGAACAACATCCTTCTCCGACAATAATGCGCGGGTGGTGGCATGTTCATCGCCAGTGCGCGAAGGCAGGGAGATGACACCAGGCGTATCCAGCACTGGACAGTTGCCCAGGGAACAGGCATTGCCACGCGACACCTCAACCGTGGTGCCAGGATAATTGGAGACCATCACATAGCGACCGGTCAAGGCATGGAACAGCACAGATTTGCCCACATTGGGCTGGCCGACGAGCAGCAGGCCGCCGGTAGTGGAGGTATTCATCTTGGTATCCTCAGAGGATGCTTGCGCGACAAAACGAAGGCGCAGAGGATACAGGAACTGCCCCCCCAATTCACACTCCCCCCCCGAATTGCCGCCATGCTCTCCCCATTTCAGTGGATACACCGCAGGATCTACAGTTCGACGCGCACACCGGCGTACAGCTGCCGGCCCCGGCTCGGTCCCCAGAAATGGGTTACATCGAACTCACCGTCTCCGTTGACCCAGAGAAAGTCCTCGGTGTCGGTCTGACTGTAGTCGAACAGGTTGTTGACGCCGAACACCAGGGCGGTGCGCTTGCTGAAACGGTAACGGCCACTCAGGTCCACCACCCAATAAGATGGGCTGCGGTCGAGCTTGCGGGTGCCATCGAGATTGTAGCGCGGCTCGTTTGCGTAGTCGTAGAAACGCTGCAGATCCATCGAACCGGTCCAGGTG
>JBAYOW010000052.1:0-13078 GCA_041678005.1 Thiohalomonadaceae bacterium
CGAGGCCTAGCTGTACCTGCTTGTGCACAGTATCCTTCAAGGAGATGATAGGCAGACCGTATGGATCCTTGGCTTCAAATTTTTTCGCCTTTATAGCAGCCTGGATCTTGTCGAAACTGTACACGGTCACGTGTGAGTCCAGCTTACCAGCAACGATGATGAACTTACCATCGGGTGATACATCCACACCATGCGGGCTCTTGGGCTCAGGGATCAGGAACATCACGCCTTCTTTAGCCGCGACATCCATGGTGATGACCTTGTGACCGTTGATGGTCTTGGCCTTGCCAGCCTTGACCAACTCTTCAGCCTTTTTCCAGTTCACCACATGCATGAAGTCAGTATCCTTGGCGGAACAACCGGCCTCAAATGGCGGACGGCCGCGCTCGATACCACCGACATAGCGCTCGGTACAAAAGGAGTTGGTGAAAGACCAGCCATGGCTAGGGCCCTTACCGGCATCGGAAAGGTCCTGGCTATAAGGCGGAGCCTCTACCGAGAAGGAGTTCTCTGGCTCAATGCGACCGGAATCGTTATTAAACTCCCAGTAGGTGATACCGCCACGATACTTTTCATTGAACTCTTCCAGCGGAACGAATTTATTTTCGTATGGGGCAGCATACTGGGCGGCCTCGATGACGTACTCGGTATTTTCAGTTACGAAGGCGCCACCATGGGAACTCTTATACAGTGGGTTGACTACTATCTGCTTGGTCTCGAAGTCATGCAGGTCGTTGACAGCGATGCGAGGGTTGGCCTTGTCATTGATAAACAACCAACGGCCATTGTATTCGCCCTTGGTTTCAGATATAGCCGGGTGATGGGTGTCACCGTAGTTCAGTGCCTTGCCATGGATATTGCCCTGCGCCAATACTGCGCGGGATTCTTCCTCATAACCATAACCCTGCCAAGGCTCCGGGGTAAATACGGCGACGTACTTCAAAATTCGCATCGATGGGATGCCGTACACAATCACCTGCCCGCTCTGGCCACCGGAAGCAAACGCGATAAACTCATCACGTCCACCTGTTGGTGTATAGGTCTTGGCAGCTGCCAGAATATCCTTCTGCGTCAGATTGCGCTCTTTCATTACCTGTTCCAACGTTGAGTTGGACCAAGCACTCGTCGATGCGGCCAGACCAATTCCCAGTCCGGCAAGCAGCGAGAGTGTACGTTTTGTAGTCGGCTTCATATCAGCCCTCTCCCTTAGTTGTGAATAAAAAAACTTTCGCGGCTATTATGTAGCTTCACCCTGCGCGATATGCCTTGATCAAAATCAAACTCTGTGGCTCTTGGCTCACAAAAGTGTGTTATTTAACACACCCTCACTATAGGAGACAATCACTAACAGCGCAATAAAAAATGACACGCAGGGTGCTCTACCAAGCGTTTTAGTGTTATTATTCAAACGGTTATGCAGCGTTCTTTGTCGCAAACCTTTGTCTTGTGTGATGGGGTGCGCGAAATACGGGGCTGGTAGTGCGGGAAAACAACGAGTGATCAGACTTTGGTGAGCCGATGACCACCGTAAGATGAGGTTGTGGCCTTGCCAGATTGATTGTACAGCTCGGAATTATCTGCTGAATCACCCAGCAAAATGGCCAAGGCATCGCGCGTGACACGGCGGCTTGTCGCCAATATGACTCCATTTTGCTGATTTTTCAGTTGACAGGCGGCCAGTGTGGAGCGAATTTCTGACCAGTTCACGGAAAGTTCGTTTTGCTTATCGCCACATTGCTGTAGCAAGCTGGTCAAGCCTTCTTGACTCATTGCCAGGTTATTAGTCTGCAACAACTGCAAGCGGTACTCATGACTACGCTCCAGACACCCCAGCAACTCCTGCTTCTCGGCAATAATTTGTTGCAGGGCATCGGTGTCACGACCTGCGATAGCAACATGCTCAGCCTCCAGCACAGCCAACAGGCGAGTTGATCGCTCCAGTTCTTCCTGGAGCAGATTAGCGAGTTTGGAACAGGTTGCAGTCAGTGACATAGTTTAACGCTGCAAGTCCGACTCGAAACTCAACAGCTTTTCAGCCACCCGACCGGCGTCAACCTCATAGCTGCCATCGTCGATAGCCTGCTGTATGCTTTCTACGCGCTGGCTATCCACCACAGGCATCGTGGCCAGACTATTCTCCAGCTCGCGCAGGCGCGCAGCCGTATCAGTCAGGCTGACGGTGTCCATTGTGGACGGACGGCCCGTTTGCTGCTGGGCTACCGTAGGCTCACTACGAGCAACATGTACCTGAGAACCTTCAGTGGTACGTTGGCTCTGGTTGCCCGGTAAACCGGTTATATTGTTAATTGCCATGATGAGACTCCTTTTATATCTCTACCTGCGGTATCGGCCGGCATGGATAAAACTTTAGCACCAAAAAACACTACTTATCATACTACAATCGTACCTGCACCAAGCCAGGCGCCAACACCACGCCTTCCACGTCCCGTCCGGAAGACAGATTCCGCACCCGTATGAGCTCACCCTTGGCGCCATCGGTCATGGCCCGCCCCTCCATACGCACCTCAATTCCATCAAGCTGGCCAAGTATAGTAACTTTCTCGCCGCGATGAATAGTTATTGGTGCCTGCAGCAAGCCCGCATGCAATACCATGCCAGAGGCTACTGATCGCTTCAAAACCATGCCGTCAATCTCCTTGAAATCAGATAAATACCCAAGATTGAGACGAGTTATATCCTGTTCCACCAGTTCCACGTCAGCGCGACTCAGTACCGTACCACGTGGCAATGGTCGGCCAGCTGTCAAGACCCGCTTAAGCAAGGCGACATTTGCCTGCACATAGATTGTCCACGCGACAGGTGCGGAACAACGCACGCCGACCACAGCCGCACCTGTCGTCCGTTGTCCTGGCGATGTAAAGGCCTCCAGAGGATCTGCACAAGCTGCCAGCCGTAGACGTGGATCCGGGGACGTTATAGTGATTTCAATCTGGTAAGGCCCCGTTATTTGCTGCTCCTGCAGATACTGACTGACGGTCTGCTCTATTGCAGCCAGGGATTGCAAGGTTTCCATTTGCGCTTGCACTGGTGACGTGCAACTCAACATAAGAGCCAGCAAAAATATCAGACGCCAAAATCCTGACGTGACACTCGCCGAAATATATCTGACTTGGTGTGCTGCTAAAAAAACCATTTCTTTACCAAAATTAGCCGGTTAGCGTATATACTTAGTTGCCGACAGTAATTTGCTGGCATAAATTTAACACAAATTATCATCAGGCATTTAAAACAAGCAAAATATATGCCACACACTTTAGCTGCAGCGACTATCTGCCAGAATCGGCTCGGGGGAAATTTCGCCGGAGTGTGTAAGAGCAAACACTGTTTTTCAGGCAGCCCTTAAGTGATTGAAAAAAATACCGACATAACTAATATCCTTAATCGCAGAGCCAAATGGAGAGAATACTGAAATGGCTGGTGTACTAGAAGGCGTAAACCAACGTACCCGTCTGGCTGGTCACAACCGCCTTGAGCTATTGATGTTTTGCCTGGGTAACAAACAGCGCTTTGGCATCAATGTCTTCAAGGTGCAAGAGGTCATTCAGTGTCCACCGCTAACCAAGGTACCACACGCACATCCGGTGGTACGTGGTGTAGCCACCCTGCGCGGCAAGACCATCACCATCATGGATTTAGCACAGGCTATCGGGCGACGACCCATCGCCGATCTCTCCAAGGCCTTCATCATCATCACCGAATACAATCGAGCCGTGCAGGGTTTTCTGGTCAGCAGTGTGGATCGCATCGTCAACATGAACTGGGAGGAAATCCTGCCTCCACCCAAAGGCAGCGGTAGTAACTACATGACCGCCGTCACACGGGTCGAGAATGAGCTGGTGGAAATAATCGATGTAGAAAAGGTCATGGCTGAAATTGTTCATGTCGACGGCACCGTTGCCAGCAACATCATCGAGGACAGTATCGACAGTCTGGGCGGCAAGAAACATCACGTCCTCGTGGCCGACGATTCCAGTGTTGCACGCAACCAAATCAAACGCACGCTTGATCAGCTGGGTATAGAAACCATCCTCGCAAAAGACGGTCGCGAGGCTCTCGAAATGCTACGCAGCATGGCAACAAGCGATATTCCCATAACAGAACAACTCAGCATGATCATCTCTGATATAGAAATGCCTGAAATGGATGGCTACACGCTGACCTCACAAATTCGCGCCGACAACCAACTCAAGGATCTTTATATCATCCTGCACACATCACTTAGCGGTGTCTTCAACAACTCACTGGTGGAAAAAGTAGGCGCCAATAAATTTATCGCCAAATTCAAACCGGACGAACTGGCCAATGCAGTTATCGAACAACTGAAAAACTTACGCTAGACATATAATAACCAATGTTCGATACGCACCTTTGCCAGGTATCAAAATAGATACCATGCACCAACTTTGTCAGGTTTAATACGTGCCAATTACATCCATTACCAACAGCGAATATGAAGAATTCCGCTACTTCCTTGAGGAGGCCAGCGGCATAGTCCTGGGCGATAACAAGCACTACCTGATCACCAGCCGACTAACGCGGCTGTTGCGTGAATTCGAGATCGGTTCACTTGGTGAGCTGCTTAAGCAATTGACACAAAAGCACAACAACGCACTACGCGAAAAAATCATCAATGCCATGACCACCAACGAGACCATGTGGTTTCGTGATCGTTATCCTTTCGAGATCCTCAGCAATACCCTGCTGCCTGAATTCAGCAGTCAGAAAGCCCGTCAACTCCGCATCTGGTCAGCTGCCTGTTCCTCTGGGCAGGAGCCATACTCGATCAGCATGTCGATCCATGAATACATGGCCAGCAAGCCAGGCTCGCTCACCAGCAACATCCAGATAGTGGCTACTGATATCGCCTCCTCGGTACTCAAGGAAGCGGCCACCGCCCAGTACGACAAAATGTCCATCACCAGAGGCATAGGCGAGGATCGTGTCAAACGATTTTTTATCCAGAAGGGAGACACCTGGGAGGTAAAGCCGGAAATTCGCAACAGGGTAAGTTTCCGCGAACTTAATCTGATGCAAAGCTATGCTGCTCTAGGCAAGTTCGATATTGTGTTCTGCCGCAACGTGCTGATCTATTTCTCTTCCGATCTAAAAAAAGACATACTCACGCGCATCGCGCAAAGCCTGAATCCACGTGGCTATCTGTTTCTTGGTGGCTCTGAATCACCCACCAGCTATGTCGATATGTACGAAATGATACGCACGACCAACGGTGTTGTTTATCGTCTCAAAGATGGTTATCGCTAGTCCATAAATCCCCACATTATGGCGCGAGAAAAACTCAGCCATGTACTGATTGCAGAACCCCGATTGGCGGCAACATTTGCATGCAAAATACCCTGGTCAATCCCATTCCCATGCTGTAACAACGATGTTGTGACCAGTCACTCCCTCTCCCCCGGCCCCTCTCCCGCAAGCGGGAGAGGGGAACTTTAATGTAGGGCGCAATAACCAACGGGCATTGCGCCGGATGTAGATGCTCCTCCAGCTGATGTTTTGTTCCAACTGGTGTCTGTGTCTATTGTGACGTTAAGCCATCAAGCAAGCGCTCGACTCAGAACCGTCATTCCCGCGCAGGCGGGAATCCAGAAAAAACTGCTTTTTGGTTAAAAAGTAATCAAGAATGATTTTGTCCTGAGCGATGAATTATAAGGGCTGTTTTTGCCATCAACGCCCCGCTTTGCTATAACTAAAGCTGCACTTGTTCGTCAGCCATGTCCAAGCTCATGGTTATACAACCTTAGGTTACATAACCACATCTGCGACAACATCATGATCATCTGTCGCCGTTGGTAAATGAATAAGTATAAGGATTCGAAACATGGCAAAAGCAACTCAGGTAACCGACAGTGCCCACCCGCTGATATTCGGTGAAGTGTTATACGACTGCTTCCCTGATGGCAGTCAAGTATTGGGTGGTGCGCCTTTCAATGTAGCCTGGCATCTACAAGGATTTGGTCTCGCTCCCTTGCTGCTCTCACGCGTCGGCACAGACGCAGTCGGCGATAAGGTCATCACACAAATGCACGCCTGGGGCATGGACACCTCGCTCATGCAGCATGACAAAGAGCACGCCACTGGTATTGTCACCATCACTATGCAAGGCACTCAACATAGCTTCGAGATCAAGCCTGATCAGGCCTACGACCATATCGACCAGACCCAAGCTGCTGCTGCCTTGCGCGAAAAACAAATCAGCCTGCTCTATCATGGCAGTTTGGCCATGCGCGGCATTATTTCGCGCCAAACGCTGCACTGGCTACGCAATAAATTAAACACAACGCCTCTATTTATCGACATCAATCTGCGCGCCCCATTCTGGCAGGCTGATGCCGTGCGCGGGATAATCCAGCATGCGGCATGGGTGAAGCTCAATGAAGATGAATTGCAGGCGCTATCTGCAAACAATGCTAACGACAACTACGCTGCTCAGCAATTTGCCAAACAACAGAATATCAACCACCTGCTCCTCACCCGTGGAGCAGATGGCGCCCTGCTGGTAGATGGTGATGCACTACATGAATCGCCCGCTGCACCTGTAGCCAATCTCGTCGACACCGTTGGCGCTGGCGATGCTTTTACTGCAGTCATGCTTTATGGGCTTGCCAGAACATGGCCACTGCCACGCACGCTGTGTCATGCCAGTGAATTTGCCGCTGCAATATGCACACAACGCGGCGCAATCAACCATGACCAATCTTTTTACGACAACTTCATCAAACGTTGGGAGGATTTAAGTCATCGCTACTGAAAATGGTTTGTACATTGTACTAATCAGTGTGCATGGTCTTATTCGTGGCCACGATCTTGAGCTTGGCCGGGATGCCGATACCGGTGGCCAAACAAAATACGTCGTTGAGCTGGCGCGCGCATTGGCCGAGCATCCGGATGTTGCCCGCGTAGATCTGCTTACCAGACAAGTACATGATGCCAAGGTATCACCAGATTACGCTGTGCAGCATGAGCCATTAGCAGACAAAGCCAACATCGTTCGCCTGTTGTTTGGTCCACGCCGTTATTTGCGCAAGGAAGTGCTCTGGCCTCACCTGGACTCTATGGCCGATAGAGCGCTGCAACACATCCGTCACATTGGCCGCGTGCCAGACATTATTCACAGCCACTATGCCGATGCCGGCTATGTTGGTTCAGTCCTCGCCTGCACGTTGGGGGTGCCACTAATTCATACCGGCCATTCCCTCGGGCGCGAAAAACAGCGACGTCTGCTCGATCAAGGCATGGCCGCGCAGCAGATCGAAACACAATATAAAATCACCCAGCGCATCGAGGCTGAAGAGATCGCCATGGATGTCTCCAGCCTGGTAATTGCCAGCACACGTCAGGAAGTGGAACAGCAATACAGCCAATAGGCCAATTACCAACCACGCAACATGCAGGTCATTCCGCCAGGCACAGACCTCAGTCGCTTTCATCCACCACGCGGCAAAGTCATTGACACACCGTTCCAACAGGAACTACAGCGTTTCCTGTCCAAACCACGCAAGCCCATGCTACTGGCTGTCTCGCGTGCCGATGAACGCAAAAATATCGCCACGCTGTTACATGCCTATGGCGAAAACGAGGCCCTGCAACAGGCTGCCAACCTGGTCATCGTCGCTGGTAACCGCGATGACATCAACCAACTCGACAAGGGGCCGCGCCGTGTCCTCACAGAACTGCTATTGTTAATAGATAAATATGATCTGTACGGGCGCATTGCCTATCCAAAACATCACCATTCCGACGACATACCCGCGCTTTATCGCCTGGCCGCGCGCAGCCGTGGTGTATTCATCAACCCTGCCCTGACAGAGCCATTCGGGCTCACGCTGATCGAGGCTGCTGCCAGCGGGTTGCCCACCGTCGCCACCGAAGATGGAGGCCCGCGTGACATCCTCGCGCACTGTAAAAATGGACTGCTGATAGATCCATTGAACGCTACAGAAATGGGCACGGCACTGCTTGCTGCGATCAGTGATCACAAGCGCTGGCGCAACTGGGCCAATAACGGTCTCAAAGGCGCCCACCGCTACTACTCATGGAATTCACACGTGAACAAATATATTAAAGCCATACACCGCCTGCTGAGCAAGGCGACCAAAAACCCCTGGATACGTGCAGGTAAAAGCCGTCTGCCGACTATCAAGCGTATCTTTGTCTGCGATATTGACAATACCCTGCTGGGTGATCAATCTGCGCTGGCGGAACTCATGGCCAAAATCAATGACGACCCGGCACTGGGTTTTGGTGTCGCCACTGGCCGCCACTTAAGCAGCGCACTCAAGATCCTCGCGGCGAACAATGTGCTGACCCCTGATGTACTCATCACCTCGGTCGGCGCGGAAATCCACTATGGTCGGCAACTACGCCCTGATACAGACTGGCAGCGTCATATTGATCATCGCTGGCAACGGGAGCGCCTGGAAGAACTTATGCGCAATATCCCCGGCCTGCGTCTGCAACCCAAAGAAAATCAGCGTCGCCACAAACTGAGCTACTACATCGATCCAGACAAGGCCCCGCCAATCCGTGAACTGAAACGCCAACTGCGCCAGCACAATCTATCAGCAAACTTGATCTACTCACACCAGGCCTACCTCGACCTGTTGCCCATTCGCGCCTCGAAGGGACAGGCTGTGCGTTATCTCGGCAACAAGTGGGGAATCAACCCGCAAAATATGCTGGTTGCCGGTGACTCCGGTAACGATACTGAAATGCTGCGTGGTGACACCCTTGGGGTGGTTGTGGGTAACTACAGCTCTGAGCTAAAGCCGCTACAGGGCGAACCACTGATTTATTTTGCCACAGGACACTACGCCAGAGGCGTGCTGGAAGGACTGGAGCATTACGAATTTCTCACCAACCCAACCACTGCCACAGATGGAGAAACAGCGTGACCCACTTGCTTGATGAATTTTTGCAACAACACCACGACTCCGTGCATGCATTGTTTCGCCACTATCTGAATTTGGCCCGGCCTTTTCTCTTGCGCTCTGAACTGCGCGAGGAATTCGAGCAATTCTGCAGCAGTCATGAACTGCTGGAACTGACCCACTCCGAGCTTGGCCGACTGATTGCCGTCAGTCAGGAAGCTGCCATGGCAACACCCTGGCTATACATCGCTGTACGCATCGACATCGCCCGTTGGAACTACCTGCGTTTTCATGCCGAAACCCTGCAATATGAATTCATTACCGTAGCTGACTACCTGGCCTTCAAGGAACAACTGCGCACAGGTCGCAGCCCTGATCAGGAGCATGTGATTGAACTGGACTTCGGGCCATTCAATCGTGAATTTCCCAAGTTGCAGGAAGCGCGCTCCATCGGCCGTGGCGTTGAATTTCTCAATCGGCGCCTGTCCAGCCAGTTATTTCAGGAATTGAACAAAGACAAAGGCAAGGATCTGGGCGACAAGAGATTACTGAGCTTTCTCAGTGTGCACCAATATCGCAATCAGCAACTGATGCTCAACGACCGCATCAAGGATGTTGCTGGCCTGCGTACTGCCCTGCGACAGGCGAGCAGACTGCTGACCAAACAGGATGGGGCAAGTGAGTGGGATGACGTAGGCCATAGCCTGCAACAACTTGGCTTTGAGCCTGGCTGGGGACGCACAGCAGCACAGATAAGCACAGCCTTTGAACTCTTGATGGACATCCTGGAAGCACCCTCACCGGAAGCCATCGAGCGATTTCTTGGCCGTATCCCGATGATCTTCAGCCTGGCGATAATTTCGCCACACGGCTATTTTGGCCAGTCAAATGTACTGGGCCTGCCCGACACCGGCGGCCAGGTGGTATATATCCTCGATCAAGTGCGGGCGCTGGAACGAGAGATGCGTCATCGCCTCCATGAGCAGGGCCTGGATATCCAGCCACAAATTCTCATCATCACTCGCCTAATCCCGGAGGCTGGCGAGACCAGCTGCGACCAACCAATCGAGCCGGTCATCGGCACCGAAGGAGTACGCATCCTGCGCGTTCCCTTTCGCAACGAAACCGGCGACATCATCCCGCACTGGATTTCACGTTTTGAAATTTGGCCTTATCTGGAGCGCTTTGCCCTGGAAGCCGAAAAGACCATCCTCGCTGAACTTGGCTCGCGGCCCGACCTCATCATTGGCAATTATTCCGATGGTAACCTGGTTGCCACATTGCTGGCGCAACGTCTGCAAGTAACCCAATGCGGCATTGCACACGCGCTGGAAAAAACCAAATATCTTTACTCCGATCTCTACTGGCAGGACAATGAAGAACACTATCACTTCTCCTGCCAATTCACCGCCGATCTCATCGCCATGAACGCTGCGGATTTCATCATCACCAGCACCTACCAGGAGATTGCGGGCACGCATGAAAGCGTCGGCCAATATGAAAGCTACACATCCTTCACCATGCCCGGGCTTTATAGGGTAGTCAATGGCATCGATGTTTTCGATCCGAAATTTAATATCGTCTCACCAGGCGCTGATGCAGATATCTTTTTCTCCTATCAGGAGCAACCGCGCCGCCGCTACAGCCTGCATGACGAAATAAATGAACTAGTGTTTGGCCCGCCTGATGAGGCAGCACGCGGCCAGCTGCAACAGCCAGATAAACCCCTGTTATTCACCATGGCGCGGCTTGACCACATCAAGAACATCACCGGCCTGGTGGAATGGTATGGTGCCAACGAGAAACTGCGCGAGCAGGCCAATCTGCTGGTCATCGCTGGACATACCGATCCGGGTAAATCATATGATGTAGAAGAACAGCAGCAAATCGAACGCATGCACAAGTTGTTCGACCAGTATGGTTTGGATAGCCAGGTGCGTTGGCTCGGTCGCCATCTTGATAAACCACTGACTGGCGAACTCTACCGCTACATCGCCGACCACCGCGGCGCATTTGTCCAACCGGCACTGTTTGAGGCCTTCGGCCTGACAGTCATCGAAGCGATGGCCTCTGGTCTGCCTACCTTTGCCACCTGCTATGGCGGCCCACTGGAAATCATCAAGGATGGTCTTTCAGGCTTTCACATCGATCCAAACCATGGCACTGAGGCAGCTGATCGCATAGCCGGGTTTTTCCAGCGATGCCAGAGCGAGCCTGCTTATTGGGAACAGATCTCCCGCGCCGCAATCGAGCGTGTCAACAGCCGTTACACCTGGGAACTCCACGCAGACCGTCTGCTGACGCTATCATGCATTTATGGCTTCTGGAAATATGTTACCAACCTCGAACGCGATGAAAACCGCCGTTACCTGGAAATGTTCTACGGCCTGCAATTCCGCCCACTCGCCGCACTGATTGTTTAAGTTGGGCCGAAGAACAAGACCCAACTACCAAACTATGTCTGATGGCATACATTAATGTTGGGCATCTTCCGTCTGCCCGATTTTGCATGCTGCCTAATGTCGATTATTTGAATCAATGACAGCTACTGGAGAGGCCGCCACAACCTTGTGGCTGCGTAGCTGACCTCATATGCAGAGAGACCTTTCGATCCAGAAAACATCATTCAGCGAAGAGCACAAAAGGCTTACGCTAAAGCAAAGTATCTACAAGTGAGATACTATTCTCACGCCCTGATGAACCATGCTGGTTAAACTTGTCCACCAATAAAAACTTCACCACAAGAGCACACCATGAAGATCACTTTTTTCAGCGCCCAACCCTATGATCGAGAAGTTTTTTACCAGCACCATGCTGACACACGACTTGAACTGATTTTTCTTGAAGAAAGACTCAATGACCACACCGCCACTTTAGCCAGGGGCAGCGAAGTTGTCTGTGTATTTGTCAACGATGTCCTGGATGCGGCTAACATAAAGCAACTTGCCGAGATGGGTATAAAACTAATCACCCTGCGCTGCGCCGGCTTCAACAATGTTGACCTCAAAGCCGCATGCGCCAACGATATTAAAGTTACTCGCGTCCCTGCCTATTCACCAAATGCAGTCGCCGAACACGCGCTGGCGATGCTCATGACCCTAAATCGCAAAACCCACAAAGCATACAACCGCGTACGCGAACAAAATTTTTCCTTGAATGGTCTACTCGGTTTTGATGTCTGCAAAAAAACTATAGGCGTTATCGGCACCGGCAACATCGGCACTGTCTTCTGCCAAATAATGCACGGCTTTGGCAGCAAAATTCTCGCCTGCGATCCATACCCAAATACTCAAATAGAAAAGCTGGGCATATCATATGTTTCCCTGGATGAAATCTTCGCTGAATGCGACATCATCTCACTGCACTGCCCCTTGAATGAGGCCACTCACCACATAATCAACGCGGCCACCATCAACAAGATGAAAAATGGAGTCATGTTGATCAACACCAGTCGTGGCGGGCTGATAGATACACATTCCGTTATCGCCAGCTTAAAATCAGGTCACATAGGCTGTCTTGGTATCGATGTCTATGAACAGGAAGAACATCTCTTCTTCCAGGATCTTTCCGAACAGGTCATCCTCGATGACCAAATCACCAGACTGATAGGTTTCCAGAATGTCCTGATTACTGCCCATCAAGGCTTCTTTACAAAAGAAGCCATAAATGAAATTGCCCAAACCACCTTCACCAATATCAGCAGCTTTCTCGATGACAAAAAGCTGGAAAACGAGATCAAATATTGCGGTTGAATTTGCACCAACAGCAAACTCACATTTTTTACCATTGATTCCGTTTGCACGTGAATGACGGATCAAGGTAAAACGCAACTCCTCCCCTCGCCCGCTTGTGGTATTGACGGATCAGAGTAAAACGCAGCTCCTCCCCTCGCCCGCTTGCGGTATTGACGGATCAGAGTAAAACGCAGCTCCTCCCCTCGCCCGCTTGTGGTATTGACGGATCAGAGTAAAACGCAGCTCCTCCCCTCGCCCGCTTGTGGTATTGACGGATCAGAGTAAAACGCAGCTCCTCCCCTCGCCCGCTTGCGGGATGTAGTGGCATAGTGAATTTAGCCACCTAATTAGAGGTGCTACCATGCACCAGTCAAGCAATTAGGTGACCGTATGAAAACAAGACCAAACCGTAATTTTAGCCCTGAGTTCAGGTTCGAA
>JBAYOW010000053.1:0-12485 GCA_041678005.1 Thiohalomonadaceae bacterium
AAGTGTAGGTTGTTCTGGTGTAGGTTTTGTGAAAGATGACAACCTACACTTTTTCCGTTGCGTAGGACAAACTGACATCAATTCAAGAGGATGCCAATGGCAGCAGCGCAGAGTACCAAACCCATGTAATCCAGAACAGTGGAAACAGCAGGTGTCGATTTAAGCGCGCTTACGAACAAGAAACGTCTCAAATAAACGGCAAACTGAATCAAATTGGAAATTTGGGAGCGGCCTTTCCCTTCAATCCATCTTTGACAAGACGAGCCAGAAAATCCGTGAAGGGCATGATATTGTGATTTACGCTGGCTTGTTCCAATGCATCCATGTAGGTATCCCGCCGTTGCAAGGGAACAACGGTCCAGGGATAGCCTCCACTGGCCAACATCACGTTCATTAGAAATCGCCCTATGCGGCCGTTGCCGTCCATATAGGGATGGATGTACACGAAGATAAAATGCCCGAGTACGACACGAACGGACGGATCTATTTCGTCGCGCAGCAGGTCAAAAAAAGCAGGCATGGCATCGCGCACAGCTTCACAACTGGGCGGTACATGCATTGACCGACGAATATAAACGGGCCCGTTGCGATAACCGGCGAGATTAGCGGCGCGTAGCAATCCCGCTGTTACGCCCGGTGCAAACATTTCTCGATACCATATCCGGTGATCGTCATCAACGACGGTGCCGGGATTATTACCTTGCAAGATTTTACCAACACTTCCCCGCACGGCTTGATAGGCCTGCCAGTAGCCGCGGGCGGCAAGCGCATTACGATGTTCCCTGTCATTCTCGTCTTCGTCCGGATTCCAGCTACCACTGCGTACGCGCTCGATCAGTTCAGGGCTGACACGATAGCCTTCAATAGACAAGGAATGATAGGCATCTGAGACGTAAACATCTTCGACGTGTTTGAGATAGGCCTTGATGTCTTTGGGTTGGCCGGGTGCTTTGGGAAAGCGATCGATGATCTGTTCCCGCATTTCCTGCCACATCAGGCGAATGCGATTGACATAGGGGGACTGTTCCCTCGCCGCTAGTATCACCGAAATTTGTGTATCGAAGGGATCATTCTCGCGTACGTCGTATCCGGCCGCGCGCATGGTGTTCGTGATGTCGTCAGCGATCCGCTCACGGCCAATATTGCGGAACGCGCCTGCAAGCCGCCCGGCGATGGTGCTGTGCCCGCGTTCCAGAAGCCGGTCCAGTACTTCGGATGCATCGCGCACCATCGACAGGGCGGCGCGCATATCGGTGGGGTTTTGCTGAAAATAGCCCGGCGCGCAGGCGATCAGCGCCGCTGGGAGCGAAAACAAACGCAGGCCGTTTTTTTCCACGATATCCTTGCTATCTGGCAATGCGGCCCGGATATCCAGTAGCGATGTGTTATGTGGCAAGGCCGTGATGTTATTGCGCGCCTTGATGGCCCGGACCAGTAACTGGCGCGGGACGGTCCAGTTCTCGGCATGGATTGACAGGGATTGTTCCGGCGACAGACACCAGTCGTTCCCCTTGAGATGTTGGAGATAGGCAGCGCAGAATGGCCAGAAAGCGGCATACCAGGCGGTGCTTTCGCCGGCCGTCTCGTCCGGGCGTGTAGGAACATACCAGCCCTTGATTACTTCTTGCAGAAAGCCATTGCGAAGCAGGCGCTCCCGATGGGTTCGCGTCAGGTCGGCAGAGCGTATGGCGACTGTGCCTTGTGTTTGCAGTTCGTGGAGCGCCCCCAGGGATTCGGCCAGTTTTTCAGAGGGTTTTGCCATGGTCTTTTGGAATAGTATTCGCTAATTAAGCTGTGGTATGTTTCGCTAATCGAGTTGTACCATGGTTCGCTTATTATGTCGAGGGGATATTCACCTGCTGAGTCGTCGACCGGAAAAGGGAAGAGGTTGAGCATCGTAAGGGCTTAAAAAACTGTAACTTGAAGTGTAACCTTTGCTGAAATCCGAAAAGTTACACTTATTTTCGTTGCGTCTGACAAACTGACATCAATTCAAGAGGATGCCAACGGCAGCAGCGCAGAGTACCAAACCCCTGTAATCCCGAACAGTGGAAACAGCAGGAACGGGAGCAAGCCCAGGAATTGGAACTGGGACAACGAGAGTCAGTTGAGAAGCTCGTAGAACTCTACCTAACCCAATATATCGAAGACCGGAAATCTCCAGGCGAAAGGTCGTCGCCGGAGCACGAAAACCGAAAGGTCAGTCTGAGACGCGCAGAACCCTCTATGGCGATGTGATTCCCAAGCTGGGGGAGATGCCGGCAAATGCCGTCACGCGAAAGACTGTGGTGGATATGATCATGGCAATTGTTCAACGTGGGGCAAATGTTCAAGCAGCTGGACAGAGTGTCGTACCGGAGAAGTCTGCAATGCAGTAGGCAGTGGTTACAGAAGTGGGCGGATCATCTGGGCTCGCTCATTGGAACTGGTTGAGGCCGCACCCGCTTCTTTCGTTAGACTTGAAACGGAAAACGGACTATTCAATTACCACTTTCACAATCATTTTTGCATCGATTTCCAGTTGCTCAGCCTGTTGCAGGGCCAGATCCGAGATCTTGTGCAGCATGGCGCGCTCTTCCTCAATGTAGTTGGGCAGAGACAGTAATGTCGGCAGCTGGATTCGGAGTGCTTTGATCATCCGGTTCATCTCACGCACCAGAAGGCGGCGTTCTATGCCGCAGCGGTCGGAAAAGTCTGCCCAATCAAAGGCACGGACTTTAGTCATGTCGAACTCATCACCTATGGCCATGGCAAATTCGTGTTCGATATCCGGGTAGATACACACCGAAACCAGGTCGTAAGCAGGGGCGAGGCGTAGGCCACCCGGCTCGACCATAAACGAGATGTTTTTGCCATGGGCATCACTGTTGCCGATCAGGTATTGCAGAATCGCCCAACGGATCAGCGCCATGCGCGTGGCCGCTTGAGACTGGGTGAGTGGAGCGATGGAGAAGAGCTTCTCGAAACTGACGCCGTCCCGAATATTGGCGACATCACGCCCATTGCCGAAATTGCGTTCATATTTGTGGCTGACGCTGAAATTGAGCACCTGGCAGCTATCCACCGCATGTAAACGCTCGACATGGCGATTGTGTTTGATGCGGTCGAAGCGTTTAACTATCAATATCGGCTCCGGTGCTCGTAGAATCTCCACCTCGACCGAGGGTATACCGAGCGCGGCAGCCAGCTTCAAGCAAAAGTGCTCATTGGCCACCAGCCTGGAAAGCTTTGGGTTTATTGGCTCCGGTTTGAGGATATGGGTTGAAGCCAGCTGACCTTCCACCAGGAAGAGCCTTCCTTCCTCATCAACATAGACCGCCAGTTTATCCTGGTAGCCGGCGATGGACATGCGTACCCGGCCGTCCCATACATTGAATGGAC
Organism: Thiohalomonadaceae bacterium; assembly: GCA_041678005.1. GTDB lineage: Bacteria > Pseudomonadota > Gammaproteobacteria > Thiohalomonadales > Thiohalomonadaceae > Sulfurivermis. The sequence continues at coordinate 3,382 of JBAYOW010000053.1, forward strand.
GATTGGCCCGGTCATGGATGCGCTCGGAGAGCTCTTCAAAGGTTACTTCACGCACGATCGGTTCAAGCTGGGCCGGTACGGTGCTTTCAGGCAATAGGGCAAGCGCACCTGTACTCTCCTGGCCCAGCCAGCGCAGCAGACCAAACAGGTTGCCTTTTGAGACCGTGTGCGCTGCAGCAGCATCCTCCAGGGCTTTGCCCTCGGGCAGCAGATTTTCAAAGAATCGGCGTACGTTGACTGAGTGCAGTTCATCGGTTTGGTTATCCGGACGCCGAAGTGGGAGGGCGGGGGAGATTGGATAAGCGTAGCTATTCGTCATCCATGTCTGTTCGTATTCAAAAGAGAAGCGCCCGGTATCGTCGTGATAGCTTAGGGTGCCAACCTGTTGTTCACCAATCCAGGCGGAAAGGCCGTGGGTTGTCATAATGACTGACTCTTGATGGCGGCAATTGCCTGGGGTTGTTCGGATTTTGGTACCGCCAGCAGGGTTAGTCCCAGTTGCTGTGCAACCGCCAATGCCTTGTCCAGGCCGACGGAACGGCTGCCATTTTCAAGATCAGAGAGCAGCTGAACTGAAACACCACACAGCGCAGCGGCATCATCGATGCGCAGTTGTTGTTGCGTACGCAGGCTCCGTACAAACGCGCCAAACGCCTCAACCGAATCGACGACTGGGGAGGCTGGCAGTGGTAAGGGCATAATTTTTCTGGCCATAAAGTTCCTCCAATACAAGAAATTATCGGCCGATGTTGGATAATAAGTCAATAGTTACTTAAAGACGAGAAATATACATGGATTAGTGGGTGCTGTATAATATATTTATTAAATGTGAGAAACAAAGGTGGCCGAAGCTGATTATAGGCGATGAGCACCCAAAGTGGGGGTTGGTGTGCGGTTGTCGGGTGCCTGGGGATGCGACAGGAATCGGGTTGATAATATGTGGCTATATACCTCTAATAAATTACAGGGAACGGGCTACGGATTAACTACGAATCAGCCAAGCTTCGAAAAACTGTAACCTGAAGTGTAATTTTTATGTTGTGTTCTTAAAAATATCCTTGTTAAACAAGGACGCAACACCTGTGCATAATAGGTGTATGTTCAGTCAGGTGATCTGCGGGGTGTGCTGATCCAGACGGCAGAAAAATAGCGAAAAATGGTACTGGCTGTGAACGCTTGAGTGTGTAGTATTGGGATTTTGCTGAATTGTTTGTTCAAACATGTGCACTAAGGAGGTTGGTATGGGCCGGGAGTATGACGAAAAACGCAATTTTATGCGCATGTATATGGACTGCCCGATGAAATTTGCCCGAGCAGATGGAAGTGAGCACGAGGCAGTGGCGCGCGACCTTAGTAGTAGTGGCCTGGGTTTTACTACTGATCAGGATTTGCGGATGGGGGAGGTATTGATTGTGCAGCTTGTCTTGACGCAGAACGTAGTAGAACCGTTGCGAGCCGAGGCCGAGGTGATCCGCATACAAGCTATGTCGGCCGGTGTGTACGATATCGGCGTAGAAATTAAAAAATTTCTCTAATTTGTCTGGGGATGCGTGGTGACAGATCGGCTCCAGGTGATTTTATTGTGAAGTTTTCACCCCTGCCTTCCCCTTGAGGGGGGGCTCAAGCTGTTGAAGGGTAAGGGGAATGCGTAGTTTATAGTTTTAGCTGGACATTTAGAGCAAGCTATTAAACATAGTAATATCCAGGCAGGCAGTTATTCAGAGGCTTCCGGGTTTTATGCTTGATGAGCAGACATTGCAGTCGTTGGCTGGGCAGTTGGCAGCTGCTTTACAGGCACGCGATTGGCGGCTGGCGACTGCTGAGTCATGCACTGGCGGCTGGGTGGCGAAAATTTGTACAGATCTTGCTGGTAGTTCGCGGTGGTTCGAGCGTGGTTTTGTCACTTATGACAATGAGGCCAAGCAGGAGATGTTAAGTGTAGAAGCGGCAGTGTTGGCCGAACAGGGCGCGGTGAGCGAGACGGTGGTGCGACAAATGGCGACAGGTGCCTTGTTACACAGCCATGCACAGTTAAGTCTGGCCATCAGTGGCATTGCCGGGCCTGGCGGGGCAACAGTACTCAAACCGGTGGGCATGGTTTGTTTTGCCTGGGCGGTGCGTGATGCCGGGGCGACAAGTGCTACCCATTATTTTCAGGGCGATCGCGATGCGGTACGGCGGCAGGCGGTAGCAGTGGCCTTGCAAGGTTCACTGGATGTCCTTAGGTAGACATGCTGGATAAAAGACAAAGACTGTTTTTTGCCTTGCTGCCTGAGCCTGGCTTGCAGCGGCAGATACAATCTTTGGGGCAGATGGATATTGGCTCCGGCGGGCGGCCGGTGGCCTGGAGAAATCTGCATATGACCTTGGTTTTTCTTGGCATGACTAACACAGCTCAGCGGCTTTGCATGGAAAATGCGGCAGAATCCATTTCACTGCCAGCGTTTGAACTGGTGCTGGATCAATTCGGTCATTGGCCGGTGCCGCAGGTTTTGTGGCTGGGTTGTTCATATATCCCTGAGACCTTGCGCGCGCTGGCCGAGCAACTCAATGCTGCCATGCCAGCTTGTGGCCTTGAGATGGACAAGCGCCCCTATCAGCCGCATGTTACAGTGCAGCGCAAGTCTAAAATCCGCCCGGAATATCGTGCGATTAGTCCCTTGCACTGGTCTGTGCATGAGTTTGTCTTGCTACAGCCGTGTTCTTTCCCTGATGGTGTACGTTATCAACCCCTGCGTCGCTGGCCGTTGCGGGGTTGAGTGTGAAATAATCAATCAGTTGATCAGTCATGACGGGGCATGGACAGCCTCGTTCAGAGAAGCTCTGCATAAGCATGTATAGAATTTGTGTGGATATTCCTTAATTTTTTTGGAGGAACAATGGACGATAACAAACGTAAGGCACTGAGCGCGGCTTTAAGCCAGATTGAAAAACAATTTGGCAAGGGGTCGGTGATGCGCATGGGTGATCCCGGCGTGGCGCGGGATATTCAGGCAATTTCCACCGGCTCTTTAGGGCTGGACATTGCGCTGGGCATTGGTGGTTTGCCGCGCGGTCGTGTCGTTGAGATTTATGGCCCGGAGTCCTCCGGCAAGACCACCTTGAGCCTGCAGGTGGTGGCTGAGGCGCAAAAGACTGGCGGTACCTGCGCCTTTGTCGATGCCGAGCATGCGCTTGATCCGGTTTATGCACAAAAACTGGGTGTTAATGTTGATGATCTGCTGGTCTCACAGCCGGATACCGGCGAGCAGGCACTGGAGATCACCGATATGCTGGTGCGTTCTGGTGCTGTGGATGTGGTGGTGGTGGACTCGGTTGCGGCACTGACGCCGAAGGCTGAGATTGAAGGCGAGATGGGTGATACGCATGTTGGCCTGCAGGCTCGCCTGATGAGCCAGGCGCTGCGCAAGCTTACCGCTAATACCAAGCGTTCCAATACCCTGGTGATTTTCATAAACCAGATCCGCATGAAGATTGGCGTGATGTTTGGCAGCCCGGAAACCACCACCGGCGGCAACGCGCTGAAATTTTATTCTTCTGTTCGTCTGGATATTCGTCGTATCGGTGCAATCAAGAAGGGTGATGAGGTGGTGGGCAATGAAACCCGCGTCAAGGTAGTGAAGAATAAGGTCGCGCCACCGTTCAAGCAGGCTGAATTTGATATTTTATATGGTGAGGGTATTTCGCGTGAGGGTGAGATCATTGACCTGGGTGTAAAGGCCAATATCATTGACAAGGCCGGCTCCTGGTATAGCTATGGTGATAACCGGATCGGTCAGGGTAAGGATAATACACGGCAATTTCTCAAGGCCAATCCGGAAATAGCCAATGAGATTGAGGCTAAAATACGTGCTGCCGCGTTACCCGAGGCAGTAGTTACAGAAAGTGATGAGGAATTGGCAGAGGCTTGAGCGAGGAAGCAGAGCAAGGCGATCCTTACCATCGTGCCATCAGCTTGCTGGCCAGGCGCGAACATTCGGCACACGAGCTGGAACACAAGCTGAGGAATAAGGGCTTCGCCCCAGCAAAAGTTGCCGAATGCATTGCGCGGTTGCAGCACGAGCGTTTGCAAAGTGATCTGCGCTATGCCGAGAGTTATGTGCATATGCGCGTGGGCAGGGGTTATGGCCCCTTGCGTATCCGCAGCGAGCTGCATGAGCGTGGTGTGGCTGAGGAATATATGGACTCTGCGCTGGCTGAATATGCTGGACAATGGTCAAGCTTTGCTGAACAGGCCAGATGTAAGCGGTTTGGCAATGCCTTACCCAGGGATTTTCAGGAACGAGCCAGACAGGCACGTTTTTTACAGTATCGTGGCTTTGCCACGGAACATTTCCGTAACGTATTCACCGGCGATGAATGATGTTGAGCGGCAGGATTCAAACTCGCCAGTGAAAACGATTGTGCGTAAATAAAAAATATTACGTTATGAGTATTAGCGCTTATTTGTGGGTCGTGTTGAATTTTTTAACAGTGGATGAATTTTTTTGAGTCAGGTGACGATGAAAAGTGCAGAGTTGCGCCAGGCGTTTCTGGATTTCTTTCGCAGCAAGAATCATGAGGTTGTGCCCTCCAGTTCGCTGGTGCCAGGTAACGATCCGACCTTGTTGTTCACCAATGCTGGCATGGTGCAGTTCAAGGACTGTTTTTTGGGTCAAGAACAGCGCAGCTATAACCGCGCGGCCTCTGTACAGCGTTGCGTGCGTGCCGGTGGCAAGCACAACGATCTGGAAAATGTTGGATATACCGCGCGTCACCACACTTTTTTTGAAATGCTGGGTAATTTCAGTTTCGGCGATTACTTCAAGCGTGAGGCCATACACTACGCCTGGGAATTCCTTAGCAAAGAGCTCAAGCTGCCGGTAGAAAAACTTTGGGTCACGGTCTATCAGGATGATGATGAGGCTGCTGCGATTTGGCGAGATGAGATTGGCGTGCCGGCCGAGCGCCTGACTCGCTTGGGTGAGGCATCAAATTTCTGGTCGATGGGGGATACCGGCCCATGCGGTCCTTGCACTGAAATATTTTATGACCACGGCCCTGAAGTCTGGGGTGGCCCGCCGGGCTCGCCGGAAGAGGACGGCGATCGCTATATTGAGATATGGAATCTGGTCTTCATGCAGTTCGAGCGTGGTGTCGATGGTAGCATGGTGCCTCTGCCCAAGCCGTCAGTTGATACAGGTATGGGCCTGGAGCGTTTGGCGGCTGTAATGCAGCAGGTGCATAGCAATTACGATATCGATTTGTTTCAACATTTAATCAAGGCAGTGGCTGCGCTGGCAGGGACGGATGATTTGACCAGTCCATCGCTGAAAGTGATTGCCGACCATATTCGTTCTTGTGCCTTTCTGGTGACCGATGGTGTGGTCCCTGCCAATGAGGGGCGTGGTTATGTCTTGCGTCGGGTTATTCGTCGGGCAATTCGGCATGGTCACAAGCTGGGTCTGCGTCAGCCGTTTTTTCATAAGTTAGTGGCACCGCTGGTCAATGAGATGGGTGCGGCATATCCAGAATTGGCCAGAGCCGAGGCGCAGGTTACGCGTACCCTGCTGCAGGAAGAACAACGTTTTGCCGAGACCCTGGATCAGGGCATGCATCTGTTGGAGGAGGCAATTACAGAACTGACAGGCAATGTGATCCCTGGCCATGCCATCTTCAAGCTCTATGATACCTATGGCTTCCCGGTGGATCTGACCGGTGATATCGCCCGTGAGCGCGAGCTTGAGCTGGATATGGCAGGCTTTGAGCAGGAAATGGAGTTGCAGCGCGCGCGCGCCAGAGCTGCCAGCACCTTTGGCGTTGCCTATCCAGACAAACTCGAAATCAATGAGCAGACAGAATTCACAGGTTATGCTCATTTGACCGACCAGGCACAGATCATTGCGTTGTATAAAGGCAGCGATACCGTCCAGCAATTGGCCGCTGGTGAGCAGGGTATAGTGATCCTCGATAAGACCCCGTTTTATGCCGAGTCTGGTGGCCAGGTGGGAGACAGGGGTTTGCTGGCTGGTGCTGATAGCAAATTTTCCGTAGAGGACACGCAGAAACTGGGCATGGCGATTGCGCACATTGGCACAGTGAAGAATGGCAATTTAAAGGTCGGCGAGAGCATTGCAGCAGCGGTTGACCTTGACGCCCGCAGTCGTACGGCCGCGCACCACTCGGCGACGCATTTATTGCATGCGGCACTGCGTCAGGTGCTGGGCGAGCATGTGCAACAAAAGGGCTCGCTGGTCACGCCAGAACGTTTGCGTTTTGACTTTGCCCATTTTGAGCCGGTCAGTCGTGAGCAACTGCGCAATATCGAACGGCTGGTAAATGATCAGATTCGGGGCAATCAGGAAGTCATGACGCGCCTGATGGGAATAGACGAGGCGCTGGCGGCTGGTGCCATGGCGCTATTTGGCGAGAAATACGGTGAACAGGTGCGAGCGCTATCGATGGGCGAATTTTCTATCGAGCTTTGTGGTGGCACCCATGTTACGCGCACGGGTGATATTGGTCTGTTCAAAATCATCAGCGAAAGTGGCGTGGCGGCAGGCGTGCGTCGTATCGAGGCCGTGGTTGGCTGTCAGGCCTTGGCCTGGTTGGACAAGACCGAAGACAGCCTGGATGCCGTGGCCAGTGTAGTCAAGGGCAGCCGTGATGGGCTGGTGGAAAAGGTGCGGCAGATAGTCGAACACCAGCGTCAGCTGGAAAAGGAGCTGGCGCAGTTAAAGGGTAAACTGGCCTCTGCTCAGGGTTCCGACCTTGCAGCTCAGGCGGTGGAAGTGGCCGGTATCAAGGTGCTTGCCGCCAATCTGCAAGGCATGGATCCCAGGGCATTACGCGATACGCTGGATCAGTTGAAGAATAAACTAGGATCAGCCGCAATCGTGCTGGCTACCGTGCAGGGTGAAAAAATTAGCCTGGTTGCCGGTGTAACCAAGGATCTGACCGAACGCCTGCAGGCAGGCAAGCTGCTGCAGGTGGTTGCCCAACAAGTAGGCGGCAAGGGCGGTGGGCGAGCTGATATGGCTCAGGGTGGTGGTACTGAACCAGCCAGACTGCCAGCTGCCTTAAATAATGTGCGTGATTGGGTGGAGCGCGAACTTGGTGCTTGAGTCTCCTTTAGTTTTGTAGCGATTTAGTGTTAAATCTGCGTTCTTTAAATTAATCATGTCGGTATAGCGGCAATCATGGCGTTAATAGTACAGAAATATGGTGGTAGCTCGGTCGCCAATATCGAACGTATCGAGAATGTTGCCAACAAGGTAATGGAATTCCGCAAGCGCGGTGATCAGGTGGTGGTGGTGCTTTCGGCGATGAGTGGTGAGACCAATCGTCTCATTGACCTTGCCAAGGCCATCCAGCAGCAGCCCGACCCTCGTGAACTGGATATGTTGCTAGCCACCGGCGAGCAGGCGACTGTGGCCCTTTTGGCGATGGCCTTGAAGAAACGAGGCCAAGACGCCAGATCATATACCGGCGCACAGGTACGCATACTCACTGATAATGCCTATAACAAGGCGCGGATCGTCAATATCGACAATGGCGGAATGCAAGGTGATCTGGCAGTTGGTCGAGTAGTGGTGGTCGCAGGCTTCCAGGGTGTCGATGAGCAAGGCAATATCACCACCCTGGGGCGCGGCGGCTCTGATACTACCGCAGTGGCTCTGGCGGCTGCGTTGAAGGCAGATGAATGCCAGATCTATACAGATGTAGATGGTGTTTACACCACCGATCCACGGGTAGTGCCCGAGGCGCGGCGGCTTGACCGGATTACTTTTGAAGAAATGCTGGAACTGGCCAGTTTGGGCTCCAAGGTATTGCAGATTCGTGCCGTGGAATTTGCTGGCAAATACAATGTACCGTTGCGGGTGCTGTCCTCGATGCAGGATGGCCCAGGCACCTTGATTAGTTATGAGGATGTAGAGATGGAAGATGCGCTTATCTCTGGTATTGCCTTCAATCGGGACGAGGCGCAGATCACGGTGCAGGGCGTGCCGGATCAGCCTGGTATCGCTGCACGCATACTGGGTCCTATTGGCGATGCCAATATTGAAGTGGATATGATCCTGCAAAACACCAGTACAGATGGTAGTACTGCAGATTTCACCTTTACCGTGCAGCGCAATGATTATGACAAGGCATTGGCATTGCTGGAGAAACATGCCGGTGAGATGGGCGCGCGTGAGGTGAAGGGCGAAACAAGGATTGCCAAGCTATCCTTGGTGGGAGTTGGTATGCGCTCACATGCCGGAATTGCCAGCACAATGTTTTCTGCGCTGGCCAAGGAGGGAATAAATATCCGTATGATCTCCACTTCTGAAATCAAGATATCTGTTGTCATCGACGAGAAGTATCTGGAGTTGGGTGTACGTACACTGCATTCAGCCTTCAATCTGGATCAGGCACCAGCTGCATGAGCTTGTGGTAATAATTACTCTGGCGAATAAAAATCAGGGGAAAAGTAGTCGGCTGCTGTTTGTGATTATAAATTGGTAAACCGGTTCATCGCAGCGCTGGCGTTGATAAAGTTATTTTTTTAAGGAGATAGGAAATGTTGATTTTGACTCGCCGAGTAGGTGAAACGCTCATGATTGGTGAAGATGTTAGCGTCACCGTATTAGGCATCAAAGGTAACCAGGTTCGTATCGGCGTCAATGCACCGAAGGAAGTTTCGGTGCATCGTGAAGAGATATACGACCGTATCCAGCGCGAAAAGCAGGAATCTGGCAATCAATAATGCCTTTTCATCTTTACGCATCAGCTTCAGGAGGCTATCCTTACCGCCTGCTGAAAATCAGGAGAGATGGCCGAGAGGCTGAAGGCGCGCCCCTGCTAAGGGCGTATGGGTTAAAAGCCCATCGAGGGTTCGAATCCCTCTCTCTCCGCCAATAAAACACAGTGTTTTCTTGACAGTTATCTGACTTGCCAAGATAATACGCCACCCCTAGCGCCCGTAGCTCAGTTGGATAGAGTACCTGGCTACGAACCAGGTGGTCGGAGGTTCGAATCCTTCCGGGCGCGCCAAATTTCGCACTTATACCAAGCGGCTACAGCAAGATGTTGTAGCCGCTTTTTTGTTTCAGCACCACCAGTGCGAGACTCTTGTAGTAATT
>JBAYOW010000054.1:0-12075 GCA_041678005.1 Thiohalomonadaceae bacterium
ACAAGGGCAATCGAGCCCGGCGCTTGATTGCTCGCTCCTTTTGCTGCCGCTCCAGTCGGTCGCCGTCAAGCGCTGATCATCGCCAACGTTATCGAGCCAGGCGGTAGCGCCCATCGAGGATATCACGCCACCAGTTTTCATTGTCGAGATACCAGCTTAATGTTTTGCGGATACCGCTTTCAAAGGTTTCCTCTGGCGCATAACCCAGTTCTTGTTGGCTCTTGCGGGCATCGATCGCGTAGCGCCAGTCATGACCTGGGCGATCTGCAACATAGGTAATAAGCTCGGCACAGGAGCGTCCCTGCGCGGCTGGTGCCTGGGGGAAGAGTCTGCCCAAATCAGCATCGGCAGCAAAGGCCTCATCAAGCAGGCTACAAAGCAGCTGTACAATGTCGATGTTATGCCATTCATTATTACCGCCAATATTGTAGTTTTCGCCATGTCTGCCCTTGTTGATTACAAGGTCTATGCCACGGCTGTGATCATCGACATAAAGCCAGTCACGCACATTGCGGCCATCCCCATAGATCGGCAATGATTTACCTTGCAGGGCATTGACCAGCATCAGCGGGATCAGTTTTTCTGGAAACTGGTAAGGGCCGTAATTATTTGAGCAGTTACTGGTTTTCACCGGCATGCCGTAGGTGTGATGGTAAGCACGCACCAAATGATCCGATGCCGCCTTGGAGGCAGCATAAGGTGAATTGGGTGCATAAGGTGTGTTCTCAGTAAACGGCGGATCAGTTTCGTTTAACGAACCATATACCTCATCGGTGGAAACATGCTGAAACAGCACTTCTGCTGGCCACTCGCCTCGATTGTCGTGCCACACGGCCTTGGCTGCCTTGAGCAGGACATGAGTGCCTACCACGTTGGTTTCAATGAAGGTATCCGGGCCGGTTATCGAACGATCGACATGTGACTCGGCAGCAAAATGGACGATGGTGTCGATATGTTCCTTGCGCAACAGGTGTTCTATCAAATTCTGATCACAAATATTGCCGTGGACAAATTGATAGTTTGGATTACCGTGTGCCGGTTGCAGGCTGGCAAGGTTGCCAGCATAGGTAAGCGCATCCAACACTACTACTCGATCAGCTGGATGCTTAGCCAGCCAATAGTGAACAAAATTGGCCCCAATAAAACCAGCGCCGCCGGTCACCAATAATTTACGCATCTTGCAACTCCTGTAACATTTCTCTCAAGGCAACGCGCCAGTGCATGCCAGTCAAACCAAAATCGTCTCGTGCATCTGCACTGTCCAGCACGCTATAGGCAGGTCGTGCTGCAACAGTGGGATATTCTTCGCTACGTAGTGGGCGTATAGGGATAGACTGCGTCAACAGCCCAAGCTGTCATGCCTCTTCCTGGATCGCCACGGCAAAGTCATACCAGGAGGCGACACCCAGATCGGCCCAGTGATAGATCCCATATAATTCAGGCCGGGCTGCTGCTGACCATAAGGCCGTGGCCAGAGTATTCGCCCATGTTGGGCTGCCTACCTGATCGGCAACCACGCCCAGCTCACTGCGTTCGCGCAGCAACCGTAACATGGTCTGAACGAAATTATTACCCTGCGCTGCGTATAACCAGGAAGTGCGCACAATCAGTCCAGGACAAGCACTAGCCAGAATAGCTTCCTCGCCTGCCCGTTTACTTGCGCCGTAAACGCCCAACGGCTGACAGGCATCGCCGGGGCGGTAGGGTCGGCTCGCATTGCCGGCAAAGACATAGTCGGTCGACACATGCAGCAATCGCGCACCGCAGCGCAGTGCAGCCTTGGCTAGATGCGCTGGCCCCAGTGCATTGACCGCGTGCGCCTTGGCAGCTTCCTGTTCAGCACGATCCACTGCCGTGTAGGCAGCCGCATTGATGATCACAGTCGGCCGCAGGTCATCGACCATGCGCTGCACTGCCGCAAGATCGCTGACATCAAGTTGCCCTGATGTATATGCATTAACTTTGGCATGCCCTGGTGCGCTTGCCTGCAAGGCATGACCCAAACTGCCCACCTGCGCCAGTAATCAATACGTTCATTTCAATTCCTTATGTCTGCGTCAACAGCAACAACAAACTTGCTTCATCCAGGACACTGATCCCCAACTCCTGTGCCTTGGTTAATTTGGAGCCTGCCTCGCTGCCCGCCACCACATAATCGGTTCTTTTCGAAATACTGTTTGTCACCTTGGCGCCAAGCTCCTGCAGGCGTTCCCTGGCCTGATCGCGAGTCAGTGATTCCAAGGTGCCGGTGAGCACAAAAGTTTTCCCCGCCAATACTTGTTGCTCTTGGCTGATTAATGTTTCGCGCCAATGAACACCCTGCTTACGCAGTCGATCAATGACATCCAGATTGTGGGGTTCAGCAAAAAAATTGCTGATGTGTCTGGCCACTTCCGCGCCAATATCACTGACCTGTCGCAGGGCCTGTTCCTTGAGCAAACGCTCACGAGCTGCTGGTGTTTCATGCGCCGACTGTTGCATTGCCTCGGCATAATCACGCGCTGCTGCCTGTAGCTGTTCCAGCGAGCCGAAGTGTGCTGCCAGACCAGCCGCTATAGCCTCACCCACTTCTGCTATACCCAAGGCATAGAGAAAGCGCGCCAGGGTGGTCTCCTTGCTATGTTCAATCGCGGCCAATAAATTTGTCGCAGATTTCTCGCCCATACGTTCAAGTTCAAGCAACTGCTCAGCCTGCAGGACATACAGATCAGCTACATCATGTACCAGTTCATCAGCTACCAGTTGTTCTACCAATTTCTCACCCATACCTTCGATGTCCAGGGCGCGACGCGAGGCAAAATGTAAAATAGCGTTCTTGCGTTGTGCAGGACAATAGAGCCCTCCGGTGCAATACCAATCTGCTGCCCCCTCTTCGCGCGCAATGGCACTGCCACATTCAGGGCACTTGCCATCCAGTAACGCGAACAAATCAAATGATACAGTGGACTCGGCAGGCCGCCGCTCCAGCACTACAGCAACAACTTCAGGGATCACATCACCAGCACGGCGCACTATCACGGTGTCGCCCACCCTTACATCCTTACGTCGTACTTCATCTTCATTGTGTAAGGTGGCATTAGTTACGGTCACGCCGCCGACAAACACCTGTTCCAGCTTGGCAACTGGTGTCAGTTTACCCGTGCGGCCTACCTGAATATCGATGGCGCGCACCACAGTAAGCTTTTCCTGGGCTGGATATTTGTGTGCCACAGCCCACTTAGGCTCACGGGTAACAAATCCCAGTCTTTGTTGGAAATTCAGATCATTGACTTTGTAAACCACACCATCGATATCAAAAGGCAGTCCATCACGTTTCCCAGCAATTTCTTGGTGAAAGGCGATCAAACCATCAGCACCTTTTACCACGGCGCGTTCATCACACACTGGCAGTCCGGCCTGCTGCAAGACATCAAGCAAGACACTATGCGTAGCTGGCAGCTCAAAGCCAACAACCTCGCCCAGGCCATAGGCGAAAAAACTCAGTGGTCGTTGTGCTGCTATCACAGGGTCAAGCTGACGTAATGAACCGGCTGCGGCATTGCGTGGATTGACAAAGCTTTTTTCGCCTCTTGCACATTGTTGTTCGTTAAGGCGGGTAAAGTCATCGCGCCGCATGTAAACCTCACCACGCACTTCCAGCACGTTTGCGACAACCCCGTCAAGCCGCAAAGGAATCTCTGCAATAGTGCGCACATTCTGTGTCACATCCTCACCTGTAGCCCCATCACCACGCGTTGCTGCCTGCACCAGCACGCCTTGCTCATAGCGCAGGCTGATCGCCAGACCGTCGAACTTAAGTTCGGCGGCATATTCAATGGCAGGTGCATCGGCTGACAGCTTTAATTCGCGGCGAATACGGGCATCGAATTGACGTGCGCCGTTTGGGTCGGAGTCAGTCTCGGTGCGAATGGATAACATAGGTACTGCATGTTGCACAGGAGTGAATTTATCCAACGCGACACCGCCGACACGTTGGGTGGGAGAATCCATGGTGCGCAGTTCTGGATATTGCTGTTCAAGTGATTGTAATTCACGAAACAGCTCATCGTACTCAGCATCAGGAATCTCCGGTGCATCGAGCGCATAGTAGCGATGATTGTGATATTCGATTGTGGCTCGCAGCTCAGCGGCACGCTGCTGCAATTCTGGTGCTGGCCTGGTCATGTTTCACTGGCAGGATAACGTGCAGCATCGGCACGCATATATTTAAATGTCTCATCCGTCAGCAAATTGCGCATCTGATCGCCAATGCGCCCTTCCTGCAATGCAGCAAGCTCCTTTGCCGTGGCGTACATATCGGCAAAGGCTGTTTGTCCATCCAGCGGACCAGGCAAACGCATGAACAAGACCAAACCTGGTGTACGCAGCTCGTGCATAGACCGCAGATCAAAATAGCCGGGTTCTATGATACTCGCTACACTGAACACAGATTGACCACTGGCGTCATCAAGACGATGAAAAATACGCAATTCACCATAGTGCAGATCCAAATGGTCAAACAAATCCGACAGTGTTGGCCCAGTAAACAGAACATCTTCCTGGGCAAACACCGTCAGTACAAATAGTTGCTCTGAGAGTGGTACTCCCAGTGCAACCTCAGGTGTTGTTGCAGAAAATCCTTCAACTGTAATTTCATCGCTTTGCGCGGTCTTGTTCTCGCGCCCGCTTATACCGGCAAATTCACGCAACTGCTCATCTTCCACTGGCGACCAGCGCGCGTTATGGCGCAACAATGGCACGATATCCCACTGATCAGCATTGCCAGAATCTTCATCAACGGGGCCATTGATATCATCCAGTCTTGCCCCGGCTTCATCCTGCTTGTGCTTGCGCCGCGTATGCCAATAATCCCAAAGATAAATTCCGATAATAAACAGTGTGCCAATAAGCAAAATACTGATGCGCAGATCGTCAAACATAATTATACCGCTGCCAGTGCTACGGCCTCGTCCACATCAACGGCGACCATGCGCGAGACTCCAGGCTCATGCATGGTGACGCCGGTCAGATGGGCTGCCAGTTCCATGGTGACCTTGTTATGGGTGATGAAAATAAATTGCACGCGCTCGGACATCTCCTTGACCATTTTACAGAACCGTCCGACGTTGGCCTCATCCAGCGGCGCATCCACTTCATCAAGCATACAAAATGGCGATGGATTGAGATCGAAGATGGCAAATACCAGCGCCACCGCCGTGAGTGCCTTCTCGCCACCAGATAATAAATGAATAGTGCTGTTGCGCTTGCCAGGTGGCCGCGCCATTACGGTAACACCGGTATCGAGCAGATCATCACCTGTCAGTTCCAGATAGGCATGACCGCCGCCAAACAGACGCGGGAATTTTTCCTGAAAACCTTTATTGACCTGGTCGAAGGTTTCCTTGAAGCGGGTGCGCGTTTCACGATCAATCTTGCGAATAGCATTTTCCAGGGTTTCCAGTGCTTCGATGCGATCCTTGTTTTGCTCATCAAGATAATTTTTGCGTTCGGATTGCTGGGTGTATTCATCTATCGCGGCCAGATTGATTGGCCCCAGCCGCTGAATTTTTTGTTCCAGCTCATCGAGCTGCTGTTGCCAGCCAGACTCATCGGCATGTGCTGGCATCTCTGCCAACAAGACCTCCAGTACAAAGCCAAGCCCAGTAATGGACTCATGCATAGTCTGCCGCCTTATCTTCAATTCCTGCGCCTGCAGGCGTAGTCTTTCCAGTGTGTTGCGGATCTCTTGAGCCTGCCGCTCGGTACCCATGCGGCTATGTTCTAATCGACGCAGCTCATGATCGATATCCTCGACATGCTTGCGCGCTTCGGCCAATTGTTTCTCCACCTGCATGCGCCTATTAAGCAAAGCCGCCAATTCATCAGCCATCGTTTGTGCAGGCTCATCGCTGTCACTCAGGAGTAAGCGCAATTCTTCACGCCGCTGCGCCAACAGATTTATCTGGCCAGCCATGCGCTCCAGTGCCTGCCTGGTGCTACTGAGTGCAGTGCGCGTGCCTTCCACAGCCAAGGCCAAATCATGCGCCTGCCCAGCTGCCTGGCGTGTCAGTTCACGCGCCTGTTCCAGCGCGGCACGATACTCTTCGCGCTCGTGTGATAACTCCTCACGACGTATGGCATTATCTTCCATAAGCGCCATCGCCTGATGCAAGCGGCTGCGCGTTTGTCCCATTTCACTATCGCCAGCCTGTAATTGCTGCTGCAACTCTTGAGTCTCTATCTGCAGGCGTTCATGCCGCTGGCGAATCTGCTCAAGTCGGGCTTGTTTGCCAGAAAGTTGGGCCTTGTGATTGGAGGCCTGATGATTGATTTCATTAAGCTGACGCTGCAATGTCTCGCGTTCTTCTTCCTGCTGTTTAAGTGACTCGCGGCCAGCGGCCGAATCCTGCTCAGCCGTTTCAATCTGTTGTGACAATTCGGCCAGTGTACTGGCCAGTTCACGTAATTCCTGCTCGCGTTGCAATACACCGGCGTGCTCATCCATCGCACGGCTCACACGCAACCACTGCGTGCCCAGCCAAATCCCGTCGCGAGTAATAACAGACTCATGGGTAGCAAGTTTTGCACGCAAGGCCAACGCCTCGGCCAGACTGTCGACGGCATGAACGCCTTCCAGCAAACTGGCCAGATTCCAGGGAGCCTTAACCTTGGCGGCCAACGAGCCATTACTGGCCGGAATATTGGTATTGGTATCAAACAAGGTCAGATAACCTTGTTCCAGACCTTGCAGCAACTCAGCCAGTGGATCCACTCCTGGCACACAAACGGCTTCCAGACTGGCGCCCAGTACGGTCTCCACTGCCTTCTCCCAGCCTGGCTCGACACTCAAGCCTTGCGCCAGGCGCTGTGCATCGCTCAGCCCCTGCCGTTTCAGCCAGTCAGTTACGGCACCCTGACGCTTGCCCAGTGCCGCCTGTTGCAAGGCCTGCAGCGAAGCATGCCGACCACTTTGGCTGTGCAACTCGGCACGCCAGCCATCCAGTTTATTGCTGAGCAAATGGTTTTGTTCACGCTGGGTGGCAATGCCCGCAAGACAACGATCTAATTGTTCGTGCAAGCCAGCCACATGTAGCTCTGCTTCTGCCTGTTGCTCAGATAAAATGACAACCTCATGTTCCAGCTCATCAGTAGACAGCAACTGCCGTTCTTCCTCCAAACGTTGCAACCTTTGTTGCTGCTGTTTGAGCTGTGATTCCAGTTGTTGCAGACGGGCACGTTCCACTTGAGCCGTCTGCGAAGATACAGATGATTGCTGATTGAATTCATCCCACTGCCCTTGCCAAAGGTGCATGGTCTCTTCGGTGGCCTGCAAACTCGCGCGCTGCAACTGCTCTTCCTGCTGCGCTTGTTCCAGGGCTGGTTCCTGTTCGGTAAGCGCTGTCGCCAACTCATCGATCCGGCGCGTGTCGTTTTCCATGTGACTTTGCGCCTCATGCCATGAACGCTCGACCTGTTCCAGATCCTGCTGCTGTTGCTGGCGGCGCTCACGCGCATGCTGAATCGACTGCTCCAGTCGTGCGATATCTGCCCCTACGCTGTAAAAACCACTCTGTACTGTATTGAAATTATCGGTAGCTTCAATCTGTTTTTCACGCAAGCGCTCTATACCTGCCTCGGCATTGCGTTGCTGCGCCAACTGCGCCTCCAGCAAGGTCTCCTGCTCACCAATCTTGTGCTCTGCGCCAGCAGCCTCACCATCCAATCCCTGCCAGCGCAGGGCATGCAACTGACCTTTAATGAGGCGCTCTTCCTGCTTGAATTCCTTATAACGTTCGGCTGTCCTGGCCTGACGTTGCAGATGGGCCAATTGTTTATCCAATTCATCGCGCAGATCGTTGAGACGATCGAGATTTTCGCGCGTGTGTTTTATGCGGTTTTCGGTTTCACGCCGACGTTCCTTGTATTTGGAAATACCGGCAGCTTCTTCGAGGAAAACGCGCAAGTCTTCCGGCCGCGCTTCGATGAGACGAGAGATCATACCCTGTTCGATGATCGCGTAACTGCGTGGACCCAGCCCCGTGCCAAGAAAGATGTCGGTGATATCGCGACGGCGGCAACGACTGCCATTGAGCTGATAAATGGACTGCCCATCACGGGTTACCGTGCGGCTGATGGAGATCTCATTGTACTGAGCATATTGCCCACCAATCTGACCATCACTGTTATCAAACACAAGTTCGACTGTGGCTTGACCGACCGGCTTGCGTGAACTGGAACCGTTGAAAATGACATCAGCCATGGAATCGCCGCGCAAATGCTTGGCAGAACTTTCACCCATCACCCAGCGTACGGCATCGATGACATTGGACTTGCCACAGCCATTAGGCCCAACCACCCCAACCAGATTGCTGGGCAGAGGGATCGTGGTGGGGTCAACAAAGGACTTGAAGCCGGCTAACTTGATTTTGCTCAGACGCATAGTGTTCTGGTTACTTGATGGTAACTCGTTGATTAAAATATAAAAAACCATATCCCGCAGAAAAAGCCCATATACAGGATACGCGGCTACGACAGGCAGGCTCTCTGGCACTGACAGAATGACAGATCATATCTTCCAGCCCCTGCACACAGGCCCGCCAAATTACCACGAAAGCCACACTAATGCCTACCCAACAAGCAAACAGGATGAGTTGAGGAACCAGGCGCATAAAATAGCGACATATCTATCCGGCCAGTGTGCTGGCCTTTCAATATAAGCAACACATCCCATTAGCTAACACACTGATTTCAATCGCCATTGGTGTATGTACGATAATTCATCCCGTCAACTCAATAAGACTTACCAAATTTGGTTAAGGGAAGCACTGAATAATGTTGGCGAGGCAGTCATGGCAAGGCAAAAAACGGCGAAAAAGCGCAGTTTACACGTAGTAAATGAGCATTTTGAGTCGTTTTTTAACACCGCCCTGACAACGCAGGTAATTATTCAGCGCTTCCTAAGGCTGTTCAATCAACACCATCAGACCCAGGGCCTTATGAATTTCTGCCAGCGTAGGCAGCTGCGCCAGACCAGGCAGATTGAAACCGCCATGGCAGGTCAGGCGCATAACTTCAGGTTGTTGCTTTGTCGACAGGATAAAATGAAAGTAGCGATTGACCTGGCTTACGCCATGGTCATCACTGGCGAGACTCAAGGAGGCGTAGACATAGGCACGGCGTTGCACGATCATGTCTTCGCCTTCGCGCACTGCGGTCACAGTAAAATGATCGGCAGCGATCACTGCATGACCCTCGCTGACCCGGCGCTGTTCAAAATTACAGTGTGGCTGGTAGATATCGAGACTGGTCTTGGCCACTGTTTGACCATGCTGTAAAAACACCCGACTATTTCCAGCTGGCACAATCAAATCCTGCTGCAAAACCACGCCCGCACCAATTGGCAAAAAATATGGCAACGAAGCATCGCCTGTAGATATGCTCGCACAACCAAACAACAGGCCACTGGCCAATACCAAAGCCACCCCAATACGTGTCATCATCATGCACACCTCAAGAAAAAAGCTATGAACCATCAATGTATTCAGGCTACCGCAGAATAATTGCTGGATGAAGAAAAATTATGCAAGCACCATTATCTGGTTTTGATTATCTACTGAAAGGCTTTGGCCTGCTACGCCGCCCACAGCTCTGGCCGTATGTGCTGGTACCGGTAAGCATCAATATCCTGGTCTTCAGCCTGCTGTTATGGTTTGTGTCAGGCAGGTTCAGCGATTGGGTGATGAATTTACTGCCCAGTCTACCTGAATGGTTAAGCTGGTTGGCCTGGCTGTTATGGCTGGTTTTCTGGCTGGGTGCAGCAATTTTTGTCTTCTTCAGCTTTAGCCTGATTGCCAATATCATCGCAGCTCCTTTCAATGGTCTGCTGGCCGAGGCTGTTGAAAATATGCTGACCGGCAATGCGCCGCCAGGAAATCAGAGATTGCTACAAGTGCTGCGCGAGATCCCGATTAGCTTACTGGAGGAACTACGCAAACTGGCTTATTTCCTGTTCTGGGCGATCCCGTTTGGGCTGATATTTCTGCTGCCACTAGTCAATCTTGTTGCCCCTATCCTCTGGGCACTTTTCTCTGCCTGGATACTGGCCTTGCAATACCTCGATTATCCATTGGGCAATCACGGTCTGCGTTTTGCCAGCCAACGTCGCTTGTTGCGCAGCCAGCCCCTGCTTGGCCTTAGCTTTGGTGGCGCCACGCTACTGGCCACCCTAGTCCCGCTGGTCAATCTATTTGTAATTCCGGCTGCCGTTGCCGGCGCTACCTGTCTATGGCTGGAGCAGCTAAAGAATGTGCACGATAAATCCATTGCTGTCGATAGCAGCATGACCGGGCAAACAAAATCGCCAAACGAATAAAGGCAGTACCATGCCAGGCGTGACACTGACGCCCTCTCCCCCAACCCCTCTCCCGCAAGCGGTAGAGGGGAGCTTTGTAGCACTGTAGGAGCAATAACCATCGGGCATTGCGCCGTATGTGGCAAACCCTTCCCTGCAAGGGACTAACACAGCACCCACCTTCAAGCGACCTCCTCCAAGCCCTACCTTTCAAGGGGAATGTTCTGGACAAGAATGAAGGATGACATAATGCCAGCGATGCATCATGTTACTCACTACAAATCACATAGGTCCAAATAATTCTCTCTAACTAAAGCACTTATTGCACAGCCTGCTAAAATGGAATATTTCGTAGCCGAGGAGCTTGTCGTGCCCTTAAACCTTGAAGAATATTTCGACCGCGCCACCTTTACGCGTATTAAAAATTTTGCCGACCAGCAGGAAACACCATTTCTTGTTGTCGATACTGCCACTGTCAGCCGTCAATACGATGAGCTGACCCAAGGCTTTTCTTTCGCCAAAATTTATTATGCGGTCAAGGCCAATCCTGCGCCCGCCATTATCGAACTGGTGCGCGATAAAGGCAGTAATTTCGATATTGCCTCCACATATGAGCTAGACAAAGTGCTTGGGCTGGGAGTTACAGCAGATCGAATCAGCTATGGCAATACCATCAAGAAAAGCAAGGATATACGCTATTTTTACGCAAAGGGTGTACGCCTGTTTGCCACCGATGCCGAGGCTGATTTACGCAACATTGCGCGAGAGGCACCTGGCTCAAAGGTCTATGTGCGCCTGCTAACTGAAGGCACCCAAACGGCAGATTGGCCACTATCACGTAAATTCGGCTGCCAAAGCGATATGGCGATGGATCTGCTGATCATGGCACAGGAACTTGGTCTTGAACCCTATGGCGTATCTTTTCATGTAGGCTCACAACAGCGCGACATTGGCGCCTGGGATGCCGCTATCGCCAAGGTCAAGGTTATCTTTGAACGCTTGCGTGACGAAGACAACATACGACTCAAGATGATCAATTTGGGTGGTGGTTTTCCGGCCAACTACATCACCCGCACCAATGATTTACAAACTTACGCCGAAGAAATCACCCGCTTTTTGATCGAAGATTTTGGCGAAGAACTACCGGAGATCATAATTGAACCTGGACGCTCGCTGGTGGCCAATGCTGGCGTGCTGGTAAGCGAGGTAGTGCTTATTTCGCGCAAGGATAATACGGCTTTAAATCGCTGGGTTTATCTTGATGTTGGCCTTTTTTCCGGCTTGATTGAGACTTTGGGAGAGGCAATTAAATTTCCCATCTATGTCGAAAGACATGGTGAGCGTGAAGAAACCATCATCGCGGGCCCCACCTGCGACAGCACCGACATCATGTATGAAAATCACAAATACCCATTGCCTTTAAGCCTGAACATTGGCGATCGCCTCTACTGGCTGTCTACCGGCGCATACACCACCTCATACAGCTCCATCGAGTTCAATGGCTTCCCGCCGCTAAGAGATTTTTATATCTAAGCAGGATATTTAAGGAAACGCTGCATAAAAACCATTCTTGCCTGTCCAGTTGACGGGTTAACGTAAAGCCACAGCCGGATGCATACAGACATGCAAATCACCTTCGCAGAAGCTGAATATGCCGCCAAAAAGAAACGCACACGTCGCGACCGTTTTCTAGCTGATCTAGAACGTCTGGTTCCCTGGGCTGCACTGGAAGCACAGCTTGCACC
>JBAYOW010000055.1:0-11687 GCA_041678005.1 Thiohalomonadaceae bacterium
ACAAGGATGTGACGGCCACAAGGATGTGACGGCCACAAGGATGTGACGGCCACAAGGATGTGGCGGCCACAAGGATGTCGGGGAACACAAACGTAGGTGTGACATGGATGTCATACAGCTTAAAGCCCTGGTTGGCTCTAACCGGCCATACCGGGGCTTTTCTTTAATTGAGCTGCTTACCACCTTGACCGTGATGGGCATTGCCATCAGCCTTGCCCTTCCATCCTTCAGTAAATTCATCCAGCACAATCGCCTGGTCACATCCATCAACACCATGGTCTCCAGCCTGAACTATGCCCGCAGCGAAGCCATCAAACTCAATCAAACTATAGTGATCTGCAAAGGGACAGCAGCAACGGGCTGTGACAACACTCGGGCATGGCGTGACGGCTGGATAGTATTCAGCGATAAAAACCATGACCGATTGTGGAGCGATGATGAGGTATTGCTGTGGACGCAGGAAGCATTGTCACCAGGAATCGCGCTAAGCTGGAATGCCTTTCCCAGCGCCAACTACACCATTTTCTATCCAAATGGCACCTCCAGCAGCAACGGCACCTTTATTTTCTGCGATAGTAGAACAGACCTTGCAGCTAAGGCACTGATCCTGGCCAAAACTGGACGGATCAGAAATTCCGATAAATCAGCCAATGGTACTGTCCTGCAATGCAGTTAACTATAAATCTGGACAATGTCATTCACAGCAATAAATAAAGAGCAATACTTGACCTGTCAAAGGCGGCTAAGTAATATATGCGGCTCTATAGATTCCCCTGTAGATCAGTCGGTAGATCAACGGACTGTTAATCCGTGTGTCGCTGGTTCGAGTCCAGCCGGGGGAGCCAAAAAACCAGGACTCAGGCCACCTTAACGGTGGCCTTTTTTGTTCCTGCTACAGAAACCAGCTCAAGACTGAAGAAATCCATAATCAAGGCCTGCATATAGTGCGACATTGCCATCGCAAGCTAAACACCAATACCATCCCATACTCCGCCAAAACACTGAGCCCACTCATTTTGTGAGTGAAGGCGATGTGTGTAAGGACGCCTTTCCGGGAAACACCAGTATTAACTGATCCACATCCAGGCGTGTGATAGGACAAAAATGTCGATACTGGCCTACGCCAAGGACAACGCGGCCTTGATATCGCCATATTCTACAATTGGCTGGTGACTCTACGCACAAGGGCATGTTGATTGCTGCAGGAGGGCTGGCTTTCCAAGGGGGCAACTGTATTTGCTAAGCGATAGCCCGGGCAGCGTCGTCTTACCCCAGGCTCAAGTCTTGTGCTTGGGATAGCCTGCGGCAACGGGCCTGTGTGAGTAGCTGGGTTGGCAAGGGACTTGTCATGATGCGTCCATCAATAGCGCGCGAGACAAGAGAAAAACATGAACTAAACCCTGTTTTCGCCAATACTCAGGTTTTACAAAACCTGTTTTTCAGGTAGTCGTGAAATTCACCACTCACTTCGGGATGTTTCAAGGCATATTCCACCGTAGCTTCCAGATAACCTAATTTACTACCACAGTCATAACGACGACCACTGAAGCGATAAGCGAGAACCTGTTCTTCGGCGAGCAAGGCAGCGATGGCATCGGTCAACTGAATCTCGCCACCAGCACCCTTCTCTGTGGTTTCTAATAGCGTGAAAATACGTGGTGTAAGAATGTAGCGACCTACAACTGCCAGTGTCGATGGGGCAACTCCCGGCTTGGGTTTTTCCACTATTTCTTCAACACGTGAAAGACGTTCATCCAGTGGCGTTGACTTGACGATACCGTACTTATCAGTTTCTTCCGCCGCCACATCTTCGACACCCAGCAAGCTGCAATGATATTTATTGTAAATATCGACCATTTGCGCAGTCGCGCCAGGGCCTTCATCACAAATCAGATCATCGGCCAGGATAACGGCAAAGGACTCATTTTTAACCAGTGGTTTTGCGCACAGTACGGCATGCCCCAGCCCCAGCGCTTCGGGTTGCCGCACATAGGCGCATTGCACACCACTTGGCAGTACATTGCGCACCAGCTCGAGCAGCTCATGCTTATTTTTTTTCTCCAGCTCTGCTTCCAGTTCATAGTTTTTGTCGAAGTGATCTTCAATGGCGCGTTTGGCGCTGCTGGTAACAAAGATCAACTCGGTAATGCCAGCGGCAATCGCCTCTTCTACGGCATATTGAATTAGCGGCTTATCTACAATGGGCAGCATTTCCTTGGGATTTGCCTTGGTAACAGGAAGAAATCGCGTACCCATGCCGGCAACGGGGAAAACTGCTTTGGTGATGCTCACATGACTGTCCTGCATGTCAAGAAGTGAGTTTCATTATGTAACAAACGGGGGTGAATTAAAAGAAAGACACCCAGATGGGTGTCTTTCTCATCTGGCAAGAGTTATCAAAATAATTCTATTTTAACCTCAGTAATTGACTTTGATTTTTGTTGATTATTTACTTACTACCATGTTCTGACGATTATCTTCCAACACTTTTGCGCCTATCCCTGGCACCTTGGTCAGATCATCAACACTCTTGAATGGTCCATTTTGTTTGCGATACTCAACAATGGCTGCGGCACGTTTTTCACCAACGCCCTTGATTGATTCGGCCAAAACAATTGCATCAGCCGTATTGATATCTACCGGTGCTGCCGAGACCATGGCAGAAAAACCGAGCGCCAAAGAAAAAATAAAAGCCGTTAAAATCTTACGCATGATTCACTCCTTGTGATAGCTGTTGTCCCTGATTTTGATTACACCGATACTGCTGGTGTCTGCATACATTAACTAGTCTTAACGGAAATCCTCAGTAAGCCAAAAGCTGAAATCTGTGTAGGAATCCATTGACAAATCAAGTGGCAAATCAAGCCGGCACAGTGCTGGCCCTCATATCCCACCAGCAAATATCGCCTGGATGCAGCGTAACGACACCCTGGGGAATTCTCGTACCATGGTGGAATATACGGTTCAGATCAGCGTGGCTTAGTACGTGCGGTCGGGATTGCCTTCCAGGGATCATCTGGCCACGGATGCTTTGGATAGCGCCCTTTCAATTCTTTTTTAACCTCGTTATAAGTGCGCTCCCAAAAGCCTTGTAGATCCTGCGTTACCTGAATTGGACGTTGTGCCGGTGAGAGTAGATGTAACACCACTGCAACCTTGCCCTTGCCGACACGCGGGGTATCAGCCAGGCCAAAAAGCTCCTGCAATTTTACCGCCAACATCGGCGGCTGGCCTGGCGTGTAATTCAATCGCTTGCGCGAACCGCTTGGCACCTGAATATGTGTCGGCGCCTCATCATCCAGTCGCTGAGTCATCCCCCAGTCGAGGGTATTACGCAGTATGGCTTGCATATCAAGCCTGGCCAAATGACTGCGGCGGCTCATGTTGGCAAGATAAGGCATCAACCAGTTTGATAGTGATGCAAGCAGTGCATCATCACTTAAATCTGGCCAGTTATCTTCCGGCTGCCAATGGCGTAATGAGGCAATTCTTGCCTGGACTTGTCTGGCCTCTTCGGTCCACGGCAGTGCGGTCAATCCCATCTGCTGTACACCTGCGAGCAAGGCTTTAGCGAGCTGTTCCGGATCAGGCCGCTCCAGTGGCGTGCTTGCCAACAACAAGGCACCAAGACGCCGTTCACGTCTTGCAACTACGCCATCAGTTTTGTCATCCCAATAAATCCTCTCTTGCCACACCATACGCTCGGCGTTTATTTGCTCCAGCTCGAGCACGGTGATTGCAGCTGCGGTACGAATAGCTGAATCATCACCAGAACCACCCAGTTCAGCGGCGACGATATAGGCTGCATTCTGCAAAGAGCACGCAACAGGCAGTCTGGCACCACGTCCATTGGCAAGACGATAGCGCGCATCGCCACCAAGGCTGGCTGCCACACGATCTGGGTAAGCCAGCGCAAGCAAGATTCCGCAAGCATATATTTCTGCATAGCCAGGTAAATCCACAGCAAACCTGTGTCTCCATTGTTTAGCAACACGCTCCACAGCAGCGCAAGCCTGTGGTTCGGCGGCAAAACGATGTGCGCCTACACGACCATCCTGACGATAAGCCTGCAAGGCCTCCAGGCGCAGCGTGAATTCACAACTGCGCTCATGTGGCGGCCCGCGCAGGATGTCACGCTCGGATAACAAGGCCGCAATATCACAAGCAAGGCCAGCCAGACCAAGAGAACGGGCACGTAGCAGCATGTGCGAGAGACGTGGATGCATAGGTAATGCCACCATCTCTCGACCCAGCGCTGTGATCTGCCTTCTTGAGTCGATTGCGCTCAAATCAGTGAGCAACTCACGTGCCTGAGACATTGCGCCCGCAGGCGGAGTGTCCAGCCAATGCAGACTATTAACATCGTCAATCCCCCACTGCGCCAACTCCAAGGCCAATGGTGCAAGATCGGCATGCAAGACCTCGGGGTCAGCATAAGGCATTAGGCCACGCTGCGTGCCTTCGTTCCACAGGCGATAACAAATACCTGGGCCAAGGCGACCAGCGCGACCTTTACGTTGCTCCGCACCTGCACGGGAAATACGCATGAGCTGCAGACGAGTAAGTGCGGTATTGGCATCAAAATACGGCACCCGCGCCCAGCCACTATCCACCACAACGCTGATCCCTTCTATCGTTAGCGAACTTTCAGCGATATTGGTAGCCAACACAATCTTGCGGCGGCCTTTTGGATCGGGGGTAATGGCCTTTTGTTGTTCGACCAACGGCAGATCACCGTAGAGTAAATATTTTTCTGCCGAGATGTCTGTTAATAGCTCACTCACCCGCCGGATCTCAGCCGCGCCCGGCAAAAATACCAGGATATCGCCGTCCGTTTCAGCCAATGCACGACGCACAGCGGCAGCCGTCACCTCTACCAAAGGAGCCTCAGACCCAGTCTGCAAATAATGAGTTTTTACTGGCCACGAGCGCCCTGTACTGACGAGTGACGATGTATTCAGCGATTTTGCGATCGTCTCGCCATCCAGAGTAGCCGACATTACCAACAAGGCCAAATCTTCACGCAAGGCATGCTGCGCATCCAGGCACAAGGCAAGAGCCAGATCGCTATGCAAATGTCGCTCATGGAATTCATCAAAAATAACCAGCCCGACGCCCACGAGCTCAGGGTCAGACTGCAGGCGTCGAGTGAGTATGCCTTCGGTGAGCACTTCAATGCGCGTACGCGCAGAAACCTTGCTATCAAAACGCACCCGATAACCAACAGTCTCACCAACCGTCTCACCCAGCAAGGAAGCCATGCGGGCAGCAGCAGCACGAGCAGCCAGACGGCGTGGCTCCAACAGCAGAATTTTCTTTTTCGCCAACCAGTCCTGAGTCAATAAAGCCAGCGGAATGGCTGTCGTCTTGCCCGCGCCAGGTGGTGCCTGCACAACCAGGCGACGACCTGGCCCCAGATGTTGTGTAATATCCTGCAGGATGTTATGAATTAGCAGTGCTTCCATCACTATGAGATTTTCATTGCCAGGTTCGCCTTTTGTTATTTTTGTGCCAAGCTTTAATGACTGGTTTTTCAACATTCAATCAACCGTAGAGGAGGAGTGTATGGAAAATACTTGGGTTTTGATTGCCAACGGTAGTGAAGCCAGGATTTTCAAACTACAAAAACGCACAGAAGCCTTGCAACTGGTAAGTACACATAACCACCCAAGCAGTCGGATGAAAGGTGAACAGCTAGCCACGGACAGACCAGGCAGCTATGCGGGAGATAGCGGCATGGGCGGTGGCTATGAAGAAGCCATTTCCCCCAAGGAATATGAGATCAACCGCTTCGCCCATGAAATGGCAACCGTGCTCAACAGTGGCCGGTCTGCCAACAGTTACGGCAAACTAACCCTGGTTGCCCCTGCTTCCTTTCGTGGCTTGCTCAACAAGCATATGCATGAACAGGTCAAAAAACTAATCGGCCAGCAGATAGATAAGGATTACACTAAACTCAATGAACGCGAGCTATTCGCGCGACTTGAGCCACATTTATTCCCTCTTGTCAGCTGAGTAATCTCTAAGCAGGGAGCAAATACAGGATGTGTCGAGGAATCGATTGGCCAGAAGAATGGGCTCCACCAACCTTACTCGGCACATCCTGTGAACCATTACAAAGCTCATGCCTTTTTGACAAACTCGGACTTCAATTGCATCGCACCAATGCCATCAATCTTACAGTCGATATCGTGGTCACCGTCCACCAGACGAATATTCTTGACCTTGGTACCCACCTTCACTACCAGTGACGATCCACGCAACTTCAAATCTTTGATTACCGTAACGCTGTCGCCATCATTCAGCTCGTTACCGTAAGCATCACGCACTATCGCCCCTTGTGCCATTGCAGCATCTTCATTTTGCTGTGGCCACTCATGGGCACATTCAGGGCAGACATAAAGCTCCCCATCAATATAGGTATAGCTTGAACCACACTTGGGACACACTGGTCGATTACTCATAAACTTGCCTCACATCGAATAAATCCAGCATAATTACGGGAGTTGGCTTTTATATTCCCCCTCCTGTACTCATGCTAATTGTTAAAGTGCCATCATCCCATACCAGCCGCACAACTTCGAGGATGCTTCATGACTTTCGACAAGCAGGCCCGTGTTCTGGCTGTAATTTTCCTGCTCTTAGGTCTGGCTATCCTGACCATCGGCCAAGTGACCTACCGACAACAGGTCGCACACCTGAAGAAAGTTCACCTTGATGACTTGCAGGCAGTTGCCAATCTGAAAGTTGATGCCATTAACGGCTGGCTGGCAGAGCGCCGCGCCAATGTTATTTCAGCAAGCGGTAATCCGACAATCGCCAACACACTGGCTGACTGGCAACAAAGCAAAAGCCAGGATGCCAAGGCAAGCCTAATCGGTTTTTTACAGAATTTTCGCCTGGCCTATAATTTTTCCAGTGCCGAGTTAATCGATGTCAACGGCCAACGGCTGCTCGGCGTTGGTGATGATGTATCACATAGCCCGGAACTATTGCTAATAGCTAAAAAAGCGATGGATACCGGCACGGCGCAAATGCTCGATCTACATTACCACCCAGAGGATAAGTCTATCCGCTTGGGTTATGTTTCACCGATTTTTATCCACAATGGATATGATCGCCAATCTTTAGGTTTGGTATTTGTTGGCATGCGTGCCGATATCTATCTCTATCCTTATATTCAAAACTGGCCACGTACCAGCGCTAGTGGAGAGTTTGTCATGGTGCGCCGCGAAGGAGATGAATTTTTATATCTAAATGCTCTGCGCCACAAACCAGATGCGGCATTCAACCTTCGCCAACCAATCAGCACAGCCAGTTTACCCGTTGCCATTGATATACAGACAGGAATACAGACGATAGCCATGGAAGGCACCGACTACCGTGGCGTGGCGACATTATTTGCTGGGCGTGCAGTGCCCGACACACCTTGGTATCTGATAGCCAAGATAGACGAATCTGAAGCCCTGGCCGAGCTCAAGCTCATCGCCATGAAAACCACCGGCATGGTTATCTTGGCGTTGATATTCACCCTCACGATACTTACCATGCTGTGGCATCGCCAACGCCTGCAATCTATACGCGCCAAAGCCATTCTTGCGCAAGAACTACAAGCCAGCGAAGAGCGTTACCGCACGGTATTCAAACAAGCCAAACTGCCCAGCCTGCTCATCAATCCACTGGATGGCCGCATCATCACCGCGAACAATGCAGCGGCTGATTATTACGGCTACACAGTCGACCAACTGCAACAAATGAAGGTTACGGACATCAACACCCTGCCTGCTGGATTTATCGCTGCTGAAATGGCGCTGGCCTATGAAGAAAATCGCAATCATTTCAACTTTCGCCACCGACTGGCCAATGGCGAAATACGAGATGTCGAGGTCTATTCAGGGCCACTTACCATAGACGGGCAAAACCTGCTCTTCGCCACCGTTCTCGATGTCAGTGAACGCAAGCGCATGGAACATGATCTAATCGAGATGGCCACTATCGACGCACTTACTGGCCTGCCAAACCGGCGCTATTTTCTTGATCGCTTAAAAGATCAGGTGAATCGCATGGATAGAGCCGTCACCCCTGGTGCCTCGGTGATGATGCTCGACCTGGATCACTTCAAGCTAGTCAACGACACTTACGGCCATGCCGCAGGTGACGCCGTGCTACGTCATGTTGCCAAACTGATGCAGGAGAATATTCGTAATATAGATATCCCAGGTAGACTCGGTGGTGAGGAATTTGCCATCTTGCTACCTGGTATCCAGTCCAGCGAAGCCTTCAAAACAGCCGAACGACTGCGGCAAATTATCGCCAGCACGCCAACCATACTTGGTGATGGCACCAGTATCAGCCTGACAATCAGTATCGGCATCAGCGACATCCTGCGTGAAGACAGTCAGGCAGATACTCCATTGTCACGCGCTGACAAGGCACTATATCACGCCAAGCAAACTGGCCGCAATCGTACCGTTCTGGTCAAGGACATGAATGTAGCTAACTAAATTCTTGTCTGCAAATAGACTTCGGCCTGTACACAGGCTCAATCACGCACCGCCACACCGATGCCTTCGGTCATTATTTCAGCTAAAAACCGAATTTGCTCCGGGGTGATTACATAAGGCGGCATCAGGTAACTGACGTTGCCCAACGGACGCAGTAGCGCACCACGAGAAAGTGCATGCTGATACAGACGCAGACCACGTCTCTCCTGCCATGGATAAGCTATGCGTCTGGCCTTATCCTGCACCATCTCCACCGCCAAAATCATCCCGGTCTGGCGCACCTCGGCAACATGTGGATGGGCATGCAAATGTTCCGTGGCTTGCTTCATTTCCGCCGCCAACAGTTTATTGTTTTCCACCACCGCATCCTCGGCAAAAATATCCAGAGTAGCCAGAGCCGCGCTACATGCCAGCGGATTGCCGGTATAGGAATGGGAATGCAGAAAGGCTATCATGCACTGATAATCAGCATAAAAGGCTTGATAAACTATTTCATTCGTCAACACTACTGCAAGCGGTAGATAACCGCCTGTAAGACCCTTGGACAAACACATGAAGTCAGGCGTAATGTCGGCCTGTTCACACGCAAACATAGTGCCAGTACGACCAAAACCCACCGCGATCTCATCAGCAATAAGATGCACGCCATAACGATCGCAGGCCTCGCGCAACATTTGTAGATAAACCGGATCATACATACGCATGCCACTGGCACATTGCACCAGCGGCTCGACAATCACGGCACAAACTTCATCGGAGTGACGTGCCAGTGCATCTTCCATATGCGCAAAGGCGCGGGCTGAATAGTCCGTGCAACTCTCACCTGTTTCACGTTGATAGCAATCCGGTGATGGAACTGTAATAGGAGTTAACAACAAAGGCTGATAGGTTTGTTTGAACAAGGCAACATCACCGACCGCCAACGCACCCAGTGTTTCACCATGATAACTACCGGCCAGATTGATGAAGCGTGTCTTGTTTTGCTTACCCAGGTTTTGCCAGTAGTGAAAGCTCATCTTGAGCGCCACCTCGATGGCGGAAGATCCATTATCGGCATAAAAGCAATGCTCAAGTCCGCTTGGCGTCAGCTCGATCAGACGCTCTGACAGACGCACCACCGGTGCATGAGTAAATCCAGCAAGGATGACATGCTCCAGTTGATCAAGCTGCGCTTTCACCGCTTCATTGATCCGTGAATTGGCATGACCAAACAGATTTACCCACCAAGAACTGATGGCATCCAGATAACGGTTACCATCAAAATCTTCCAGCCACACGCCCTCCCCGCGACGGATGGGAATCAAGGGCAGCTGCTCGTGATCCTTCATCTGCGTACAAGGATGCCACAGCACCGCCAGATCGCGTCTTGCCCAGGACTGATTATTCATGACAGCAGGTAATGTAAAACGATGCCCATAAAAATGGCAGCACCAAGATAATGATTATTCAAAAAGGCCTGGAAGCTACGTTGTGCATCGCGTTCCTTGATCAGATATTGCTCGTATACAGCAAAGCCAGCTGCCGCCGAAAGCCCCAGGTAAAACCATAGACTCATACTCATCATCAGCCCGGCGATAACAAACAGGGCAAACATCGCCAACTGCAAAAGACCAATGATTATACGGTCGTAGCTGGCAAACAAGATGGCCGATGATTTCACTCCAATCTTCAGATCATCTTCACGATCAGCCATGGCATACATGGTGTCATAGATCAAAGACCACAATATATTGCCGACAAACAGAAGCCAGGCTATCGCTGGCAAGGCATTGATCTGGGCAGCGAATGCCATCGGTATCGCCCAGCCAAAAGCTATCCCCAGATATGCCTGCGGCAGATAGGTGTAACGCTTGGCAAATGGGTAACTGGCTGCCAACATAAGGCCAATGAATGAGAGTGAAATCGTCAGCGGATTCATCAACAACACCAAGGCAAATGAGATCAGCGAAAGCACCATAAAAACCATCACTGCTTCACGCGGCAAAATGGCTCCGGTGGCCAGTGGGCGCTGACGAGTGCGACTGACATGTAGGTCGATATGTCGATCAGCATAATCATTTATGGCACATCCCGCCGAACGCATCAGCACCGTGCCGACGATAAAGACCGTAAGAATAAGTGGATCTGGTCGCCCTTCACTGGCGATCCACAAGGCCCACAGCATAGGCCACATCACCAAATATATACCGATGGGGCGATCCAGGCGGGTCAGGCGCACATATTCACGCAGGCGCTGGGCGATCACAGACACACAACACTCCATTTATGACTTGGCAAGATACATATTCTAACCCACATAATTTTACCCGCGCGTGAGAAAAACACGAGCTTCAAGGTAAACGCATATTCACCGATACGCAGTGTAAGTTTCATCCTGAGAACAGACAATTTGCATATTCCAATAATACTGCCATTATTCATACAGAATCCGGGATTTGCAAAGCAAACAGTTGGTAGCCAATAGCACAGATCTCATTAACCGTTTTGTGAGGAAATGATATGTCAAGCCGATTTATGTTACTGCCCGCTCATGATTTTGGCCGCATCCAGATAATCAGTATTCCAGATGATTTCAGCGAGAAAGATGCTATGCGGCGAGTGACGGCACTGATTGCTGAAGTGCAAGGAGACATGCCTGATTGGCACGATGAAGATATTACTGCGCACCTGGAAGATAATGGTTTTGCGTTGGTGGATTTTAGCCTAGGACCAACGCTTGGTTGAACTTGTAGAGAGAAAATATCGACCTGACTTCAAAAAGCAGAAAAGTTCCCTTCTTTTGGGTCCCACTTCAAAATTATGGTGGTATGGGAAATATGACGCTGAGTCAACCGGTTGACATATTCTCTGGCTTGCTGGGAGTCATCCAGGGCGATAAAGGGCATCAATGTCCCGTCAGCATCAAGCAAGGCTATACAATAATTTCTCTGAAAGTGGTAATGATGACATTTGTTACAAAAGTCTTCGATGACAGCCGCAGCATGCGGTACAGCACATGAACCGCAGTTCGTAGTCTGTTCTGATTTGAGCATGACCGACTCCAAATTGAGGATATCTTGATTAACTTAGCAGACAATATGTGGCTTGTATGTAGGAAAAATATGAAAATCTCTCAATAAAACAGTCAAATTCCATAGCAGTGATGATTTTTTCTTCAATCAGCAAACTAAATGGCGCATATCA
>JBAYOW010000056.1:0-11379 GCA_041678005.1 Thiohalomonadaceae bacterium
AAGTAAAGGATGACGGGGATCGATCATCTGATCAAGGCGGGCGCGAAAGAAATCAGCGGTATCGGTCATGATTATTATTAGATCCCCCAGGAAACAGCCTGACAAGGCGTATTATTAAAGGATCTGCATGGTTTATAATGCTGCATTATACAATGAAATCATGGGCTTAGCTATATTTCAGGGGCGACTAGTTATCTTACCATATACTCTTTCCGGGACTTCTAGAGCGTTCTAGCGTTATGGGGTCTTGCAGTGGCGCTGCAAGACCCCGTAACCTCCACTCGTAACCTCCAAGCAAGTGCGCCCTGCCGGCGCACACAAAAAAACGGGGCCGTTAGGCCCCGTTTAAGAAGGTAACCACGTCTTGCGGCGTTAGCCGAAGATGTCGTTAGTGATATTGGCGAACCAGCCGTGGGCATAATGCGCTTCACGCCGCAGGGCCTCGGCGCTGGCGTCGGCCGGTGTGACACCGCCTGCACCCTTGACAGCCGCGATCTGGTTGTTGGCTTCGTCGAAGGTATAGACGATGCTGACCGAGATGCCGTGGTCTTTCGCTACCACGCTGTAGCAGGTGTTCATGTAGGAGGGGAAGCCTGGTTCGCGGCCGGCCAGCAGGTCGGCCACCGCCATGGCGCAGACCTTGGCCTGTACGTTGGCGCTGTAGCCGGACTTCGGCATGCCGGCGGAGTTGCTGGCATCGCCCAGCACATGAATGCCGGTGTGTTTCTTGGATTCGAAGGTCTTCTTGTTGACCGGACACCAGTCGCCATCGGTCAGGCTCGCATCAAAGGCGATCTTGCCGGCTTTCTGCGGCGGGATGATGTTGATGACATCGGCCTTGACCTTGTCCACCGTGCCCTGCACGGTCATGGCCTTGCCGTCGACGCCTTCCACCTTGCCGCCCTGCGCGGCGGACACCCACTCGATAAGGCTGTTGTCGGTGCCATAGCCGTAATGCTTCTTCCAGCCAGCCATGAACAGGCCCTGCTTGGAGAACTTGTCGCTGGAATCCATGATGATGAGCTTGGACTTCGGCTTGTGTCTCTTCAGGTACTGTGCGATCAGGCTGGCGCGCTCGTAGGGGCCTGGCGGGCAGCGGAAGGCACCGGCCGGCGTGGCAATGACCACGGTGCCGCCGTTCTTCATATCTAGCAGTTGCTTGTGCAGGGCGACTGTCTGCGCACCGGCCTTCCAGGCGTGGGGGATGGTGTTTTCTGCCAGCTCAGCGCTGTGGCCCTCGATGGCACCCCACTTGAAGTCGATGCCGGGGGAGACGATGGCGCGATCATATGCAAAGGTCTGGCCGCTCTTGGTCATGATCTTGCGGGAGGCTGGATCGATCTGGGTCACGGTGTCGTGCACCACGCGCACGCCGTGGCGGCGCAGACCATCATAGCCGAAGGTGAGGGAGTCGAGCGTACGCTCGCCGCCCAGCACCTCATTGCTCATGAAGCAGGTGTAATAGCGCGGGTTGGCCTCGATCAGGGTCACCTCAATGGATGGGTCGGTCATGCGCAGATACTTGGCTGCCGTGGCACCGCCGGGGCCGCCGCCGACCACCACCACCTTGCCACCGGCACCGCTGCGGCTCGTGCCGCCCGCGCAACCGGCAAGAGTACCGATGGCTAACGCGCCACCGGAGAGTTTGATGAAGTTACGACGTGAAATCATTGTGTTCTCCCCCAAGGTTATTGCTGGCTGCCGTAGAAGTTGATCAGGGCGTCGACGCTGGATTTATCGTTGCTCTTGAACATCTCGTCGACCTTCTTCTTCATGTCCTTGTCCATCGCCCGCTCGCCGCTGAGGAAATCAGCCATGGAGAAGCTAAGGTAGGTCATGGACTGGCCGGCCAGAACGCCGCCCTGGTCGGGTTTGCGCCCACCGTCCTCGTGGCACTTTTCGCAGAACTTGTCGTGCAGGCGCTTGCCATGACCGGCCTTGGCCTGGTCAAAACCCTGCTTCATGGGAATCTGCTTTTGCTGGGCGAAGTAGTCGCCCATCAGTGCGATCTCTTTATCGGAGTAGCCCTTGGCCACGCGATCCATCACGGTAGCTTTGCGCTCGCCGCTCTTGAAGGCCTTCATGGATTCCACGAAGTACTCCGCCGGCGCACCGGCGAGGCTCGGGATCTGCGCTACGCTGGAGCCAGCGGTGCCGTGGCAGGCGGCGCAGGTGTTGGCCAGCATGATGGCCGACGGCGTGGTTGCCCATGCGACGCCACTCAAGGCCAAGCCTCCGGCAAAGACCATTTTTTTGAACAGTGTTATTGAGCCCATTCTCAAACTCCTCCTTTGCTTTGATTGTTATATGTATTGGCTTTGGCAGCAGCGGTGCTGCCAAAGGTAACTATACACATGTGGTAGAAAATGCAAAGACAAAATATTCTGACTGACAGTCAGATGTGGCAGGTCGTGTCAGGTGGTAAGGGCATGAAAGGGCGATATGACAAAAACAGGATCCCGGAGACGAGGGCACCTCTATATCAGTGTCCTGGGAGGAATGAACAATCGCATCAAGGTCATCAAGCGCATGGCCTACGGCTAGCACGACTGCGACTACTTGTTCTTGAAAATCAGGGTCTCTTTTCCTGATAAAACGCGATGAAAAAAAAGCCCCGCACGAGGGCGGGGCCTAAGCCTTATTAAAAAGACTTGTTATTTGTTGGCAATGTCTTCCAGCTTGCTTGCACGGATCATCTGACCGTCGAGGGCCGCTTCCTGGCTTGATTTGCCATAGGCCACGGCGATGAGCTGTGTATAGTAGACCACCGGAATATTGAACTTGGTGCCGAAAGTCTTGTTGATATTTCTTTGGTAAGATTCGACGTTCATCTGGCATAGCTGGCAGGGGGTGACAATCATGTCGGCACCGCCATCGTAGGCGGCTTCGATGATTTCCTTGACCAGGGCATGCCCTTTTTCCGGCTCTGAAAACATCAGTGCGCCGGAGCAGCAGGAAACCTTTTTCTCATAATTATCTACCGCCTTGGCACCGCAGGCCTCGATCATGTGATCGAGATAGACTGGATTTTCGTAGGATTCACCAGCGATACCAAAAGGGCGGTTAGTCTGACAGCCGACATAGCCTGCGATCTTGATGCCTTCCAGCGGTTTGCTGATGCCATTTGCGATGGTGTCCAGGCCAATATCTTCGATCAAAACCTCGACCATGTGACGGGCTTCAGGCATGGCATTGGCTTCAACCTTCAGGCCGATCTCGCTCAGCGCAGCATTGACTCCCTGGCTAGCTTTTGGACTGTGTTCCACTCGTTCCTTGGCTTCACGGGTAGAGATCCAGCAGGCTGCGCAGGGGGCAACTATGTCAGCATTGCCATGTTGTTGCTGAGACAGGGCAATATTACGCGCTGACAGCGACAGGCGTGGAATTTCACTACCACCAGCGTAGCCGATGGAAGCGCCGCAGCAGTTCCAGTCGTCAATTTCTTTTAGCTTGATATCCAACGCATCACACATGGCATTGGATGAACGCAGGAAGTTGTCAGCCGATGCCTTGGACTGGGATGAACACCCTGGATAGAAGGAATAAAACTCTTTCTTGGCCATCTGTCTTCTCCTCACTCGCCAAATTTGGCGATGTGTTCTGCCTCAAACTCTTCTGCTTTCTTCAGCATTTTGGCAATGCCTGAAGTGTCTTTGCACTTGTGCCCACCAAAGTATTCCATCGGACTCAAGCGTTTGCTCTTCATCATCGCCATACCCAGTTCACGGCCAGCCATGGCATTTTTGATGCCCTGCGCGATGCCATCCTTGAAGTATAGGCCGACGCCAATCTTGAGCTCATTAACACGCCCATTCTTGACAATAGAATCCCAGAACATCTGCCAAACTGTTCGGTGACCTGTCGTTTTGGCGACAGGCCAAGACGTTTGGCGTAGCTGGCGAGGCCATGCATGATGTGGGTGATCGGCAGTCCACGTGGACAGCGCGCCATGCAGTTGTAGCAGGAGGTGCACATCCACATCGATTCGGTGGAAAGCACTTCCTCGCGCTTGCCAGCACGGATCATCATGAAAAGTTCTTGTGGTGGATGTTCCCAGTACGGGCCGAGCGGACAGGAGCCAGAGCAGACGCCGCATTGCATACACATCTTGACCCAGTGGCCTTCCTCGACATTCGCCTCGACTTCTTTAAGGAAGTCGGAACGATATTTCTGGACCATCGCCTGATTCATATTGCTCATCGTGGCCTCCTTAGAATTTGAAAGGACTCATGCCGATCTCAGCGATCAGCTTTTCCATATCGTTGATAATCTGCGGAATACGGTGGATGTCGGCTATGGACACCTCGTAAGTCTGCACCCGCTCTTTCTCCATATTGAGCTGTTCCAGTGTGTCGTCGATCTTGCTCATGCGGTTGTGAGCTATTTCTGAGCCCTTGACGAAGTGACACTGGTAGTTCTCACCCTTCTGGCAACCCAGCAGGATGACACCGTCATAGCCACTGTTCAGTGCATCAGTGATCCAGATGGTGTTGACCGAACCTAGGCAACGTACCGGGATGATGCGTGCGTAAGCACTGTATTCCTGGCGCGACATGCCCGCCATGTCGAGTGCTGGATAGGCATCGTTTTCGCAGGCCATTATCAGCAGGCGTGGCTTCTCGGAGAACTCATCCGGCATATCAACAGCCTTGAGCTGCTGGCCGATTGTTTCCACCGAGTAGTTTTCAAAGGAGATGACGCGCACTGGGCAGGCACCCATACAGGTACCGCAGCGACGGCAACGTGCCTCATTATATACAGGATAACCTTTTTCATCTTCATTAATGGCGCCAAAAGGACATTCCACCGTACAGCGTTTGCACTGGGTGCAGCCTTCCTTGCGGAAAGTGGGGTATGACAGATCGCCAGAACGCGGATGGGCAGCACGGCCGAGGGCTGCATTTTCACTGGCCTGGATGGCCTTTAATGCAGCGCCGGTAGCATCTTCAATGGCTTGGTGGGCATCCATAGGGCGCCGCACGGGGCCTGCAGTATAAATGCCGGTACGGCGAGTTTCGTAAGGGAAGCAGATGAAATGCGAATCGGTAAAGCCGCTTTTCAGGTGTGGTACGTCGCTACCCTGACGGTATTGCAGATTGAGGACAGAGACAGGGGCATTTTCCTGCTCGGCCTTCAGCTTCTCGACCAGTGCAGTGTTTTCTTCGTTACCAGCTGTCTCGATATCTTGCGCGAGATATGGGTTGGGGCCACTGGCTGGCAACATGCCGGTAGCCAGGACGACGATATCGGCATCAATATAAGTGTCTTCTGCCAGAATCTTGTCGTTGTAATTTACTTTCAGACCTTGGCCGCCAGCTTCGACGCTGTTCACCTTGCCCTTGGAGAAGGCGACGCCAGCTTCCTGACCGCCGCGATATACGTCTTCTCCATCGGCACCTGGAGTGCGCAGATCATCGAAGATTACCGTGGCATCGCCACCGGCATCCTTAACATAGCGGGCCTGCTTGATGGAGGTCATGCAGCAATGGCCTGAGCAGTAAGGTAGATGGCCTTCCTGTTCGGAGCGCTGACCGGCGCACTGGACGAAGACCACATTCCTGGCCTCGCTGCCGTCGGCTTTCTTGATAGCGCCGCCGTTGGCCTTGACCATTTTCTCAAAGGTCAGCTGATCCATTACATCTTGGCTCTTGCCGCCACCGAGCTCCGGCAGCTTGTTGATGTCGTACTGGTTGAATCCGGTCGCCTGAACGATGGCTCCTACCATGACATCCTTGCTGCTACCGCTTTCAGTGGCCAAGCTCACCTCGAAGCGGCCTGGTGCGCCGTCGGTCTTGGCTACCGTAGTATTGAGATAGACGGTTATATTGCCATTTGCATTGACGGCCTCGATCAGCTCGTTGGTGGTGTTGTCCACCAGGACGTTGTAGGGGGCCTTGTAAGGGAATTTCTTGTACATTTCAGCAGAAACGCCGCCCAGTGCGCCGGTCTTTTCTACCAGCTCAACCTTATAGCCAGCCTTGGCAGCTTCCAGGGCAGCGGTCATGCCGGAGATACCGCCACCGACAACCAGAATGTCACGCACCAGACCTTGCTCGCCTGAGGCTGAAGGCATTTTCATGTATTTGGCTTCGGCGCAGGCCATGCGGACATAGTCATCTGCCATTTCCTGCGTTGTCTCTGCAGCCTCGTCGGTAGCCGGACGCACCCAGATGACGCCTTCGCGCAGGTTGGCGCGAGAAAGCGCCACGCCTTCAAAGTTGAAGGCTTCGGTTTTGGCTCGACGAGAACAACCGGCAATGACTAGATGGGTGACACCATCGTTATTGATGTCATCCTGGATCATTTGTACACCTTCGGCATTGCAAAGGAACTCATGTTCCCTGGCAACTGCGGCCTTGCCT
The DNA here is from genome assembly GCA_041678005.1 of Thiohalomonadaceae bacterium. Classification (GTDB taxonomy): domain Bacteria; phylum Pseudomonadota; class Gammaproteobacteria; order Thiohalomonadales; family Thiohalomonadaceae; genus Sulfurivermis. The sequence goes on from JBAYOW010000056.1 coordinate 6,363, forward strand.
TCGCGCTTGGCTACATTGACCAGTTGCGCGGTATCTAGACGCTCGCCGATGCCGCAGCCCTGGCAGATATAGGCTCCAATCTTCATGTCAGCCACTATTTAACCCTCCTGACCTGCAACCCGATTGACTACCTGGATGGCGCGTAGTACAGCCGCCGTGGCATTTTGTGCAGCGCGGTTGACGTCCAGAGCATCAGACGAGCAACCTGCACCGTAGATGCCGCAGTCACTATCGAGATCGATGAAATTGTGTTCATTGATGGAGATGTTGGTGGGGAGTACGTTGGCCGGTACGGTGGATTCCATACCTGTCGCCAATACCACCAGATCATGCTCGTTGGCATAGCGGTTATAGCCTTCGGTGTCTACACCCTTAAGCACAACATTATCACCATTGCCCGCAACGACATTGGCCACCTTGGATTTGATGAAGGTAACGTTGGGGTCTTCTTTTACTTTGCGGTGGAAGTCGTCGATGCGATCTATGGCGCGGATATCGATGTAATAAATCGAAGATTTGCACTCATCGCCAAGCTGGTCGCGAATATAGGTAGTATGTTTCAGGGACGCCATACAGCAAATACGCGAGCAATGCTTGAGGTGATTTTGATCACGTGAACCGGCACACTGAATAAAGGCGATATTTTTTGGCACCTGGTTGTCGGAAGGACGCAGAATGCGACCGCCGGTGGGGCCGAATGGGTCCAGCATGCGCTCGAATTCGACGTTGGTAATGACATTGCTGTAGCGATCGTAGCCATAGGGCTGGATCTTGGCAGCGTCGTATGGCTTCCAGCCTGTGGCCCAGATGACTGCGCCAACGTTGAGGCTCATGTTTTGCTCAGCCATATCCAGATCCACTGCGCCATATTTACAGGCAGCCTTGGCCTTTTCGCCATCTTCTGTGTTGACGATGCGCGGGTCGATGACATAACGCTGCGGGTAGGCCATATTGGAAACCAGGTAGGCCCCCTTGCGTGATTTCATGCCGTAGTTGAATTCATCGGGGAATTCGGCAACAACTACCTTTTCGCATTCGCCACAGGCAGTACAATTTTCATTGACGTAGCGCGGGGCAATCTTGAAATTGACCGTGAAATTACCTGCCTCGCCAGTTACCTCGGTAACCTCGGCCATGGTAATCAGGCGCACGTTTTTGTTGGCCTTGAGACGGCGATACTGGATTTCCAGCCCACAGGTTGGAATACACAGCTTGGGAAAATATTTGTGTAGCTGACCAACACGGCCACCGACGCTGGGCGACTTCTCCAGCAGGATAACCTGCTTGCCGCACTCGGCTGCCTCCAGGGCAGCTGTCAGGCCGCTGATGCCGCCACCCACGACCATAATGGCCTGGTTGGTTGCGATTACCTCAGACATTAACTTTCCTCCGTCAACGGATGCCTACGAATTCTGCGCCACGTGGTTATCACGGCAGCTTAGGGTATGCCACGATGAGCCACAGGGAAATAGTCCTTTTTGAATAGGATGGACACAATACCTGCTCTAACGATGAAATTACAGTAAAGCAACATCGAATTTTCCGATGAGTAAATAGATTGCATGTATGTATTGCAGAATTTTGTTTAAAAATATTTTATAAAATCTGCTGTATTCATTATGCTGAGTTCTTTAGTCAAGAATTCCCTGGAATGCATTCTTGCATTTTATCGTGCGTTTTTTCAGCAAATCAGGAGTGTCGTGTGGCAGAGCAGTCTGTAGATGAGTATTGCATCACTGAAGAGCCTTATTATGAGCCCAGCGGTGATGAGGCAAAGGTATTCGAGGCGGCCTGGCGCAGGCGGTTGCCCTTGTTGTTGAAGGGGCCGACCGGTTGTGGCAAGACGCGCTTCATGGAATATATGGCCTGGCGGCTTGGACGGCCGCTACTTACAGTTTCGTGTCACGATGACTTGACGGCTTCAGATCTGGTCGGCCGTTATTTGATCAAGGGCGGCGAGACAGTATGGTTGGACGGGCCGCTCGCGCGTGCGGTGCGTCTTGGTGCGATTTGTTATCTGGATGAGATCGTAGAGGCGCGCAAGGATACGATGGTAGTGCTTCATCCGTTAGCCGATGATCGGCGCATCTTGCCGATGGAAAAGCTTGGCACACAGTTGCAGGCTGGGCCTGAGTTCTGCCTGGCGGTTTCATACAATCCTGGCTATCAAAGTGTACTCAAGGATCTCAAGCTGAGTACGCGCCAACGTTTCGTTGCATTGGAATTTGATTATCCACCCGCTGAGCTGGAGGCGCGGATTGTTATCAGTGAGTCAGGCGTGGATGCTGATACGGCTGCGACCCTGGTGAAATTTGCGCAGATGACGCGCAAGCTCAAGGGCAATGGTCTGGATGAAGGAGCCAGTACGCGTCTTTTGGTACACGCGGGCAAGTTGATGGTAGATGGTATTCCAGCAGTCACGGCCTGTGGCAGTGCTATCTCTCAGGCACTTACTGATGAACCTGAAATGCTGGCGGCGATCAACGAATTGTCGGCATCATTGTTTTGATCGACATTGCGGTTGTCTGAAATTTTTATGTTGATGGCACAGGACATCACTGCTCGGCTGGATGAGTATCTGGAGACGGAGTTCAGCTTCATCCGCAGCGATGAGCTGGTGCCGCTCATTCTCGCCCTGGTGCCTGCTGAACAGGATTTCGTGCTGGACTGGACGCGCCGTATCGCCAGTACCCATACCGAGATTGCCCATCAATTTCTGCGGCGTGCAACGCAGGCGCTGGTTGCGCATGAAGCCCGCATCATCGAAGCATGGGCCTTGCATGCGATGGATGTTTACGACCGCGCTGGCTTGCGCGATGCACTGGCGGTGATTGCTGATATAGATCACTTTGTGCACTACAGTCATGTGCGCACGGCTGGCGTACTGTTCGATGAGGTCAGTGGCGTGTTGCAGCATTTCGTGCATGGACTGCCCGGTCGTGCGCTGAAGCTGTCCATGGGTGATGTGTCCTGGACAGATGGTGAAACCATTCATTTGCCTGCGGTGATGGCGCAGCTGGATAACAAGGAAGCCAATTTTCAGCTGTGCAAGCTGATGGTGGTGATGCAGTGGGCACAGATCCATCACGGTACTATCTATACAGAATTGACGGCTGATCTTTCTGTTTGGCCAGATCTTGCCAGAGCCGTGAAAATTTATAGTTTGCTGGAAAGCTTGCGTCTGGAGTCGATCATTGCCCGCGCATTGCCAGGGCTTGGCCGGCAGATGGAACAGCTTGAAGCAGATTATATTTCTGCCTTGCCGGCCAACTGGCAGGATGCAGCTAAAAGCTTGCAAGCAAGAGGCGCTACTGCGGCAACGAGTCAGACTTTGTTGCCCTCGTTTTACAAATTTGACTTGCCTGTTGCCCGCTTGTGGCACTGCGATCTTGATCTGGAGGCGTTGGACGCTTGTCGACAGGCGCGTATCACGAGAGAAAAACACAAACTGCGTGTGCAATTGGCGCAATGGCTAGCTGAGTTGCGTAGAAAAAAACCGGCTATGAATAAGACGGTAAAACTTGCTGTGCAGCAGCCGGATGAAAATAGTGATTATAACGGCCCGCTTGAACTGACTATCAACGAAGCACCAGTCATACCGCCGCGCATCGTGCAGCAACTGCTTGGCTCCATTCAGCTTGATTTTGGCGGTATTCCACCTGAGTACCTGGTCGCAGCCGGGCCTGGTGAATATGACACCGATGAACAGACAACAGAAGCAGAAGCAGAAGATCCAGATGCAGTCTGGCAAGGGACTTATCACGAACACGGTGCCTTGTATTACAACGAATGGGACTATGGCCGACGGCATTACCGCAAGAATTGGTGTGTGATGCGCGAGAAGGACGTCGTCCCTGTGTATGACAATTTCGTCAGCGATACACTGCGCCGTTGCAGCGGTCTGGTGGCACACCTGCGGCGTAGTTTTGAGGCGATGCGAGACGATGAAAGATTGCTCAAGCGTCAGACAGAAGGTGAGAATGTCGATATTGATGCCCTGGTCGAGGCACTGGCCGATGCCCGTGATGGTCGGGAGATGAGCGAACGATTGTTTGTGCGCCAGCATCGTGTTGAGCGTGATATTACCGTGGCCTTTATGGTCGATATGAGCGGCTCCACGCAAGGCTGGATCAATGAGGCAGAACGTGAGTCCTTGCTGCTATTGTGTGAAGCGCTGGAAATGCTGGGCGATCGTTATGCAATCTATGGTTTTTCCGGTATCACGCGCAAACGCTGCGAACTCTATCGCATCAAACGTTTCGATGAGTCCTATGGGGATGAAGTGCGCGCCAGGATCAGTGGTATTCGTGCGCAGGATTACACCCGCATGGGCTTTGCCATACGTCACCTGAGTGGTCTGCTGAATGACACCGGTGCGCGTACCCGCTTGTTGGTTACTTTGTCGGATGGAAAGCCGGATGATTACAGTGATTATCGAGGTGAGTATGGTATTGAAGATACCCGTCAGGCACTACTCGAAGCACGGCGCAGTGGCATCCATGCCTTTTGCATCACGATCGACGAGCAGGGGCCTGCTTATCTGCCACACATGTATGGCGCAGCAAACTACACAGTAGTCGCCGAGGTCAGGCAATTGCCTTTCAGGGTTGCGGATATCTACCGTCGTCTGACGCGCTGAGGAAGCATGCACACGGTTTATTTCCCCAGGGTTTGAGGATGTGGCGGCTGATGATTGTTCTTTAACAAGCTGTGCGGATTTCGCTGCGCTATATCCAGACTGCATTAATTACAGCAGTCTTACGCACCGAGATTTACACACGCAATATTAACCTGGATAGTCACTGTAATTGGCCAGACTTAGCATTTGCTCGTTGGTATACGTTAACCCGTCAACTGGACATGTAAAATTGGTATTTATGCAGTGTTTCCTTAGGGAAACGCTGAACAACTAACCCTTCATCGCTTCAAATCCCAAAAAAGCTTCTTCGAGCTAGAAAAATTCAACTTTTATCGAAAAAACATCGTTTTTTAACGATTTTTAGTCGCTTTTTGCTGT
>JBAYOW010000057.1:0-11011 GCA_041678005.1 Thiohalomonadaceae bacterium
AGCAAAAAGCGGCTGGAAATCGTTAAAAAACGATGTTTTTGGGTAAAAAACTGGATTTTTCTAGCTCGAAGAAGTTTTTTAGGATTTGACGCGATTAAGGGTTAGTTGTTCAGCGTTTCCTTAGCTTTCGAATATCGGAATGAAACAGATTATCGTCTGCCATCGTATTCAAGCCAAAAACTTCCTCCTCCGCCTGGGTACCTGTCATGCATAAACAAATCCAGAAGATCTGGATTGAAGTGCTTATGATAGGCACTGCCAAATAATATTGAAACGCGCGGATTGTCGATCATCCAGGCCAGTAACAGGTATTGCTCTGTCCAATAAATCTGCTTATCCAACAGCCAGCTTTTTGGTAACCCAAATGGTAAAAAGATATCATGCACATGCACATATATTTTTTTATTAATGTACGGCAGTAAGCGCAGATAAATATGCAGGCAATCACTGCCGGTTTTTACAGTATGGGTTGAATCAATAAAAAGTATGTCCCCATCGTTCAATGTTGAATTGAGCATCTCTACATCAACATCCTGAGCACGAATTTCCTGCAAGGAAATCTCGTTCATGTTTCCAAGATGTGATAAAAATGGGCGTGGAAATGGCTCAATACACGTCAACGCCCCCATGCCATTCTTCTTGAGCGCATTTAGTGCAATAAGAGATGAAAACCCGCTTCCAATTTCAATAATGGTTTTTGGTTTTATGCGCCGAATGTATGCATGGTAAGACATGGCGTCACTATAGGAAAACTGACTGTTCTCCCAAAAGAATTGATTACAGTTTTTTTCATCACCATCTGTTTCAGGGGTAAAATCTTTTGAATAATCTATAAGTGATGAAAGCTCATCACGCAGAAATTTTTTATCAAATATATTTGTATCTAAATATGGGGCTGTGGCGTCTTCATACTCATAGGAGTTCTGTATTTCCGAAATGGAAGGGATGTTCGAATAAAAATCCGCGGGTATTACGTTAATACCAAGCGCCTGAATTTTCTCTCTTTCAGAGCTTTCAGCCCAAACCAGTTTCCTCATTGAGTCAACCGCATGATTGAATTCGTCTTCTGTTAGTATTGAAGTGCCCATGTATTAGCTCCAAAAATATTTTTTGCGTGTATGCAAAACACGTTCACAAGCATGTCCATCACCATATACGAAAACAACACGAGCGATGGTTCGATAGGCCTGGCTCATCGTCCAGTAGTTGTTGTACTTCTAAAGCTAAACTACCCAGATCAGTGCCCGACCAGCTTTACCGCCCTTACAGATACTTCCTCCAGGCGTTCCGCCCCATGCATCGGTGCCTGGAGAAATATCTGCACAGTTGAAAAGCATGAGTCTCGTTTAGTACCTGGATGGCACTTCCCAATACAGGTACCTGGTAGGTGACTCATGCTTGTTTAGAGTCTGATTAAAGTGCCGTCAGAATGGTCTCCCGGACAGCGTTATACACCCTGTTGCGGTGTGCGCGCAATGTGACAAACTTAAAAGTTCAGCCTTTTTCTCCAACCAGGAAGGCTTCGGCATCAAGTGCGGCCATACAGCCTGTGCCTGCCGAGGTGATGGCCTGGCGGTAGTTGAAGTCGGCAACGTCGCCAGCGGCAAATACACCCTCTACATTTGTAGCGGTGGCACTGCCATTGCGACCTGCTTTGGTAACGATATAGTTGTGTTCAAGCTCAAGCTGGTCAGTGAACAGGTCGGTGTTGGGTTTGTGCCCAATGGCAATGAAGACGCCAGTCAGATCCAGATCTTTCTTCTCGCCTGTTTGGTTGTTTTTGATACGAAGTCCAGTTACGCCGGAGTTGTCGCCGAGCACTTCATCAACTTCGTGGTTCCATTCGATAGTGACGTTGCCGGTCTTGCTTTTCTCGATGATCTGATCGGCAAGGATCTTCTCGCAGCGGAAGCTGTCGCGCCGGTGTACTACAGTGACATGCTTGGCGATATTGGACAGGTATAGCGCTTCTTCCACTGCAGTGCTGCCACCACCAACTACCGCTACATTCTGGTTGCGGTAAAAAAAGCCATCGCAGGTAGCGCAGCCGGAGACGCCACGACCTTTGAATTTTTCTTCTGATTCAAGACCAAGATACATGGCCGATGCGCCGGTGGCGATGATCAGGGCATCGCAGGTATAGCTGCCTGAGTCGCCAGCAAGTGTAAATGGTCGCTTGGACAGATCGGCCTTGACGATGGTGTCGAAGATGATTTCGGTATTGAAGCGCTTGGCATGTTCTTCCATTTGTTGCATCAACACAGGACCGGAGAGACCGGCTTCTCCTCCTGGCCAGTTGTCGATTTCGGTAGTGGTCATCAATTGACCGCCTTGTTGCATGCCGGTGATGATGACAGGCTCTAAATTGGCGCGGGCGGCGTATACAGCGGCGGTATAGCCGGCTGGGCCGGAACCGAGGATCAGCAGACGGCAGTGTTTGTTTTGGCTCATGCGGTAAACTCCTTGATAACTAATACTGAAACAGGAAACAGAAGGGCTTGGTTGCCAGATGTATTGTGTTAGATTAACACGATTGTGCTGATTTCGCAGGCACACAGCAGTTAACTAAAACGTATAAATTTAACCAAATGCATGGTCGGGCTAAAGGCTATCGGCGTCGTGCCTCTTGCCAAATATCGTTTATCCTAAGAACCAGGTCTGGCCTACAATGCAGGTTTACTTGTGGTGTTTGAAAATATTAATAACACAATGTGTTACATCTATTTTTAGCGTAAAGGTTGGTTTCTTTGGCCCAGGCAAATAGTAAAAAACCAGTTCGCGTTCTTCTCGGCCAGCCATTGCGTCGTGGCTTGCGTGAGGCCGCTCTGTATTTATTTGGTGCGATCGGTTTTTATCTGTTTATCGCGCTCTATAGCTATCATCCTGCCGATCCTGGCTGGTCCAGTATCGGCCGTAACATTGGTGTGGCGAATTTAGGCGGCAGGGCAGGAGCCTGGTTTGCTGATGTCTTTCTTTATCTGTTTGGTTATATGGCCTATCTGTTTCCGGTGATGGTGGCCTATAGCGGCTGGCTGTTGTTTCGTTATGAGACAAAAGAGGGCGGTCGGCAACATCTGGCAGAAATTTCCCTGCGTGCTCTCGGTTTTGTGCTGACATTGATGTCTGGCTCTGGTTTGGCTTATTTGCATTTTAATTACAGCACTGCCGTTTTGCCGCTGAATGCTGGCGGCATACTGGGTGATCTGGTTGGTCTGGGCATGGTTGGCCTGGTCAGTTTCTTTGGTGCCACTTTGTTCTTGCTGGTGCTGTTCTTTATTGGTGTCACCTTGTTTACTGGCCTGTCCTGGCTGTGGGTGATGGATGTGGTTGGCGATGGATCCTTGCGTTTTGCTGCCTGGTTACGGCGCTTGCCCCCTTTACTCAATGACTTTTTTGCTGCACGCAAGGCCCGCCAGCAGCGTGAGCAAGCGGCCAGGGTAGAAAAGGTCAGGGCAGCCACCCGCATACCGCCACGCATCGAGCCGGTGATCAAGCAGGAGAAATCCTCTTCGGAACGTAGGGAAAAGGAAAAGCAGGTACCGCTTTTTGCAGCGGCTGTAACCGAGGGAGGACTGCCACCGCTGGCTTTGCTGGATGATGCAAAGCCTGGCGGTGATCATCTTTCCCCTGAGGCACTTGCGGCCATTTCTCGTCTGGTAGAGCTGAAATTACAGGATTTTGGTATCGAGGTGCAGGTGGTAGCGGTGCATCCTGGGCCTGTAGTGACTCGTTACGAATTACAGCCTGCAGCTGGTATTAAGGTTAGCCAAATCACAAATTTATCAAAAGATCTGGCACGCTCCTTGTCGGCCATTTCTGTGCGGGTGGTGGAGGTTATTCCAGGCAAGACAACAATTGGCCTGGAAGTGCCTAATGAAACACGTGAGATTGTGCGCTTGTCTGAGGTGTTGACCTCACCGGCCTATGAGGATGCAACTTCTGCACTTACGCTGGCGTTAGGTAAGGATATAGCTGGTGCGCCGGTGGTGGCTGATCTGGCCAGGATGCCGCACCTGCTGGTTGCGGGCACGACTGGTTCGGGCAAATCAGTTGCCATCAATGCGATGATACTGAGTCTTTTGTATAACGCTACCCCACGGGAAGTGCGCTTGATCATGATAGATCCCAAGATGTTGGAGTTATCTATTTATGATGGCATTCCTCATTTGCTGGCGCCGGTGGTGACGGATATGAAGGATGCCGCCAATGCATTGCGTTGGTGTGTGGCCGAGATGGAGCAGCGCTTTAAGTTAATGGCCTCGCTGGGGGTGCGCAATCTGGCTGGCTATAATCGCAAGATCAAGGAGTCGCAGGCTGCCAAACAGCCAATCAAGGATCCATTATGGCAACCTCTGGTGCCAGATGCGCCGGAACTGGAAGAGCAGCGTCCTGAGCTGGATGTACTGCCGCATATCGTCGTCATTGTCGATGAGCTGGCCGATCTTATGATGGTGGTGGGCAAGAAGGTGGAGGAGTTGATTGCCCGTCTGGCACAAAAAGCGCGCGCCGCTGGTGTTCATTTGATTTTGGCTACACAGCGCCCATCAGTCGATGTCATTACAGGCCTTATTAAAGCCAATATTCCTACACGTGTCGCCTTTCAGGTGTCATCGCGCATAGATTCCCGCACTATCCTCGATCAGCAAGGTGCCGAAAGTCTGTTGGGTAATGGCGACATGCTTTATTTGCCACCAGGTGTGGGTGTGCCCAATCGTATCCATGGGGCCTTTGTTTCCGATCAGGAAGTACATCGAGTGGTGGATGATCTCAAGCGGCGGGGTAAGCCAGATTATATTGATGTCGTGCTCAAGGGCGGCGGCAGTGAAGTTGGTGATGGTTTTGACGGTGATGGTGGTGAGGATGTCGAGTCAGATGAGCTTTACGACAAGGCTGTGCAGATTGTTTTGGAAACTCGTCGGGCATCTATATCAGGGATTCAGCGCAATCTCAGGATAGGCTATAACCGCGCGGCAAGGATGGTGGAAATGATGGAAACTGCCGGGATCGTCAGTCCCTTGCAGTCCAATGGCTCGCGTGAGGTATTGGCACCACCGCCGCCTGATTGAAAGGTGATGTTTTGACTGCTTCGATTTTTCATATAAGGCGATTTAAGACTATGCGTTTATTTTGGCGAGTTGCTGGTGTGCTGGCACTGGGTCTGACAAGCCTGACGGCTCAGGCAGCAGATGATGGCAAGGCGCGGCTGGATGCCTTCTTCAAGGGGCTGGCAACCATGCGTGCCGAGTTTGTGCAGACCCTGGTGGATGCTGAACAAAATGTGAAGGAAGAAAGCGAAGGTGTGTTGTTGTTATCACGCCCTGGTCGTTTTCGTCTTGATTATTTCAGTCCATACAGCCAGGTTTATGTGGCAGATGGAAAAAAGATCTGGATGTACGACAAGGACCTCGAGCAGGTAACGGTACGACCACAGGATGAGGCATTGGCCAGTACGCCGGCGATGTTGTTGTCCAGTACCGAGCCGCTGGAAAACAATTTCATCTTGGAAGAGTTGGGTGAGCATGAGGGCTTTACCTGGCTTGATCTCAAGCCGCGCGAGAAGGATGCCAGCTTTGCCTATGTGCGCCTGGCGCTGGATGGTGAAACGATCCGTGCGATGGAGATGGTGGACAGCTTCGGCCAGATGACCAGATTATTTTTTCATACCGTGAGCCGCAACCCTAAGCTGGCTGATGATTCTTTTGATTTTATACCGCCAGCTGGAGTGGACGTGGTGGGTGAATGAAACAGACCAGTCCATTTCATCCCTTGGCCGATCGCATGCGGCCGCTCAGTCTGGAAGAATACTGCGGTCAGACACACTTGCTCGGTGCAGGTAAACCATTACGCCTAGCCATAGAGTCAAACAAGGTGCACTCGATGATTTTTTGGGGGCCACCAGGCACCGGCAAGACAACCTTGGCGCGCATGCTCGCCGGTCATGCCGATGCACATTCCCTCTCGATGTCTGCCGTGTTGTCTGGAGTCAAAGATATTCGTGAGGCCATAGCCCAGGCACAACAGATACGCGCACAAAACAATCGTGCAACCGTGTTGTTTGTCGATGAGGTACATCGTTTCAATAAGTCGCAACAGGATGCATTTCTGCCTTATGTCGAGGATGGCACGGTTACTTTCATTGGTGCGACGACAGAAAACCCTTCTTTTGAATTAAATAATGCATTGCTTTCACGGGCACGCGTTTATGTATTGAAAAGCCTGTCTGTAGCAGAGATTTTGCTTGCACTAAAACGGGCGCTACAGGATCAGGAACGTGGTCTGGGCGGGCGCTCCTTGGTTATTGCACCTGAGTTATTGCAGCGTATTGCCGAGGTGGCAGATGGCGATGCACGTCGTGCTCTCAATCTGTTAGAGATAGCCTCTGACCTGGCTGAGAAGGTTGGTGATGATGAGGTCATTGCCGATGAGACTTTGCATGAAGTACTGGCAGGGGGTGGTCGTCGTTTTGATAAGGGGGGTGAGGCCTTTTACGATCAGATTTCAGCGCTGCATAAGTCTGTGCGCGGTTCAGCACCGGATGCGGCGCTTTATTGGCTGGTGCGGATGCTGGATGGTGGTTGCGATCCGGTTTATATTGCCCGCCGCGTGGTGCGCATGGCCAGCGAGGATATCGGCAACGCCGACCCGCGTGCCTTGCAACTGGCTTTAAATGCCTGGGATGTGCAGGAGCGCCTGGGTAGTCCGGAAGGTGAGTTGGCGATTGCCCAGGCTGTTTTATATCTGGCCTCTGCAGCAAAGAGTAATGCCGTCTATATGGCTTATAATAACGCCATGGCCGAGGTTAAACAGCATGGTTCGCATGAGGTGCCTGTGCATCTGCGCAATGCACCGACGAAGTTGATGAAGGAGTTGGGTTATGGCAAGGCCTATCGTTATGCCCATGATGAGCCGGATGCCTATGCTGCGGGTGAATCTTATTTTCCTGAAGGGTTGCCGGAACGTGTGTATTATCAGCCGGTAGCGCGTGGCTTGGAAATCAAGATTGGCGAGAAGCTGGCTTACTTGCGTGAACAGGATCGTTTGGCGCGTCAACAACAAAAAAGAACTTCTGGATAAGACTATGAATGATGAGCAAATAATTGCCAGGGAATCAGCTGAGTTGCAGGAAAAGATGAACTCCTTGAAGACCATTACTACGGTAGTTTATGTCTTGCAGGCGATTTCATTTTTTCTTGGCATAACTGCGATTGTGGCGGTGGTGATTAATTACGTTAAAAAAGATGATGTACAGGGAACCTGGCTGGCCTCGCATTTTCGCTGGCAAATAAGGACATTCTGGTTTGGCCTGCTGTGGTTTATTATTGGCGCGATTACCTCATTTGTGATGGTTGGTTTTGCTGTGCTGGCAATCAATGCAGTTTGGGTTATCTATCGCATCATCAAAGGCTGGTTGCACTTGGCAGATGGCAAAGAAATGTATCTTGCTGTCGAATAAAAATACCAGCCTTATCTTTTATGCTTGGCAAAATAAAGGAAGCAACATGTTAGATCCGCGCCTGTTTCGCGCTGAGTTGGCCGCCACTGCCGAACAATTGGCTCGCCGTGGTTTTGTGTTGGATACAGCGACCATAAGTCGACTGGAAGCTGAGCGCAAGCAGATACAGGTTCGCACCGAGGATTTACAAGCCGAGCGCAACAGACAATCCAGGGCAATAGGTCAGGCCAAGGCCAATGGTGAGGATGCCACACCTTTGTTGGCTGCTGTGGCTGATCTGGGTGATGAATTGAAAGAGGCAGAGGCCAGGCTTGGAGCTATTCAAGATGAGCTCCATGACATACTGATGGACGTGCCAAATATGCCACAAGAGAGTGTGCCTGATGGCAAGGATGAAAATGATAATGTCGAGTTGCGTCGCTGGGGTGAGCCGCGTCAGTTTGACTTTGTCGCCAAGGATCATGTCGATGTAGGTGAAGGGCTGGGTCAGCTTGATTTCGAGATGGCAGCGAAGATCACTGGCTCTCGTTTTGCCACCATGCAAGGTGCGGTTGCCAGTCTGCATCGTGCCTTGATTCAGTTCATGCTCAACACCCATAGCCGTGAACATGGCTATATCGAAACCTATGTGCCATATCTGGTTAATGCCGATAGCCTACGAGGTACGGGGCAGTTACCGAAATTCGAGCAAGAGTTGTTTACCGTGCGCGGCGAGCCTGGCTATTACTTGATCCCGACTGCTGAAGTGCCGGTTACAAATATTGTGCGCGAGAGGATTTTGGAGGCCGATCAATTACCGCTAAAATTCGTTTGCCACACGCCTTGTTTTCGCAGTGAGGCAGGAGCCTATGGCAAGGATACGCGCGGCATGATTCGTCAGCATCAATTTGAGAAAGTTGAATTGGTGCAAATCGTACGGCCAGAAGATTCCTGGCAAGCACTGGAAGAATTGACTGGCCACGCTGAACGCATACTTAAATTGCTGGAATTGCCCTATAGGACGATGGCATTGTGCGCGGGTGATATCGGTTTTTCTTCAGCCAAGACCTACGATCTGGAGGTTTGGCTACCAGGTCAGGAGAAGTATCGTGAAATATCATCCTGTTCCAATTTCCAGGATTTCCAGGCTCGACGCATGCAGGCGCGCTGGCGTAATCCCACAACGCGTAAGCCAGAGCTGGTGCATAGTTTGAATGGTTCTGGCCTGGCGGCAGGTCGCACTCTGGTTGCCGTGTTGGAGAACTATCAGCAAGAAGATGGACGGGTGGCAGTACCGACCGTATTGCAGCCTTATATGGGTGGTATCACCATGATCGAGCCATTGACAGGTGGAAAGGCGTGAAGCTGGCCATGCTATCAAGGATGAAACCAGGGACAGTGTCTATAAAGTAAAAAAGACTTCAGTGAGTAGTTAACCTCTGCATATTTCACCAGGGTGCGAGAGAAATACTCCATCTCATTGTTATTACAAAATTTTAGATCAGTTCATGGAATTTGCTGAAATCTGCCAATGGGTTAACAAATGTCCAGACGCAATTGTTAACCCATTGGCCAGCGTGCAGGCCTCAGCCTTTTGTCCGTGGTTCAAACGATTGAAGAAGGATCGATTCATTCAGCATTGCCGTAATACTCCTGCGGCTCAAACCAGCTGAATTGCTTGTGTAATTGCACCACCTCACCGACCACAATCAAAGTTGGCGCTTTGACCTTTTCTTTTTCGATTACCTTGGTTATCGTACCCAGGGTGCCGATAAATTCTTTCTGTCTTGGTGTTGTGGCCTGTTGCACCAGCGCCATAGGCGTATCGGGTGAACGGCCATGCTTGATCAGGTTTTCACAAATCACTGACAAGCCCTTTAGTCCCATATAAAATACTACCGTCTGGTTGGGCTGCGCCAGTGCCGGCCAGTTCAGATTCATGCTGCCATCTTTAAGATGACCTGTAACAAAGGTAACGGCCTGCGAATAATCGCGGTGTGTTAGCGGGATTCCGGCATAGGCTGACATGCCAATAGCAGCGGTAATACCAGGTACCACTTGAAAATTAACGCCTTCTGCGGCAAGTGTCTCAATCTCCTCGCCACCACGGCCAAAGATAAATGGGTCGCCGCCCTTGAGACGGCAAACGCGCTTGCCTTCCTTCGCCAACTTCGCCAATAGCTGATTGATCTGATCCTGCGGCAAGGCATGATTATCGCGTTCCTTGCCGACATAAATTCGTTCGGCATCACGACGGCAAAGATCTAGTACCTCTTTGGAAACCAATCTGTCGTGTACAATCACATCGGCCTGCTGCATCAGTCGCAAGGCACGAAAGGTGAGCAAATCCGGATCGCCAGGGCCACCACCTACCAGATACACCTCACCAACTGGCTCATCCTTGCCCGCTTCAATTGCCGCTTCCAGCGCTTCCTGTGCCTGCTCGTCCTGACCCTTGAATACCAGTTCAGCGATCTCGCCCTGCAAGACGTGCTCCCAGAAATTGCGTCTTGAATTTACGTTCTTGAAACGGTCTTTGACCTGATCACGAAACTTCTCCGCCAACTGCGCCAAACGACCATAGGCTGCAGGGATGGCCGACTCCAGACGAGCCCGCAGCAAGCGCGCCAATACAGGCGACACACCACCAGTTGAAACGGCAATTTGTACCGGTGAGCGGTCGATAATCGACGGCATGGTGAAGCTGCACAATGCTGGGTTGTCCACCACATTCACTGGCAAATGTCGCGCCTGCGCCAGCTCGGACACCTGTCGATTGACCGCCTCATTATCTGTAGCGGCAATGATTAGAGTTGCCCCATTCAGATCGTCCGGCATAAACTCACCACAACGATAAGTCATCAAACCTTCATCTACCTGCGTTTGCAAGGCAGGCGCTAAATCCGGGCTGACAATATGCACCGCAGCACCTGCCTCCAGTAGTAATCCAGCCTTGCGTGCAGCAACTTCACCACCACCAACCACCAATACCTGGCGGTCTTTTATGTTCATGAAAATCGGCAATAAATCCATTGGCTATTCACTCACTACATGGCATGTAAAAAATGGCTGAAAGTCTACTATAAAACTCAGACATGAGCTAACCAGAACCTTGTCTGATATGACATGAAATGAATCTGTGGCTGGAAGTAGAACTGTTCGTGATGGTAGATGAAAACCATCATGAAGCTTGAGGATTTCGAGGTTCTGTTGTCTTTCAATCTCAAACCAGCCAACTCTTGGTTTAAGAAAAGCATGGCAGGAAGAACGGGTTGGAATTGGCGCTCAGGATAAAAGCAAATGATGTTTCCCCGTTGTGTAATGGCTTGATCCAGTGAGAATATTGCGCTCAGCCGGGAATAAACTGCATGACTTGAGGGTTCAAAGTAGTTCGGTGTCATCGTGGCTGTAGGCTGGCGCACAACAGCAAAGAAAGTGTAATGGCTTGTTGCCGGTGTTGCGTACCAGGTGCGGTGTACCTGGCAGGATGCAGATGGTGTCGCCAGTTGCAATGGGGAACTCATCGTTACCAAGTTGCATCAGTCCGTGACCGGCGGTGATGTGGTATAGCTCTTCTGC
>JBAYOW010000058.1:0-10992 GCA_041678005.1 Thiohalomonadaceae bacterium
CACCAGCCCTCACCAGCCCTCACCAGCCCTCACCAGCCCTCACCAGCCCTCACCAGCCCTCACCAGCCCTCACCAGCCCTCACCAGCCCTCACCAGCCCTCACCAGCCCTCACCAGCCCTCACGGCCCGATGCCAGGCCATTGATTTTCAACAAACTGCTCGATCGGTCCGCGCTTGCTGACTGCGGACTTTCAATCGGCCGGAAATCTGGCTAGCCTGGACGGCCGTCGGTACCGACACGTTGCAAATCGTCGGTACTTGTCTATACCTACCGACGAATCGGAACATCTCAGCTGGCACTGACCTGCGTCGCGACTATCTTGGTCGACGTCGCCAGGCACGACTCCTCGTAGTCCTCGATGTCGACCTGCCGATAGAGCACCCGCCCACAAAGCTTCAGAAACTTGGGCCCGATCCACTCGCTGCGCCAGCGTTCCAGAGTAGCCTAGCTGATGCTCCAGCGGGCGGCCAGTTGTTTTTGGTTGAGGTGAACGACGTCCATCTTGGTCTCCTTCCGAATGGGTTGGCAGGAGTCCATGAAGGCGCCGTTCCGCCCAGAAGCCAAGCGATTTACCTGCTGAGACCTATTCGCCGCATCTATTGCGGCGAATAGGTCAGTCATTCCCCTCAAGAGCTCACCCTCATGGCAAATTGGGTGTAAATGGGTGTTTTAATGTATGCAGCTATGCAGCTCGATAATGGGTGTAAATGGGTGTAGTATTGGTTCATGCTGAAAACCGACACCATCCAGATAACCCCGGAGATCCTGAGTCTCATCGCCAGGATCGACGAGTTCAAGGGCGCATGGCGTGCCTTGGGTACGCTCGCACCCGATCGCCTGTCGGCCCTGCGCCGCGTGGCCACCATCGAGAGTATCGGCTCCTCCACCCGCATCGAAGGCAGCAAGCTGTCCGACCGGGAAGTGGAGCAGCTGCTGTCAAACCTGGAGATCAAGTCCTTCGCCACCCGCGACGAACAGGAGGTAGCTGGTTACGCTGAGCTGATGAACCTGGTGTTCTCGTCCTGGCAGGATATCCCCTTCACCGAGGACCACATCAAGCAGTTGCACCAGATCTTGCTGCACTACAGCGAGAAGGACACCTGGCATCGCGGCAACTACAAGACCAACTCGAACAGCGTCGCCGCCTTCGACGAGACCGGCGTGCAGATTGGCATCGTTTTTCAAACCGCATCACCCTTCGACACGCCCCGTCTGATGACGGAGCTGGTGGCGTGGGTGAACCAGGAGTGCGAAACGGCCCGGCTGCATCCGCTGCTGATCATCGCCCTGTGCATCGTCGTGTTCCTGGAGGTCCATCCTTTTCAGGGCGGCAACGGGCGGCTCTCCCGCGTGCTGACCACGCTCCTGCTGCTGCAGGCCGGCTACGTCTATGTGCCGTATAGCTCGCTGGAGAGCGTCGTCGAGCAGAGCAAGGAAGCCTATTACCTGGCCTTGCGGCAGACGCAGGGGACGATCCGCACCGAGGCACCCAACTGGCAGCCGTGGTTGGTATTCTTCCTGCGATCCCTGGCTGAACAGGTGCGACGCCTGGAGAA
This sequence comes from Thiohalomonadaceae bacterium, assembly GCA_041678005.1. Lineage (GTDB taxonomy): Bacteria > Pseudomonadota > Gammaproteobacteria > Thiohalomonadales > Thiohalomonadaceae > Sulfurivermis. Next base: position 1,558 of record JBAYOW010000058.1, read on the forward strand.
GAAGGTCGAGCGCGAGAAGATCGTGCTGGCGGCCATGCCAGAACTGCAGCTACAGATCACCGAGTTCGCCCGCGAGCACGGCCGCGTCACCATCGGCGAGGCCATCAAACTGACCGGTGCCAGCCGAAATACGCTCAAGCAGCACTTCCGGGCACTGGTCGAACGCGGCACGCTTGATCAGCACGGCAGTGGCCGTGGAGTTTGGTATGGCCTGCGCTGAGGGACTGCGGGACGCGGGTTCGATTCCCGTTTCGGAATTGAACTGCCCCCGGAAAGCAGACGAGGTTGAGGCCGCACATCGGCAACCAATCAAGGCGAAAAACCTGCTTGATCGTCCACGGCAGATAGGCGTACCGGCAGGTTTTTCGATCTGGTTCGCACGGGTTCGCAGCAGCCCGCAGCGCTTCGATTCCGTACTTTTAATAGTCGTTTGGTGCGGGGTGCCACCCCACCAGGTCTCGCTCAAGCCCGCGCTAACCAATCCGGGTTTTATCTAATTCAAGGATTCCCCTTAATTTTTTTGCCGCAATCAGACATATTGTTGCCACTTGTAGATAAGTGGAGTCGATTTGTTTGGAGCCGGGAATGCAGAAAAAACCAGAAGATATCTTCCGCTCATGTGGTGGTCAACTACGGATGAGCGAGGCTATTGAGCGCGGGATCAGCCGTTACATGCTCTATGCCCTTAGGGATAAAGGGGTGATAGAGTAAGTCAGCAGGGGGTGTACCGCCTGGTGGAACTTCCTCCCATCAGCAATCCCGACCTGGTAACGGCCGGACTGCGTTTCCTGAATGCAGTCATCTGCCTTGTATCGGTACTGGCATATCATGAATTCACTACACAGATTCCGCACAGTGTTTCCGTGGCCATGCCAAGGGAATCACGGCAACCGTCCCTGGATTATCCACCACTCAGTGTTCACCGGTTCTCTGACCTGGCATTCCGTGCAGGTGTCGAAGAGCACCAAATCGACAGAGTGTCCGTCAAAATCTACAGTCCGAAAAAAACGCTTGCCGACTGTTTCAAGTTTCGGAACAAGATCGGTATGGATGTGGTACTGGAGGCACTGAAACTCTACAAAGCCCGCAAGCAATTCAATCTTGATGTACTGCTCAAATACGCGAAAGTCTGCCATGTTGAAAAGGTGATGCTTCCCTATCTGGAGGCGAGCACATGGAATCCCCGAAGAATATCCCCGCATCTGTCCGGCAACGCCTTCTAAATCGCGCCAAAAACGATAAAAAGGCCGTTCAACGAACTCCTCCAGTACTATGCCATGGAACGGTTTCTGTTCCGCCTGTCCCAGTCAGCGCATGCGGACCGTTTCATCCTCAACTGATCTCTGGAATAAGCATGACGAGTGGCATTCGCCACCTAAATATCCGGCCCTGTTTGATCCTCACCAGCGCCTTGATCCTGAGCATCCTGGCCTGGTGCCAGCCAGTACCCTGCCTTGTACCTGTATAACAGCATCGGGTCTCGGACAGTAAACCGCTTGCTATCCTTTTCTGTGCGGGGGTGCTGCATACCCTCATTCCAGCACTGCCACCGATTTCACCTGCAGCCAGATCGGCTTGCCTGGCACCAGCCCTAGCGCGTCAGCTGAGCGTGCAGTCAATCGAGCCAGTAAAGGCGTTTTTCCTACCGCCACGCGGACAAGTCGCTGGGAGGGGTGAGCATCATCGACCAATTCAGTCACAGTGGCAGGCAATAAGTTCAGGATACTGCTCTGCTCCGGTATCACCGCTGTAGCCAGGCTGACATCCCGCGCCAGCACTCGCAGACGTAGCCTGCCACCCACCGGAATACCCATGTCACGCACCCACAGGCTACCACCGGGAAATTCAGCACGGGCCAGATGCCAGTCCTCGTCACGCTCAACCACTTGCGCCTCCAGGGCGACGCCAACATCTTCCTCCCGCTGGATAGGCAGGTCGAGCCGTGCCATTGTTTCGGTGAGCGACCCGCTAGCCAATACGCGGCCGCCTTCGAGCATAACCAGGTGATCGGCCAGCCGAGCTACCTCATCCGGGGAATGGGTAACGTAGATGACAGGGATATCCAGCTCATCGTGCAGCCGCTCCAGATAGGGAAGGATATCCGCCTTGCTCTTAAGATCGAGGGCGGCCAAAGGCTCATCCATCAGCAACAAGCGTGGGCTGGTGAGCAGGGCGCGGGCGATGGCCACCCGCTGACGCTGACCACCGGACAAGCTCCCGGGATCACGCTTCAATAGCTCCTCCAATCCCAGCCAAGCCACTGCCTCATCAAAGACTACGCGACGCTGTTCCCTGCTGATCCGCTTATAGCCGTAGAGCAGATTATCCCGCACCGACAGGTGAGGGAAGAGACTTGCCTCCTGGAACACATAGGCCAGTGGCCGTTGGTGCACCGGCACAAAACTGCTGGCGTCTTGCCATACCGCGTCACCTATGAGCAGCTTCCCATCCGCCTGCTGCAGGCCCGCGATGCAGCGCAGCAGGGTGGTCTTGCCGCAACCCGATGGGCCGAATAGAGCGGATACGCCATGCCCCGGAAGTTCAAGATCCACCTCCAGGGAAAAGCCGGGGAAGGTGACGCGAAAGCGAGCTGTGATCCGATTGTTCATGAGCTGAAGAACCGACCGCGACGCCCGTTGAGCAGATAGAGCGCAAGTAATACCAAAAAGGAGAAAATGAGCATGCCAGCTGCGAGCCAATGGGCCTGCTCATACTCCAACGTTTCTACGTGATCATAAATAGCCACCGACAACACCTTGGTCTCGCCGGGAATGTTACCGCCTATCATCAACACTACACCGAACTCGCCGATGGTATGAGCAAAGACCAGTACCGTGGCGGTGAGAAAACCTGGCCGGGCCAGCGGCACGGCGACAGTCCAGAAGCGGTCCCAAGGAGAAGCGCGCAGGGTGGCCGCCACTTCCAGGGTGCGCTCGCCGATGGCCTCAAAGGCGTTCTGAAGGGGTTGCACTGCGAAGGGCAGCGAATAGATCACCGACCCCACCACCAGCCCCTCGAAAGTGAACGGCAAGGTGCCAAGACCCAGAGCCTGGGTGAACTGTCCCACAGGTCCATTAGGGCCCATCAGTACCAACAGGTAGAAGCCCAGTACCGTGGGTGGCAACACCAAAGGCAGGGCCACTACGGATGCGATGGGCTGCTTAAGCCAGTGGCGAGTACGCGCCAGCCACCAGGCGATCGGCGTACCCACCACCAGCAACATCAAGGTGGATATGCCTGCCAGCTTGAGCGTGAGGCTAATCGGCTGCCAGTCAAAAGTCATGACTTACTCCAAGCCGTAACCGTAGCCGGTGATAACCCTGTGCGCCTCAGGGGTCTTGAGAAAATCAAGAAAAGCGCGTGCAGCCAATTTACCCTCACCTTTTTTCAACAACACCGCCTGTTGGGCAATGGGTTGGTAATAGCCATCGGGGATCTCCCACAGGCTGCCAGGCTCATTCTTCCACGCCTTCACCTGCGAGAAGGCCACAAAGCCCACGTCGACGTTGCCGGTTGCTGCGAACTGGAAGGTCTGGGCAATATTATCGCCCTGGACCAGTTTCGGGCGCGCCTGCCCCCATACGCCAATGTGCTCCATTACCTGTTGGGCTGCCAGACCATAAGGCGCAGTGTTCGGGTTGGCCATTGCGGCACGGGAAAAGCTGAGCGACTTAATATAAGCCTCGCCATCATCAAAAACCCCTGCCTTGATGCTCCACAAAGCCAGCTTTCCCTTGGCATAGGTAAAACGGCTGCCAGGCACTGCCAGACCTTCAATCTCAGCCTTCTCCGGTCGATTGCTATCTGCCGCCAGGAACACCTCAAACGGCGCACCATTTTCGATTTGGGTATACAGCTTGCCAGTGGAACCAAAACTTACCTTGGCGGTGTGACCCGTGGTCTTCTCGAATAAAGACACAATATCGCGCGTTGCATCGGTGAAGTTGGCCGCTACAGCAACGACGACCTCCCCTGCCAGCGCTTGACCACTGGCCAATACCATCAAGGCGGCCGCCGACAGCATAGTGATAGATTTTGCTGCTTGCATATAATCTTCTCCCTTCTTTGTTTTGTTTCGTTGTGTTCTTGCATGCATAACGCTGCACAAAAAAAGCTCTTTAGAGATCAAGCCTGGCAGTACGCTCATTCAAAAACGCCTTGAACTCTTTGTAAGCCGTCCAGAAACACGCGATGGCACGCTCACCCGCCTCGGTGACGATGGCTCTACCGCCACCCCGCCCACCGGCACTCTTTTCCACAACCGGCGTACGACCCTGATTATTCATTGATTCCACCAGCTTCCATGCGTGCCGATAGGACATTTTCATCGAACGTGCCGCAGCAGTAATGGAACCGTGCTCCTGTATCCGTTCGAGCAAGACAACACGCCCATAACCCAGAAAGGTGCCTTCCGGCCCCTCAATCCAGATACGTCCACGAAGTCTGTATTCGTTTGCCATCTCGTGCCTTTTAGTTGGTGATTAACCTCGTCAGGAACCGTAATGTACATCCATGCATAACGGAATTCAATACCCTAGTATGTTAGTAACTGACTATTAATCGTTAAGATAAAAGCAATTACTGGGGAAGCCGCCCGCCTTTGAGGCAGATATTCTGACCTCGTGCGCAGAGAGACTTACCCTCTCCCCCAGCCCCTCTCCCGCAAGCGGGAGAGGGGAGCTTTGCAGTGGCTTTAGCCGCGATTGGCTTGCCCTGCTGCATAGTGGTCGAGTTATTTCGGTCACGACGGCAGGTTCTTTACTTATATTTGCTGATATTAGAAGGCCGTATTTTGGTTTATGTGAAACCAAAATAACTAACTGCTTTTTCTTGTTAGATCAGAGTGTGATGAGATGAGCGACGCGCATCCATGCTTGCTTGCAAGATTCCACTTGCCGCAGCCAATGATTTACCTCTCTCGCTTAAGCTGACGAGCGATGATGGGCTTTTAATCAGCGCAAGAAATTGAACAGGGAGAGATCCTGCACCTTCAGGTAGGTTTGTTGGGCGGCCTGGAGGCCGGCCATTTGCAGGTTGAGACGACTAATGGCTTCAGCATAATCGAGATCTTCTATGGAAGAGATGATCTTGGTGGTCTGAAATAACTGATCATCATTGATGTAACGTTGAGCATCGATGGCATTAAGCCTGGCGCCGACACCGGCGCGCACAGTAAGAATGTTGTCCATGCCCTGGTCGATATCGGTGAGAAAGCGGTTGATATCGTTGTTGAGCTCAGCCATTTCAGCCGGTGAGGTGACTGGAGTTTCCAGTGCGGTAATAAAGTTTTGCAGCGTCTGGAAAATATTCTGGTTTTCACTGGAGCGAATGGAGAATGTATCACCATCGGCTGGTGTACCATTTAAGGTTACCAGTGCACCACGAAAAGGGATGGGCTCACCTGAGGTATAGGTGCCAGTAACTGGCGGCGCCAAAGGATTAAGATCGCCGCTAGTGAGTACCTCATAGGTGATGGGGTCACCTGGATCGGCTTGAATAAAATGTAAGGTGTAGCCATTTACACCATTGACCAAGGCAGGCTCAAAACGCCCCTGCACACTGGTGGAAGTAACCATACCGGTGCCAGCATTGCCGCCAGTATGCAGAACAAACTCATCCCCATTTTCTGGCACGCCACTCAAGGTGATCGCAGCAGCTGCATCACCGCTAATATTAATAGAGATATTCAGTGGATCTGCATAAGGAGTTGTCCCCAGTGAAACATTTGAGCTATCAAACAGCTCGTAGACACCTGGAGGCACACTGTTATCGAAAACTATTCTGTACCCCTCAACCGCATCAGCATATTGTGGGTTGACGGTGGCACTGGCGCTGGCAGTGCTGAGTGGATCCAGCGTTGCTTCCAGTGTGGCGCTGGTACTCGTACTGGTAACAAAGCTGCCGTTGCCATTACGGATCAGGCCAAACACTTCCGAGCCTGAGTTGCCATCGGCGACCTGGCGACCGGCACTGATCTGCAGGAAACGCTGGCTATCGTCACCGAAGTAGTCATAGCCGCCTGCGGCATTGGGCACGAAGGGTTCGGTAAAACCCTTGCTGCCGGCAAACAGATATTCGCCATTGCCGTCCTTGGTGTTGGCAAGACCAACCAGCTCCTCAAGACGCTGACGGGTTTCTGCAGCAATAAAACTGCGCGTTTCATTGGTCTGGGAGGCGTTGGCCGCCTGAATGGCCTGTTCACGTACGCGTTGCAAGAGGTTGGTCACACCAGCCAATACGCCTTCCTCGGTAGACAAACGATTGATCGCAGCGTCAGAATTGGCCTGATATTGTTCAACGGTATTTTCTGTCTGGCGCAACTGCATCAACTGGCTGGTGCCAACCGGATCATCGGCAGGTGTCATGATGCGCTTGCCGGTGGCGAGCTGGTTTTGCGTCTTGCTTAGCCTGACTTGCTGGTCGAGTATGGAGTTGATGCTCAAGGTCTGGAAGAAGCGACTGGAAATACGCATAGCTATCTCCTTACCGCATCGAGCAAGGTATCAAAGAGAGACTGAGCCACACCAATAAGCTGAGCGGTGGCCTGATAGGCCTGCTGGAAGCGCAGCATATTGGCAGCCTCTTCATCGAGATTGACACCAGATACAGCCTCCACTGCCATCTCTGCCTGCACAACCATGCTCTGCTGCACACCCAGGTCGATGCTGGCCTGATGGGTGCGCGCCCCGACAGTTGATACCATCTGGCCATAGGCATTTTGAAAGGTTGTCGTGCCACCGGCAAGAATAGGCTTACCATCGAGAGCCGCCAGTTTCAGGGCATTGCTGCCATCACTTACACCATCAAAGTTAGGGCTTATGGTGAAACTGTCACCCGCTAGCGGCTTGCCAGACAGACGAAAGCTGATGCCGGCATAGTTGGGGTCGATAGCACCGAGGTCGAAAGACTTGCCCATGCTGTCGGTTGCCGGATTGTAGGCCAGATTGCCGGCCAGCGCGCCGCCCAGCACATAACCGGGGACGGTGTCGTCATAGGTCATGGTTACGTCCCCACCGGCCCGCACCGTGCCAAGATTGGTGGTTGCTCCGGCCGTGGTATCCAGCGCACTGATCTGCGCACTGCCTAGATTTGCGACAGACTCAGTGGCTCGCAGTGGCGCAGCGGCAGCGATCTGCTTGGTATCGGTGATGAGAAAGTTGAAGTCACGCGCAGCAGAACGGGTTGGCCGCAACTCAAAACTGTCACCGGCCGCCGCAGCGGTATCCAGCGAGAAAGAAAATCCCTCGCTAGGCACGTCTATGGTGGCCGGATAGGCACCAGGGGCGTAGGTGCCGACGACGGTGTTGCCGCTCAGCCTGGTCAAGGTGTAATTGGTGCCATCAGCGGTGCTTATGCGGTAGTCGCTGGTCGTCAGGGCACTGACATCGGTGATGTCGTAGGTCATTGTTGCAGCCCCAGTATTGCGACTGCTGGCGATAACGTTAGCCTGTGCTGTCACACCGGAAAAGCCAAACAAATCCTGGCCCAGTTCATTATTCATATCCAGACCCTGATGGTGCTGGTTATTGAGGCTCTCGGCCAAGCCAACGGCAATACGCCCTAGTGAATTTTGCGCTGGCTCCAGGATATCCTTGCGAAATGACAGCAGACCACCGATGCTGCCGCCGTTGAGAAAATCTGTCACATCCGGTCCCGCACCAGATTTGGTGGTCAGATTCACACGTAAGGTAAAGGAATCATAGTCACTGGGCGTGGTTTCAAGCTGATTATAATCCATGCCCAACACCATCACCTGACCATTGCCGATAAAGACATTCATCGCGCCGTTATCCTGCATCACGGTAGTCACCGGCACGCGCTCTGATAATTTCCTGACCAGCTTATCGCGCTCATCCAGCAGATCATTCGGTGGAGAACCACCAGCCTTAGCCTGTGCCAGCACGATACTCTGATTTATATTGGCAATAGACTGGGTCAAGGAATTTATATCGTTGACTGTATCCCTGATGGATGAATTGACCACATCGCGTAGCGAAGATAGCCGCTCGTCTATGGACTGAAAGCGAAAGGCCAACGACTCGGCTTGGCTGATCAAGACCTCGCGCGCCGGAATGGACGAAGGATTATCCGCCACGCCATTCAAGGCATTGAAAAATTCCTGCACTGCCGGTGCCAGACCAGCGTCAGCATCGGCCAGCAGATTATCCACCTGTGAGGCATAGTTATGATAATCATCCAGACGATGCATATTGGATGTATAAGTGTTTAGCTGGTTGACCAGAAACTGGTCATACACGCGCACTACGCTATCTGCCTTTACGCCGGAACCAATATAGCCTGCACCGGAAAGCTCCGGGATGCGGGTGGACAGGTTGGTACGCTGACGGCTGTAGCCTTCCGTATTGACGTTGGCGATATTATGACTGGTGGTCGCCAGCGAACGCTGAGCGGCCAGTAGTCCAGAAACACCGGTATTGAGAATATCAGGCACGACACACCTCCTGCATTACAGCCAGAGGGTCATGACAAAAAGTGTTTTTGACAATCATATGGGAATCTCCACTCATGATAGCGTCCGCTGGGCTGTATTCTTTACATCTGCTGCGGCCGAAGTGATCACGCCTCTGTCCAGAATCTGGCCAATCTTGCGGGCATAGGCCGGGTCGGTTGCATAACCGGCATCCTGCAGGGAGCGAACAAATTCCTTGGGGTTGCCGGTCTGTTGCAAGGCCTCGGCATAACGCGGATTGGACTGCAGAAAATCCACATAATCGGAAAAACTTTCTTCAAACGATGCATAGGCACGGAACCTGGCCACTTCCTTGGCCGCCACGCCTTCACGATATTCCAGCGTGGACTTGGCCACACTCTCTCCATCCCAGCGTCCATCCGCCTTGATGTTGAAAAGATTATGGCTGCTCTGTCCATCTGGGTTACGGATAACCGCCTTACCCCAGCCGGTTTCCAGTGCTGCCTGTGCCAGCAATGCATCTGGTGCCACGCCTATTCTGGCCGCAGCCTTTTCTGCCATGGGCCAGAGCTTGCTGACAAAATCCTCTGGTGAGGCTGCAATTTCTGTAGCCGTCGTGTTTGGTGTGGTGACAGCTTCGGTCTGTGCTGCTGCATATGGCCGCTGGCTTATAAGTGGGCGGCTCGACATATTGAGTTCCATAATGGCCTCAGGTTTTTCACCGGTCTGTTGCTGCAACTGCTTTACCAGCATCTCAGCCAGACCTATGCCCTTCTCGCTCAGCTCCAGCGACAATTGTTTATCGTACATATCGCGGTACATCGCAGCCTGTTCGCCATCGAACATCGGATCACCTTCGCTCGCCTCGCGCATGCTCTTGAGCATCATCTGCAGAAACAACGCCTCAAACTGCTTGGCTGCTGCCTTTAATGCCCCTGCCGAATCCTCACGCGCATCGGCTTTCAGGGCACTTAGGCTCTGAAAGTCGGTATAGGCGTGGGTGG
>JBAYOW010000059.1:0-10723 GCA_041678005.1 Thiohalomonadaceae bacterium
AACGCAGAACGCAGAACGCAGAACGCAGAACGCAGAACGCAGAACGCAGAACGCAGAACGCAGAACGCAGAACGCAGAACGCAGAACGCAGAACGCAGAACGCAGAACGCAGAACGCTAAACGCAACAGTAAAACATAATAGCAAAGCCAATCGCAGATAAAGCTTCGCCTTCAAATCTCCCCTCTCCCGCTGGCGGGAGAGGGGCTGGGGGAGAGGGTGGAAGTGGGTCAGACATTACTGAAGCTATTTTGTGCTGGTGGTTTGTAGATGTCGTGCTTGTCGGGTGGGTATGTTGCTGCGTTCTATTTGTTGGATCTGTTGCAGGTGGCGGTGGAGGAAGCAGGGGCAGCCTTTTGCGCCATAGGCTGAGCAGTCTCGTGCCAGGGCAAACAGGCTTTCTTGTTCAGGCACGGCAAAAATTTCGGTTAACGCCTGGTGGATAAATTGGAACAGGCGTGGCAGGGCAATCTTGTGTGTCTGGCCAGATGTGGCGTGCAGCCAGTCAGAAAATTGCAGGAAGCGGCCAAAGGCATCATTCGCCAGCAGCAAGGGCAGAGCATGCGCGAAACGGCCTGAATTGGCTAACATATCCCAGTAACGGGCAAAACGCGTCAGGCGTTGCATGGTGACAAAATCAAGATCGCGATTAGCAAGCAGGCTATAGGGCGGCTGTGGCGCATAGGCCATGGCAAACTCTTCGGTGTGGCGCACGATAGGTGTGCCACGCAGTCGCTTGAGCAGGCCGACCTGGATCTCATGTGGGCGCAGCTCCCATAGCCGATTGAAGCTGGCGGCAAAACTGTCCAGATCCTCACCCGGTAAGCCGACGATCAGATCGACATGCAAGTGTGCCTCGGTATGCTCACGCAGCCAGTGCAGATTTGCTACGGTGGTGGCGTTGTCTTGCTTGCGGCTGATGCGCGCCTGTACCTCTTCATTGAAGGTTTGTACGCCGACTTCCAACTGCAGAGTACCGGCAGGGAATTTCACTAATAACTCTTTCAGGTCAGCAGGTAGGTGATCCGGGATAACTTCGAAATGTAAAAACAGATCATCGCTCGTGCGGTCGAGAAAAAACTGCAAGATGCGCTGGCTGGCTTTGACGTTTAAGTTGAATGTGCGGTCAACAAATTTGAAATGGCGCACGCCGCGACGATGCAGTTTATCCATCGCCTGTAAAAAATCCTCCAGCGCAAAAGGCCAGGCCGTTTTGTCCAGTGATGAAAGACAGAATTCACATTTGAAGGGGCAGCCGCGAGAGGCCTCGACATAGATCAGACGTTGGGCAACGTCGATGTCGGTGTATTCATCATACGGCATTTTGATTTGATCAAGCGGCGGTGGTGTGGCCTGGATCAGTTTTTCAGTTGGTGCTTTGCCGTCCAGTATAAGCCGACATAGTTCAGCAAAGGCCAGGTCGCCTTGTCCGGAAATAACATAATCAGCGAGTTTAGTTAGTGTTTGTTCCTGTTGCTCGTGACTTATTTCAGGACCACCAAGGATGATATGGATGTTAGGCGCGACGGTCTTCAATATCTGGATTAGCTGCAGCATTTCGTTTGCATTCCAGATGTAAATACCGAGGGCGATGATGCGTGGTTGTTCGGCCAATATGCGTTCGGCGATATCGGTGGGTTTTTGATCCCAGATAAACTCCAGTAGTTGCGTGCGTGAGCGCAGCTCGCCCATATTGGCTAGCAGATAGCGCAAGCCCAGCGAGGCGTGCAGGTATTTGGCGTTGAGCGCGGCAAGGACGATGTCGGTCATGATTGAGATCAAGGTAAAAAACCAGTAATTTGCGTTAGCTTATACCAGTTCATGCATAGAGGTGTGGTATGGAATTTTTTGCTAACAGTTCAATCCGTTTACGTGCTGAGGATTTACAGCGCCATCTGCGAATCGACAATCTGGCACAATGGTGTGCATCCATTGATAAGGTTTTGTCGCATGAGGGTGAGCGCGGCGATATTTATTGCCTTTGGGGCGAGTTCAGAGTGCGCCGTGATGTGATCCGTGATGGCGTGCGCTTCACTCTGCCAACCTGCATCAACGCCTTGCAATGGACGGTTACCGCCGGTGATCAAGGTGTCACCATTCATTGCACGACCAACCGCCCACAGCATGAAGCAGAGTTCATCGAATCACTGGAGCAATTTGTCAGTGACTGGCAGCAAGGCCTGGACAAGGGTCTGGCTGCGATAAAGAAATCCACCGCTGATGTGCCTGATTGCGGCTTGTGGATGGCTTGAACTAGTAATAGATGTAATCGAGGAATAATCATGCCGTTTGGCCCACGTGAAATTGTTACCCCCTTTAGGCCCATTCCATTGGACGTGCCTGAAGGAATGAAGCCCAATGAGTTTTTCAACAGCACAGAAAATCTCAATGATCTGGCCAACAATAATGGTCTGCTGATCAATCCAGAAAACCTGCTGCTTTATCGCAAGGCGCTGGGGCATAGCGTCGAGTTTGATACCTCGATTATTTACAACACCTCACAGACCATCCTGAATCCGCTGGGTCGCCCAGTGAGGCGCACTCAGGTACCGGCAGATGTGCGTCATGTTTGGAATCGAATGAATCAAATCATCATCGATTACATGCTGGAGCAATATCCTGATCCGGAGCAGTTTTTAGTGCTGGCGGGTGAAGCGAGTCTTGATGCCACATGGCCGCTAACTTCACCGGGCGTGCCGAGCATACGCATGCTGCACAATCATTTTATCGTGTTTCCCATGTAGCAGTTGTGCCAGGCCAAGCCTGCTGATCCGAATAATCCAAATCTTACCGATGGCGGTCAGCATTCGTTGTTTGAAAAACACATGCACGGTGTTTATCGCGAATTTATCTGCAAGGCATTGCAACTGGAAGTGCTGCGGCCGGTAAGCGATGATTCGGCGCGTATCGATCTGACTGGTTATCCGCAGGGCCTGCCAAGTTGGGAAGTGCCGGGTGGAGTTGCTGCATTGCAGGACGTCCGTTTCTGGCATGAATATGATTTGGTGTTGGAAGGCTTTCTCGATTTTTATCGTACTTTTTTCTCCCAGGTGTCCAGCCGCAATGCGCCGATATTGCCTGATCTGCATTTCCCGGAGCAGGTTGAAAATGTCTTGTTGTTTGACAATGATTTTCTCAAGACGGCAAAGATGGTGCGCGACCATTGCATCAGGGATGCTGCCTATGCCAATGCGATACGCTGGCAACCGGCCTTCAAGCAGCTCATTTATCGCAACGAACAGGGCAAGCTGATCGTTACAATTTCACAAAACTCCATCGGCAATGCCATTACCGAATTGCTCGGCGTGGTGGTGAAACGCGTACCTGATGCTGCCGCTTATGAACAGCATGAACAGGCTTTGATCGAACGGCTGCTGGAAGTGCGTCGTCGCCTTGTCGAGGCTGATCTGGGCGAGGGGATTGCGACAGACTATTGGCCTGCTTAAACGCTGCGCCGAATGCAGAGATTGTTATCGGTGTAAAGAAACATGCAATAAGGGGGCCGCATAAACACAAGCGAAAAGCCTTTCCACCCTCTCCCCCAGTTCCGCGTGGGCATGAATGCCCACCTTACGGTTAAACGCGGTGCGGTCAGTGCGGTGTGACGTTTACTGGTGGAACGTTATAAGGATTACTATTGGTGAAGACTCACTTATTTGTGCCAGGGCATTTTTGAGGGTGGAAAGACCAGTCGCGTACCACAGAATAAGTGCCGTTGTGCAGCGCTGGCGTGGTGGCGGTAACTATGTCGCCGCTGGATGCGCTGACTATGCAAACAGCCGCCGCGCAGGCTGAGGTGGCTGTCAAAACCATCTGAGGCAGCTTCAATATCGGTTGGTGCCTGATAGCCGGTGTAGGCATGAAACGGATTGGCGCACCATTCCCAGACGCGACCATAGTCTGTGATGGCCTGGGTACGCGCCGCCACTTCCCATTGATATTCGTGTTGCACAACGGCACCGGCCAATCGGCCACCGAGTGATGCCACCCACTGGGCATAGGCCTGGGCCTCGTGGGCGCTAATGCCATAAACGGCATCTTCGGCGAGTAGGGCGAAGGGGCCATTGAGCCCCAGACCATACCAGTGACCTTGCTCATTGCAGCGCCAGTGATGCGGGTGTGGATTATGTTGTTGACGCCATTGCCAGCCAGCCTCGCTCCATAGCTCCTGTTTGTCATAAGCGTCTGCCTCGATGAAGGATAGCCAGGCGGCATTTGTCACAGGATGTGCGTCGATACGAAAGCCGTGCAAATGGACGATTTGTGGCGGTAGTTCATTATCCAGTGCCGCAGGATCATCCTTGGCACCAACACGGTAATGCCCCTGTTGCACATCGATATGATCTTCAGCTGGCGCTGCCGCAAGTAGTGGCGTGCTGACTGTATAGCTGCTTTCCTCTTGCAGGCGTCGTTCGGTCAACTGGGCAAGCATCAGCTCACACAGTTGTGCCTGTTGTTGCAGCAGAAGCGGCAGCAGGCTTTGTTTTTCGCGTAGCGGATGGTCGGGTAATTGGCTGGGATTGGCTAGCAGCGTGAGGTTTTGATCCTGTAGTTCCAATGCCCAATTGAGTAGATGATCGCGGGGTGGTAGCTGTGTTATCAGTTCGTCGTTGATTTGTGCTTTTGGGCCGAGCAGTGGGCGCACGCGTGCTGTCATCGTTGGATCTTGCAACACCACCTCGTGCAACCAGTAAGTTTCCAGATACACCGCGCGACCCAACAGCCAGGCCAGCGGTGGTGTATCTGGCAGGTAGGCGTGGTAGGCATCGGCCTCTGGCACTGATTCGATAAGGTGTTGCATCAGTTGGTGCAGGATGCTCAATTGGCCAAGTAATGCATGCGTTTTCATGTGCTTCTTCTTCATACCGGTTGAAGCTGTTATGTTAGCCCGAATAATTCAACAAGGCATGTGGAAATGCCGGTGGCAATAAATGAAAATTGAATTTAGGGTTGGATTATTATGGATGGGGCCGAGGCGCGAGACTTGGCAATCAAACTTACACGGTTCATAGTGGAATATGCGGGCTAAATTAAATAGCGAAACGGCTAAAATAAGCTGGCCGGAACTGGAACGACATTTTGCCCGTGGCGTGCTGGTCAATGTGGCAGCGGGCATGGATCTTGTCGCTGTGGCTGAGGCTATGGCCAATGATGATAGTCAGTCACTGGCAAGCTGGTTGCAGTCTAGCCAGGTGTGGCGCGCCGATGTTGAACAGGCGTGTGATTGGCATGAACGCAAGGCGGTTTTCTGGGCTGTGGTGGTAGCCCCCTGGGTCGTTATTCAGGAGATTCTGCCGCAGGAAATTTCTGTACAAACAGCCGTGGAGGTAGCAGGAAATGGATCGCATACCTGATGAGGTTTCAGTATATAACGAAGCGGCCGAAGAGGCAGTCGAGCTGGGTAATCGTATTGCCGCTGATGATACGGAAGTGGATGTGTGGGAGGTGGCCGATGGCCTGCTTGCCGGTGCGATTCAGTATTGGCTTTACTCCCGTCAGCCTTGTGGCAATCCTCTGTGCGATGACTGTGCCGACTTGAGCACGGCAGAGGAGCGCCTGGCAGAATTACTATCCATAACCAGGGAACTGGCCACGGCCAGTGATTATTTTCATACACCTGCGGATAGTAATGTAGGAAGGGCTTAAACAGATTTTGCAACAGGAGGAACTGCACAATGATTTTACTAAGACGTGTTGGCTTGCTGTTGGTCGTTCTGGGATTGCTTTCTGCCTGTACCTGGGTGGAACCCACGGCGAAAGGCGAGAAGGTGCGCGTGTTGTCGGCCGAGGAAGTCACCAAGTGTAAAAAAATGGGGCAGACTACGGTTTCCTTGAAAGCTAAGCTGGCAGGCATCGAGCGCAACCCAGCCAAGGTGCAGGAAGAGCTGAATATCCTTGCACGCAACAGCGCGGTAGAGCTGGGTGGAGATAGTGTCGTGCCGATCAGCGAGGTGGACAACGGCCAACAAGTTTTCGCTGTTTATCGCTGCATGCCACAATAATTATTTGGTTGGTGTCTGAATAAATTTATATGGCCTCTGGCTGATGGCTATCAATCACTGAGCACTTACGCCGAGCCTGTCACCAAGGCTGCGCGAGTATGCGTACAGCTTGCCAAACAGATGATCTGAGTTGAATGTTCTCGAAAGGTTCTATATGCTGATTACGAACCTTTCGAGAACATTCTCATGACCCCACAACAGAAAAATACCTTTTGTTTTATTCGTGATTATCTTCAGGATCATGGTCATGCGCCAACACTGATGGAGATCGGTGAGGCTGTGGGCGTGCGTTCTAAGGGCGCGGTGCATCGACTGGTGCAGGCCTTGGTGGATAAGGGCTATCTGCAGCGTCAGTCGGGAAGCTGGCGCGGTCTGAGTCTGGTGGAGCAGACGGCTATGGAGCTGCCCTTGTTGGGCAGAATTGCCGCAGGCCAGCCCATTGAGGCCATCACCGGCGAGGATACGCTCAACTTGACTGATTTCCTGCTGGGGCCAAGGCGATATGCCTTGCGTGTGTTTGGTGATTCGATGATGGGCGCGGGCATCCTCAATGGCGATACCGTGGTGGTGGAGCAGGCCGACACTGCCCGTGATGGCGAGATCGTGGTGGCTTTGATCGATGGCGAGGAGGTCACGCTCAAACGTCTCAAACGCCATGCCAACGAGATAGTCGAGCTTATTCCTGAAAATCCTGCCATGAGTCCGATGATCTACCCTGCTCGACGAGTATGCATTCAGGGTGTGGTTGTCGGGCAACTACGCAGTTATCGCTAAGCCGCGGAATCATGTCGGCCCCCTGGGAACGTGCCATTATCCTGATGGATATGAACGCCTTTTTTGCCTCCGTCGAGCAACTTGATCGAGCGGAATTGCAAGGCCGCGCGATCGGTATTACCAATGGTGCTATCGGCACTTGCATCATTACCTGTTCCTACGAGGCGCGTGCTTTTGGTGTCAAGACCGGCATGCGTCTGCGCGAAGCGTGGCAACTATGTCCTGATTTAATACAAATACCCTCACGCCCAGAGCGTTACGCCGAAGTCTCCAGCCAAATTATGGAGGCACTCACAACCATAACACCAGATGTCGAAATATTTTCTGTGGATGAGGCATTTCTCGATGTCACGCACTGTCAGCGATTGCTCGGCACACCAGAACAGATCGGGCTTGCGGTCAAGCGTACTGTTTATCTGGCATCTGGTCTGCTTTGTTCAGTCGGCGTTGCTGGCGACAAGACTACTGCCAAGTGGGCGGCCAAGCTCAACAAGCCAGATGGCTTGACCGTTATTCCTCCCTGGCAAAGCGCCGAGCGCCTACGCAACGTGCCCGTTACCGAGCTATGCGGTATCGCCGCTGGCATCGGCGGTTATCTCGCTGAACGTGGTGTGCATGTCTGTGGCGATATGGCGAAATTGCCAATCAGCGAACTGGGCAGAAAATTCGGCAATGTGGGTCGTCGTATCTGGCTGATGGCGCAGGGCCTCGACCCCTCGCCAGTAGAAACCCGTATTGCCCCACCGAAGAGCATTGGTCATGGCAAAGTAATGCCACCTAACACCCGCTCAAGTGAAACCATTCACACCTATCTGGAACACATGAGCTTTAAGGTATCTGCCCGACTGCGTCGTCATGCCCTGGTCGCGCAGCGGTATTTCATCGGCCTGCGTGCCGGGACTGGCTGGTTGGGTGGTAGCTACCACACACCAGCACCCACCGCCGATGGTGCTGCATTGATACAGCTTGGTCGGCGCATGTTGGCAGAACACTGGAGGGGAGAGGGAGTCAACCAGGTGCAAGTAACCGCACTCGATCCCGGACCAGCGGCAGGACAGCTGGAACTGTTCGAGACGAAGATCGAGCAAGCGAACAAAAGCAACGCCGTGATGGACGCCATCAATCAGCGTTACGGTGAATTCACCCTCACCCCAGCGCGGCTACTCAAACGCTCCAACACACCAAACGTCATCGCCCCAGCCTGGAAACCACATGGCCACAGGCAAACCATCTGACTGGACAAATCAATACCCGGAAGGCGCGAGCAGTCCCTCCTTTACGGAGTTTGAAATCCATTTGCAAAGCTCCCACGGGGAATATACTGCATCTATTGCGTCATTCCAGCGTATGCGTGAATGTAAAAGGCTTTTCACCTGCGTCCATGTGGCCTTCTGCATACGGCGCAATGCCCGATGGTTATTGCGCCCTTGATGTTTCATGGGGATCCCTCAGGGTCAGACACAATCTTTGATCGCTGGGAGGCGCGTCAGTCTGTGCGAGGTCGTTCATTTGCTAGTCATCTGGTGCATGGCATTGGTTTTAAGTGCTCCATCCCAAACCTATGGAAGCGCTGAATAGTTACCTACGTTGTCAGGGCGGTGTTAAAAAACGGCTCAAAATGCTCATTTACTACGTGTAAACTGCGCTTTTTCGCCGTTTTTTGCCCAGCCCTGACTGCCTCGCCAACATTATTCAGCGCTTCCCTATTGGACTGAGCGAATCTTGTTGTAAGAATCCGTCACGTAGAGGCTCTTGCCATCCGTGGTAATACCAGTCGGGCCGTCAAACAAAGCCACAGAAGCCGGGCCATCGGTTGCGCCACTGCTGTCCGCGTTACCCGCGACAATGGTTACCTCGCCAGTGGCGATGACAACCTTACTAATAGTGTTATTGATGCTATCAGTCACATAGAGGTTCGCCCCATCGGTGGTTATACCTATTGGCGAGTTGAATAGGCCAGGAGTAAATATGTCGTTAACTAGATCAAGTACAGCGTCCCTATGTGCCAGTGTCGTAACTGCACCGGTAGCAATATCGATCTGCCGAATCGCGTTATTATAGGTATCAGCGGCATAAAGGTTTGTCCCATCGGTGGTAATCCCTGCCGGATAATTGAAGCGAGCGTCAGATCCTGCGCCATCGACGAAACCGGCGTTGCCAGGGCTGCCCGCCAGTGTCGTCACTGCACCGGTGGCAATCACTATTTGGCGAATCGTGTAATTGAACACATCGGACACATAAAGATTCGTTCCATCGGTGGTAATGCCGTAAGGGCCATCGAATTCAGCAGCGCTGCCAATGCCGTCTGCTGAACCCCAAGTGCCGGCGCTGCCCGCCAGGGTAGTTACTTCACCTGTAGCAATGCTGACCTGACGGATGGTGTTATCGAAATAGTCAGTCACATAGAGGTTCGTCCCATCCGTCGTCATCCCTGCTGGATAATTAAACAGCGCGGTAGAAGCATCGCCATCTGTTGAACCATTAGCGCCGATGCGACCTGCCAGTGTCGTTAGTTCGCCGCTGGCAATCTCGACTTTTTGGATGGTTCTGGTGCCCTGATCACTCACATATAGGTTAGCCCCATCGGTCGTTATCGCATTGAATTGATGGTCAAGGAACCCTGCAAAGGTAGTCACACGGTTTTCCGGGGTCGAAATATCCACTGCACGAACCAGGTGATTTTCAAGGTCAGCTACATAGAGGGTGTTTTCAACTGCCACAATACCTCTGGGGCCGTTGAACTGTGCTTCTGCACCGATAGCGTCGTTTGCGCCACCCTCCAAGGGGATTCCTGCGGATGTTGTCACTTCACCAGTGGTGGTTGAAACTTTGCGGATTGTATTGTTTATTGAATCGACTACGTAGAGATCACTACCATCAAGTGTCAGACCTCTAGGCTCTTGGAAACGAGCCGCAGAACCAATGCCATCGGTTGAACCTGCGTTGCCGGCACTGCCCGCCAGAGTTGTCACCTCAGCGGTGGCAATCGTGACTTGGCGAATCGTGTTGTTATAGGTATCGGCTACATATAGATTTACCCCGTCCGTGACAATGCCGTTTAGGTTGTTAAATCGGGCAGCTGCCCCGCTGCCGTCAATTGAGCCTCCAGCCCCTGCGCTACCTGCCAATGTCGTCACCGCGCCAGTGGCAATCACTATTTGGGGAATCGTGTGATTGTGCATATCGGACACATAAAGATTTATCCCATCCGTGGCAATGCTGTTCGGATTGCTGAACTGGGCTTGTGTACCAGTCCCGTCTGCGAAGCCGGTGATACCGGCACTGCCAGCTATTGTCGATAAAAAGCCGGTGGCAATCTCCACGCGGCGAATGGTGTTATTTCCCCCGTCGCAAACATACAGGTGAGTGCCATCCGTGGTGATGCCAAGTAGCATATCGAACAGGGCTATACCGTCGCTGGAATCGTTTGAACCAGACAAGTCGGTGACGCCTGCCAGCGTTGTTACTTCGCCCGTGGCGATATCTATTTTACGCACAATATTTGCATACATTTCTGTGACATAAAGGTTTGAGCCATCCGATGTGATCCCGTATGGACCCTGAAATGCGACTGCCGTACGATACCCTTCCTCGGCAGGCTCAGCCGCCCCGACAATAGTCGCCGTGTCTCCAAACAGCACAAGCTCCGCGCCCTGGATTGCCCCACCCATTTGGATCCTGTTATCAGAGCTGCCGCTGTTGCAGCCCGCCAGCAACATGGCTGAACAAAGAAAAAGCGCAACACCCTGAAAACTAAACCTTTTAATTACCTGCATGTAAATGTCTCCTGGAGTGTTTAGATTATTCGACAGTAGTAAGGGTAAGGGGTTGGTTCAATTGCTGTCTTGGCGACATTAGGGAGACGCTGCATAAATACCAATCTTGCCTGTCCTTTCGATAAAATAACGTAAACCAACAGCCGGATGCATACAGACATGCAAATCACCTT
>JBAYOW010000060.1:0-10657 GCA_041678005.1 Thiohalomonadaceae bacterium
AACCAGTTCTACTGGCGGCTCAACCAGTTCTACTGGCGGCTCAACCAGTTCTACTGGCGGCTCAACCAGTTCTACTGGCGGCTCAACCAGTTCTACTGGCGGCTCAACCAGTTCTACTGGCGGTTCAACAGGCGCAGGCGTGGATCCGCTCAACTCCTCTCGGTATTCTTCAACTGTTTCTGGTGCTGCCTCAACAAGGCCTGCAGGTTCTGGCAAGGCATCAACTGGATAACCAAACTTTGCACAGGCGCGCTCGGCCACCTCCAGCACCATCACCGGGTGGACACGGCTTTCGACAAAGGCATCCATGTAGTACTCAATGGAGGTCAAGGCATCCGCCAATGCATCAAGCATCGCGCTCTCGGTCAAGCCATCACCCCTGGCCAGTTCCTGACTGATATACAGCGAACAGGCACGCAAAACATTAGCAGCACGGGTATAGGACAATAAGGTCAGGCTACCGATAGCCTCATGCAGAAGCCCTGCTACAGGGGCAAGCGGTGCAACATCATCAGGCGCAGCAAGATAGGTATCCACAGCTGCCTTGACGGCAAGCAGATTATTGCGTGCCTCCTTCATCACCTGCCGGATGACACGCTGATGTTCAGCCCTGGCCTCCGGCGAGAGCTCATCTTCTGTTACCTGCCCGCCCAGATCGTCGGCCTGCTCCAGCGGCTGTAGACTGCCCCAATCGGCCAGTGCCGACTGTATAGTGACAACCGCACTGGCAATATCCATCAAGACATCGTCGCCGACCACCGCATCACTGTCCTGCAACTGCCGTATCGTTGCCGCCTGCCGTTCCAGCGTCTGCTGTAGTGCTGCTTGCTCCATCATCATCAGTGTATTACTGATGCGCGACAAAGGTTCAATCAATGACATCAACAAAACGGCCTGACGATCCTTGCCGCGCATGAAAATATCAAGAGCTTCCTGAATTGCGAACAGCTCCTCCAGTACGCCCCTGGCCAGAGTCTTCTTCAACTCAGTATTGAATCCACCAGGTGCTGAGCCACCAGCCGACAATTGATGCAAGCCAAAGGCAGTCTTGAGCTCGCCGATGCGACCTGTCGTTTCCTCGGCCTCCGCCACTTGAAACAGCAGGCTGGGAAGTAAAGGAAGTAAATACTCTGTTGTTACGGCACTCTCAGCGTCTTCAGCTATCAGCCGAATGACATGCTCACCGTTACTGAGCAAGCGCTTGCTTGCGGTGCGCACAACCTGATCACCAACCAGGCTGTCAGTAAAACCGGCAAAGACCCAAAACCACTGCCGTACCTGTGGCTCTGCAGCTGCAGCAAATAATTTATCACTCAATACACGGAGAGTTTTCAGGCTTTGAGGAACCATTTCCCCACGCAACAGATGTAGCAGGGCAGATTGATAGTGAGGACGTGCTTTTTGTGCCAATGCCTGAATATTTACACCGGAGACAGGTGAGGGCTGCGGCATAACATTTAAATCTGGTTGAAAAAAATCACTTTCAGGCAATGCCTGTTCGCCGCACAGACGCCGCATCTCATTAATCAGCGGCAGCATTACCAGAGCATTATCCGGCAGCCCGGTTTGCAGTCCTTCCAGATAATCAGGCAGCTGCAGGATGGCCCGCATCAAGACTTCATTGGCGTGATCATTATCCTTGATCAACCCTTCCTGCTGCGCAACTGCCAGATTCTCCATCGCCTTGGCGGTAAGGGCAGCGCCGTAGATCTCGACCATCTGCAGGGTGCCATATACCTGATGCAGGTGCATGACGCAAAAACCCATTTGAGTTTTATCATCTGGCGTAGCAACAAAGTTCTCCAATGCCAGCCTGGCCTGTTCAAGCGAGGCATTAATCTCCCCTTTGACCCAGTTCAAGGTACTGGCGTCGAACTTCGCTGTCATTGGCATCGCATCCATAGCACACGCAAGGCGGGCAAATCCTTAACCAGGCAGTTTAAAGCCAGATACTGATTTTTTCAGATCATCGGCCAGCTCAGCCAGGTTACCTATAGAGTTGGCAGTATAGGCAGTACCTGCTGAGGTTTGCGTGGTGATCTCCTGAATGACGTTCATGGTGTCGGAAATATTGCTTGCGGCGGCCGCCTGCTGACGAGTGGCATTGGAAATATTCTGCACCAGCTCGGCCAGGTAGAGGGATACGCTTTCAATCTCACCCAGCGCGGTGCCTGCATCCTGGCTCAACCGAGCACCGCTGACCACACCTGCGGTACTTTCCTCCATCGAGATGACTGCCTCATTGGTATCGGCCTGAATGGTTTTCACCAGCGCATCGATCTGCTTGGTGGCATCAGCAGATCGTTCGGCCAGACGCTGCACCTCATCTGCTACCACCGCAAATCCTCGCCCGGCCTCACCGGCCATGGCCGCCTGAATCGAGGCATTCAATGCCAGAATATTGGTCTGCTCGGCAATATCGTTAATCAGCTCAACGATGTCGCCGATCTCCTGCGAGGACTCGCCCAGTCGCTTGATACGTTTGGAGGTTTCCTGAATATGTTCACGAATCGTGTCCATACCTTCAATGGTATTCTGCACCGCAGAAGTGCCCTTACTGGCGATTGCCACAGAGCGTTGCGCCTCTTCTGCCAGCAGATCGGCATTGCGTGACACACCCTCAATGGAAATAGCCATCTCGTTTACTGCGCTCGATGCAGTGGCGATTTGCTGCGCCTGGTGATCTGAGGCCTCTGCCAGATGGGCTGCATTGGCCTGCGTCTGCTGTGCTGCAGTCGAGACCTGACTGGAGGTTTCATTAATCGCCGTGACCAGACCACGTAACGCATCGATGGCATAGTTCATCGAGTCGGCGATGGCGCCGGTAATATCTTCGGTCACGGTGGCGTTTACTGTCAGATCACCATCTGCCAGATCACCGATTTCATCGAGCAGACGCATAATAGCCTGCTGATTACGACGGTTAATCTCCTCAGTGATCTTGTGCTGTGCAGCAGCTTCTTCTAGTCGCCTGATGCCATCCCTGCGCAATGAATATCCAAGGTAAAGCAGCAGCAACAGGGCAATCAAACCGAACAGACTGCCCATCGTGGTATTGACCGGCCGACCTAGGGCATAACTCTGATAACTCTCATCCAGACGGGAGATAGCAGCCAAAAGACGATCAGAATGCGTCAAAATATCCTGCACGGCCTCGGAGACCTCAAACATCTCCGGGCTACTGGTAAGGATAGTATTGATCTGGGGGGCAACTTCACCGAAAAATAAATCACTTGCTTCAGTCAGCTTGGCACGAATTTCATTATGGGTAACACGCTCCAGGTTCATGCCTTTGTTGCCATCCAGCAAACCCTTGATGACCCGACCAAACAAGGCGGCATCACGGCCAAAGCGATCTGCCGCAGTCACCGCCCCTTCACCACCTTCCAGTACACGATTAACATTATTCAAAATACGTTGTGACAACATGCGTTGCCGACCGGCGATATCCACCTGAGCCGGCTCGGAACCATGGCGTACCATCAGTGTTGCCACCTCATCGGACAAAGCCAGCATCTGGGCAGAGTGCTCATTGACCGCCTGCACCGTCTCACGCAGACCGCGTACTGATTGCTCGCGCTTGAGCAAGGTAGTGACGCTGCGATCAAAACGACTCCACAAGGAATCCACCTCCTGCAACGCACCCATCACTTCAACAGGGCTGGGCGGCATGCCGGTTTCGGGGTCGCCATCCTTCAACAGCGAAAAAGAATGCCGGAAGGCTTCATGGCTCTTTTTCAGATTGGTAAAAACAGCCTCTGTTCCCTGCAGAGTCTGGCCGGCATATTTGGTGATCTGCTGTGACAACACGCGCTCCTCACCGAGCAAGGTGAGATACTGTTTGTCGTAACCATCCTGAATGGCTACATAGATATAAATACTTGCCATAGCCAGCACGAAAAACAACAGAAAGAAGATAAGGATAAAGACTGACTTATCGCCCCCTGCTGCTCCAGCTGCTCCCTTAGCCCCTGCTTTCATGTGCTTACTCCTACGATACTGTGATATTTTCTCTTACGAAAGGTTGAAAACCACCCAAGGGGTTCCTAATCAAATCCCTGTCAGCGCTGGTATTGTTGACACAACACTCAAACCGCCACCTGCATGAATTCGTTGCTTTCCGCCAACCGGTGCAAGCCAAATACTGGCCAGACCTCATCGCCCTGCTGGTAAATGCCAGATAGATACTGCCTGAAATCCGACTCATCCATGCCACTCTCGGCATTGAATTCCTCTTCGTAGAATTGCCTGAGGCCCAATACCTCATCTACCAACAGCCCGGCATAAATATCTTTGTGCCGCACCACCAGGACACGGTTGCGGCGATCAGGCTGCACCACGCCATCCTGCATGAAATCCCGTAGATCCATGATGGGCAGTAACGAACCGCGTATATTGGCTATCCCCTTCACCCAGCGCTGCGCACCAAAAACCGCCGTCAGCCGTGGCAAGGGCAAGATTTCCTTGACCTCACCTACAGCTGCCACCAGCTGCTGGTTGCCAACACGAAAACCCACACCATCCCAAGTGATGCGAATATCCAGTTGCTGCGGCAATTCATAGGCGTGTTGCTTGCTGCGCCTATCTATCTCCTGCAGCACCAACAGTGGATGTTTGACTGTGGTAGCCATCGATAGCCAACTCAGGAACCGAGGAGGGCCTGGATCTTGGCAAGCAGCTCACTCTCATTGACAGGCTTGGTCACATAATCCTTCGCCCCCTGACGCAGACCCCACACACGATCAGTCTCCTGATCCTTGGTTGTAACAATAATGATGGGGATATGGGCAGTCTGTGCATCCTTGCTGAGCAAGCGCGTGGCCTGAAAACCATTCATGCCTGGCATGACGACATCCATCAGCACCAGATCAGGCTTCTGCTCGCGCGCAGCTGCCACGCCTTTTTCGCCATCCTCGGCGGCAGTAATCTCATGGCCCTGCTTTTGCAGGATCGTGCTCAAAACATAAATCTCGGTAGGAGAATCATCAACAATCAAAATACGCGCCATAGCAACTCCCTATCACTTCTGTTTCTTTTGATAAAACCGCGAAAAATATCCGCTATTGGTGACTCATTCAGCCTTATCCAGCACATGACGGCGGATGGCGCCAAGCAATTCTTCCCGGGTAAAGGGCTTGGTCAGATATTCCTCGGACCCTACGATGCGCCCACGGGCACGGTCGAACAAGCCATCCTTGCTGGACAGCATGATAACAGGGGTATGACGGAATTTTTGGTTATGTTTGATTAACGCGCAGGTCTGATAACCGTCCAGACGCGGCATCATGATATCGACAAAGATGATATCAGGGCTATAATCCGCCACCTTGGACAAGGCCTCAAAGCCATCATCAGCGGTGATCACATCGAAGCCCTCTTTCCTGAGCAGGGTTTCGGCTGTGCGCCGGATGGTCTTGCTGTCGTCTATCACCAGGATCTTTAGTCCCTGGAGTCCTTCTTGTGTTGCGTCGCTGGCCACTTCGCCCCCAATTCTACCTTGAACCCGGAAAGCTGATTGACAATTATGCTGCTTAGCCGAGGTTATGGTTTATATTCCATTAAGAGTCCCTGACAGACCCGCTAGTTTTTACCATACTCTATAAATACAGTCCACAAGCCATTATCAATCCAGACATTTCTCCTATGAATTTTGTGACATCAAGCAACAGGACATCATCATGACCAGCCTATCTACCGTGCCCCATCTGACTACCGCACTGACAGGCCCCTTATTGCGGCTTGAGTCTGATTTGCTCAACTATCAGACGGATATCGAGGCCTGGTTCCGTGAACAATGGCGGCAAACTCCGGCGCCCTTTTATGGCTCGGTGGATCTACGCAATGCAGGCTTCAAGCTGGCGCCAGTCGATACCAATCTATTTCCTGCTGGCTTCAATAATCTCAACCCAGCCTTTGAGGCGCTATGCGTCCAGGCCATTCAATCTGCACTGGAGCGTCTTTATCCCGATGCCCTGCGCGTGCTGATCGTACCTGAAAGCCACACGCGTAACCTGTTCTATCTGGAAAACCTCGCCAGTTTGCGCAATCTCATCGCCAGTGCTGGTTATGACACACGCATTGGCTCATTACGGCCTGAGCTGGAAGAAGCGCAAACCATCGAACTGCCCTCTGGTAGACAAATCACCCTGGAGCCGATCCGCCGTGTTGATGACAAGGTGGGGGTTGACGACTTCCTTCCCTGTATCGTCCTGTTGAACAATGATTTGACAGGTGGTCGGCCCGAGATTCTGGAAGACCTGGACCAAATAGTCATCCCCCCCCTTGGCATAGGATGGTCTTCACGCATCAAATCCGGGCATTTTACCCAATACCGCAAAGTAGCCGAGGAATTTGCCGCCCTGATTGATATCGATCCCTGGCTTATCGATCCCTTGTTT
This sequence comes from Thiohalomonadaceae bacterium, assembly GCA_041678005.1. Lineage (GTDB taxonomy): Bacteria > Pseudomonadota > Gammaproteobacteria > Thiohalomonadales > Thiohalomonadaceae > Sulfurivermis. Next base: position 6,399 of record JBAYOW010000060.1, read on the forward strand.
CGCAACTGTGGCGAAATAGATTTCATGAAACGCGAGGGAGAAAATTGCCTGGTGCGCAATGTCGAGACCATGCTCGCTGCCATTGCCAGGAAATATGCCCAATACAATATAAATAAACCACCCTTTGTAGTCATCAAATCTGAATCAGGCACCTACGGCATGGCCATAATGACCGCCCATAGTGTCGATCAAGTGCGTGAACTCAACCGCAAGCAACGTACCCACATGTCCAAAATCAAAGAAGGCCAGGCCGTCAGCAAGGTGATCATCCAGGAAGGGGTGTATAGTTTTGAAACCCTGGGTGATGCCAAGTCCGTAGCCGAGCCAGTAGTCTATATGATCGATCACTTCGTCGTCGGTGGCTTTTATCGTGTACATACCGGACGTGGCCCGGATGAAAACCTCAACGCGCCAGGGATGCATTTTGAGCCACTGGCCTTTGCCGAGCCTTGCAATATGCCTGAACGCAACGAAGCCCCTGATAGTGATGTAAACCGCTTCTATGCCTATGGTGTGATCGCCCGTCTCGCCCTGCTGGCCGCGGCAAGGGAAATTTATGATCTCAGTCACCCATGACCACACATCACGTTTGTTATAATGTACCCACAACTGCTACAACAATTTGGGAGTTCACATGACTGCACCTACACCGCTACGCGATCTGCCAAACCCATCCAGCTTTCGTCGCGGCGACATCTTGTACTGTTTGGTGAACTATTTGGTCGTGGCTATGCCAACGGCCTCATCGACGAGGCACGCAAGTCAGGTATGACTATCCTCGGCGTAACCGTCGGACGGCGTGATGAAAACGATCAGCTCCGCCCCTGAATAATGAAGAACTACAGGCAGCAGAAGCACAGCTGGGTGGGCGCATCATCAACATCCCGCTGATGGCCGGCTTTGACCTGGATGCCCCGGCAGGCACACCCACCCCTACCGCACTCCTTGCCGATTTGAAACTCAACAACTGGCAGGAAGCTAGGCTAGACTGGACGCACATAGAGCGCTGCCGCGAAGTTGGTGTCCAGCGTTTCAAGGCTTCACTGGCTCAGGTAATGACCGAACTGGATAAGGAAATTCCAGCTGGTGCCAAGGTATTCTTTGCCCATACCATGGCTGGCGGCATCCCCAAAACCAAGGTTTTTCTCGCCATCGCCAACCGTGTCTACAAAGGCCGGGGGGAGCGCTTTCTCTCCTCTCGTGCCCTGATAGATTCCGATCTGGGCAAGTTCATCCTGATGAACTTCGATGAAGTAACCGCCAACACCTTCCAATATCTAATCGAAGCCAGCAGCGACATTCGCTCCCACCTGGCCAAATCTGGTGGTGATGTTCGCTACACGGCCTATGGCTACCACGGCACTGAAATCCTCATCAAGGATCGCTACCAGTGGCAGACCTATACCAACTACACTCAAGGCTATGCCAAGATGCGCCTGGAAGATCATGCCAAGGCCGCCTGGGCGCAAGGTATCAAGGCCACGGTCTTCAACTGCCCGGAGATCCGCACCAATTCCAGCGACATTTTCGTCGGCGTTGAACTATCATTATTCCCGCTGCTCAATGCCCTGAAAAAAGAAGGCGGTGGAAACTGGGCAGAGCAACAATGGGCATACTGCCAGTCGCTGTTGCAAGATGGCGTGAAATTACAGGACGTCCTCGACAAAATTGAAAACTACAATGCCGATCCAGCCATTGCCAGTTTCCGTAACTTTACCGGCTGGCCGATCGACAATAGCGCCGAACTGGCCGAGATCATGGTCGGCACATCAGAAGACATCGTGGCATTGCATAAGGATCGCAAAGCCCTAATCAGCGATCATCTCAGTAGCCTGGTGCTGGAAGGCACCGGCCCATTGATCTTCCATGAGGCCGCTGCACCTCACGGCCCGGTACTTTGGCTCAATCATGACATCATCGCCAAACAACTTGCCCAGATGCACTAAATCTGCCCAGCCCACATTGGCAACACCAATACTGTGGCGAGCAACCATGGGCTTTTTATTGCTTGCGGCATTGATAAGCCTGCAGGCCTGCAGCCATGTCCCACAACAATTGCGTGATGGCCCGCCTGTATGCCCGACCCCTGTCGAGGTACGCGCTGATATCGTGCAACACATCGGCACCACCGTGCGCTGGGGCGGCACCATCGCCAAAATAGACAACCAGCCGACCAACAGCCTGCTCGAATTGGTATCAAGACCGCTTTCCAGCAGTGGCCGACCACAAGAAACCGATGCCAGTAACGGACGCTTCCTGGTACTTATCGAAGGTTTTCTCGACCCCATCGTCTACGCCGCAGGGCGTGAATTGACCGTCATCGGCCAGGTGCAAGGACTGGAGCAGCGTACGATAGGCGAATATCGCTACAACTATCCCATGCTGCACGCGCAACAATATTATCTCTGGCAACCGCGTCAAAGCTTGCAGCCCGATCCGTTTTACTATCCTGCCTATCCCTGGCCAAGGCATCCATACGGCCACTATTGGCAGTGAATACGAATATATGATTCACATCGCGCATCTTTCCTGAAAATTATTGCTACGGCTTGCTACCAGGACTTTTTTATCACGCCCTGGCGAAATATACGGACTACATTCCAATGAAAACAAGCGCCCTGCTACTCATACCAATCCTGCTCGGCCTCACCGCCTGCGCCAGCGGTCCACGCTATGACAGCCAGACAGCCAATATGGAATTAACCGCCGCACAGGTCATCGCCAAGCCAGAAGACTATCTAGACACGCAGATCATCTGGGGCGGCATCATCATCAACACCCGCAACCTGCCAGATCACACCGAAATAGAACTGCTCGCCTACCCGCTCGACGGCAGGCAACAACCCATGAGCGGCAAAGGCGAACAAGGTCGCTTCCTCGCCAAATACAACCGCTATCTGGAAACTGTCGACTATGCCCCTGGTCGCCAACTGACAGTCCGTGGCCACATCGCAGAAACCATCAACGGCAAGGTCGGTGATGCGCCTTACACCTATCCCGTAATCCAGGCCAACGACATCTATCTTTGGCCACGCACCGACGGCACAGCAAAAACACCACAAGTCCATTTCGGCATCGGCGTTATCTTTGGCCGCTAAGGGCGTAAAAAAGCCGGGCTTTTGCCCGGCTTTTTTATCCTGCCAGAAATCATCCTTACTCCACTTGCGAAACCATGTATTCCACCGCCGCGCGCAACTCATCATCTGAGCATGCGCCACAAGTACCGCGTGGCGGCATCACACCAGTCTTACCCTGAAAGCCAGTGATAGAGTGCTGCACCATCGTATCCATACCCTGGGCAATACGCCCTGCCCAGGCATCCTTGTCACCAATCTTTGGCGCACCAGCCACACCAGCCGCATGACAAGCCATACAAGTGGTATTATACACCGCATCACCAGAGCGAGCCGCCACTGGCGCTGCAGCAACTGTTGCAGGCTTAGCGGCAGCAACAACAGGCGCGCCCGTATTGAGTTCACCCACCGGCTTGAGCCGTGCATCAATGGCCGCCGCACTCATATCACTATCAGCCGAACCGCCCCCGCCATACACAGAATTCACGATGTACAGCACCAAGGCAATTAACCCAACCACCACAGCCATAGTGACGACCGCTGTACCAAAATGGGTATTTGTTTTCTGACTCACTCTTGCTCCCTCACTTTTGCAACAAAATAATCGGAAAAAATCAATTATCCAGAAACCCGCAAATGAATGCACCCACAACATGCACATGGATACAGCATAGACGTTGCCTGGCTCGCCATGTAAGCTATGCAGTCCGCTACCTTTAAAGAGCACAGCCCCCGAAGGCAGCCAAATCAGGTGCCATGAATAATCATCAAATAACCTGTATAATCACACACTTGCGCCAGTAGCTCAGCTGGATAGAGTACTGCCCTCCGAAGGCAGGGGTCGTGGGTTCGAATCCCGCCTGGCGCGCCATTTTCTTTGCGCATTATGTGTTTAGGAAGCACTGAATAATGTTGGCGAGGCAGTCAGGGCTAGGGAAACGCTGAACAACTAACCCTTCATCGTTTCAAATCCCAAAAAAACTTCTTCGAGCTAGAAAAATCCAGTTTTTTACCCAAAAACATCGTTTTTTAACGATTTCCAGCCGCTTTTTGCTGTTTTTCGGGGAGTTTCCCGTTATTTGGGCGGATTTATCCCGCAGCTATGGGTAAATGTCGTTTTGCAATAAACAAATTGGCCAATCCAAACAGGCTGTACAGCTGTGCTGTGTTTTTTGCCAGACCACG
>JBAYOW010000061.1:0-10395 GCA_041678005.1 Thiohalomonadaceae bacterium
TGGGTGCTTATTTTCTGCACCTCAAGACTTACACGCAAAACGGTAACGGTGAAGAGTACGAATCAAAATGGTTTCCACAACTGCAGGAAATGGTAGGCAAGGAATATCTGGATCCGGAAGCGTCGCACCGGACCCACCGGCCGATCCCGACCTGTTTACGCAACCATGCATTCATATCTGAAGTGAATGCCGGGCGCGGTCCTATCTACATGGTGACCATGGAGGCCTTCCAGGATCCGCATCTGGAAGAAGTAGGCTGGGAAAACTTCCTCGGCATGACCATTGGTCAGGCAGTTTTATGGGCCGCAACCAATGTTGACCCTAAATATGAAAACCCTGAATTAACAACCTCCGAACCTTATGTCATGGGTTCGCACGCCACGGGTTGCGGTGGCTGGGCTTCAGGCCCAGAAGATGTCTCCCCTCCAGAATATTTCTGGGGTTACAATCGCATGCTGACCGTTGAGGGTTTATTCGGCGCAGGGGATACCATCGGCGGTACGCCTCACGCATTCTCATCTGGTTCTTTCACGGAAGGACGGCTGGCGGCAAAAGCGGCTTGTCAGTACATTGATGATGGTAAAGCTGAAGGCATCGTGGTTTCTGACAAGCAAATTACCGACCTGAAAACCAAGATTTACAAGCCACTGGAAACGTATACCGTTTACAGCAACGAGGTTGTTGCGGGGACGGTTAATCCAAATTTCATCAATCCAAGACAGGGTCTCGATCGTTTACAGAAGCTAATGGATGAATATTGTGGTGGCTTCGGTGTTAACTACATGACCAATGAAAATCTGCTGAACATCGGTCTCAAGAAGATCAAAATTCTTGAGGAAGATCTGGAAAATGTTGCAGCAAAAGATATACACGAGCTATTACGTGCCTGGGAATTAAAACACCGCATGCGTACATCCGAGTCTGTATTTCACCATACTTTATTCCGCAAGGAAACGCGTTGGCCTGGTTATTACTACCGTGGCGATGCGATGAAACTGGATGATGAAAACTGGCATGTATTAACAGTTTCCCATCGTGATCGAAAAACCGGGGAATACACTATGGAGAAAGCGCCTTGCTATCATCTAATTGGTATCGACGAGGAATAAATTAAACAGTGTCAGTGTGTTGCCTGTTACATAAAAAAATTTTATTTGGCAATCGTGAGTGAAAACATCACTACGATAAAAATCCCGGAAGACAGCTGATGTCTCTCAATGAAGCGTTGTTATGAACATAATTGATCAGAGCGATGAAGAGATATTAAAGATCGCCAACCCCATGTGGGCCGATCTTATCAAATACTCAAATGAAGAAAATTACGGCGCATTTACCAGGCACTTTTCCACTGAGCTGCTTCGAGGTGCAAATGAGGTGGAAATGGGCAAGCAATTCGCCAGGTCGCAACTAACAAAAAACCTGTCCACTGACGTGATCTATCTAGGCATGATACGCCGTGGCGAACATGTCACGGTACTTTACAAACAAAAAAATACCAAAATGGAAGGCGAGTGGCTTGGCAGACTGGTTCTGGGCTATGAAAAAGATAAAATAAAAATATTCGGGGCAAGCATATTTTAACCTGCCATGTCAGACACCATAAAAAACAATAAATTTGTGGAATTAAATTACCGGGTCGTCGATCAACGAACCGGGGCGATCCTTTCCACGGTTGAGTTTCCTCTCGGCTACGTTCATGGCGCCAATAATGTTTTATCAGAGCAAGTACAGGCTGAACTGCAGGGTAAAATGGTCGGCGACACGATCGACCTGCCGATAGATTGTGACAAATTGTACGGACCCAGAGATGAATCCCTGGTTTTTGTCGATGATATTGAGAATGTGCCAGAGGCTTACCGGGAGGTCGGCATCACCATAACGATGGAAAACTCAAAAGGTGAGCCCAGAGACTTTGTTGTAACCCAGGTTGATGACAAGACGGTGACCGTGGACGGGAATAATCCGCTTTGCGGGAGAGACGTAGTTTTTACGCTTGAAGTGTTGACCGTTCGCGATGCCACTGACGAAGAAATAGATATCGGTGGTGCGGTGGGTGCCGATCCGGACATCCATGAAATTCTCAAATAATTATATCTTCTATCCAGACAACAAGGCACTTGAACGTGCCATCGAGCACTCTATCAGCTTAATTTCCGCACCTGTAACCGCCACACTCGGCCCGGATACTCGATCAACCGTGCCGGATAACTTCACCCACACGCGCGGCAATTATGAGCAGCGCCGTTACAGTTCAAATATATTTGAAAATGCGTGCACATTGCTTGAGACTGAACTGAGCAGGCTAAACCGTGAACAGGAACCTTTAGATTGGGCGGCTACACAGGTCTACCTTGGCAACCTGTTCGCAGCATTGGGACAACAGCACCACGATGTGGAATTGTATAAAAAGGCAGTCCAGTCGTTTAACATTGCGCTTGAAGAATTTACTCAGGAGGATGAACCCACGGCCTGGACTACAGCCCAATATGGCCTTGGCACTGCAACCCAAGCGCTGGGCAGGCAACTGAGTAACCAGAAATTATTAAAACAAGCTGCTGATGCCTACACCAATGCGTTACTGGTATGGACCAGGGAACAGATGCCTCTGGAATGGGCAACTACCATGCACCAACTGGGCGCAACTTTGCACACACATGGCTTGCTTCTTAAAGGCAATCGTACCCTGCAAAAATCCGTTGTCGCCTATAAAAATGCACTGACAATATTTGATGCGGACAACCATGCCCTGGAGCTAGTGGCCACCCACAATAATCGCGGCGCAGCACTGCATCATTTAGGCGAATCAGAAGAAAATACTGGACGGCTGGAAGAAGCGATAAGGGCTTACGAGAAAGCTTTACTGGTGAGCCAGGAGCAGCAGTTACCATTTCATATGGCAGTGATATGTAGAGCAAACATCGCGACTGCCCGTGGAGTGCTGGCTGAGTTAAAGCAAGATGCAGCCACTGCACAAGAGGCCGCGGATGATTTTGAACTGATTATCGAGTTATTTCAAAACTCCTGCCAACCACTCTGTTTAACGCACTGCAAAGAACAGCTGGCACATACGCGCTCAATGGTTGAAGCATTAAGTGGCAATGATCAGCAAGTCCGAAGTCTGTAAATAATTCTGTGTAACTAGTTCATGCCGTTACAGGCACTCGCTGATGCGATCACCGAACATGATAAAGCGGGAATGACGGAATAAATACACCGCATCCCATGGACGCGGCCAGGCTCCCCTCTCCCGCTTGCGGGAGAGGGGCTGGGGGAGAGGGGCTTTTGATCTTCGTTCATGCGGTCACCTGCATACGGCGCAATGCCCGATGGTTATTGCGCCCTACATTACAGCTGCGCCATAACGTTCCACCGGTAGACGTTACCCCAGCAGAGGGCAGGGTCCAGTGGTGAGTACGCGCCTGTATCAACCAAGATTACCGTCACCCCCGTGAAGGCGGGGTCCAGTGTTTTGAATGACTGGATTCCCGCCTGCGCGGGAATGACGGAATAAATACACCGCATCCCATGGACGCGGCCAGGCTCCCCTCTCCCGCTTGCGGGAGAGGGGCCGGGGGAGAGGGTTTTTATCTTCGTTCATGCGGACTTCTACATTGCATGTTTATTTACACCGATAACAGCATCTACATTCGGCGCAATGCCTGATGGTTCTCGCGTTCTACAAGTGCTGGGGAAGATCTTCTTAACCTCATTGTGCGATAGCGTACAGACTGATTTGTCTTCCCGACCTAAAGTATAACAGTGACAAAAATGTATTAAAGCAAGTCCTTCAACAGTGGAATTCACGCTGGTAATGAAATCTCGGAGGTCACCGCCGTCCTCTCCGAGCAGGAGGCAAAAGTACTGCCGATGGAAGGCCCTGCGAAATCCCGTTTCAGTCTTGCTGGTGTTGCATTTCCTGCATGGCTGTATCTGAGCCAGCACTATTTGAAATAGATACCTGCGGAGATGTGATGAGTTAAAAACTCATCGGCTAAATTTGATCAAATTGGAGACAAAGTAATGGCCACGATCACCACGCAAGACGGTACGCAAATCTATTACAAGGACTGGGGTGCAGGACAGCCCGTGTTATTTAGCCACGGCTGGCCACTCAGTTCTGATAGCTGGGAGGCGCAGATGCTGTTTCTGGCTGACAAAGGCTATCGCTGTATTGCACATGATCGGCGCGGCCATGGCCGTTCCAGTCAGCCCTGGAATGGCAACAATATGGACACCTATGCAGACGACCTCGCTGCGCTAATTGATAAGCTCGACTTGCAAGATGCCGTCCTCGTCGGTTTTTCTGCAGGCGGCGGCGAAGTGACACGCTACATAGGCCGCCACGGCACCAAGCGGCTGGCGAAGGTGGCGCTGATCGCCGCAGTGCCACCGCTGATGCTGAAAACAGAGGCCAATCCCGGCGGCTTGCCTATAGAGAAGTTCGACGAGATACGCCAGGGTGCACTAGCTGGCCGCTCGCAGCTCTACCAGGATATCGCCAGCGGCCCGTTTTTTGGCGCTAACCGGCCAGGTGCTAAAGTTTCGCAGGGCATGATCGACTCGTTTTGGCTGCAGGGGATGCAGGCCGGCCACAAGAACACCTTCGACTGTATCGAGGCGTTCTCCGAGACAGATTTCACCGAGGATCTGAAGAAATTCGACATACCGACGCTGATTATCCATGGCGACGACGACCAGATCGTGCCGATCGGCGCTGCGGCGCTCAGCGCAGTGAAGCTGGTTAAAAACGCGACCCTGAAAATCTATCTGGGCGCTCCCCACGGTCTTGCGGACACGCACAAAGACCAACTCAATGCCGACCTGTTGGCATTCCTTGAAAACTGATTTATTAACTGAGGAACTCAATCATGAACAATGCATCAAAAATGGCGGCCATAAATGAGGAACTGATTTACGATGCAGTCAAAGATTTGACCAAAGACAAGCTTGAGCAAACAGTCAGAAAAAATGCAGCAGCCAAAAACTTCGAGCTGACCGACGAGCACTTGAGCGTGATCAATTTATTAATCGAACACTATCAGCAGAGTTGCGAGACACGCGCCTGTCTTGCTGCGCATGATCATATAAGGTTTCTCGAAGATGCTTACGCATCCAAAGGTGGCGGTAAATATCTTTATAAATTGTTTGATGCCATGCCTGATACGCGCGGTGTACTCATGCCCATACATGAACTTGCCGGCCTGCCTGCACTTAGGCTAGAAACGGACGAGAGTTTCGGCACGGCATTTTAAGCTAACGCCACAGATAGCCTGGTCGATCTAACGGAGCTTTGTTCAACTGGCATGGGAAAATAAATTTCGTCGTGGCCACGAGCCATGAGTAATGTATTGATCAACTCTGTCTAAACATTTGCTAATCAGCGCGTTGTGACAATACTCTGCAACCGCCACATTGAATCTAATGTTTGCTGTGCAACAAGCAAGCACACAAAACCAAAAAGGAAATTCAATGCGACATACACCATTCCCATTCTTTCCAGGGAGATGCGTTGTCGCAGCGGTGCAGCGGCACGTGATCGTGCGACATGCAGCCTCGGCCAGCTATGGCTCAAACTTCACTATCGACGGACAAACGGCTCATCCTCGGCGCCAACCTTAAACCATGGCAGACGCAGTAGATAATGACAGAGCTGGTGAATTTCCATTACACACTGCCGTCACAATGCTGAACAATGTTATTGACCAGCTTTAAAAGGCGCTCAAAAACGATAGATCGCTGCAGCACCTGACTTCGTTGGCATCCGTTCGGCGGGAACGATCACTACCTCACCACCATTCTTGAGCACATGCTCACCCAGGTCATCAAGCACATCGTCAACTTCCGGGTGATCCAGATCACCGGCGGTAATTGTGCCATTCGTGACATTAATGCTGCCGGGAATCAAGCGGTCGGCCTCGATCAGTAGCGTTGCGATTCGCCCAGCGATGGCTGCCTTGGCAAGCTCATCAAGCTCATCCGAGCCCTGGCCGTTTGCAGCTGCTTTGCCATAAGCATCCACAAAGCCAGCCAGCCGCTCAAGATAATATGGTTGCACTAACTGCCATGCGCGTTCACGCAGTGCATCAAGCGACAAGTCATCAGGATGAACATCGATCGCCTCCTTCATCAAAAACGGATTGTGGCTGATGCTGCGAAACCGATGATGGTGCTCTGGCAGCGCAGCCAATATCAGGCGCATTCCCGATGGTTGCGAGCAATGCTGCAACACCGCCTGGTCGACCGAGCGGAAGAAATTATCGGTGTCTCTGCTTATGGCATCTTGTTTGACATCGGTACCATGCCTTGCAGCGCCTCCCGCAGGGCCATGACCATATGCACGATGTGCGCCCTCACGTTCATCTGCTTCTATGCCCAGCAGTTCAGCAGCTGTTTGCGGTACGCCTTCGATCGGCAACATCTCATTCAGTGAGTCGCGATTACCCGCATAAATTTTAAATGAGCTTCGGCTCAGTGCAAGGACATGATAGTGGTCGGCTGACTGCGCAATGCGCATCAGCGGTTTGGTATGGAAGCTGTCGGCGACAACCACCAACTCGGCAACCGGACGCGGCAGCCGGTAAACACGAAACATCCCGGGCGCGCTCAGTATCGCAAGTCCGACCGTGGTGTGATTCCAGAAAGCCCGGTTTTCAGCCAGCGCCTCAAACGGCTGCAGAAGAGATTTGATTTCACGCTTCGGATATTTTTGACGCAACGACTCCTCCATCATCTTCACGAGATTGCGAAAGCGGATGGAATCCTGTGCATTGTCCGGATGTTGTCTGTGTGTTGGTTGATACAAGGACAGACAAGGCGATTCGTGGCTGTCGGAAAGGATGGCCGGGTAATCCTGTGCAAGTGAATTCATTATCGTGATACCTCTAATAAGTTTCTACAAATCGTAGTTGTTAACGCTACGGCGTAATTCAATCATGGTACAAGCATGGGTTATATTTAGGGTGTGAGCGATCCCTTCCGAGCCATCCTCTTGAAGAAAAGAGAGTCCATACATGCCAGCATATGTATCGTATTACCCACTACAAATTACATAGAGCCAAAATAATTTGACTTGCCCTGCTGCCGCACCCCTTGATGTAATTCATTCTGGCTGATCTTCTATGTTATGCAACACAAATTTGATACACACAGTGTATCTCATCGAGCTTATCAGCCCATCTTTATTTCTTTGGTTACTACAGGATTTAGCTTAAGGTAGTTCCTTGCTGTTTAACCCGATTCATGAGCCCTTGAAAATGATCGAATCAGCCATAAAACTTGCGTACAATCGCGGCCAGGAAAAGCGCTTGAAGGAAAGTCAATGTCTCGTCGGCACCTCCCGTACCTGACCCTGTTACTGACGCTGAACGGGTGTTCAACGCTTTCCACAGTGACATCGCAAAGCGAGGACACCCTGCATCAACAACGCCTGGATTCTGAGGCAGCAGCTTCGATCGGAGGGACTAACACCTATGACTTTGCCGATTCCAGCCGCCGGAGCGTACGTCGTTTTGTCGTGTGGTTAGGCGAAGGAGTGAATGACTGGTTCGGCGACAAGCCATTTTCTGAGGGTGGAAAGGTGTCCCACGGTCGGCTCAGCGTACGACTGCGCTGGCAGGAAGACGACGGGGTTGATACTAACGTTCGTTTTAACGCTCGCTTTGAACTGCCCAATCTGCGCGACAAGGCTTACGTTTTCTTCGGCCAGGAAAACAAGCGCAACCTGATCGCCGACCAGCCGGAGACTTTCACCCGCGAACAGCTATTGACTCAAAGTCGCCGTGACGACCAGACAGGCTTCCTTGGCCTCGGCGTCAACCTGCGCGACTACGTAGACTTTCGGGTCGGTGTGCACGGTGGTCTGAAACCATACTCACAGGCACGTTATCGTCGGCAGTGGATGTTGTCAGCAAAGAATCGGGTTGAGTTTGGTGAAACACTGTTCTGGCGCAGCCGTGAAGGCTTTGGTTCGACCACCCTGTTAGAGCTTGAGCATGCCTACGCAGAATCCCTGTTGTTCAAGTGGCAAAACGCGGCAACGATTACCAAGGAAACAGATGGCTTTGCGTGGTCGAGCAGTGTTGGTGCATTCAAGATCCTTGGCAATAACAATCTGCTATCAATGGAAGCGCTAGTAAATGGTGAAACGGATAGCAAAGACTATATTTATGAGTATGGCACGCGCCTGAGATGGCTCCAGCCAATTTATCGCGATTGGTTGCTGATAGATTTGATCCTTGGCCATTTCTGGCCAAGCGGTGAGAAAGATCCAGAGCGCCAAAACAATTGGGCGGCTAGCGCAGGCCTGATGATGCACTTCTGAACACCAAAACGCGACACGGCAATATCGGAGAATCGCTGGCTGTAAGGGAAAAAGGATGAAACAGCCAGGCCTGCCCAGTCGGGCGGATTTCTATATATCAATAGGCTACCGTGGTACGGCTAAAGTCTGACACGGCAGATCAGAGGCCGGTTTTTCCACCGCGCAGCCAGAGCGCCATCAATCCCTGCCGTCCGCGCACGCCGAGCTTCGCGTAGATGCTGGCGGCATGCTGGTGGGCGGTGCGGTAACCGATGCCGAGATGGATGGCGATTTCCCTTTCGCTGGCATCCGTCAGCAGCAGCTTCAGGACATCGCATTCACGCAAACTGAATGGCGAGAAGGCGCTCGCCAATCCCCGGGATAGCAGCAGCTCACGCTGGAACGTCCGGCTGCCGAGCAGGAAGAAGCAAAGCAGGTCGCGCTCGTAGTCGTTAAACGGCCGTTCGTCCTGACGTCGATCCAGGGCGAAGTGGGATTCGCAGCCCACCGAGATGGCATGCCCGCCTTCCAGCCGGTCGTCGATGCGCTCGTCTTCCAGCGCCTCGCGCACGATCCAGCTGCTGCGCCAGTCCTTGTCATTCATCAGCTCAGTGCGCAGATGACTGCGCGTCCGCCCGGCATGGCGGATGACCGCGGCTAAATAAGGGTCGGTTTGACCGGCATCAAGGTGACTGGCGAGTTCGCGCGCCATGGCCAGACGGCGCTCCTGGTGATGCAGGTGCTCCACGCCATGGATACGCCAGCCGCGCAGAGGGTCGTCCGTCTCCGGCGCCGGCTGGCGGCGGGCGCCCACCCAGATGGCGTTGCAGGCGCCGATCAGGCCGCACAACTGCTCCAGGCAATGGCGCAGTGCGGCATCGCATTCGGCGGCGGGCGCGTCCGCCAGTTCCTGCCACAGCGCCGTCAGCAGGCGCATGTCCGCAGCCTTGAGCCTCTTCATCGACGACGCCATGTTTCCCCCTTCGCGACGCGGCCTGGCGGGCTGTCGCATCCGCTAATGGGCGGATTGTAGCAATGCGCCACAACCACGACAATCCGCCGAAGCGCCACAACCGCGACAATCCGCCGAATGTTTGCGGTACGGCAAGCAGACACAAAAAACAAGCAGGCGCAAAAAAACCGAAAAAGGGAATCCAAACCAATGCGGCACACACCATTCCTGTCCTTATTTCCATCCCTTCCAGGGCGACGCATTTTTGCGGCAGCGCAACGGCATCCGCGAAAAATCCCCGTCCGCCTGCGCGCTGTACTGGCCGGACTGCTGTTGCTGCTGCCGGGACTGGCAGCGGCGGCACCATTTGCCTACATCGCGAACAACAGTTCCAACACCGTCTCGGTGATCGATACCGCAAACAATACCGTGATCGACACGGTGACGGTCGGAAGCTCCCCCTTTGGCGTGGCGGTGAGCCCCGACGGGGCGCGTGTCTATGTGACGAATAATTTTGACGGCAATGTCTCGATAATCGATACCGCAGACAATAGCGTGACGACGGTGACGGTCGGAAGCTACCCCTATGGCGTGGCGGTGAACCCCGCCGGGACGCGCGTCTATGTGACGAATAATTCTGACGACAATGTCTCGATAATCGATACCGCAGACAATAGCGTGACGACGGTGACGGTCGGATCCTGGCCCTATGGCGTAGCGGTGAACCCCGTCGGGACGCGCGTCTATGTGGCGAATGGGGGCAGCAACACCGTCTCGATAATCGATACCGCAGACAATAGCGTGACGACGGTGCCGGTTGGAAACTACCCCTTTGGCGTGGCGGTGAGCCCCGACGGGGCGCGTGTCTATGTGACGAACGAGAGCAGCAACACCGTCTCGGTGATCGATACCGCAAATAGTAATAGCGTGACGGCGACGGTGGCGGTCGGAGCCCACCCCTATGGTGTAGCAGTGAGTCCCGACGGGACGCGCGTCTATGTGACGAATAGTTTTGACGGCAATGTCTCGATAATCGATACCGCAGACAATAGCGTGACGACGGTGCCGGTTGGAAACTACCCCTATGGCGTGGCGGTGAGCCCCGACGGGGCGCGTGTCTATGTGACGAATGAGAGCAGCGACA
>JBAYOW010000062.1:0-10053 GCA_041678005.1 Thiohalomonadaceae bacterium
GTGCAAGCTGCGCTTCCAGTGCAGCCGAGGGAACCAGACGTTCTAGATCAGCTAGAAAACGGTCGCGACGTGTGCGTTTCTTTTTGGCGGCATATTCAGCTTCAGCGAAGGTGATTTGCATGGCTGAGAACTTCAGCTGTTGGTTTACGTTGTTTTATCAAAGGAACAGACAAGATTGGTGTTTATGCAGCGATTAACTCAAAAATTGCAAAAGCATGAAAATAAGAAACTGGCGAGGCGCTCATCGCGCTACCTGCAAGGCGATTCCTGCCGTACAGATCGCGTCATGAAATTAACAAAAATGAGGAACAAGGCATGCCATCCCAACTTATTCGTTGCGCTTTCGGCATCATAATCACAGCCCTCGTCGTTATGCCCGTTTATGCCACCAATGGCATGAACCTGGAGGCCTATGGCGCCATGGCCGGTGGCATGGGCGGCGCGTCGTTTGCCTACGATAATGGCAATGCCGCCATGATGAATAACCCAGCTACGTTGGGGCTGCGCAAGCAAGGTTCAAACTTCGCTTTAGGTCTGACAATCCTGATCCCGGATGTCAATACCACCATACCGCCCCCGACCGGGTCAGTGACGGTTAAGTCCGATGGCAATTTATACTTGATGCCCAACCTCTCTTTTATCAAAAAATCCGGTGCATTTACTTATGGGGCTGGTTTGTATACCCAAGGAGGGATGGGTTCGGAATGGGGTGGTAGTCTCTCGGGCGGGTCAGGGCTGGAGCAGCGTTCCGAGGTGGGGTTTGGCCGGTTCATGTTTCCACTGGCCTATAACGTGAACGACGCGCTCACCGTTGCGGCACAATTGGAATATGTCTGGGGGAGTCTTGATCTAAAAATGATTAACCCAGTGACCGGCGATTATTACAGCTTCAGTGATAATAACGACTTCACCGGCGAAGCCACGGGCTTGGGATGGGCTTACAAGCTCGGTATCCAATATCGGTTTAATAGCGAGTTTGCCATCGGCGCCAATTATCACAGCAAGACGGATATCGAGGATCTTGAAGGCTCGGGTTATCTGAATTCGCCGAACAACTCCACACAATACAAAGTTGTCGATCCCCAATGGCCAGAAACCTACGGCGTGGGGATGGCATGGAATGCCACTGAAAAATTCATGTTGGCAGCCGATATCAAAATCATCCGCTGGTCCGGTTCATTAGATGCTTTCCGTATCGAGGCCAACGGCAGCCCCGTGTTCGGTCTGAACGGAGCACCATAGAATTGGGACGATCAAGCGGTATACATGATCGGCGGCCAATACAGGGTGGCTTCGGGTATGGCACTGCGTGCGGGCTATAACTACGCGGCTAATCCCATTCCCGATGAAACACTGAATCCATTGGCACCGGCCATCATTACCTCACATTATTCTTTGGGTATGGGTTGGAAGGCTGGCGGCGGCCATAATGTCGCCGCCTCCTTCACTTACTCACCGGAAGTCAAGCAGACCAACCCGAACCTGTTCGGCCCAGGCGTGGCGGGGCAGGTTTCTCATAGCCAGATGACTTGGCGTGTCGATTATGATTACAGTTTCTGATTTCTTGCTTGCATTAACCCCGGATCGAAAGGCGGCGTGGCTGCTTGGGCGCCCCGGCCTTTACTGGATCGCCGCCGCATTTTAATGTTCTATCGTTTATAACCAAAAAAGTGGCTAGATTTCCAGTGAGTGCGGCGGAATTTAGTTCGGAACCATGGTGATGAGCAGATGTTGAGTTGTCCCGCTACCGATGGACAACCATTAGACTTGGGGGAAAAGTGCGTATGTTCTTCTTATGCCCGCCTTCATATGGAACTGGTGACAGGTATCTGTGGAATGCGCAGTCGCGAATGAACAATGACAACAATGCATCCCAATTTTACTTGTTTGGCCACATCGCCAATTAACCAGACTGGTTACACCTAAAAAGACTACACACAGCCAACAGCGGTATGAGCCCTGTTGAGTATGAAAATTGTAAAATTGAAGTGTCTGAAAGTGCTTGACCAGAACAAGTTTCCCAGATCCTGCTGGGTGAACAACCTATTGAAACATCACAACTAGACCACCACCCCTTGTTGTCAAGAACGGGGCTAGGCGAGCCGGTCGAGAGTGATGTGCCCGGAGCCGCAGCCTGCCTCATTGTCACACGGAAATGTGTGATACCACACGGTAGCGGTTGATTTGCCGTCCTCGTATTCGCCCTCAAAACCAATTGGCCATTTGTATTCAGCAACTTTCCGCCCGGCATGATGTTTGCAATTGATTTCGGGCTGAAGTCATCGAATGTGCACGCCACGCACCCAATGCGGCGGAAATACCCGGTGAATCCCAACAAATGGAGAACCCTAAATTCTATGAATATAAAACAGTGGATCACCGGAACCGGTGTGATAGGCGCGCTTGGTCTTAGCGTCGGACCGACCGTGGCCCAGGATGCCGACGAGGTTCCCCGGATTATGGTTACCGCCACCCGCACGGAGAAGCCTGTCGAGGACGTGAGCGCCTCGGTGCAGGTCATTGGTCGCCAGACTATTGAGTCGTTTTCCGGGCGCAGTGTCACCGAGATACTCGGATTCGCCACCGGGGTGAGTATTGCTGAAAGAGGCAACGAGACGCGGGTTTCATTGCGTGGTATGAATACGAACCAGACCCTGATCTTGGTCGACGGACTGCGCCGTACAGACAAGATATCGGGCAACGCGATCACCAATATTCAGGTGGAGGACATCGAGCGCATTGAGATCGTGCGCGGGCCGATGTCGGCGCTGTACGGTTCCGATGCCATGGGCGGCGTGATTAACATTATCACCAGCAAACCGCAGGCCAAGACCACCTATGGCATGGACGTGACGGTGGGCGGAACCGATGGAGGCCAGCGTGAGACCGCCACCATCGGAGGGTACGCCAACTGGGGCGCCGAGCAGCTGGGACACCGCGTCAGTTTCGAGCTGGGTTCGCGGGGCGATTACCGCATCGATCCCGACAGCATCGACACCGACCGCCGGGATGAGGAACGGCGCAGCCTTTCCTATCGCGGCCAGTACCAGATGAGCAAAACGGATGTGTTGCGGTGGGGCGCCGAATATGCACGGCAGGATGATGAGGGGATCGGCCTGGGCACAGATGGCATTGCGCCGGTCGACATGATTGAAACCGAGGATCGCTATCATGTCTCCCTTGGCTACGACTGGCTGCTTGGGGACGGCCTTGCAGCGGTGCTGCTGGGACGTGGCGTGGCCGATTCCACCTCGCAAAAGAGCCTGACGGAGTCCTACGGTACCACCTCGACAAAGAACGAGGCGCAAATGCAGTATACCTTCTGGCCGCATGAGGCACACACGCTCAGTGCCGGCTATGCCTTCCTCGGCGAGGAGTTAGAATCCACCGCCATCAGCAATGCGGAAGACCGCAAGGTCAACAGCGTCTTCTTGCAGGATCAGTGGGATATGACCACGGAGGTCAACCTGACCGCCGGTGCCCGTTATGACGACTACAGCGATTTTGGCAGCGCCACCAGCCCGAATGTGACGCTGGCCTGGCGACCGGGTGCCTGGACCCTGCGTGCTGGCTATGGCGAGGCCTTCCGCGCACCGAGCATGATGGAGCTGTATGCCGATTATGCCCTGACCAGGAAGGATCGCGTGGGCAATCCCGACCTCAAGCCGGAAACCTCGAATACCAGGGAGGCGGCGGTTGCCTACCAGTTTGGCAAGGGCAATGTCGAGCTGGTGGTGTTCCGCACCAAGGCGGAAGACCTCATTCAGAAGCATTGGCTGAAACCGGCGACCAGAACCACTAGGGGCATCGAATCTTACCAGAACATCGACCAGGCGGAGATCGACGGCGTGGAGTTTGCCTGGGCCCTCCGGCCTGTCGGCACCTGGCAGTTCAACGGTTCGGTGGAATACCTTGATGCAGTGGATGCCACCACCGGCGAGCCCCTGACCCACCGTGCGGATATAACCATCAAGCTGGACAGCAGCGTGCGGTTCGGCCCGGCAACTTATCTCTTGAGGGTTAACCACACTCAGGATTATTTTGGCGTCGATGGCGTTAGCTCGACGAATACGCCGTACTATAGCGACTTCACAAGCGTAGATTTCCGCCTGGATTTCCGTCTGGCGGCGTATCATGGGCTGTTCTTTGGCGTGAACAATCTGTTCGATGAGAAGGTGCCGGATAATCTAGAGGCCGGGGGTTCACCTTATGATCCAGGTGCGCGGTATTACTACGCCGGCTATAGGGCTAGATTCTGAACACACAAAGGCCGCAGGAGAGCCTGCTTTTCCTGCAGTTCTTGCGTTTATAGGGATCCTGTTTTTCCAGCAAAGCCGGGTCAGAGAGCAATTGTTTCTAATATTCGCCGTTGTTAATATGCCTTCTCGTTGTTATTTCACAGGCATATTTTACAAGAAGGCGTATCATGCCAGGGAAACCTCGATTCAAGCTCACTGACATCCCTCGGCACGTTATTCAACGGGGCAACAATCGCGAATCTTGTTTTTAGCTGAAGAAGATTATCGACGTTATCTGGAGGATTTAGCAGAATCAGCTGCTAAGGAAACGCTGAAAGGTTAGTTGTTCAGCATCTCCCTAAAACATTAGTTGTGGGTTTGACAGAGTGAGCGGTTTTCTGGCGTCAATGCTGCAATAATGGCAGGAGTGTGGGCCAGACCGTATCCAGTAACAGGGTTTGGGCTGCGGCATTGGGGTGAAGCTGGTCGCCTTGCATTAGCGCAGGATTCAGCGCGACATTAGTCAGGAAAAATGGCACGAAGGGCAGGCGATGTCGTTTGGCCAGTTCTTGGTAGATGGCGGTAAATTGCTTGATGTAGACTGGGCCGTAATTGGGCGGCAATTGCATGCCGATAAGCACAACCTGGCTGTCGAGCTCAGTCGCTTTGGCTATCATCGCCGTAAGATTATCGCGCATGGCTGCCAGCGACAGACCACGCAGGCCATCGTTGGCCCCAAGCTCCAGTAACAGATAGTCCGGTCGGTATTGCTCCAGTACAGCAGGCAGACGAGCCAGGCCGCCTGCTGTGGTTTCGCCACTGATGCTGGCGTTGATAACTTTATGCTCAAGCTCGTGCTGTGCCAGCCGTTGCTGTAATAGACTCACCCAGCCCTCATCGGCAGCCAGGCCATAGCCAGCACTGAGGCTGTCACCAAACACAAGGATCGTGCCGGCCTGCACTTGGCAGCTCACAACAAACAACAGAATTATTTTCAGGATATATTTTTTCATGACGATGATTGTCACCGCCGAACTGGTCGGTAAGCAAGTGGAGATGGCCGCAGGCAGGCTCATCATACTCGAAGAAGTCAGTTTTGCCGTTGTACAAGGCGAGGCACTGGCCATAGTCGGCGCGTCTGGCTCGGGTAAATCCACCCTGCTGGGATTGCTGGCGGGACTTGATTTGCCAAGCAGCGGGAGGATCACGCTTGCTGGTGAGGATTTGACGGCATTGGATGAAGATGGTCGGGCGCGTTTGCGCGGTGAGAAAGTTGGCTTTGTGTTCCAGAATTTTCAGTTGCTCGACGGCCTCACTGCGCTGGAAAACGTCATGTTGCCGCTGGAGCTGAGCGGGCGAGCCGATGCCCGTGCGCAGGCGGAGGCATTGTTGCAGAGGGTGGGTTTGGGCGCACGTCTTACGCACTATCCCAAGCAGTTATCCGGCGGCGAGCAGCAGCGGGTGGCAATGGCGCGCGCCTTTGTCACCAGGCCGGCGGTACTGTTTGCCGATGAGCCCACGGGTAATCTCGATACGCGTACCGGCGCGCTCATCATCGACTTGTTGTTTGATCTCAATAAGGAACATGGCACCACGCTGATCCTGGTCACGCATGACGAGCGACTGGCCGGGCTCTGCGACCACCGTCTGCGCCTGGAGGCCGGGCGTATTGTTGCCGAGGAGACGCAAGCCTAATGGCCGTTAAACGCCATTTGGCACTGGCCTTGCGCCTGCTCTGGCGTGACTTTCGCGCCGGTGAGCTGCACATGTTGTTGGCGGCACTGGTGATCGCTGTCGGGGCCAGCTCGGCGATCAGCCTTTTTACCGATCGCCTGCAACGCGCCATGACCGAGCAATCAGCCGAGCTGATGGGGGCTGATCTGTTGCTGCGCGCGCCACGGCCAGTGAGTGAGCACTGGCTTATGCAGGCCGAGCAATGGGGATTGCAGCAGCAAGAGGCGCTAGAATTCCCCAGCATGGTGCGTTTCGGTGAGGGACTGCAACTGAGCGGTATCAAGGTCGTTGCAGCGGGCTATCCACTGCGTGGCAGTCTGCGTATCAGTGATGAAGCTTATGGCGCTGAGCGCGCAGCAGATGGCATACCGCCGTCAGGCGAGGCCTGGGTTGAGGCCAGGTTGTTGGCACTGTTAGGGGTGGCCATCGGTGAGCGGATCACCCTGGGCGAGATCGAATTGCAGATCAGTCAAATCGTCGCCTTTGCGCCGAGCGGTGGTGATAATTTTGCTGCGCTTGCGCCACGCTTGTTGGTCAATCGTGCCGATCTCGAACGTGCCGGTATCCTTGGCGCTGGTAGTCGCGTCAGTTATCAGTATCTTTTTGCCGGTGAGCCAGCTGCCTTGCAGCGTTATCAAGGCTGGCTCAAGCCACAGTTGGAGGCCAGCCATCGGCTGGTGGATGTGCGCGAAGCTCGCCCCAACGTCGGCGCTGCACTGGAGCGAGCCGAGCGCTATCTTGGTCTGGGCAGCCTGGCAGCAGTGTTGCTGGCTGGTGTGGCGATTGCCATGGCTGCACGTCGCTATAGCGAACGTCATCTTGATGTCAGCGCGATGTTGCGCTGCCTGGGTGCAGCTCAGCGAGATATCCTCATGCTGTATTTACCGCAATGGCTGCTGCTTGGTCTGCTGGGCAGTACGCTCGGCCTGGTCGTGGGTGCGCTGGCTCAGGTCGGCTTGTTTGCCCTGTTGCATGAGCTATTATTGCCGGTACGACTGCCGTCGCCAGGTGTTGCGCCAGCCTTGCTGAGTTTGTTGACCGGCATGGTGGTGCTGCTAGGTTTTGCACTGCCACCGATCCTGCGTCTGCGCGAGGTTTCGGCGTTGCGCGTCTTGCGCCGTGAGCTCAGTCCCTTTCCTTTGCGTGCCTGGCTGGTCTATGGCCTGGCACTTGCTGCGATGAGTCTTTTGATCACACGACACACCGGCGAGCCGATGCTGACCCTGGGTGTCTTGTTCGGTACGAGCTTCGCGTTGGCCCTGCTTGGTCTGTTTGCCTGGTTTTTATTAAGACTCAGCAGACATATGCGCCAGCGTGTTGGTATGGCCTGGGCCTATGGTCTGGGTCAGCTTTGGCGGCGGCCACTGGCTAGTGTGATGCAGATCCTCGCTTTTGGTTTGACCTTGACTGCAATGGCGCTGGTTGTTTTATTACGTAACGACCTGCTTGATAGCTGGCTGCAGCAATTGCCGGCGCAAGCCCCCAATCATTTTGTTGTCAATATCCTGCCCGATGAGCTGTCTCGTTTTGCTGATTTCCTCCAGGCCGGGCAGATCGATAATAGCCAGCTCTATCCGCTGGTGCGCGGCCGGCTGAGCGGTGTCAATGGTCGCATGTTGGCCGATGTGATAAAGCCTGGTGATAACGCTGGCGGGGCACTTAATCGTGAGCTCAATCTCACCTGGAGCGCAGATCTGCCCATCGACAATACCCTGCTCAGCGGCACTTGGTGGCGCGAGGAAGATCGTGCTCAGCCGCTGATTTCGCTGGAGGCCAAATTGGCAGAACGGCTTGGTGTCGGCTTGGGTGATGTCCTGCATTTCAACTTCGGTGCGGGCGATGAGCTTGATGTACGGGTTGCCAGTTTGCGCACTGTGCAGTGGGATTCACTTCGGCCAAATTTTTTCGTGATCTTCCCGCCGGAGACGCTGGCTAATTTCCCCAGTACCTGGATGACCTCATTTTATGCCTCGGCAGCGCAGGCCCCATTGATGGCGCAGATGGTGCGAGAGTTTCCAGCGGTGACGGTGATCGATCTGGGGCAAATATTGGCGCAGGTGCGGCAGATTATGGGGCAGGTGAGTTTGGCTGTGGAGTATGTGCTGATCTTCGTTTTATTGGCGGGGTTTGTCGTGCTTTACACCGCCTTGCAAACCAGCCTTGGCGAGCGGCTGCACGAGGGTGCGCTGCTGCGCACCCTGGGTGCCAGTCGCCAGCAACTACGATCGGCACATTTGGCTGAATTTGCTATGCTTGGCCTGTTGGCCGGGCTGTTTGCCCTTATCGCCACTGAATGTATTGCCTGGTTGCTTTATGTGCGTGTATTTAACCTGCCGCCCGCACTGCATTGGGAGCTTGGGCTGCTGTTGCCGCTGGGCGCTCTGCTCATTGGACTTGCTGGCTATTGGGGCACCCGTAAGGTAGTACAACAAAGTCCGTTGCGGGTGTTGCAGTCTTTGTAGAACGGCTCCGCGGTTTTTTACTTCTCGAAGAATAATTGGCAGCTAAAATCTGTGCATAAATGAGACCTGGGGATCAGGGGTTGTTAGCCTAGACTTGCAGCGCGGACTAAACTTTTAGTGCTTAAGCAGCAGGATGAAACATGCGGGCTATGAGCTTTTGAACAGTGTAAACTCCGCTTTTTCTATCCCGCCAGCAAGGGCTTCCATGAACACTATTCCGCTATTTGATCAGCGCAACTTCCAGCGGGTGCGCTGGGCGATTTATGCCGTGCTTGTAATGTCGTTCATGCTGGTGTTTTTTCACCGCATGGCGCCAGCGGTGGTGTCCGCTGAATTGATGCTGAGCTTTAATGCCACAGGAGCTGCACTGGGCTCACTGGCGGCGATGTATTACTACGTTTATACCGTGATGCAGATCCCCGCCGGCGTGCTGGCCGATACCGTGGGGGCTCGCATGGTGTCGGTGCTGGGTAATCTGGTGGCGGGCATTGGATCGATTGTGTTTGGTTTGGCCGAGTCGATAGAAATCGCTTTTTTCGGCCGCTTTTTGGTAGGTCTTGGTGTGTCGGTGATCTTTGTCGGCCTGATGAAGAGCAATACACTTTGGTTTCGTGAACAGATCTTTGGCCTGATTAGCGGGCTTACCGTGTTGCTGGGTAATTTAGGCGCAGTACTGGCGGCAGGTCCGCTGGCCTGGGTGCTGGGAATTATGTCCTGGCGCATGGCTTTTGTTGGAATTGGCATGGCTTCTTTGTTACTGGCGTTCCTGTCTTTGCTTGTTGTGCGTAATCGGCCGGAGGATGCGGGCTTTCCCTCGCTGCGGGCGATGATGGGTAAACCGGCTCATGCGCCACGAGAGCGTCATTGGCTGCATGACATGCGCATGGTGTGGAGCAACCCGCGTATCTGGGCAGGTTTTTGGTTCAACTTCGGCATGGCTGGTGGTCTGTTTGCTTTTGTCGGGCTGTGGGCGGTGCCCCTGTTGCGTGATGTGCATGGCCTGGGCCGCGATGAGGCAGCACAGTACACAACTTTGAGTCTGTTGGCGATTGCGGCCAGTTCTATTTTACTCGGCTGGATTTCCGATCGATTGCAGCGACGCAAGGCGGTGATAGTGACTGGCGCCTTTGCGTATCTGCTGGCCTGCATGGCTTTGTTGTGGTGGCCTTGGCAATCGGGTGTGAGTGGTATGGTTCTGTTTGTCTTGCTGGGCTTGTCTGGCAGTGGCTATGTACTCAGTTATGCTTGTGCCAAGGAGGTCTGTGCGCCAGCCTTGTCGGGGATGGGGATCAGCGTGGTGAATACTGGCTTGTTTCTCGGTGCTGCAATCATGCAGCCCTTGTTTGGTTGGGTGCTGGATAGAGGCTGGGATGGAACTCTGCAAAATGGTGTGCGCATGTACAGTCTCGTCAATTATCAGCAGGCGTTGTGGTTGATGTTAGGTTTTGCCGCGCTTGCTCTGGTTGCCGCTCTGCGTCTGACGGAAACAAGGTGCCGCAACATAACTCTTAATGAGTGTTTATAACTGTCGATTGGCTTTCGCTGGATAGTTCTGCGTGCAGCAACATTGATGCTTGTGCAAGGCTCAATTGCAGTGAGTAAATATAATCCGTGCCTGA
>JBAYOW010000063.1:0-9947 GCA_041678005.1 Thiohalomonadaceae bacterium
CTTCGAACCTGAACTCAGGGCTAAAATTACGGTTTGGTCTTGTTTTCATACGGTCACCTAATTGCTTGACTGGTGCATGGTAGCACCTCTAATTAGGTGGCTAAATTCACTATGCCACTACACCCAGCCCCTCTCCCGCACGCGGGAGAGGGGAGCCGGCCAGGGACAGAGCTCAGAAAACACTAGGAGCCCTCTCCCGCAAGCGGGAGAGGGGAGCTTTGAAGGCGGGGCTTTAAGCCACGACTCCACTTGGTGTGAAGGGTATATTTACCCAGTCAGAAGAATCTCACGTCTCTAAACTAAAACAACGCTTCTTTATAGCTTTCATCCGCCACTTCGGTCAGTGCCTTTTTGATGGCATCGGGTGTCTTCATGATGTTCATGAAACTATTGGAGCCCATCATAGATAGGTCGGGGAAGTTGATGGCTATGCGGAAACGCGCGTAGAGTGAGTACGCCTTGCGGTCAGAAACCAGGATCTCATAGGGCAGATGGGCAGTTGAGCGCAAAGGTTTGAAATCAATCTCACTCATAATGTAGTTATCGTCCATGTTCTTCTTACTATCGTCCGACGCTTTCATTGCCACGCCAAAGATCACCTCTTTTTTGCCAGGAATATCAATACGATAAACCTGTGTCACACCAGCCACCCCCTTGGCCAGGCGGTCGGCTACAGTTTGCACAGCTTTTTCATGACTGGGATACATGGCGTGTGTGGTTGGCTCGGTGAAATACTCCATGCCAAACATATAGTGGTATTTGCGTAACTGCTTCGGCGTCAAACCGTCCTTAGGACCAAATTCCTCGACTTTGCCCAGCGTCTTGGCCAATTGCTCGCTGACATCGGCCAAATCGCCACCCATGCGGTAGGCATGGGACATATATACAGGGTTGGTATAGGCCACCTGCAGCTCACCATCGACATTCGTCACCGATATGCGCTGCGCTGCACCATAACCACCAAACTCCGACTTGGCCGCCGTCTGCTTCAAGCTGTCATTAGTCACCACAACAATAGTGGCCGTCTCGTAGGGGCTGTAACTACCAACCACCTCAAAACCACCAGCGGTCAATTTTTTTTGCACTTCAGCAACCACGGTGGCCATCTCGCCATGGCTCTTATAGGCCAGGACAAATGGTTTGAGCTTCTCATCTGCCTGCACAGCCAGCGTTAGCGCCAACATGCCCAGGCCAATAAAAAATTGCTTGATTATCTGCATGGTATCCCTCTCCAATTATATTTTTATCAAAAAAAAACAGGGCAGCCTATCTTGCAACCGACTGCCCTGCTTTATTTACTTATCCATCTCGACTGAGATTTACACTACGCAACAACTCAAGCTTAAAAGTTGGTACGTAGGGAGATGGTGATGGCGGTCTGCGAGTGAGTGGTTTTATGCGAGCTTGCTACAGGCATACCAGCCAGCATGCTGGTAATAGCGCTTGTATCCACTGTCTTGGTTTTCTCGGCAGCATAAACCAGAGCACCTTCCAGCATCATATTCTTACCCAACGCATAGCCACCACCCACGGTGTAGTGACTTTCAACGATGGCAGGGAACAGATGGTTGTTAAACATATTGACGGCCTGATTACTGTAAGTTGCCATCTGGCTGGCTGGATTGTCTCCCAACACCTTGATAGGGTCCTTGCCGTAGTTATAGCCAAAGCCAACCCAGTAGTTGCCACCGCTGTAGCGCGCGCCAATGCCAAATACATCCTGGTCATCCCAGTTGAAGGTCTTATAACCGTTGGCAGAACCCCATTTAATTTTTTTGTAGTCGGCAGTCAGCATCCAGTTGCTGACCGTATAGGCGACACCGAGCTTAATCTGAGCCGGCTGCTCCAGCTTGTTGGAGGTAATGGTCTGCATGCTGTTTGGGCCAATACCAAAACCATCAGCCGCACCGGTCAGCTGATCCTTGTAATCCATATCGATAGCCGACTGATAGGCCAAAGCCAGAGTCAACTGATCGTTGACATCAAAATAACCGCCTAAATTATAGCCAACACCAAAATCGGTGGAAACGCCATTACCAGCGTTATTGCCCATTGGGTCTGTGTAGTTGATATCCAGCGCGCCATATTGCAGTACCGGTGCAAAACCAAAGCCGAAATTACCCTGGTTATACGCCATGGTCGGGGCAAATTTCATCAGCTGCAAACTAGTGTAACCATCAAAAAGACCGGGCTCACCACGATAGTCCACACCCATACCTGCTGTGCCGTACATGCCGATACCAAAGGTCCAGTTGTCATTGATGCGCGTGGACATGGAAACTTCAGGAATTACATTCTTGTCGTTATCACTTTTCTTGTTTGCGGACATGGTGGTAATGTTGGAAGATGCCTTGACATTGGGCATAAACAGGGTGCCGCCAAAGGCAAACTCGGTTCCCTGAGACTTGCCGAGCAATGCTGGATTGGTCAACGCATTTTCCGAGCCGTAAAAGGCCGCCGTGCCAGTGCCTCCCATAGCGCGTGACTGAGCGCCAAGGCCAATCAGCTCATCACCATTGGTGGCAAAGGCCGCAACGGGAAGTGTGGAACAGGCCGCAGCGATGGAAACGGCGAGCAGACGCTTGGAATTAATCATGCATAATCTCCTTGATTTGACTGTGAGAATTGATTTTTGTGTATTGCCTTTTGCAGGCTTGTTATCCAACACAGCACACAATATTGCCAGCCTTCACCCAGTGTCAAGTCAACAAAAGCATATAAGTCTTTGCTCATATTAGAGTTTAATTATTTTTGGTTTATACAAATTGCATTTGATTAACACATTCGGCGCAATGCCGTTGGTTATTGCGCCCTACATTAAAACTGGACATAGCCACATCAAAGCTCCCCTCTCCCGCTAGCGGGAGAGGTGCTGGGGGAGAGGGTAACAATCGCCTGCGCGGGAATGGTGGAACAGATGCGCCCTACCCACTGTTGTTCAGCGCTTCCTTAGGCCGCGATGATGTTGTCTGCCTTCGCTAGGCGGCCACGGGTATCGACGATGAGGTTGGCATGTTGCACGAGTAATTCGTAGTCAAACGCGTCATGATCGGTGGCGATGACTATGCAGTCGTATAGACTGATGCTGTCACTGGTGAGGTTGATGGATGACAGCTCAAAAGAATAATCTCTTTTGCGCGGAAAGACGGGGACATGCGGGTCAGAGTAGTCAAGCAGCGCACCCTTGGTCTGCAGCAAACCCATGATTTCTATGGCGGGTGACTCGCGTGTGTCGTCGATGTTTTTCTTGTAACTCAAGCCGAGGATCAGAATCCTGCTGCCTTTGATGGATTTTTTCTGCTCATTCAACGCATCGGTGATTTTCCCTACCACCCAACTTGGCATGTAGTGATTGATCTCGCCGGCCAATTCGATGAAACGGGTGTTTATGCCGTATTCCTTGGCCTTCCAGGTGAGGTAAAAAGGGTCGACGGGGATGCAATGGCCACCAAGCCCGGGGCCTGGCGTGTAGGACACGAAACCAAATGGTTTGGTGGCAGCGGCCTGGATGACCTCATGGATATTGATATCCATTTTATCAGCGACGATCTTCATCTCATTCACAAGGCCAATATTGACGGCGCGGTGGATGTTTTCCAGCAGCTTGGTCATTTCAGCGACCTTGGGGCTACTCACCGGCACCATTTGTGTAATGGCTTTTGCATACAGGGCAACGCCGAGCTTGAGACAGCGCAGACTCATACCGCCGATGACCTTGGGGATATCCTGGGTGCTGTAGTTGGGGTTACCCGGGTCTTCCCTTTCTGGGGAAAACACCAACGCGCAGTTTTCACCTGGCACAAAGCCGTATTTATGCATGGCCGGGGCGAGGATTTCTTCTGTGGTGCCAGGCCAAGTAGTGCTTTCCAGGCTCAATAGCTGGCCCTCGCGAAAATGGGGCAAAATCGCGTGCAAAGTATTTTTAACAAAGCTCAAATCCGGCTCACGATAGATATTGAGCGGGGTAGGCACACAGATGATCAGCGCATCTACCTCTGCGCTGCGGGAAAAATCAGTGGTGGCCTCGAAGCCTTGTTCTTGAGCGTGTTGAATGGTGGCTGAATCGTATCTTTCGATATAGCTACGGCCCGCGTTCAACGCAGTTATCTTGCCCGGGTCGATATCAAAACCGATAACCTTGATACCCACCTCGGCAAAGCGCAGTGCCAGCGGCAGGCCGACATAACCTAGACCATAGATGCCGACTACGACGCTACCGTTGTCGATACGTTGTTGCAGTTTATCGAGCATGCTCACTTACGCAAATAGCCCCATGCCTGCAGGCGCTGGGCAGAAAACCTGGCAGCATCGCCCTGCTGGGTCATATTCAGATATGAGTAATAATGTTGTGCAGCGGCCTGTCTGTTGCCCATACCCTCAAGCGCCACACCTTTAAGGAAGGTAATGCCAGGATCGCCAGGCAGTAGCTTGTCGAACTGATTCAATGAGGCGAAGGCGGCATCTGGCTGATGCATGCTCAAGGACAACACGCCAGAGAGTTTATGTGCCTGGGCTTCCTGCGGATAAATTGCCTTGGCCTTGCTGGCATATTGCTGCGCTTCCTTGCCTTTATTCTGCGCTTGCAGACATTGCGCCATACGCAGATTAGCCGCGTAGTCATCCGGGGTTCGCTTCAGCGCGTCCTGAAAATTCTCCTCGGCCTTTTTATAATCCTTAGCAGCGAGTGCAGTTTCACCACGCTTGCAGGCCTCGATAGTGGGCTTGATTTTATGCAGGCTGGCGGTGTTGTCCATATAGCGTTCGCGTTGTACATCGCGACCGTTACTGTCGGCATAACGTCTTTCAGCCAGCTCACGCGCAGTATTGCGCCGCTCGGTACTCATCGGGTGAGAAGAAAACATCGTCTCCAGCAAGGAAGGCTGACGTTTTTCCTCATCGACCAACATCTGCTGTAGCTTGACCATACCGGTGGCTGGATAGCCACTACGCACCATATATTCCTGCCCCAGGGCATCGGCCTCGCGTTCATTGTCGCGCGAATAACTGGCCAGCAAGGCACTGGCACCGATAGTGCCGCCCAGACCTGCCAGCGAGCCCCATTTGGAATCTGCCGTGGCGACCGCCAGGCCAACCACCGCCGCCTGCGCCAACATCGCGCTGCCCTGTCTTTGTGCTGCGTGACGGGCATTGACATGCCCAGTCTCATGGCCAAGCAAAGCGGCCAGTTCAGCCTCATCTTCCAGCTCAGTCATAATTCCGCGCGTTAAGCCCATCGCACCGCCAGGAAAGGTATAGGCATTGACATAATTAGCATTCAACACACGGTAAGAATAAGGCATTTGTGGCCGATGGCTGTGTTCTGCGAGCTGACGTCCCACCTCACTGACATAGTCATTGATCTCACCATCCTGAATGGCACCAAGGTCGGTAGAAAACTGATGAGGCGAGACCTCGGCATCAACCTGCCGTTCCTGCGCCTCGCTCATGCCAACCAGAATATTTTTGCCGGTTACCGGCGAAGTGGCGCAGCCTTGCAGGGAAACCCCTGCCGCGCCAAGCGAGCCTGCACCCAGCAGCCATAAAGCCTGGCGACGGCTGACGCGATTGAGTTGCAGACTGCGGGCTAGTTCATCACTGAAGCTCATTTTCCACCTCCATCAAAGTGTCAGCGCCATAATCAGCGCATCCTCACGACCTTGCTCGGCCGGATAATAATTACGTCGCAAGCCAGCCTGGTTGAAACCTGTTGAATCATAAAGCTGCACTGCGGTTTTATTCGATGGACGCACTTCCAGGAAAACCGTATCGGCACCATGACTACGCGCCCGTTCCAATAAATGCTGCAATAACTCTCTGCCCAAACCTTGCCCCTGAAAATCAGGATGGATGGAGATATTTAGTATGTGCGCCTCGCCCGCGCCGACCGACAAAACACCATAACCAATAATCCTCTCGGCAAGCTCATAAACCCAGCAGCTATACCTCGCGCGCAGACAATCGCGCATGATCCCTGCCGTCCATGGATAGGGATAATTGAGATGTTCCACAAGCATCACGCCAGAGACGTCTTCGTTCTGCATCGGGCGTAATAGCAGGGTGGCACTTTTGCCTGCCACACTCATGTCGCACGGCCAGACCTTAAGGTCTGCACAAGCAGATGCAAATCATCCCAGCTCTTACGCTTATCCAGTGGCGAGTGCAGCAGATA
This sequence comes from Thiohalomonadaceae bacterium, assembly GCA_041678005.1. Classification (GTDB taxonomy): domain Bacteria; phylum Pseudomonadota; class Gammaproteobacteria; order Thiohalomonadales; family Thiohalomonadaceae; genus Sulfurivermis. The sequence goes on from JBAYOW010000063.1 coordinate 6,170, forward strand.
AGCAGGATGGTAGCTCACCACCAGCGGAGTATCTGCATAGCTATGCAGACGGCCGCGCAGACTATCCAGAGGCGCATCCGACTGTAACAACTGTTGGGCGGCAAACTGCCCCATGACGAAGATCAGTCGAGGCTGCAGTAAAGCTATCTGCCTTTGCAAATAGGGTAAGCACTTACTAACCGCACCAGCTGCATCAGCATTGCTATCTGTACGACACTTAATAATATTAGTGAGATACACCTGTTCACGCTGAAGCCCTATCGCCCGCAACATAGCAGCCAGCAATTGACCGGCCTGATCAGGCAGTGGCACACCCTGGGAATCTTCATCAACACTCGGCACATCGCCGATGATCATTATCTGCGCCTGCTGATCGCCTGCGCCAAAGACTGCCTGACTACGCTTTTTGACAAGCTCAGCACAAAGTGTGCAAGCACTCACTTGCAAACGCAACGCGGTCCAATCCAGGCTGGATATATCAATCGCGGCATTATCAGCCGGGCTAATTTCCTGCACGGGAGCCGACGCAATGTGTGCTTTATCGGCTGGCAGTTCCGCCACTGGTTCTACCGGCAATACGCGCCGCTGCCAAACATCGATACCCAAGGCTGCGAGATATTGCTGTCTCAGCTCAGGCATTAGATGGTCGGCACCTGCGGATGGTCACGCTCGACAGTGGTTATGATCCGGTTAAGCGCATTCAGATAAGCCTTGGCCGAGGCAATGACGATATCGGTATCAGCACCCTGGCCATTGACGATACGACCACCCTTCTCCAGCCGCACAGTCACTTCACCCTGCGCATCGGTGCCGCTGGTGATGTTATTGACCGAATAAAGCTGCAACAAAGTGCCGCTGTTAATAATTTTTTCGATAGCCTTAAAGGTTGCATCGACCGGCCCACCACCCTGCGCGCATTGTTTCTTCTCCACCCCGTCCACGCTCAAAGTCACGCAGGCCTCCGGCATCTTGCCGGTCTCCGAACAGACATGCAGATAATTAAGCTTAATCCATTCATTTACATCGCTATCAACGGCCGTTTCTGTCACCAGCGCCTGCAAGTCTTCATCATAGATCTCATGCTTCTTGTCAGCCAATTCCTTGAAACGGGCAAAAGCCGTATTAAGCTCATCATCGGTGGCGAAATCTATGCCAAGCTCATGCAGACGACTCTTGAAGGCATTACGACCAGAATGCTTGCCCAGTACCATGCGATTGGCACTCCAACCCACATCCTCGGCACGCATGATCTCGTAAGTCTCGCGATGCTTGAGCACACCATCCTGATGGATACCAGATTCATGGGCAAAGGCATTGGCGCCGACGACGGCCTTGTTCGGCTGCACGGCAAAGCCGGTAATGCTCGCCACCAGCCGCGAAGTGGAAACGATCTGCGTGGTGTCGATATGATCGACCTGACATGGAAAAACATCCTGGCGCGTACGCACCGCCATGACCACCTCTTCCAATGCCGCATTGCCAGCCCGTTCGCCAAGGCCGTTAATCGTACATTCCACCTGCCGCGCACCATTCATCACGGCAGCCAGTGAATTCGCCACTGCCAGCCCCAGGTCATTATGACAATGCACAGAAAACACCGCCTGATCGGCATTAGGCGTACCCTCGATTGCAAGACGCACCCGCTCACCAAACTGCTGCGGCACGTTGTAGCCCACAGTATCGGGAATATTAATCGTCCGCGCACCAGCCTTAATCACAGCCTCAAAGATACGACAAAGAAAATCTATCTCCGAGCGGCCAGCATCCTCAGCAGAAAACTCCACATCATCGGTAAACTGTCGCGCCCGATTAACCGCCCGCACTGCCTGCTTGACGACCTGATCCGGCGTCATACGCAGCTTGCGTTCCATGTGGATGGGCGAGGTGGCTATAAAGGTATGGATACGACCAGAAGCCGCATCTTTGATCGACTCACCAGCACGGTCGATATCCTTATCCAGGGCCCGCGCCAATGAACAGACCGTACTGTCCTTAACCGCCCGCGCTACCGCCTGCACGGATTCAAAATCCCCCTGACTGGCGATGGCAAAGCCAGCCTCGATAATGTTGACACCCATACGCTCCAGCGCCTTAGCGATACGTACCTTCTCATCACGCGTCATCGATGCGCCAGGGCTTTGCTCACCATCACGCAAGGTTGTGTCAAAAATAATCAGTGCATCCTTCATCTAAAATCCTCGATCAATTATCGTTCGGCGGTGGCACAGAAGTAGAACTTTTCTGACGCGCGCGCAATTTTCGCTGACGTAAATAAATTGTCATCACCGGGCCGGACAGGGCATACAAAAGAAAAACAGCAAATAAAATTTTAGGCGGATCAATGGTGATTGCCACATAAACCAACACCACCACCATAATCGCCACAAAAGGTACCTTGCCGCGCAAATCCAGTCCCTTGAAGCTGTGATAGCGCACATTACTCACCATCAAAAAACCCGCCGCCAGCGTAAGCGCGAAGGCCAGCCAGCGCACATCCTCACCAGCCACGCCCAAATCATGACAGACCCACACCAAACCAGCGACGAGAGCCGCCGCCGCCGGACTTGCCAGGCCTTGAAAATAGCTTTTGTCGGCCAGCTCTGCCTGCGTATTAAAACGCGCCAACCGCAAGGCCGCAGCAGCGGCATAAATAAAAGCCGCCAGCCAACCGATCTTCCCCAGGCCCTCCAACGCCCAGGCATACACCACCAGCGCAGGCGCAAGACCGAAAGACACCATATCAGAGAGACTGTCATACTCAGCGCCAAAGGCACTTTGTGTATTCGTCATACGCGCAACACGACCATCCAGACCATCCAGCACCATGGCAATATAAATCGCCACCGGCGCAGCCAGATAATGCCCCTTCATCGCCGCAACAATGGCATAAAAACCTGCAAACAACGCCGCAGTAGTAAACAGATTCGGCAATAAATAAATACCACGCGGGCGTTTAGGCTTGATATCGTCAGTCATAGCTTCCTCACAATGCAGACAGTTTAACCCAAATACTAATTGTAGTAGGCCAGCCCACAAGCCGATAGCCATCGGCTACGACGATAATTTCCCACCAGTTCAACACGAATATTAGCCCCCCTCTCCCGCTGGCGGAAAAATCAGACGCAGCCACCATCAAAACTCCCCTCTCCCGCCTGCGGGAGAGGGGCTGGGGGAGAGGGTGGAAGTGCATTTCACATTCATGCATGCCCGTTGGCTATTACGCCATACCTGACCGTACCGCATTTAACCGAAAGATGAGCATTCATGCCCACGCATAACCTGAACGCAGCCACCATCAAAGCCCCCCTCTACCGCTGGCGGGAGAGGGGCTGGGGGAGAGGGTGGAAGTGCATTTCACATTCATGCATGCACGTTGGCTATTACGCCATACCTGACCGTACCGCATTTAACTGAAGGACGAGCATTCATGCCCACGCAGAACCTGAACGCAGCCACCATCAATGCTCCCCTCTCCCGCTTGCGGGAGAGGGGCTGGGGGAGAGGGTAATAACTGCCTGCCGAATGGACTCCAGCACAGCATCTGTCTCATTAAAAACCTGGTTATTCCAGAAGCGCAAAACTGTAAACCCTTGTCTGCATAAATAAGCATCACGCCTGCGATCATAGGCAAGCTGCTCTACATGTTGTCCCCCGTCGATCTCCACGACCAACTTAGGGGCGTGACAAACAAAATCAACAATATAGTTTCCAACAGGCTTTTGTCGCCTGAATTTCAGACCCATGAAGCGGCGTGCTCGCAGATAAAACCATAGATGTA
>JBAYOW010000064.1:0-9823 GCA_041678005.1 Thiohalomonadaceae bacterium
CCTGGCCCCATGACGTCATTAATAGCCTGCGCCAGCCGCGTGGCGGTGGTGAAGTCGGCAGAATGCAGATTAAGATAGAGATTATCGCCGACGGCAAATGGATTATTCACCACTCGCTCTACCGAAGCACCGTTGGGTACACGACCGACACTGGGGATATTGACAGTAATCTTTGAGCCATCATTGGCCGAGACACCAAAACCGCCTACCACCAGATTGCCCTGGGCGATGGCGTAAACCTGACCATCGGCACCTTTCAGTGGCGTCATCAACAAGGTGCCGCCACGCAAGCTCTTGGCATTACCAACAGATGAGACGGTGATGTCGATAGTCTGTCCTGGCTTGGCGAAAGGTGGCAGCTCGGCACTGATCATGGCTGCCGCCACGTTCTTCAGCTGTGGATTGACGTTGGGCGGGATGCTGATGCCCAACTGCGCCAACATGCTCTTCAAGCTTTGCACGGTAAATGGCGTCTGCGTAGTTTGATCGCCCGTGCCATTCAAACCAACAACCAGACCGTACCCAATCAACTGGTTGCTACGCACGCCACCTACCGAGGCAAGATCCTTGATTCGCTCGGCCTGCGCTGCAAAGGGCAAGCTCAGAGTCAAGGCGAGGATAAAAAGATGACGTAGTTTCATGATATCTTCCTAGAAAGGCCACAGTGAGCTGTCGAAGAAGCGGGCCAGCCAACCTTTTTGGTTGGACTCGGCCAGCGTGCCACGGCCACCGTAGGTGATCTGGGCATCGGCTATCTTGGTGGAGAGCACGGAATTATCCGGACTTACATCCACTGGCCGCACGATACCAGCGATACGAATGAATTCATCACCCTGATTTATGGTGAGCACCTTCTCGCCGCGCACTACCAGATTACCGTTAGGCAAGACATCGGCAATCGTCACCGAGATATTACCGGTCAGGGTATTGCTCTGGCTGCTGGCGCCGTCACCAGAGAATTCACGATTGCCCTTGAGCGAGGCACTTAGCGGATCGTAGCCGTTATGCGTTACCGGGCGACCAAATAAATTACTCACGCCGACATTGATGTCCTGGTCTTTCTTGGTCGAGGTGGCGGCCTTTTTACTGGCATTGGTTTTTTCCATCAGTTGCACGGTAAGGATGTCGCCGACCCGATGGGCACGCACATCCTCGAATAAAGACAATCCATTTACAGGCTGAAAGATCGCGCCGTTATTATCCTGAGTCGATACCGGCGCAGGTGGCATTGTTGGCGCATAACCAGGATCGCGCGCAGGTGGATTAATGGTGGCGCAGCCGCTTAACAGTGCTGTGCCGATGATGAGGATGATGAGCTGTTTCATAACCTTATCTCCCTAAACCCATCAAGTCTGATTATTCAGATACTGCAACATCTGATCAGCGGTTGAGATTGCCTTGGAGTTGATCTCATAGGCGCGTTGCGTCTCGATCATATTGACCATCTCCTCCACCACATTGACATTCGAAGTCTCCAACATACCCTGGTTAACTGAGCCCAAACCGTTCAGTCCTGGGGTATCCAGTTGTGGTGCGCCACTGGCGGCAGTCTCGACAAACAGGTTGCCGCCGATAGGCTGCAGGCCCGCCGGATTGATAAAGTCAGCCAGCTGAATATCACCAGCCTGGGTAGGTGCGGCCTGACCTGGCAGCTGCACGCTCACAACGCCGTCATTGCCGATACTGATAGTCTGTGCATCTGCTGGAATGGTGATATCTGGCTGTAGCAAATAGCCATTGGCATTGACCATCTGACCTTGATCGTTGCGCTGAAAGGTGCCGTCACGGGTGTAGGCGATGGTGCCATCAGGCATCATGATCTGAAACATGCCGCGCCCTTGAATGGCGACATCCAGTGAGTTATTTGTTTGCACCACATTTCCCTGGGAATGCATCTTCTCGGTCGCCACTGTGCGCACACCAGTGCCGCGCATCAGGCCGGAAGGCAGCATAGTGTCCTGACTGGACTGTGCACCTGGCTGGCGCACGGTTTGGTAGAGCAAATCTTCAAATACCGCACGGTCACGCTTAAAACCTGTAGTGCTGACGTTGGCCAGATTATTCGACACTACGCCCAGACGGGTTTGTTGTGCCTCAAGACCTGTTTTTGCTATCCAAAGTGCCGGATTCATGATGCTTACCTCGCTAATTCACTGCGCCCAAAATTTGGCGCTTTTTGCTGACTTTGGTTATATCAATGCAATAGTTATGCCAGCTGCATCAAACTGTCAGTTGCAGCATCATTTTCTTTGGCCGTATTCATCATCTTGACCTGGGTTTCGTACTGCCTGGACAGCTCTATCATGCGCACCATGGCATCCACCACGCTGACGTTACTGGTTTCGATGACACCTGATACCAGTTGTACCGATGCATCTGCAGGCAACACGTCGCCTTCCAATGGGCGCATCAGTCCATCCTCACCCTTGGTCAATTGCCCCTGCTCCGGCAACACCAGTTTGATGCGCTCGACCTGGGCCAACACATTGGCATCCTGACCAAGCGGGCGGATGGTTATTGTGCCGTCAGTACCTATGTCGATTGATTCAAAAGGTGGAATGGCTATCGGCTCACCGGCCTCGCCGATGACTGGATGGCCCGCGCCATTGACCAGCAGGCCAGCACTGGAGATATGCAGATCACCGGCGCGCGTATAGGCCTCGCTGCCCTCGGGCGATTGAATAGCGATCCAGCCATCACCGCGCACGGCAACATCCAGATCACGGCCGGTATGGTTGTGCGCACCAGCCGATAGATCCGTGCCCGGCCGCTCTGTCATCGCATATACACGTGAAGGCATGCCAGGACCGAATACCGGCATACTGCGTGCCTGCGCCAGATCGGCCTTGAAGCCGGTGGTCGAGACATTTGCCAGATTGTTCGTCGTAATCGCCTGCGCCTGTAAAACCTGGCTGGCGCCTGTCATCGACAAATAAAGCATACGGTCCATAATTCATACCTCACTGAAATATTTTTTCGGACTGAAGTCCGACCTACAGGAGCGTTGGCTTCCTCTCGACGGTAACATCCTTGTTACGCCATCTCATCTCGCGCAAATGACAGAGAAAGTTTCTGCCCTTACCTGATGTTAATTATCGTCTGAGTGATCTGATCTTCTGTGCTAATCATCTTGGCGTTGGCCTGGTAGTCACGCTGCGCGATGATCATGTTGACCAATTCTTTGGAGATATCGACGTTGGACGACTCTAACGCACCGGACTGAATCTGGCCGAAAGTACCGCTGCCAGCCTGACCATGCAGCACATCACCTGACTCAAAGGTCTGCGCCCAGTTGGTATCGCCCACCTGCTGCAAGCCATTGGGATTATTAAAACGCGCCATGGCAAAGGCCCCCACCGATGCCGACTGGCCATTGGAATAACGCGCGAACAGCACGCCAGTGGTGTCAACTGAAATACCACTCAAGCGGCCAGTGGTATAGCCATCCTGGTGCAGCGCATTGACCGCTGAATCAGAGCCAAACTGTGTTGAGCCAGCAAAGTTGATATTGAAATTATTGAAGGGATCTGCACCAGTGGAGGGTGTCCACGCGCCAGCTAGCGCGAGAAAATCCTGATCACCAGTAGTCAGCAAGGTACCGTTGGAATTGAATTCCACAGGAATGGTGTCACCGGTAGTCACCGTTCCGTCCGCGTCGGTAAGCACCAAGGTGGCACCCCATTCATTATCGGGCATGGTATCGTCCTTGCGAAAATACAAGGATGCTTCATGAGTTACACCAAGCGAATCGTAGATCGTGGTGGTTGTAGAAAACGTATAGGTGTTTGGATCATTAGCATCCAGAGCTGGGTAAGCTACAGAATCAATCGGCGTTGAGCCAGCATCAAGATTAATATTGATATCCATGCGCGTAGTTGGTGTGGCTGGGTTAGCGCCCAGATTCAGCCTCATATCAGTAGGCGTGAAGTTACTCACCAGACCGGTATCAGGATCTACCGCATACTGCTGCACACGCTGGCCATGCACATTGACTATATAGCCTTCGCGGTCCACCTCGAAGTTGCCCGCACGGGTATAAAGTAAGGATCCATTGTCACTGACCATGAAAAAACCATCGCCACTGATCGCAAGATCCAGATTATTCTCGGTAAAGTCGATATTGCCTGGGAGAACTGCTGGGTCACTGCGGCCATACGTACACCGCTACCGGCAGCGGTCTTACTCACGCCGCCAAAGCTCACTGCATAGACATCAGCAAAATCAGCGCGTGATTGTTTGAAGCCGGTAGTGCTGGCATTGGCAATATTATGGCCGGTAACATTCAAATTACCGGAAGCTGCATTCAAGCCACTCAATGCTGTTTGAAAAGACATGTTCCTATCTCCTGTTGTTGCTTACTTGATTTGATAAACCTTGGAAAGATCTGCCGAACCTATACCAGCCAGGTTAAGCAACACGCCACCACGCGAAGAGAGGCTGACACTTTCCACATCACTGAACACCAACGTTTCCATCGCCGTGACCTCGCCATCGATCAAGGCATTGGCACGAAGCTCATACGTGCCAGGAGCCGCTCGCTCACCATCATCGCGCAGACCATCCCAACTGAATGGCAGACTGCCTGACGCCTGGCCACCCATAGAAATATGCCGCACCAAAGCACCGTTTTGGTCATAAACGCCAAGGTTCAACTGCTGTGTAGAACTCTCCAGTATGATTAGCCCTTCGACCTCACCTGCCTCATTGAGCTGGCCACTATCAGATGCAATCAACACATTGCGACCGACTAAACGAGATGCCTGCAGAGCCTGATTGGACTGTAAGGAAGTCGAAAGTGAAGCAAACGATGTGTTCAAATCCTGAATGCCAGAAGTGGCACTGAACTGTGCCAACTGGGCGATAAAATCACCATTGTCCATTGGATCCATCGGATCCTGGTGTTGCATCTGGGCAATCATCAGCGTCATAAAATCATTTGCACCCAGCTCATTGCTTGGCCCGGTGTTTTGATTTTTCTGCCGTGACAGTCCCAGACTTTCCAGTAACGCGGCATTGTTATCAATTGTGCTCATCGTCATTTACCCTTTAGTCTTATTGCCCCATGGTCAGCGTGCGCATCATCAACTGTTTAGCGGTATTCACCACTTCAACATTGGTCTGATACGAACGCGAGGAAGAAATCATGTTGGCCATCTCCTCCACCACATTCACATTTGGCATATGGATATAGCCGTTTTCATCGGCCATTGGATGATCCGGCGCATATTGGGTCTGCAAGGGCGCCTGGCTCTCGACGATGCCGCGTACCTGTACGCCAACTGCCTCGCCCATGCCGCTCTGCCCCGATTCATCATTGAGCATTGCCGCAAATACCGGCTGCCGTGCACGATAAGTCTGGTCGATGCTGCTGCTGACACTATTGGCATTGGCCAGATTACTGGCGGTGACATTTAGGCGTGTACTTTGCGCACTCATCGCCGAACCGGCGACATCAAATATCTTGAACATGGACATCATCAATCTCCTCGTATAGCTGAACGCAGCGTCTTGATTTGGCCGTCAATGAAGCGCAGCGTGGCCTGATATTGCAGAGCATTTTCCATAAAGGCGGCCTTCTCGGTTTGACTATCAACAGTGTTACCATCCACCGCTGGCTGGTTTGGCACGCGGTACATGGCCTCAGGATTGCCGAGATCACCAGTGGTATTCAGATGTCGGCTATTGGTTGTGCGCAAGCTGGCACCACCTGCTGTGCCCTGGTATTCACTCATCAACGCCTTGAAATCGATATCACGCGCCTGATAATTGGGTGTATCTGCATTGGCCAGATTCGAGGCGATGGTCTCCGCACGTGCCGCGCGCAAACGCAGCGCCGCTTCATGCATACCAAAATAGCTATCGACTGAGGCTGACATGGACTTTCCTCCAAAAAACTTACTCACGCCCATACCAAGCAACATCTGTGCCATGCTTATTTTTGTATATAACTCAGTGTGTTGTGTGTTTTTTATTCGGCAAGCAGGACAAAACGGCAAAAACCTGCCGCCCAGAAAGGAAAACTAACGGCAAACCAGCCAAGAAGGGGAAATGAAACAGTCAATAAATGACGGGGATTTCAGCATCTTGAAATACTTCGTACGGGCTGGGAATATCTCACCTATAACTCATAGTGCATACTAAGCAAAACTGTAGAAGGCGCTCCCTCTGGACGATGGATTTATCGAGATTGACGCACTCGTTTCCTTGGCACATTATGGCCTTGCTATAGTTATAAAATCTGACACTTGGTTTTTTTAGGCAAAGGGCATTGCGATGTTTAACTTTTTCAAGAAAAAAGCTCAGCTCAAACCAGATACCGCAACCACCACACAATACGGCATGGCACCAGGTACCGAGATCCGCTACCACCCGGAGCTCATCAACGAGCTAATGGCTGATCATAAATCAATGTTAACCCTGCAAGAGCAGATCAAAACCACTTTTGCCAGGCAAGACTATGCGAGCGTTACAGTAAAACTTACTGACTTCCAAGGCTATCTGCATGACCACCTGCTCAAGGAAAATGTTCGGTTATATGCCTATCTGGAGGCCTGTTTCCTCAATGATCATGCCAAACACGAGCTGATACGCAGATTCCGGCGTGAAATGGATGGGATTGCCAAGACTGCACTGAATTTTCTCAAAAAATACTCAACCATGGCCGGCAACCCTGCGCTGAACGCAACTTTCACCAAGGATTTCGATGATGTATGGCAGCTGTTTGAAACCCGACTGCAACGCGAAGAGCTAATACTCTATCCGCTTTACATGCCACCCCCCTGAGCTACAACCAACATCCCGTGACGCCCTCTGCATCTGCACCAGATTGGGCAAGGCGACACCGCGCAGCAAAACCGGCTTGACAGACATCAAGTGGGCGGCCACTCTTATCGAAACATTTACCAAGCAGATAGAGAGGGCAATACAATGTTTGACTTCTTGAAAAATATATTTGGCCCCGGTGAAACAACTCAGCCCGAAGCACCCGCCACGCCACAATACAACACAGCACCAGGCACCGAGATCCGTTACCACCCAGAACTCATCAGTGAGCTGACTGCCGACCACAAGGCTCTACTTGCCCTCTACGGTGAAATCAAGGAAGCCTTTGATCAAGCCGACTATCCCACTGTTGCCGAAAAACTCAATACCTTCCGCAGCGATCTACAGGCTCATCTACTAACCGAAAACGTGCGCCTGTATATTTATCTTAATCGTTCGCTTGGAGACGATGAAACCAATTCTGAACTGATCCAGGGCTTTCGTCGCGAGATGAATGAAATCGCCAAGGTAGCAATGAAATTTTTACGCAAATACGAGGCCATCGGGGTGGACAAGGATCTAGCCAAGGCCTTCGCCAAGGACTTTGCCATTATCGGCAAAGTATTAGTGGAGCGTATTGAAAAAGAAGAACAGGTACTCTACCCGCTTTATATGCCGAGTTACTGAGTTCCTTTCCGCCAGGCTAGCGAGGCCAGATAATGCGCCTGTCGTGTAGTCTCCGGTAACCGATAGCGCGTGGTGCAAGCCAAAGTATAGTAGACCGCCGTCGGCAGGCTTATGCGGTGGCCTGCCGAGATAAACAAAGGTTTGACCCCGCGCCGTGTGCGCAATACCGCGCCTATGATTTCGTCACCATCACGCAGCGGCATCCAGGCACCACGCTGATCCGGCACCTGAGCATGACTGCCGAGCAGACGACTCTTGCCCACGCCAATGGCAGGGATGTCATACAAAACCCCAAGATGAGAGGCAATGCCAAAACGACGTGGATGAGCAATCCCCTGACCGTCGCAAAGCAACAAATCAGGCCGCTCGCGCAGACCATCCAAAGCAGCAAGGATGACTGGAATTTCACGAAATGACAGCAGACCGGGGATATAGGGAAACTGTACAGGCTGACGGGCAATACTGGATTCAATCAACTCCAGCTGCGGGAAAGACAACACCACCACCGCCGCCCGGGCGATCGTATTTTTCTCCTCAAGACCAACATCGATACCAGCCACGCAGCCTGGTTTGCCCAAACGATCGGCCAACACCACACGCCCGCGCAACTCCTGCTGCAATGCGCGTGCAGCAGCAGGTGTCACATCCCAAGCATGTTCGAGTTTAACCAACATATTTCATCATGGCGCTGGCCAGGAAGTAAGAGAAATGGATTCTGGTTTTGTTGTAATTGCAGAAGGCCGTTTATGTTCGCAGGAATGCAAAAATGGTTGAGTGTCCTTGCTTGGTAAAGCATAGGATGTGCTGAAACAAGCGAAGCGCATTGTAAGAGTTTTAACTCGATTGATGTGCCGCACTCTTCGGCACACCCTATACGTGCTGTATTTAGCAGGCAGGCAAGCTAATCACAACTTGCAAAGCCAACCATGGATAAGCAGAATGACGCGCTGTTGCATCACTGGCACCCTACTACCATGAACAAGCAAAACCCCTATATCTTTAACGTGACGGAAGAAGACTTCAAGGAAAAAGTCCTTGCGGCTTCGCACCAACAAGCTATCCTGCTCGATATCTGGGCGGATTGGTGCTCACCCTGTCTCGCGCTGGCGCCAATCCTGGACAGGGTATTGACTGAATATGACGGCCAGGTCCTGCTGGCTAAACTAGATGCCGATGAAGGCGAAAACATGCGTATTGCCGGCCAATACCAGGCGCGCGGTTTCCCCACCGTTATCCTCTTCAAAAATGGAGCAGAAATTGATCGCTTCACCTCGACGCGACCAACACAATTTATCCGCGACTTCCTTGACCAACATTTGGGGGCATAAACACAAATATGGCACAAACAAGCTCCTCTCCCCCAAATAGGTTTTAGTGAGGGAAAAAGGCAAGAAGTGGCTCCGCAAACCTGCATAATGAACGTAAAACTAATGTAAGAATTTGGGGATAGACATGTCCACTATAATTATTGTTGCCAACCGGCTGGAAAAAATTTCTGGTACTATTTTAAAGATTTTCGCCTACCCTTTTCATGCTTTTTTTCCCAAAAAAAGATTCACTATCCCACTTGTTAGCAAGCCTTTAATTTCAACAAAAAAAGATTTTGTTATCCCTAAAATACTTTGGCAAACCAACTACACTAATCGCGTTAGCCTCCCCGTGTATATCAACTATTTATTCAATCGCTTGATGAGTCTGGATTTTGAATATCGATATGTCAACACAGAAGACAGGCTTGAATTTATACGCGCGAATGCTCCAAAAAGATACGTAGATGCTTTTGAGAGATTAACTGATGGTGCTTCTCAAGCAGATTTCTGGAGACTTTTTGTCTTAAACCATATTGGTGGCGTCTATATGGATATCGACGCTCACGCTGTGTGGCCACTCTCCAAGATACTTCTGCCAGAAGATAAAGAGCTTATTTTAATGACAAAACATAGGTACAGCAACTATTTTATAGCTAGCGCACCTAATAACCCACATCTTTCAAAAGCACTTGAAATCATTGTGGAGAACATAGAACAGCGCAATATTGGCGGTGGGGTTTATGACCTTACAGGACCCACCACTTTAAACAAAGCTATAGGAGAAGAAGAAGTAAAACACCGACATAATCGCATCACTTGCATACAAGGCAGCTTTACAAATGAGCATTTTCAGTACATAGACAAGCCAAAAGGCAAATGGACATATAAAAAACAACATGAGCTTTTAAAATAAACCAGATACAAGACACAACCCATCCTGCTAAGGAAACGCTGAACAACTAACCCTTCATCGCTTCAAATCCCAAAAAAGCTTCTTTGAGCTAGAAAAATTCAACTTTTATCGAAAAAACATCGTTTTTTAACGATTTTTAGTCGCTTTTTGC
>JBAYOW010000065.1:0-9672 GCA_041678005.1 Thiohalomonadaceae bacterium
GTTTTTTGCACCTCAATCAGGTCTTCAAGATCGAAATCGTCGTCCGATTATTGGGTTTTTATCTCAGCAAAGCACGACACATGCCGTGGCGGTGTGGTAAAGCGAATATTTCAGGGGCGACTAGGTAGTATTTCGATCACGCAGGCCGTGTTTCCATCGACTTGCCAGCGCACGTTAAAGTCAAACACATGCACGCCGTACACTCGTCCTGGCTCTTCATCGGTGCGGTATGCCGGACGCGGGTCAAACTGCAGCATCTGCACGATAAATTCACGCAGTTGTGGTCGAGCTGCACACACAGCCTCGGCCTCGGCGCTGAAACCTACCTTAAGCCGGGGCTCAGGTGCGCCTCTGGCAAAGCCTGTGCGTGCGGTGGGTATACAGTCCACATATGGCACATAAGGCTTGATGTCGAGAACCGGTGTGCCATCCAGCAAATCAATGCCACGCAGCTGCAAGCGCAAGCTTCCATGCTCACGCTTCATGCCAGTCAATTCCACCAGCGAAAGCCCAATGGGATTGGGGCGAACAGGTGAGCGTGAAGCAAACACGCCAACACGTTGATTGCCACCCAGACGTGGTGGTCTTACAGTAGGAGACCAGTCACCCTGAGGCACAGCATGAAAGACGAAGCTGAGCCACAAGTGAGAGAAACCATCGAGCCCGTGCAGCGCCTTATCGATATCATATGGTGGCAATAATTCAAGCTCGGCCTGCGCCGCAGACATCAGTCCACTTTGCCGCGGAATGCCGAATTTTTCCTTAAAGGGTGAATGGATGATGCCGATTACATCAAAGGTATAACTTGTGGCCTTGTTCCCCATATCTGGAATGCCTTTAGCTTGGCTATGCCTCTAAATAACTACCTGCCTGGTTGTCACTGTGTTAAAAACTGTGCTTTCCAGCTGGTCTTTGTCTTGTGCTAACGTCCTCTATAACGTTTTTTAGAGATTCCTTAGCACTACCTTAGCGGTACTGGCACAGATAGGCGCTTTCTACCAATACCTTGATCTTGAATTTGCTGTTGGCTGCTACGTTGAACTTCTCACCGGCCTTAATCTCGCGCCAAGCACTTTCGTCGGGCAGTGCTACCGACACCTGGCCAGAGACTATATGCATGATCTCTGATTTGCCTGTATTGAACTCGTACTCTCCTTGAGCCAGCACACCGATAGTGGCTGCTCCTGCTGTCTCGGTGAAGGAGATGGACTTGACCTTGCCGTCGAAATACTCGTTTACCTTGAACACGTTTCGCACCACCAATGTAAGTATGATTTCAGATAACGCCACGCATAAATCTGGCGCGCAGTGTGCACCCTAATAAAACCATGCGGAAGCTATGTAGATCGGATTTATTTCCATGGATAAACAATATTTAGCGAGAAGCAGGACGCAGCTAATCAATAGCCCGGCAACACTTCTAATTCATGCGCTGCTGCAAACGCAGGAATTGTTCCTCAGGCAAGGCAGCCTCGATAGCTGGAAACAATTCATTTTCCTCAAAACGGATATGTTCACGCAGGGCATCGGCCAGGGCGCGCAATGTCAACAGGACTGGCTGGTCTTGTTCATCATCGATCTGATCAATGATGGCGCGCAGCATGACGTGCTGACGCTGGGTTTCGACGATCAATAGATGGGATGAACTTGTCTGCCTGGCAAAGGCAGGGAGCAGGTATTGTTCCTCGACAACAAAATGTGGCTCTATCTCATCCCACCACAGCTTGAGCAAATTCTCCGCTGCTGCAATTAAATCCCCACCATCCTCCAGACGGCTGACCCTGCGCGCCAGCACCAGACCACTGTGATGGTCACTGGATAACTTGCGTAGGGCATCGTGGCGTTTCATGACACGCTCAAATCCATTCGAGAACTTCATCGGCCGGATCATACGGACGACGCTGGATCAACATTTCCTGCTGCTCCATCAAACGCTGCTCGCGCATACGCACGGCATCTTCTCGCGTGGGTATGGTCACTTCGCCAAACATGACCTGCTTCAAGAAACGAAAGCCAAACTGCATCAGCTCGCTATCATCTTCCAGCAGCTGTTTGTATAAATCATCCGCCAATTCAAATGAACTTTGAAAGCCCTCAGATCGTACAAATTCACGGAATCTATCCATGTCATAGCAAGCCATGAAATAAAGCTGCCGACTACGTAGTGATGGCTTGCCGATGGTTGGCCCGGAGGACATCTTCTTCAGGATCAACTGGCGCCAGCCACGTGACTGCTCATCATATTCTGCTACGCCCTGTTCCTGGCGATATTCATCGATGGTCAAAGGTCTATCTACCTCGTGGCCCTTGCAATGCGGCTCCTTGACCAAGGCATAAGAACTGGTATCGGTGTATTCATCCTGCTTGCGCATCGCGACCAACGCGACAGGATAGTAACGACATGCCGTCGGCCGATCCTCATAAACTGCACAGCCTTCAGGACGCATAAACTGGCAAGCACTGCCGTCTTCCACCGGCTTGAATTTGACACCTGCGATGCCATCCTTCTCCAGCTCGAAAGGTACGGTGTATTGACGCAAAAAATCACCCGAATCAAGGCCAAGCCGTTTTTTTAAACGGATGACATCATAAGGCGTCAGGGTGATATCGATATTCGCGCAACAGGCATTCCAGCAGGAAATACCCTTGTGGCAACTGAAGCTAATAGTCTTGTCGCCATCAAAGAGTTTGGGCAATACAGGACTGCTGGGAAATGGGGATTCAGTAAAAGGTGTATCAGCCATGCGGTTACCTCAGAAATATATCCGGCAAGCATAGGTAGAATTTTGCACTAATGCCACCCTACTTATTGGATAGTAGGCCGCATCCACTAGCAACGGATAATAAATGTCTATTGGAAAAAAAACCGGACGCCTTGCGACGTCCGGTTAATAGTCAGACAAAAGCCAGACTTACAGCTAAAAAGTCAGCTTAATGTGCTGCCGACTTGAACAGCTTGGACTTGTCTACCAGGTCAACGTGGGCGCGCTTGAACACGGTCCACTGCTTGGTATTCATGTCATAGATGGAGTTCACAAAGCAATGCCAGTTCTCCTCATCGACAAAGTTCTTGTCCATGCGGTAGTAGAAGCCCGGGTAGCGGGATTCTTCACGGAACTGAATGTGCTTCATGTGAGCTTCAGCGGTCAGGATGCGGTGATAATTTTCCCAGGCGCGCAGCAGTTCATGCAGATCCTTGGCACGCAGCTTGAGGGAATCTTCCTTGAGCATATCCAGCTTCTCTTCCGCAACCTTGAGCATGTGCTCGTTGGTCTTGTAGTAAGTAGCTACGCCAGCAACGTACTCATCCATGATCTTCTGCAGACGGAACTGCAGCATCTTTGGAGTGATGTAGTTGGGGTTGACGTCGATAGCTGTGGTGTAGTCCTTGAACTCCAGGAAGGTACGGGCAGGACGGGTGATCTCTTCCACCAGTTCCTCAACCGAAGTATCCAGCTCAGGATTCCAGTCCTTATTGTCCAACACATATTGCACCATGGCCTTGGAAGCCATACGGCCTTCAGCGTGAGAACCAGAGGAGAACTTGTGACCAGAAGCGCCCACACCATCACCGGCGGTGAACAGACCCTTAACAGTGGTCATGCCACGATAACCCCAGTTCCAGCCCTTAGGCAGATGCTCGGGTACGCCTGGCAGTGCTTCGTCCGTAGGAGCACCAACGTCGGTTGGGCCAGAGGTCCAGATACCGCAGCAGCCGGAATGTGAGCCCAGCAGGTATGGCTCGGTTGGCATCAGCTCGGAATTCTTCTTCTCCGGCTCAATGTTCTCACCTACCCATACGCCACACTGACCAACACACATGTCGAGGAAGTCTTCCCAAGCCTCTGCTTCGAGATGCTTAACTTCACGTGGGGACAGGGTTTCACGCAACTTGGCCAGGGCAGTTACAGTGTCCATCCAGATAGGACCACGACCTTCCTGCATTTCCTTCAGCATCAAGTGATTACGCAGGCAAGAGGCAGGCACAGCAGCCTGACCATAAGGAGGATAATCGTTCAGCATCTCCTTATTCTTGACCATGTAGACTTCGCCTGTGGCGTTGGTGGCCTGGGACTTGAACAGCAGGAACCATGCACCTACAGGGCCGTAACCGTCCTTAAAGCGGGCGGGTACGAAGCGGTTTTCCATCATGGTCAACTCGGCACCAGCTTCGGCGGCCATGGAGTAGGTAGAACCGGAGTTCCAAACTGGATACCAGGCACGACCGGTACCTTCACCTACGGAACGTGGACGGAAGATGTTTACGCAACCGCCAGCGGCCAGCAGGATGGCCTTGGCCTTGTAGACGTATACTTTGTGATCACGAGTGGAGAAACCAACAGCACCGGCTACGCGGCCCTTGTCGTTCTTGTCGTTGACCAGCTTAACGATGAACACACGCTCCTGGATACGCTCGGAGCCAATAGCCTTCTTGGCTGCCTCGGCAACGATCCACTTATAGGATTCACCGTTGATCATGATCTGCCACTTGCCGGAACGTACTGGCTTGCCGCCGTCCTTCAGCGCTGGCATGCCCTTGGCTCCATCGTAACGCTCGCCGTTCTCGTCGGTCTTCCAGATTGGCAGACCCCATTCCTCGAACAGATGTACGCATTCGTCAACGTGGCGACCCAGGTCATAGGCCAGGTCATCACGGGTGATACCCATCAGGTCATTGGAGACCATGCGCGCATAGTCAGCCGGATCCTGCTCAGGGCCGATATAGGTGTTGATAGCAGACAAACCCTGCGCCACAGCACCGGAACGATCCATAGCGGCCTTGTCGACCAGCTTGATCTTGAACTCACGGCCCAGCTGCGCTTCAGCAGCCTTGGCCCAAGGCATGATCTCGTAAGCGGCGCCACAGCAGGCCATACCGCCACCAATAAAAAGAATATCTACTTCTTCTTGTACTACTTCTGGATTACCAAATACACCAGCCATTGTTTAGCTCCTAAAATTGTCAGGCCCGTAATTACTTACAGATCAGCTCAGCCGGATTACCGACACGATAGCCATTTTGCTCCATGTGGTTGAAGAAGCCGGTATCAGCAATCTTCGCCATCTCGGCAGCAGCCTTGCCACCATAAGGATCGATGGAGCCTTCTGGTGTAGTACGGATGGGGAACTTAAAGCGCTTCATGGTGCCGTTACGGAACTTGATGGTCCACATGATGGAATCAGAACCACGCAGTGGCTGTACAGAACCGCCCAGTGGCACGATGTCGGCGTAATGACGGCATTCGATTGCCTGCTGTGGGCAGATCTTCACGCAGGAATAGCATTCCCAGCACTGCTCAGGCTCCTGGTTGAAGGCACGCATGGCGTGACCCGTCTCGGAGCCGTCCTTGTCCAGCTTCATCAGGTTATGAGGGCAGATGTACATACAAGCGGTCTTGTCTTGACCCTTGCAGCCATCGCATTTGTCGGTACGTACAAATGTCGGCATTTTGTGCTCCTTAATGGTTAACTGCAGTTAAGAATTCACGCCGCGAGGCGGCATCCAGTCACTGTGGTGCCTGATTACAGCACCACACAAATAACTGAGGGTATAAGACCCTGTCACGCTCTGGCGACTCACTCGACACCAAATATCGCGACACCCGAACGGTTTACCCAGTCCTAGGGACGGCCACCATACCTGCCAAACAGGAAAGTTCCAACCAGAACTATCTTGCGCTGGCATAAATGGGCTTTATTGTATGCGAAAAGTCGGGGTTTCCCCTACTCCTGGTGCATGCATGAGGTCATGCGGCATAAACATGATATTAAACAACTTTATTTAGGTATAAGGCCTGAATTAAGCCGATCCGCAAAGCAGGTTCGGGTTGAATGACCTGGATTGCACTCAGAACTCTGTGCAACGCTCGATGCTTTCACCAGCAGTGCCATCAGCCAGGTGGCGGAAAAGAGTGCCCTCAGAGCCTGGGCCAGAACCCTTTGTCCACCGCTCCAGCTCGCCACCAACATAACGCGTACCACTGGCAGAAACCGCAATTTGCATGTTGTAGCTACTCCCCTTGTATTGGATCGTAGCCAAGTCGGCAGAGTGGTAGATTGCAGCAATCGTCTCGCCGCTCTCGCAGCGATAACTATATACGGAGGACATTGACGACGCCGCCACAGGCATTTGGGCAGCCACTTTATCCTGCTGGGAGCTTACACATGCAGAAACGAGCAGGATAGAAGCAAACGTCAAGGGAACGAGGGTTTTCATATGAACCTCTGTTTTGCCGGTGCGTAGTCTAACTATGCCGAGGCGATAGCGCAGACTAAAGCTCTACACCACAACCAGTAAAGTCAGGGCATGAGAGATCGCGCCCAATCTCAAAGTTATCGTCCCCACGCGTGAGCGATAAAGGGGCTGGAAATGGCCTCGTCGATCAGGCCACGGCAAGCCAGGCGGCGGCAGAGGCAATTGCGAGGCCCGTGAGGCGGGTAACCGGCAAGGCCGAACTCAGGCATTTTGCGTGCAGGCCAAGAAGAATACCAATGCCGTGCAACAGTGCGGTGGTGAGTGCAAAGCCGAGGCTGTAGGCGACGCCGCCCGAGGCGAGTGGCATTTCAACGCCGTGCGCATAGCCGTGAAACAGTGCAAAGATACCGACAATCGCGGCACTCAACACAACCGGCATACGCACGGCGGCTGCGATCAGCAGGCCAAGAATCAGCACTGATGACAAGATACCGGCCTCAATGTAGGGGATGGCGAGATTGGCGATGCCACAGGCACCGCCCAGCAACAGCATCACGATAAAGGCTGCGGGAGTTGCCCACAAGGCACGCCCTCCCAACTGCGCGGCCAAAAACCCAACCGCTATCATAGCCAGCAAGTGGTCAGCCCCGAGGAGCGGATGAGACAGTCCGGCAAACAGCCCGCTGACTGTTCCCCCCTCGGGGTGGGCCATCGCACTTGCAGGGGCAAGCAGCAACAGGGCAAGGGTGATAGACCAGACTTCAAGATGACGGTATTTCATTAACCTCTACTCCTTAATTTAAAGTGTACTTCAGGTCACTGTGATCTCTTGCAGCCCGGAATCACCGGTTTTGAACTTGGAAGTTTCGCTCTCCACCTCTCTCACCGACTGCACCAGCTGCTCCGCCAGCATCAACAGGCTTTGTGACACCTCATGGGTCTGGTTGGCCTCATCGCTGGCCTTGAGGATGTTCGCGGCAATACGGTCGGCGATCTCATCTTGCTCATTCGCCGCGTCATTCACATCAATGAACTCCTTGTTCAGACTATCGACCCGCTCGACCGCGGCCGAGAGATCATGCTCGGTGGCGCGTGAGGTCTCGGCCACCTCGTTGATCAATTCCTTGGTGTCCATCACCTCACGCTCCGCCATCTCGATCTCCTTGACGAAGGTTTCGAGCGCAGTATTGATCAAGCCGGTCAACGCCGTGGTCTCATCGGAGAGGCTGCGCACCTCACTGGCAACCACGGCAAAGCCGCGGCCATGTTCACCGGCGCGTGCCGCCTCGATGGCGGCATTCAGGGAAATAAGATTGGTCTGTTTGGCGATGTTGTCGATCATTTCGAGTTGCGCCACCACCTCGCGCGAGTTAGCAATAATGGTCTGCATCCGCGCCGAGACCTGATTGACCCGCTCGACCACCTTGTCTGTGCAATCGCGGTTGTTCTGCGAACTGCTGCGCGACTGCTGCATGGCATGCACTATCTCCGCCAGCCCGGCATGTATATGTTTGATCGCCGCCAGCACCCGCTGCGATGATGCCTTCATCGAATCGGTCTGCCCGGTAATGTCGTTGAGTTCCGCAGCGATATCGCGATTATTGGCGCTGATGGTCAGGCTCTTCTCGCCCAGTGTAGTGGCGGCAAGGTGTACGCCGTGCATGCGCAACTTGATCTGCGCCACGATGGTACGGATCTTGTCAACAAAACGGTTGAAGAGTCGGGAAAGGAGCCCCATCTCATCCTGCTTTCTGTCATTTAGTTTGAGCGTCAGATCGCCCTCTCCCTGGGTCAGATCATCGATGCTGTGGATGAGCGAATAGATCGGCCGGTAGATGATCAGACGGAAGACCAGCAACACAATGATCAGCGCTGGCAACAGCACCGCGCTGATGATAATCAATACGCCAAACAAATTTTCGTGTTTCTGCGCTACGGCGTGGCTGTTGTCCATACTGACCCGCAGGTAACCGCCGGTCTCCCCCTCGTGCCAGTTGGTGTGGCAGATCACGCACTCCGATTTTACCGTCAGGCGCTGAAAAAAGTGTGCCTTGTCATCCTGCAACAGGTGGGCGCGACCGGCTTCATCAAAACTGGCCGCAGGATCGATTGCATAATGACAGGCGGCGCACTGCTGCCCGCGCCCACTCATCCTATTTATATGTCGTTGCCCGGCCTCTGTCTCATTCGGATCGCGCACGCTCCAGTCCGCCCGCTGGTGGCGGCCACGGCTCTCCTCAAACAGCTCAAGGTTCGGGTTGGAAAGCTCTCCTTCCCTGTGGATGAACGGTTTGCCGACGGTAACCTCCCCCGACTTGTAGGTCATCAAGCCAGAGCGGTCGTAGAGTGCCGCATCATCCACCTCATCAATGCGGGGAAAATTGTCAATGACATGCTGGAAGGATTGGCGCTGCCCCTTGCTGATTGACTCAACTGAGTCGGCGACCAGCGTCGAGAGCAGGCCGTGTCCGGTCTCGATGATGCGCTCTTCCAGCAGTGCGTTCTGCCGCTGGTAAAAGATAGCGATAGAGAGCAGCGAGACGAGAAAAACGCTCACCCCAAGGTAGAGCAGCGCGCGAAACAGCAGGGAGTTGGTAAGACGAATGCGTGATTCCTGATGGGTGCTCATGATGGACCTCCGCGAAGCGTACTAAAACTTCCGTTTATTGACCCGCGGGTCATCGTGACTGTGCAGCATGATCTGTCGGGGAAAGTGTTCGCTGGCACACCCCACACAAGGGTGGCCGGCGCGGATGCAGCTGCTGGTATTGTTATTGTGGCCATTGATCAGACAATCGTTATGTGTCACCACCCCCTGGCAACCTAGGTTGATGAGGCAGCCGCTATCGCCGATATGGCGGGCGTAGTGCTTCTCCTGAAAATCGGCATAATAGACGCAGCGTTCATGGATCGTATTGCCGAAGAAGCGTAATGGCCGCTGCTGTGAATCGAGTGGTGGCAGCGTTCCCTTCATCGCATAGTGCAGCAGGGTATAGACGATATGTTCGGGCTTCATCGGGCAGCCCGGCAGGCACACCAGCGGCTTGTCAATTTCTTGCGCCACCAGCAACTCCGGCAGCGTCTGGATCCCTGTCTGCATACCGTTCATGCGGGTCACTCCGCCGAAAGTCGCGCAGGTGCCGGCGGCCACGCAGGCCGTTGCCCGTTTAGCCATCGGCACGGCCCATTCGACAAACGGCTTATGGCCCATCAGACAGGCGTGCGGCATACCGACCGGGATCGAGCCCTCGACCACCAGCAGGAAGTCAAGGTTAGAGCCCATAACGTGTTCGAGCATACCGGTGACCTGATCACCAGTAGCCAGCGAGAGATCGGGGTGGAAAATAACGTTGGTGAACTTGCTCAGAATATCGAGCACCGGGACATATTCGATATCGAGAAAACTGCACGAACAGCCGGAGCAGGAGCTACCGTGCAGCCAGATGAGATTGAGCCGCTTGTCGGTAGTGGCATCA
>JBAYOW010000066.1:0-9023 GCA_041678005.1 Thiohalomonadaceae bacterium
ACCAAGGGATTGAGGTTGTTTTCATAAACATGTTGCAAAGAGGTGTTGCCTTGGCGAATGCCATAAAAGCCGATGGAAGCCTGCATGGCAAGACCAGTAAAGGCAACGATTGCGATGATGTAGAGCTTGAAACGTATGGATATTTTCATGCTTCCCTCCTTGAGCCTGGCATGCATAGCCTCTTGTTCAGCTGGCGCTAACCGCGCGCTGTGGGGGCTCTACAGGTCTTTTGCCCTATCATTATTGACAGTGTTTTTTTATTTCTTTTTCTACCGGTCGGTTTTGCTGATTATGTCAAAAAAACCGTATATTATTCATAAAGTGGGCAATATTTTTAGTCTTGAATTATGCAAGCTTCGGGCCAAGCCATAATTTGTCATTCCAGCGAAGGCGGTAATCCATGTCTGGAGTACATGCCAAGAATGACATTTACGTAAGCATGGATTTCCCCGCCTTCACAGAATGACGATTTAATTCAGAGATCTCTTAAATATTATCTCTTACTCAATTGGCAGCCCGTTTTCTTTCCACTCGGGCAGGCCGCCACGGAACCAATAGACATTTTTATATCCAGCTTTTGCGGCCACTGCGGCTGCCTTATAACTTTTCCAGCAACCGGCACCGTTACACTGCGTGATTATCGCGGCAGCTTTATCGGCAGGTAGTTTGGAGAGATCGAATTTATCTGCAGCGGCATCAAAGTCTGCTGTTTTTTCGCTCTTTTCTTTATACGGGATATGGATGGCACCGGCGATATGGGACTCGGCGTATTCCACTGCTGTGCGGGTATCTACCATTACGGCTCCACTGCCCATCAGTTCCCTGGCTTTTGCTGCGTCCACCACTGTGGCACCATCCAGTGCCTCTGGTGTGATAGTGGCGGCAAACGCGGAAAAACTGACCGCAAACATAGCAGCAGCTGTCAGTCCAAGCAGGTTTGTGTGTAAGGTCGTCTCTCTTTTTGGTAACATGATTTACTCCTGTAAAAAATTGATTTTTTTGGTTATGAGGCCGTTATCCATATGCCTGCTGGTGTAGTATAAACACGCGCATGGCGGCTTAACATATACTCACAAAGCAATACCCACAAAGCACGCAAAGCAGCACAATTTTGCAAGTGCTTTTGTCATGTTAAAACGATTTATTTGTGTTGGTCTATATCAGATTGCCCCGGTAGCTCAGCTGGATAGAGCAGTCCCCTCCTAAGGGACAGGTCGTACGTTCAAATCGTATCCGGGGCGCCAATCTAAAGGTCTGCTTCCTTTTACTTTGATTTCAGTTGTTCTTTCTGCCTTGCCTGCATCAATCTGTCATGCAATATTTGGCTGGATCGGCTACTATTTCTCTCTTTTTTGTTGCGGCAACAGGCCGTGGCTGGATCACTTATTTTTCATGTAGAATTTCCAGGGGAAGCACGATGTTTGACAAGCAGATGCAGATTGCCGGATTTGATGATGAATTGTGGCAGGCGATGGAGCAGGAGGCGGTGCGTCAGGAAGAGCATATTGAGCTGATCGCCTCGGAGAATTATGCAAGTCCACGGGTGATGGCGGCGCAGGGTTCTGTGTTGACCAACAAGTATGCCGAGGGTTATCCCGGCAAGCGTTATTACGGTGGCTGTGAGTTTGTCGATGTAGCTGAACAGCTGGCTATTGATCGCGCCAAGGAATTATTTGGTGCAGATTATGCCAATGTGCAGCCTCATTCAGGTTCGCAGGCGAATGCGGCTGTGTATATGGCTTTGCTGGAGCCGGGCGATACGCTACTGGGCATGTCACTGGCTCATGGTGGGCATTTAACTCACGGTGCCAAGGTTAATTTCTCCGGCAAGATATACAAGGCCGTGCAATATGGTTTGAATGAGCAAACTGGTGAGATTGATTATGACCAGGCTGAAGCTCTTGCCATGGAGCATAAGCCGAAGATCATTGTCGCTGGATTTTCTGCCTACTCCCGCGTGGTGGATTGGCAGCGTTTTCGTGATATTGCCGATAAGGTTGGTGCATGGTTGTTTGTCGATATGGCGCATGTGGCGGGACTGGTGGCTGCAGGGGTTTACCCCAATCCAGTGCAGATCGCCGATGTTACGACGACGACGACACACAAGACGCTGCGTGGGCCACGCGGCGGTATTATTCTTGCCAAGGCAAATCCCGAGCTGGAAAAGAAATTCAATTCACTGGTTTTTCCAGGTACTCAGGGTGGCCCATTGATGCATGTCATTGCAGCTAAGGCGGTGGCTCTCAAGGAAGCCTTGCAGCCTGAGTTCAAGACTTATCAGCAACAGGTGGTTATCAATGCCCGTGCGATGGCCAGGGTGTTCATCGAGCACGGTTACGACATTGTTTCCGGTGGTACTGACAATCATCTTTTTCTGGTCAGCTTCATCAAGCAGGGCCTGACCGGCAAGGAAGTCGATGCCTGGTTGGGACAGGCCAATATTACGGTTAACAAAAATTCTGTACCCAATGATCCGCAATCACCTTTTGTTACCAGCGGTATCCGCATCGGCTCGCCTGCCATTACCACGCGTGGCTTTGACGAGGCTGAGGCGATCGAACTAGCTGGCTGGATTTGTGACATTATCGACGCCAAGGGTGATGAGTCGGTGATTGCCCAGGTGCAGTTGAAGGTGCTGGATGTGTGCAAGCGGCGGCCGGTTTATGGTGTTTGATCAGAGGCTGGGTGATTTTTTACAGGCTGCTCGTTGTTTGGTAGCTGAATTATAACTATGCGCTGTCCTTTTTGTTCTGCCGACGATACCAAGGTCATTGATTCGCGTCTTGCCAATGACGGCGATGCTGTGCGTCGTCGGCGCGAATGCCTGACCTGTAATGAGCGCTTTACCACCTTTGAAACAGCTGAATTGGTATTGCCGCGCATGGTCAAGCAGGGCGGGGTGCGTGAGCCTTTCAATGAAGACAAGCTGCGTTCAGGTTTTTTACGGGCGCTGGAAAAACGTCCGGTCAACACCGAAACCATAGAGGCTGCGATCAATCGTGTGATACACAAGCTGCGCAGTAGTGGTGAGCGTGAATTGCCAACTCGCCAGGTGGGTGAGTGGGTGATGGCTGAATTGCGCGACCTGGATGAAGTGGCTTATGTGCGCTTTGCCTCGGTGTATCGTCGCTTTCAGGATGTAAATGCCTTTCGTGAAGAAATTGAGCGTCTACAAAATGAATTACCTGCACACACTCGGCGCAGGCAGTTGACCTTGCTGGATGGTGAGCCAGAGTGAGTCGGTTATTTTTGGATTGTCTGTAATGAATGAATTTTCTGCTGATGACCATGCGCACATGGCTCATGCCCTGCAATTGGCTGAGCGTGGTCTTTATACTACCCGCCCCAACCCGCGTGTCGGCTGTGTCGTTGTCAAGGATAACAACGTAATTGGTGAGGGCTGGCATGAGTTAACCGGTGGCCCGCATGCCGAGGTAATGGCGCTGGCACAGGCTGGTGAGCAAGTACGAGGTGCGACGGTCTATGTCACGCTGGAGCCTTGCAATCATCACGGACGCACACCACCTTGTGTGGATGCCTTGCTAAAGGCAGGGGCTGGGCGAGTGATAGCGGCGATGGTGGATCCTAATCCACAAGTTGCAAGCCAGGGCTTGCAACGTTTGCAACAGGCCGGTGTGAGTGTGGCGAGTGGCTTGATGCAGACTCAGGCAGAATCATTGAATCCTGGTTATCTCATGCGTTTGCGTACAGGGCGGCCTTTTGTGCGTAACAAACTGGCGATGAGCCTGGATGGACGTACGGCGATGGCCTCTGGTGAGAGCAAATGGATCACCGGCAGCGCGGCGCGCGAGGATGTGCAGCACTGGCGCGCGCGTAGCTGTGCCATCATAACCGGTGTGGGCACGGTGTTGGCCGATGATCCAAACCTGACTGTGCGCCTGGCTGGACTTGATGATCAGCAACAACCTTTGCGTGTGGTGCTCGATCCGCGTCTATCCATGCCGGAGAACTCGCGGCTGTTGCAACAGCCTGGTGGCGTGTTGGTGGTGACGGCCTGTGATGATGCTGCTGCACGTGAGCGACTGGAGAATGCTGGCGCCGCTGTAGTGTATTTACCCAACGGTCTGGATCGCGTCGATCTGCCGGGCGTGTTGCAGCTATTGGGCGAGCATCAGATCAATGAAGTACTGCTGGAGACTGGTGCCACTTTGAGTGGTGCTATGTTGCAGGCGGGGTTGATTGATGAGTTGATTATTTATATGGCACCGGTGTTGATGGGTGATAGTGCGCGTGGTTTGTTTCATCTATCGGGCATGGATCGTATGGAGCAGCGTATCAAACTGGAAATTACCGATCAGCGTGCAGTCGGCCAGGATTGGCGACTCACTGCCAAAGTTTTGCCGCGGACAGATATCTGATGTTTACCGGTATTGTTGAGGCTATAGGTGAGATCGCTGCGCTGCAACCGCAGGGCGAAGATTATCGTTTGCATGTACGTAGTGGCGTATTAGATTTGACGGATGTGCAGCTTGGCGACAGCATCGCTGTCAATGGAGTTTGCCTGACGGTAACTGCATTGCCAGGCGATGGCTTCTGGGCAGACGTGTCGGCAGAAACTCTGGCTCATACTTGTTTTGCCGAGTTGCGTGCAGGCAGTCGTGTCAATCTGGAAAAAGCTCTGCAACTATCCTCACGACTGGGTGGCCATTTGGTCAGTGGCCATGTGGATGGTGTAGGCGCGGTGTTGAGCCGTGATATGGCTGGACGCTCGCTGCGTTTTCGTCTCAAGGCACCGGCAGCACTGGCAAAGTACATCGCGGCTAAGGGCTCAATCACGATTGATGGAGTCAGCCTGACGGTTAATCTCGTGCAGGGTGATGAGTTTGAATTGAATATTGTGCCCCACACCCTGCAGGAAACTACCCTGGCAGGAATGACGGTGGGACAGCGCGTGAATCTGGAAGTGGATATGCTTGCCCGTTATCTGGAGCGTTTGTTACAGGGTGAAGAGGCTGCACGGTCAGCCAGTGCAGGTATGACCATGGATTTTCTGGCCAAGCATGGCTTTTCATAATACTGATTGGTTAAAAAGTATGGCACTGAATACAACAGAAGAAATCATTGCAGACATCAGGCGTGGCCGGATGGTGATCCTGATGGATGATGAGGATCGTGAAAATGAAGGCGATCTGATTATGGCCGCTTCGATGGTACGGCCGGAGGACATTAATTTCATGGCCCGCTATGGTCGTGGACTGATTTGCTTGACCCTCACCAAGGAGCGATGCGAGCAGCTGCAATTGCCCTTGATGGTCAGCGACAACAAGGAAAAACACGGTACGGCCTTTACGCTGTCTATAGAGGCGGCACATGGCGTGACCACCGGCATCTCGGCCTACGATCGTGCACATACGGTGCGTGTGGCAGTTGCGCCCAATGCCACGTCGGCAGATATAGTCCAGCCCGGGCATATCTTTCCCTTGATGGCGCAGCCAGGTGGAGTCTTGACCCGTGCTGGTCATACCGAGGCTGGTTGTGATCTGACGCGTCTGGCTGGCATGGAGCCGGCCGCGGTGATCGTCGAGGTGTTGAATGAAGATGGCTCGATGGCGCGTCGCCCTGATTTAGAGGCCTTTGCCAGGGAACACGACATCAAGATCGGAACCGTGGCTGATTTGATTCAATATCGCCTGCAAAACGAGCCGACCGTAGAGCGTATGGCTAGTTATAAACTGCCGACGGCATTTGGTGAGTTTACTCTGGTGGCCTATCGTGATCTGATCGCTCATGAGATGCATCTGGCCGTGGTCAAGGGCAAGATTTCTTCTGTTGAGCCTGCTCTGGTGCGCGTGCACATGCAAAATGATCTGTGTGATCTGTTTGCCAACCAACACAAGAATTGCGGCTGGCCATTACACAGTGCACTGAACTATATTGCCCAGCATGGCAGCGGCGTTGCGGTAGTGCTGCGTCAGCATAAATCAGCCGATGAGTTGTTGCACGAAATCAGACATTGCCAGTTGGAAGGGGAAGGTGGTGCACCGGCACCTGAAGGCAAGAGTACTGATTTGCGTACTTACGGTATAGGTGCCCAGATTCTGCTGGATCTTGGTGTGCGAAAGATGCGCGTAATGAGCTCGCCGAAGCGCATGCATGGGCTGTCTGGCTTTGGCCTCGAAGTAGTTGAATATATTGCTCACGAAGCCGAGAGCGATGGCTCAGCTTAATACAGTTAAATAAAAATCAAGGAATGCATCATGAGTGAGATCAAGACCTATGAAGGTAGTCTGGTAATCAATAAATCCCGTTTCGGCATCGTGGTAGGCCGCTTCAATAGTTTTGTCGTGGAGAGCCTGCTGGAAGGGGCACTGGACACGCTGCGCCGCCATGGAGCAGTGGACGATAACATCGAGATCGTCCGTGTACCTGGGGCTTTTGAGATCCCACTGGCGGCACAGCATATGGCACAGGCGGGAAAGTATGACGCCATCATCGCCCTTGGTGCAGTGATCCGTGGCGGTACTCCACACTTTGAATATGTCGCCGGTGAATGCACCAAGGGATTGGCGACCGTGATGATGCAACATAGCGTGCCGGTGGCCTTTGGTGTGCTAACCGTGGATACCATTGAGCAGGCCATTGAGCGCGCCGGTACCAAGGCTGGCAACAAGGGTGTTGAGGCAACATTGTCGGCCATCGAAATGGTCAACCTGCTGGGGCAGATTAAGTAATTATGAGCAAAGCTCGCAGCCGTGCCCGCCAGCGTGCGTTGCAGGCGCTTTATCAATGGCAGATTACCGCCGACGATCCCGCCGTGATCGAAGAACAGTTCCTGACTGCAGGTGAGATGGGCAAGGCCGATCCGGGATTTTTTCACGATCTCCTGTATGAGGTGACTACGCACCTGGACGAGCTGGATGGGCTACTCACGCCGCGACTAGACCGGCCGCTGGAGCAGGTCGATCTGGTGGAACGCGCCATCCTGCGCATGGGTTGTTATGAATTGCGTTATCGGCCTGAAACGCCTTATCGGGTTGTGATCAACGAGGCGGTGGAACTAGCCAAGATCTTTGGTGGCGAGCAAGGCCATAAATACGTCAATAGCGTGCTGGATAAATTGGCGCGCCAGCTGCGTACGCAGGAAATCCGGCCGCGTTAATTATCCGGTATATTTCATCCTCGCATGATGATCTCTGAATTCAATCTCATCGAACAGTTTTTCCGTCATCCCACCGTGCAGCGCGATGATGTCGTGCTTGGGGTGGGAGATGATTGCGCCTTACTGCAAGTACCTGCAGGGATGGAGCTGGCGGTAACTATCGATATCCTGGTCGAAGGTCGACATTTCCCTGTAGATACAGCATCTGACGCCGTGGGCCACAAGGCGCTGGCGGTCGGCTTGAGCGATCTGGCAGCTATGGGAGCGGAGCCTGCCTGGGCGACCCTGGCCCTGAGCCTGCCTGAGGCAGATGCAGTCTGGTTGCAAGGTTTTGTCAAAGGACTATCTGAGCTGGCAACCGCCTATCAGGTGCAACTGGTGGGCGGGGATACGGTACAAGGACCACGTGTGATTACCATGCAACTGCATGGGTTTGTTTCTGCCGGACAAGGCTTGCGCCGCGATGGGGCAAGGGTTGGCGATCGTATATATGTGACTGGTACGCCAGGTGATGCAGGCCTTGGTCTTGAATTAGCACAGGGACAGCGCGGTGCCTCATCACAGATCGCTGATTATCTTCGGCAGCGGCTGGAATATCCTGCACCGCGCATCGCCGCAGGGCTGGCCTTGCGTGAGCTGGCAAGTTCCGCCATCGATATTTCAGATGGGCTGGCGGCTGATCTGGGGCATATCCTGGAGCAAAGTGGCGTGGGTGCACGCATTGAACTGGCGCAGCTACCTGCATCCATGGCCATGCAAACGCTATTGCCGGAGGCAAGCGAGCGTTGGCCCTACATTCTTTCCTCTGGCGATGACTACGAGCTTTGTTTTACCGTGCCAGCGGCGCAGTGTGATGTAGTCGAACAGCTGAGCCAGGGTTGGGGTTTTGCCTGTCACTGCATAGGTCAGATAGAAGATAGGCCAGGTCTGCGGTTTATGCAGGCAGATGGTAGTTGCTGGTCTGGGACACGCTTGGGTTTTGACCACTTTCGCGACAGGTGAAGATAATGCGTCCCTCCTTAGGTATGCTAGCCAATCCAGCTCATCTTTTATCTTTTGGCTTCGGCAGTGGCCTGCTGCCAAAGGCACCGGGTACCTTCGGTACAATCGTTGCGGTTCCCATTTATCTAATGATGGCAGGGCTTTCATTACAATCTTATTTGGCGCTGCTCATGATGTTTATTTTCTTGGGCTTCTGGTTGTGCGATTACACGGCAGAAGTCTTAGGTGAACACGATCACCCGGCCATCGTCTGGGATGAGATCGTCGGCTACCTCATCACCATGATCGCCGCCCCTGCTGGATGGTTGTGGCTGTTGCTTGGCTTTGTCCTGTTTCGTCTGTTCGATATTCTCAAGCCCTGGCCAGTTCGCTGGGCCGACAAACAGCTAACAGGTGGCCTCGGCATCATGCTGGATGATATATTGGCCGCAGGCATGGCCTGGCTGGTGATGCAAGGCTTGGCCTTGTTGCTGGTTTGAACACTTAGGGAAGCGCTGAATAGTGTTGCCTAGCCCTGACTGCCTCGCCAACATTATTCAGCGCTTCCCTAAATTCAACTCATAAGCGCACAACTTGAAACCCTGGAAATAGCGGCCAGCTATAAATAGGCAAAGCGATTTTCTGCACTTGTTACCACGCTCCTGTGCGGGAATGCATGCTTTATCCTCGTATAAGGTTCCCACGCAGGAGCATGGGAACCGATAGATATGCACTTCAGGGTTGAATCCGCCTCTTTTTAATTTCTGGATTCCCGCCCGCGCGGGAATGAAGGATCAGAGTAGAACGAAACTTCTCCCCTCTCCCGCTTGCGGGAGAGGGGTTGGGGGAGAGGGGCTTTTTATTTTCGTTCACGCATACTTCTGTATTGCATATTTATTTACACCGATAACAGCATCTACAT
>JBAYOW010000067.1:0-8990 GCA_041678005.1 Thiohalomonadaceae bacterium
CTAAGCAAGCCACAATTTATTTTATGATCACGGTATTTGTGCTGACTGTTGTTGCGTAGTTATATTCTGCGAACAAACCAAATGCGCCGGAAAATATTTTAAAAGGATACGGACTGATGGACAATTACTTATTAATAGCCATTGCAACTATTGGGATTCTCGGTTCTTTGGCGCATTGGCTGTCATGGTGGTTAAAGTTACCTTCTATTTTATTCTTGTTATTAATAGGCATTGTTCTTGGCGCACCGATTACAGGCTGGCTTAAGCCCGATCTTATTTTTGGTGATTTGTTATTTACCATTGTGTCCTTGTCGGTAGCGGTGATTCTGTTTGAAGGCGCGTTGACCTTGAATTTCAATCAGATTCGAGGTCTCGAAATTGTAATTAGACGGATGGTGACTATCGGCATGATAGTTACTTGGTTGGTGATTGCCGTGGCGACCCATTTTCTACTAGGTTTGGATTGGCAGCTGTCCTTATTGTTTGGCTCTTTGGTGGTGGTTACAGGGCCCACTGTAGTTGTGCCGATGTTGCGGGTTTTGAATTTAGATAAACGCATTGCCAATGTTTTGCGCTGGGAAGGTATTGTTATTGACCCTTTGGGTGCCTTGCTGGCTGTTTTGGTTTTTAATTTTATTATTTCAGCTCAGAAAGGCGCCGAAGGTTTAATGGGTGTGTTGTTTGATTTCGGCTGGATTATTTTGATTGGCGTGCTTGTGGGCGCTCTGGCCGGCGAGCTTATGGCTCAGATTCTTCGGCGTCATTGGGTGCCAGACTATCTGCATAATGTATTTACACTAACCCTTGTGTTCGGTGTATTTGCAGTCTCTGATGTGTTGGCTCACGAGTCTGGCTTGTTAACTGTGACCGTGATGGGCATGTGGCTGGCTAACAGCAAGAATGTCGCTATTGAAGATATTTTAAACTTCAAAGAAAGTTTAACCCTGCTACTGGTTGCTGGATTATTTATTATTTTAGCGGCACGAATGGATATAGAGCCATTAATTGAAATAGGTTGGCTGTCGCTAGTATTGTTTTTAATTATCCAATTTGTCGCCCGCCCGTTGAAAATCGCTGTCTGTACCTGGGGCTCTGATTTGAATTGGCAAGAGCGTGTTATGCTGTCATGGATTGCGCCACGTGGTATTGTGGCAGCGGCGGTATCAGCTTTATTTGCTTTACGCCTGGAGCAAGAAGGTTATGCGGAAGCATCGCTGCTGGTCTCGCTGACGTTTATGGTTATTATTGGTACTGTGGTATTTCAGTCAGCGACCGCGGGCATTCTGTCAAAACGTTTGGGAGTAGCCAGCCCGGAGAGTAAAGGCATTTTAATTGTTGGTGGGAATCCGGTGGCCTTGGCTATTGCTGAAGCACTTAACAAACAAGGTTTTGATAGTATGATCGCTGATTCTCATTGGAGCTATATTAAAGCAGCGCGTATGCGAGATATTAAAGCATATTGGGGGAATGTTGTCTCCGAGCATGCTGATCAGCAGCTGGATCTTATCGGAGTCGGCCGGATGCTGGCTATTACAACTAATCGTGAGCTTAATCTATTAGCAGCAACCCGTTATAAAACAGAGTTTGGTGCAGCTAATATTTATATTATTACCAATAAAGAAAAACAAAAAGACGAACGCAAGCACACCACCACCAAAAGCGGCAAAGTACAAGCGTTATTCTCAAGCAAGATAACCTTTGCTGCTTTAGCTAGTTATATTTCTCGTGGCGCGCAAATTAAAACCACGCAGTTAACTGATGAGTTTGATATTGAGGCTTATTTAAAAAGCCATGAGGGTAATGTGATTCCGTTATTCGGAATTGCACCTAATGGTATTGCGTTAAAGGTTTTTACCGATGAGCGTGATTATGAAAAACTTAAAAGTGATTGCAAAATTATGAGCCTGGTTATAGAAGATGAAAACCAGGAAAAAGACAGTTGATAAAAGTCAATTAATTTACATGGGCTGAGTCTTAGTGAAAACCTGCACATGCAGCTTGAATGCTTAGCAATATAGCTGCCGCATAAGATCTTAAATTATGGTGTTAGCATACCAGGCCAGTTCATGCCAGGTTGATTACCTGGCTTTGTATCTGTCGTTGGTGTCAGGCTCACCCCATTTACAACACGCTGGAGGTTGTTATGTCCCGGTTTCTGGTTTTGTTCTTTTTATCAACTATACCTCTCACAGTTCATGCCGATGCTCCAGAGGGCTATCCCTTTATTTCCTTCGATAAGGCGATGCAGCAAGCAGTGGCCGAAGCAAAACCAGTTTTTATTTATTTTGGTCGTTATGGCTGCGGCTATTGCGAGAAGACCAACAAGGAAGCATTCTCCGATCCGCTCGTGCGTGAGCGCTTTACTGAGAACTATATCCTGGCGTATGTGGACGCTGAGAGCGGCAAGCGCCTGCGCCTGCCCAGTGGTGAGCGTATTACTGAGCGTGAGTTGGGTACCCGCTATAAGGCTTTTGTTACGCCGGTATTCTCCTTTCTCAATTCTGCCGGTGAGTTGCAACTGCGCCTTGTCGGCGCTCAATCCAAAGTGGAACTGTTGACTGCTGATGAGGGTGTGCAACAGATGCTGGAGCTGGCCAAGTGATGTATATGTATTTGTTGCCTATTTTCATAATTGCCTCTTTGCTCTCCACCAGTGCGCTTGCCACACCGTGGCAATTTGAAAAGCCTGTTGCCGTAACTGCCGTGACGGGGCCTGGGATCTTCCACCATCTGGAGTCTTCCGGTCGTCGTAATATTGCGGTTTCTGCTAACAGCGTTGCTGTTGCATGGGAAGACGAACGGGATGGCACGCCGCGGATCTATCTGGCACAAAAACGCGTCAGCGATACGGGGTTTGGGTACGAGGTGGTGGTAAGTGGCGAGGGAGAGGCCTTTGAGCCATCCCTCATCGGACTTGGTATGGGGCGTTTTGTTGTGGCGTGGGAAGAAGATGGACAGCTCTACGCCCGCCTGCTTTTAGGGCAGACACTTGGGCCAGTATTTAAAGTGCCCAGCGGCGATGCAGCGCAGGCTAGTTTGGCGACAAATCGAGATGAGGTATTCTTGGTGGCGGCAGAGCGCAATGCTCGCTTCAGCCGTATTGTGCTGCACCGGCTTCAGCTGGATAGTGAGGCAAGATTAAGTGAGCTGAGCCAATGTGCGGTCGATGCCGAACCAGCCAGGGATGAGCAACTTTATCCCACGCTGGTGGTACAGCAGGGGCAGGTGATTGTGGCTTGGGAAGACCGACGTCCTGGTCATACTATTATCATGGCAAGCCAAAGCAGATTGAGCGATGTCTGCAAGTTCACTCCGCCTCGACGCATCAGTCTGAATCCCGAAGGAGGGCAGAAAATGCCCTACGGCAAGGGACACGGTGTTGCCCGTGTTGCGCTGGCTGCCTATGGAGCCTCCAGCGTGTTTGCCGCTTGGGCTGACAAACGTGATTTTAGGGAGGGTTACGATATTTACGGTGCGTGGTGGCTGGGGCAAGAGGGCTTCGGCGCCAATGAGCGGGTGCAGGACGAGTTCGGCGGGGTCGCGCGTCAGTGGCACAGCACGGTTGCCGGTGATGCTGAGGGCATGCTGGTGGCGGCATGGGATGACGAACGTGATGGCAACGCCAATGTGATGATGAGCTGGCGCGAGGGAGAGGAGTGGAGTGATGATGTCATTATACCGGGTGCCGGTGGAGCAGGTGAGCAGGCACATCCAAGTATTATTCTAGACAACGACGGCAACTTGCATGCAGCGTGGGTAGAGCGCGACATAGTCGATGGGCCGACTCGCCTGCATTATGTGTTTGGGCGCAAAAACACGCAGAAAAGGTGAATTTAGCTACATAATTACCGGCGGCATAGGGCTTCCGAGGACGTCGGAAAAGGCACGCAATAATTCTACTTCCACAGCGGATACTTTTTGGTCATGCAGGGCGCTGGCGGCACAGGCTTTTAGTAGTTGTAGCTTGGCCAACGGTTTCAACTCTTCCAGTTTCCCCAGGGCATGGTCCAAGCTTGAAAGACTGATTTTATCTTTTCTCACTAATTGAAGCCCGCTGATTTCCAGTGTTTTGGTTGCAGAACTAAATGCTTCCTCAACGGCCTTTTGCTCCTGCTGACCAGCGTAGGCCATTACTGAAAGGATTAACGCGGTTTCCTGCTTTAGTTGGCCAATATCAGAATAACGAGTTTTCGAGCGGGCCAGTTTGAAAAACTGCCCATCAAGATGGTTAAACAGAATCTTTTGCAAGGACCATTCAAATAGATCGAACCTGGAATCCATTTCAATTAATGCAACCAGGTTGTCTCTGAAGCTTTGATATTGATCGAGTGATAACTGTTTTAGTGCCGGGATGGCGATATCAACTAATGGCAAACGGTATTTAATATCCAGACCATCCATTGCTGGCATTAATTTGTGTGTTAACACCAGGACATTTGCATCGGCATACGCCTGCAGCCGTGCCAGTTGCCTGTCACGAACTGCATGTCCTGGATCTAGCACTAAGGAATAAATAACGGCGCGAGCACCATAAGGTTCATGGGCAGCCTCAATGATAGTGGCAGGCAATTCAGCTATCAGTGCACGGGCATGATTGATTGTTTCCAGCTTCGGATTACCGATTTGATCAATGGCATTTGCAACATTGGCCATGGCGGCACCGGTGGCAACAGCAGCTACCTTTTTAGCAAGCTGTTCGCGTGTCATGGTCGCTTCTTTAGTAGCCCTTTCTTGATCGCTCAAGCCAGCCTCTTGGGAGGGGACGATCTTGTCGGGCTTATCGGAGGTGGCAAACTTGCCATCCCAATGAGGATCGATGCGTCGAATACGCTTCGCCAGCGGTGGGTGTGTGGCGGAAAATGCTCGCATAAAACCAGAAACACCCTGGGCAAAAAAGGCATGACTGACTTCGGCTGCGCGGGGATTTTCCACCGTGGAGCCGTATTCCAGTCCGCCTATACGTTTCAATGCGCCCGCAATCCCGTCCGGGTTACGGGTAAATTGAACTGCCGAGGCATCTGCCAGGTATTCCCGTTGCCGACTTACTGCGGCCTTGATTAAGCCACCGAAAAAGGTACCGGCAAAACCGATGACCATTAGCCCAATAGCCAGTGCCAGTATGCCGCCCGCGCCTTTATCGTTGCTCCGTCCGCGCCGTGATAAAGAAGTGTAACGCAAAATATAGTAGCCAATAATGCCGACGATCAGGATGCCATGCAGCACCCCCATCAAGCGGATGTTGAGCCGCATATCGCCATTAAAGATATGGCTGAACTCATGGGCAATGACGCCTTGCAGCTGTTCACGACTTAGATGGTCGATCGTCCCCTGTGTAACGCCGATAACGGCATCGCGTGGCGAGAAACCAGCGGCAAAGGCGTTAATACCTGGCTCGTTGGCTAGCAGATAAACCGGCGGTGCCGGTGTGCCGGAGGCGATAGCCATTTCCTCCACCACGTTCAACAATTTGCGTTGCTTCAAATCTTTAGTATTTTGCGGGATCAATTGCCCGCCCAGTGATTCAGCCACCACTTTGCCGCCTGCCGACAGGGCCATGATCTTGTAGAGACTGCCAGCCAGCACTACCACAGCGACACCGGCACTGACAGCGGCAAATGTCTGCCAATCCATTTGCTCAAGCAGTGTCCCGCCGTTTTGCAATTGCTCGCTGTTGATAAATCCAAATGTCATCATGAGCAGAATATTGGTCATGACAATCAAGCTGACCACTGCCAAGGCGAATAGCAGGACTAGCTGTAGTGTGTTTTTACGCACACGGTCTTGTGATTCAAAGAAATTCATTTCGACCTTTAGAATAAAACGTAGTGATTAAAATGAGACTTTTGGTGCAGCTTGTATGGCCGCCGTATCTTCAAATTCAAGCAGGGTGGCATCCTGTGCGTGACCAAAACTTGCCGCAAAAAACATCGGCGGGAACGTCTGCTTGTAGGTGTTATAGTCCATCACCTGGTCGTTGAAGGCCTGTCGGGCGAAAGACACCTTATTCTCGGTAGAGATGAGCTCTTCACTCAGCTGCATCATGTTTTGATTGGCCTTGAGGTCCGGATAGGCCTCCATCACCATATTAAAATTCATCAGTGCGCCGGCCAGTTTGCCTTCGGCACCACTCAGACCTTTTATCGCCTCGGCATTGCCCGGATCGGCGGCCGCATTTGACAACATGTTGTTTGCCATATTGCGTGCCTCAACCACTGCTTCCAGGGTTTCACGCTCATGCTTGATATAACCCTTCGCGGTCTCGATGAGATTAGGTATCAGGTCGTAACGCCGTTTTAATTGCACTTCGATTTGGGCAAAGGCATTTTGGTAGCGGTTTTTCAGTGTTACCAATTTGTTGTATATGGCGATCACATAAAAAATGATCAGTGCAACAACAACCAGAATAACAATTAATGTGGTATCCATATTGCTCACCTTTTTGAAAACCGTGGAATCAGCTAGATACTATCAGTTTATTCAAACGCTGTTACATGTCGGCTGAATGCCAGACGGATTAATTCTTGCTTGTTAGGCCTGCTTGGTCAGGTCATTACGCGGCGATTTTATCAGTATATTTCTGTCTCAAGCGTACGCATATTATCGTTGCCACAGGATATGCGCCTCTTCCAGAGGAACCGTCACACCACTGTGCTGCGGTATGATACGCGCCGTATAGTCCGACGCCGGGCGGCTGGCGGGCACTTCGGCATGATAAGCGTAGCCGTTTTCAGCACCCACCAATTGTCGAATCGGTGTCATCTTCACGCGTTCCGGCGCGCTACCGTGCGCTCCAGTAGCATAAAGTTCGACCCGCACGGCCAGCGCGTCGATGCCATCGAGATATACCTGGATTTCGAAGGTGTGTTTATCGTTAGTAGTCTCGATCTTATCTTCACCGAAGCGTAAAGCGGCCCATTTTTGCTCCAGCGCTTTGCGCCATTCCACTATCTGCAAACCGGCCGCACCTTTGTTGGCAGCCCGCTCCTGTAAGGCCTCTGCCGCCGGGAGATAGTATTGCTCGGTATATTCACGCACCGTGCGGTTAGAAGAAAAATGTGGTGTCAGGCGCGCCATGCTTTCCCGCATTCGCGCCACCCAGGCAACGGGAATGCCCTGTGTATCACGGCTGTAGAATTCAGGTATCACCTCGTGCTCAAGTAGGTCATAGAGAGCCTCAGCCTCTATCGCATCCCAGGCAGGATCATCATGTTCCTCGCCGTCTCCCAGTGCCCAACCGACTTCTGGCGTGTAGGCCTCCGCCCACCAGCCATCCAGTTCCGACAGATTGATACCACCATTGACCAGCACCTTCATGCCGCTGGTGCCGCAAGCCTCCCACGGCCGGCGTGGAGTGTTAAGCCAGACATCGATACCCTGCACCAAGTGTTCGGCTAAATGCATATCATAATCACTGAGAAAGATTACATGGCCTTGTGTCTCTGGTCTGCGAATAAAGTGCATCCATTGTTGAATCAGCTCTTGCCCATCCTGGTCTGCTGGATGGGCCTTGCCGGCGATGATTAGCTGCAACGGTTGCTGGGGATTATTTAACAGGCGTAATAGACGTTCCGGGTCGTGGAGCAGCAGATTTGGTCGCTTGTAGGTGGCAAAACGGCGTGCGAAGCCCAGCGTCAAAGTGTTGCGACTACATGCATGCTTAGCACCCTCTGTATCCTCGGGCGGCGCACCGGAGGCTGCCAGTTGCCGACGTAGGCGATCGCGAGCGTAGTCAATCAACGCCATGCTCTTTGTCGCGCGGAAGGCCCACAAATCGGCGTCAGGAATTTGTTGGATATCATGTTTCAAATCCTCAGTCTGTCCCAGCCAACGGTCCTTGCCACAGGCCTGCGTCCAAAGATCGTCAGCAGCTGCCGAATCCCAGGTTGGCATATGCACGCCATTGGTTACATGTCCGACCGGCACCTCGTCCTCAGGCCAGCGTGGGAATAGCGGTGCAAACAGTCGTCGGCTCACCTCACCATGCAGTTGGCTCACACCATTCACCGCTCCGCTACCGCGGATCGCCAGATAGGCCATATTGAAAGGCTCTGATGTGTCAACAGGATGCAGGCGACCTATTGCCAGCAGATCGTGAGGCGTAATCCCGAGTTGAGTTTGGGCATAGCCACCCAGGTAGTGAACTATCCTGTCTGGATCGAAGTGGTCAAAGCCAGCAGTTACCGCCGTGTGGGTGGTGAATAGATTACCTGTCCGGGTAACAGCAAGTGCGGTCTCGAAGGATTGCCCGG
Organism: Thiohalomonadaceae bacterium; assembly: GCA_041678005.1. Taxonomy (GTDB): domain Bacteria; phylum Pseudomonadota; class Gammaproteobacteria; order Thiohalomonadales; family Thiohalomonadaceae; genus Sulfurivermis. The sequence continues at coordinate 8,250 of JBAYOW010000067.1, forward strand.
TGGCTTGCATAAAACTGCGTGCACGTTCCAGCACCGCGAATGCTGCATGGCCTTCATTCAGGTGGCAGACATCTGGTTCAATGCCGAGTGCGGCGAGCAAGCGCCAGCCGCCCATGCCAAGGACCAGTTCCTGCATCAGGCGTAGCTCTGATCCACCGCCATACAGCTCGCTGGTGATCCCGCGGTATGGTGGATAGTTTGCTACATCATTGCTATCCAGCAGGTAAAGTTTTGTACTGCCCACCTTAACCTGCCAGGTGCGCAGCCAGATTGGGTAACCCGGTAGATCAAGTTTCAGCCGCAGCCACTTCCCATCACTTTTGCGTAATGGGGTGATCGGTAATTGCCATGTATCGTTATACGGATACAGCGCCTGTTGCGCACCATTTTGGTCAATTAACTGGCGAAAATAACCCTGCTGGTAGAGCAGCCCCACGCCGATCACTGGCACACCCAGATCGCTGGCGGCCTTGAGCTGGTCGCCCGCCACATTGCCTAGCCCACCCGAGTAAATGGGCAACGCTTCGCTTAACATAAATTCCATGCTGAAATAAGCGACACAGCCTAGTTTGGATTGCGGGTGAGTTTGTTGAAACCAGGCGGGGGCATCCACCGCATCCCGCCTGATTTGCACCAGATCGTCAATGGTTTTACGAAAAGTGGGGTCGGTTAAAACACGTTGCAATTTCTCTCGCGATACGGTCTGCAAGACGGCCCAGGGATTTTGCGTCAGTTCCCATA
>JBAYOW010000068.1:0-8894 GCA_041678005.1 Thiohalomonadaceae bacterium
AAAGCCCCCCTCTCCCGCTTGCGGGAGAGGGGCTGGGGGAGAGGGTGGAAAGACTTTTCACATTCGTGCATGCCCGTTGGTTATTGCGCCCTGCCTGACCGTACCGCATTTAACCGTAGGGTGGGCATTCATGCCCACGCGGAACCTGAAGCACATCTTGAGAGTTTTGCCGTTTAACGCATTTCCAGTGAGCTGCCGCTTTCAAACAGCCAGGTGCGTATTATGTGTAGTACATCGGTGTCCTTGCTTAGTGAGGCTGGCAAAGGGGCATAGGGGGCTGCCATTTTCACGATGCGGACAGCCCCCTCATCCAGGACGCGGTGACCGGATGAGCGTATTACCTGCACATCTCTCAGACTGCCGTAGGCATTGATGGCCACATCCAGCATCAAGGAACCAAACAGATTGGCACGGCGTGCCTCATCGGGATAGTTGAGATTACCGATGCGCTCAACCTTCATGCGCCAGGCATTTTCATAGCTGGCAGCGATGTATTCCTGTGTGCTGGCGGTGATATATTTCTCCCGTGGCTTGGCCGCATAGCTTTGCATACGCTGGGAGATCTCGGCGGCCAGGGCGGCCATCTCCTGTCGGTTAGGCATCAGTTCGATTGCCGTGAGTGCCGGTGTTTCAGGTAGTACTTCGCCTGGGGTGATTTGTGTTTTTTGTGGTGATGACTGTACGGTCATGACATTGTTGGGTTTGGCTAAGTTTTTTGGCTTGGGTGCAGTCATTGGGGTGGTTTGGGCGGCATTGCCTTGTTCACTGCGCGAGGCAGTATTGCTAAAGGGGCTGCCGGGGCGCACTTTTTCTTCCACGTCGCCGCCACCTTGCTGGGAGACCTGGGCCAGGTAGTCCGCCTTGTCCGGTTTTTTTTCGCTCTTGCTGTGCACCAGGATCACTTCCATGCTGCGCGGGGCTTCGGCTGATTTCTTGTTGGGTGCAAAGCTGATGCCGAGGATTACGGTGGCGTGCAGGGCCACTGCAAGAAATAGCATCATGCCCAGACGATCACTGGTCTGGACACGTGGAATGGCAGCATTCGTCAATAAAAAACTCATATTCTTATTATCGGCTAAGTACGGACAAAAACTAGCGCTTAATCTTTGCGGCAATGCTAGCAATGAGCTGTGCACCAATATCGAGATCATATTGTGCATCCAGTTCACGGATGCAAGTCGGACTGGTGACATTGATCTCAGTGAGATAATCGCCGATCACATCAAGCCCGACGAAGAGCAGGCCTAACTCACGCAGGCGCGGTGCCACCTGCTGGCAGATCCAGCGGTCACGTTCGCTCAGCGGCATACCCACGCCCTTGGCACCGGCGGCCAGATTGCCACGTAGCTCACCATCAGCTGGAATGCGCGCCAGGGCATAGGGCACAGGCTCGCCATCAATCATCAGGATACGCTTGTCGCCCTGGGCTATCTCCGGCAGATAGCGTTGTGCCATCACCATGCGTTGACCGTGTTGGCTCAAGGTCTCGATGATCACCGAGGCATTCGGGTCATGCGGTTGGGTCAGGAAAACCGATGCCCCACCCATGCCATCCAGCGGCTTGAGCACAGTCTGACCTTGTTCGGCAATAAAATTGCGCAGGCGTGTCATGTCACGACTGACCAGGGTCGGTGGCGTACATTGTGGAAACCAGGCGGTAAATAATTTTTCATTCGCATCGCGCAGGCTTTGTGGGCGATTGACTACCAGCGCACCGGCATGTTCAGCCAGTTCCAGCAGATAGGTGGCATAGATGTATTCCATATCGAATGGTGGATCCTTGCGCATCAGGATCACATCCAGCTCGGCGAGAGGTTGAACTACTGCATCACCCAGCTCATACCAATGTTGTGCATCGGCAAAAACCTGCAAGGGTTGGCATCGTCCATAGGCGACACCATCGCGCAGATATAGATCGGCTGGCTCAAAATAACGCAACTTCCAGCCACGCGCCTGCGCCGCCAGCAGCATTGCCAGGGTGGAATCCTTTTGGTAGTTGATGGCCGCAATCGGGTCCATCACCACGCCAAGTGTTGTCATTTGCGTAGCCTCGGAAAATATTTATAAGCTAAGCCACATATTTCACCAGGGGGTAAAAAATCTGGCTTTGCTGTTGCAAGGTTTTACACCAGTTTACGCGTTACTGAGTAACGCGACTGGCCCGGCTCTTTGGCCTGTAGGCATTGCGTGTTTGACCCGTTCGTTTTCCGACACATCTTGTGCTTGTTTGTTGCAGCCTGGGCTTCAACCGCGCAGCATACCTTTTAAATTAGCCAGTTGTGCCTTGCCGCGTTCCTGCCGTACTTCAGCAGGCAGCTCGATACCCGCACCTTCCCATTGTAAATCCTCTTGCGGCAGCTCCTGTAGAAAACGGCTTGGCTCACAGCGTACCAGCTCACCGCCACGCCGCCGCCGCGTGGCTACGGTAATGGTGAGGGTTTTTTGTGCGCGAGTGATACCGACATAGGCGAGGCGCCGCTCTTCTTCAATAGTTTCTAATTCAATGCTGTTGCGATGCGGAAGTAATTCCTCTTCTATACCGACCAAAAAGACATGGGGAAATTCCAGCCCCTTGGCGGCATGTAAGGTCATCAGCCGCACGGTGTCACTATTGGCCTCATTATCGTTGCGATCAAGCATGTCTATCAAACAGATTTTATTTACCAGCAATGTGATATCCACTTCTGCACTTTCTTCCAACTCGGCCATGCGTTTGATCCAGCCAAGTAACTCATGCACATTGCCCATGCGCCGTTCGGCAGCTTTAAGATCTTTAGTAGTGTCCTTGAGATAACTTTCGTAGTCTATCTCCTGTACCAGATCTCGCACCGCCTGTAGTGGATCACCGCGTTTGGCACGATCGCCGATATCGACCAGCCAGTGCACAAAATTTTCCAGCCGTGCGTGCGCACGCTCGCTTAATTGCTGTTTAAGACCAAGCTCAAAACATGCAGTGAACAGGCTGATGCCACGCTGGTTGGCATAAGCGCCCAGCTTTTCCAGAGTAACTGGACCTATCTCGCGTCTCGGTGTATTCACCGCACGTAAAAAAGCCATGTCATCATCTGGATTGATTAATAGCTTGAGATAGGCGAGCACATCCTTGATTTCACTATGGTCAAAAAAGGAAGTGCCACCAGAGAGGGTGTAGGGGATGCGTTGTTCGCGTAGTGCCTTTTCGAACAGACGTGATTGGTGATTGCCACGATAGAGGATGGCGTAGTCACGGTAGTCGGTACGATGTTTAAATTTGTGGCTAATGATAAGTCCGGCCACCTGTACCGCCTCATCTTCTTCATCGGCACAGGAGATGACCCGAATCGGCTCGCCATACCCATGCTGGCTCCAGAGGCGCTTGATAAAGATATGCGGATTATTAGTGATCAACTGATTGGCGGCCTTGAGGATGCAGCCAGTGGAGCGGTAATTTTGCTCCAGCTTGATGACCTTGAGCTGGGGGAAGTCATCTTTAAGCAGTGCCAGGTTTTCTGGCTGTGCACCGCGCCAGGCGTAGATGGATTGATCATCATCACCCACGACAGTAAGTGCCGCACGTGGGCCACAAAGCAGCTTGATTAATTGATATTGAGTCGCGTTGGTGTCCTGATATTCATCCACCAGCAAGTGGCGGGTGCGGTTTTGCCAGTGTTCCAGTATTTCTGTTTGTTGCATGAATAAATGCACCGGCCACATGATCAAATCATCGAAATCCAGTGCGTTATAGGCCTTGAGATGACGATTATAGACGGCGTAAAGCCTCGCCGTGCGTAGTTCACCTTCGCTGCTGGCCAGCTTTACCGCCTGCTCGGTACTGATGAAGGCGTTTTTCCAGCGCGAGATCTGCTGTTGTATTTCTTTAAGCAAATCCTCGTGAATACTTTCCTGGTGCAATAATTCCTTGAGCAGATTGGCGCTGTCGGTGGCATCGAAGATAGAGAAAGAAGGCTTGTAGCCCAGATGGCGTGCCTCGCGGCGAATGATATCCAGCCCCAGGGTATGAAATGTAGACACCCGCAGACCACGGCTTTCCTTGCGGCTCAGCAATTGAGCCACACGCTCTTTCATCTCGCGTGCGGCCTTGTTGGTAAAGGTCACCGCAGCGATATGTTGCGGTGACAGACCACAGGAGCGGATCAGCCAGGCGATTTTTTGCGTGATCACACGTGTCTTGCCGCTACCGGCACCAGCCAGCACCAGCAGTGGGCCATCGATATAGCGCACGGCTTCTTGTTGTGGGGGATTAAGATTCAACACGGCATTTTTCAGTGAAACAATAGGGGCGAAGCGTATTGTAACAGCCTGCTAGCCCGCATGTTTCACCCTCTCACGCTCACGGGAGAGGGGAGCCCGGCCGCTATCACGGGATTTGGCGTATTTATTCCGTCATTCACGCGCAGGCTGGAATCCAGGAATGAAGGGCGCACTTCTCCCTTCAATGGGAGAGGGGACGGGGGAGAGGGCGTTTTTTGCTTGAACAGTCAAGGGCGGGCATGAATGCCCGCCCTTGTTAAATGCGGTACGGTCAGGCAGGGCGCAATAACCAGCGGGCATTGCGCCGAATGTAGATGCTGTTATCGGTGTAAATAAACATACAATGCAGGAGGCCTATGAACGAAGATCAAAAGCCCCTCTCCCCCAGCCCCTCTCCCGCAAGCGGAAGAGGGGAGCTTGGCCGCGCCCACGGTATTTATTCCGTCATTCCCACGAAGTCGGGAATCCAGTAATTCAAAAGAACTGGACACCAGATTTCGCGGGGGTGAAGTTTACCGGCGGAACGTCGTGTTACAAGGGCGTTATGCAGGATCAGCGTTATCAGTAAGCCAGTAGGTGCTCTTTGATGATGTCGAGAATGTCGGCCTCGTCTTTATGACTAATCCCTAGAAACGGGCGTGCCGGGATATCACCCCAAGGAAGTGGGCTGTTGGCTGGCTGTTACCGAACTGGCCCTTGCGTGCTTGGGTGACTGGACTGTTGGCTACCATCCCGCGCCATCGGGCAGCTACCTTGTCGGTAAAGCGGCGCTTGGTGCTAACCAACAGGTATTCGCCGATGTCCCGGTAAACAGAGGCGGTGTTGCTCAGGGTGTCGTTGATATGCTGGGTAGCAGCAGTGACTTGTTGATTGTCGAGTTTTATTTCAATCATTTGCTATACTCATCTCACGCGCCGCCAGTGAGGCATATGCAGGCTGACTCGGGGTCAGATTCGGCATGGACGTAATGCATGTGATCACTGGCTGCGTTTCCATATCATCATGGTTTTCAGTGTTAGCCTGCGGTTTTTTTTGCGCAACTCCCACGCCGTCTGGACTCGCTACCCCTCAATTCTAGATGTGATAACGCATCAAGGACATTCCTGCATCATTTACGTCTGCGTCGTTTATGAAATCCGGCGCATTTAGAATGGCAGGCAGGAAGGCGCAATTTTGAGCTGTGACTGCGCGCAGCCCAACACGTCAACCTCATTTGAGCCAGCTGGTTTTGAGCAAACTTTAAAATCAAAATGTTTACGAGAACATTAACGGCCTAATACTGCAGTATCTGCTCAGGGCTCTGACATCTCTTTCGTATAGCTCACTACTCGGTTGCGCCCCTGTTTCTTCGCCTCATAGAGATCAACATCTGCCTTTTTAAACAAACCCTCGAGACTCTGATCTGCCTTTGTTAAAACCGCTAAACCAATGGATACGGTAAAGCAAATGCTACCCCCTACCGGCATACTTACTTTTAGCGCTGCTATTTTAGCTCTTAACCGCTCAGCCACCTCAAGCGCCTCAGGCAAAGACGTGCGTAGCAGCAGCACAGCGAACTCTTCGCCACCCACACGGCCCAAGAGGTCAATCTCACGCAAGGTTTCCGTCATTATCCTAGCAAGTTCTTTGAGCACTAAATCACCAACCGCATGCCCGTAGGTATCATTCACTTTCTTAAAGTAATCAGCATCAACCATCAAAGCCGTCAGCGGCTCTTTATAACGCAGTGCCCGCTTAAGCTCGACTCGGCCGTGCTCATAAAAGCTTCTGCGGTTGCGTATACCGGTCAAAGTATCAATGCTTGCCTGCTGCTCTAGCAGCGCCAAAACCTGTTGTTCTTTTTCTTGTCGCAACTGGCGTTGTACCGTTAAAAAAGCACCTAGAAAAGCCATACCCACCAGCATTAAAATCACTAGTATTAATAAAGTACGCCCTAGTGGCTGGTTTAAAAATGAATGTGAATTAATTAGCTGTCGAGGAAGAAAAACCACTAATTTCCAGTTGGCATTGGCAAAAGACTCATCAGTAATGAGCGGGTGGTGCTCCATGCGAAAATGCGCTGGCTGACTATCTAAAAAGCTTAACGGCTCGATACTCTGATAACGAAACACCCCTGCCTCGTTTTCATAAATACCGGACTTATTAGTTGCTATAACTGACCATGCGTCAGGGAAAAACTGCGCAAACTTATGTTCAGGACGACCTAAGTCAGCACCCCACTCATTACCACGCTCATAGTTGCTGAGCCAATAACCTTGACCATCTAGCAGCATCCCTTGCTGACCTTCGCGCTGACTCATTATCTGGCGAAAACGCAACAGCATCCCCTTAGCTAAATAGTTGATCACCAAAACACCAGCCTGCTCGCCTTGCTTATTGTAAAGCACCTTTAAGAAGCGCAAGGTTGGTTTATAGGGCTCTTCCAAAACACCATGTTCGATATTCAGATCCATCAGCGAGACATATACCTGGCCCGGGTGCATGCTTTTCTTAACCTGGAAGTAGTAGCGATCCGCTTTATTCTGCAATTCTTCATCGGGGACGGTACGCCCTTCACCGTCAACCAGGTTCACCCTGATAGTTTCCTGCCCAGTATTATCAAGCACACGGATTTGGTCATAACGATGAAAAGAGGTAGAAAACGTTTCGAACATCTTTTGTACACGCAGCTTTTGCGCTGCAGTACCTTCAGCCAGGTATTCATTTAGGATATGTGTTCGGGCAAGCATATCCAACATATGCAGCTGCTCATACATTTCCTTTTGAATCATCTGCACCGCGGAAGCAACTGCCACCTCTTCATTGGCTAACAACTGTTCTTGGACACCGTTTTTATATTCAAGATAAACGGGCAGGCTCACGCCAACAAAAACAGCTGACAAGAGTATTAAAAATACTAAAAAACGCTTGAATACTGAACGCCCCACCTTGATGCCTGCTGCATCGGCTTGGGTTGAATTTTGCGCTATATGACTATCAGTCAACGCCGTGCTTCCTATGGATATCTCAATATCTATGGGGTAGATATAACCTTATGATAGCAATTAAAATTATTAGCAGTGCTGCTATATGGCCAGAAATATGCTTAACGCTTCCAGTTACGGTTATGTTAGAGGTGGACCCCACCGTTTGGACAGTGACTGGACGATGATAAGTGCTTTCCTCCATCATGAGCAACAGGCTCTGGAGAGAAGCGATGAAACGAAAGAGGCGTAGCCATTCACCTGAATTCAAGTCCAAGGTGACCCTGGCGGCGATCAAGGGGGATCTGACGATGGTGGAGCTAGTGAAGAAGCTCGATGTACACGCCAACCAGATCACCGAGTGGAAGAAGCAGCTGTTGAACGGAGCGCCGGACGTGTTCGGTAAAGATGCCAGGAAGGCAGAGGAAGAGCTTGGACTGATGGTGCTGATTGACCGGTGCCATCTGGAGCATCCCTACTACGGCAGCCGACGCATCCGGGATTGGCTTGAGGATGAGGGTCGCTGTGTCAACCGCAAGCGCGTGCAGCGCCTGATGCGCACCATGGGTCTGGCGGTGCTGTATCCGAAGCGCAATTTGAGCCTGGCCAACCAGGCGCACAAGGTGTATCCATACCTGCTGAGGTGGCTCACGATCGAGCGCCCGAATCAGGTGTGGGCGACCGACGTGACGTATATCCCGATGGCCGTGGGTTTTGTGTATATGGTCGCCATCATAGACTGGTATTCGAGGCGGGTACTGTCCTGGCGGGTGTCCAACACGCTGGACACGAGTTTTTGTATCGAGGCGTTGAACGAAGCGATCGAGACCTACGGTGCGCCGGAGATCTTCAACACCGACCAAGGCAGCCAGTTCACGAGCGAGGATTTTACCGGTGTGCTCAAACAACACGACATTCGCATTAGCATGGACGGCATGGACGCTGTGTCGATAACGTCTTTGTCGAGTGCCTGTGGCGCAGCGTGAAGTACGAGGAGGTCTACCTCAGAGCCTACGACAGCATCGGCGGTGCCCGTGCTTCGTTAGGCAGGTATATTGCGTTCTACAATGCCAAACGTCGGCATCAGTCGCTTGACAGGCAGACGCCCGACAGCGTGTATTATCAAGACGCCGCCAGGATGGCAGCATGACCCGAGGCAGCACTTATCTCACTGTCCAATTTTTGGGGTCTACTTCTAACATTTATAACGTCCGACTCACGCGCCGATTTGGAGCTGTGCTGTAGTGGAAAATCGGTCGTTGTGCAGCTGATTGTTAAATCTTTCTTTGTACGGTATCCTGTACGTGGACAATATCTTGTACAGGAGCGATCTTATGGATGTAATTAGCTACACAGCTGCCAGAACCAATCTAGCAAAAACCATGGAGCAGGTCTGTGAAGACCGTTCGCCAATCATTATCACCCGGAGCAAATCGCAGTCCGTGGTAATGATCTCGCTTGAAGACTATGAAGCGCTGCAGGAGACCGCCTATCTTCTGCGTGCGCCGAAGAATGCCCGCCGACTATTAGAATCCGTTGCCGAATTGGAGCAAGGCAGCGGACAGGAAAAGGAACTTCTTGAATGAAGCTTATCTTCTCCGAGAATGCCTGGGAAGACTATCTGTACTGGCAAAAAACCGACAAAAAGGTTCTTAACCGAATCAACAAGTTGATTAAGGA
>JBAYOW010000069.1:0-7759 GCA_041678005.1 Thiohalomonadaceae bacterium
AGTTCTTTTGAATTTCTGGATTCCCGCCTGCGCGGGAATGACGGAGTAGGTGCAGGTTTTCTACATTCGGCGCAATGCCCGGTGGTTATTGCGCCTGCGTTAATTAAAAAAAGGATTTGAATAACCCGCCCGCAAAGCTCCCCTCTCCTGCTTGCGGGAGAGGGGTTGGGGGAGAGGGGGTGAGGAATATTTTATCTTCATTCATGCGGTTTTCTGGATTCCCGTCTGCGCGGGAATGACGGAATAAATGCAGGCTTTTTAAATTACTCGGTGTTTTGCACTGGCCGTTCGCTGACTACTGCTTCCAATTCAAAAGGCTCCTGGTTGCGCAGTCCCTTGATGTTGATGCGCTGACCTGGTTTGGTCTGGGTGATGATGTTGAGCGCGGTGCGTGCATCATGCAGGGGATGTCCATGGATCTCGGTGATGATATCACCAGGTCGCAGGCCAGCACGGTCTGCCGGGCCTTGCTTGAGCACTCCTGCGATGATGATGCCCTGTTGTTTGCCAAGGCCAAAGGATTCGGCCAGCTCTGCGGTCAGCTCCTGGATCTCCACACCCATCCAGCCACGGCTGACATGGCCATGTTCTATAATTTGCGGCATAACGCCACGCGCCAGATTTACCGGAATAGCAAAACCTATGCCCTGGGAGCCGCCGGAGCGGGAGAAGATGGCGGTGTTGATACCTATCAGTTCGCCGCCCGCGCTGATCAAGGCACCACCTGAGTTGCCCGGATTTATTGCCGCATCGGTCTGGATGAAGTTTTCAAAGGTGCTGAGCCCAAGTTGGCTGCGTCCGGTCGCGCTGACTATGCCCTGGGTAACGGTTTGCCCCACGCCAAAGGGATTGCCGATGGCAAGCACCACATCGCCAACACGCAGTTGATCGGAGTTGCCCAGGGTGATGATGGGCAGGCTGCTTAGCTCTATTTTGATTACAGCAAGATCGGTTTCAGGATCGGTGCCCACCAGCTTGCCGCGTGTGGTGCGGCCATCATGCAGGGCAACTTCTATGCCATCGGCCTCGGCGACAACGTGGTTATTGGTTAGGATATAACCTTGTTGGCTGACGATAACGCCGGAGCCCAGGCTGGTTTCCTGCCGGCTGCGTGGCGTGTCGCGAAAAAACTCACCAAAAAAATGGCGAAACAGTGGGTCTTCAAGCAGCGGGTTGTGTGTTGTGACGGTCTTGCTGGTATATATGTTGACCACTGCAGGGGCAGCATCTGCCACCGCATCCGCGTAAGATACGGGGCCTGGGCTTTGTGGCGCGCGCGTGGCTGGCGGATTTTCGATGAAGGCAACAATCTTTTTGCCGTCATCGAGCAGGCCTGGCTTCCACACCACAATCAGAAAGGCGATGGCCAGACCAATGGTGATGGATTGAAAAATAAAAAAGATAGGCCGATAGAGTTTCATGGGTCTTCTATGCGCAAAAGTGGTCATATTAACGCAATCGGGGCTGGATATGGTGAGATTGAGTGAATTGGTGGCCTGCAGCAATGAATTGTTGCAGATCGACGAATATGAGGATTATTGTCCCAATGGCTTGCAGGTTGAAGGTCGCGAGGAAGTCCGGCGTATAGTCAGTGGAGTCACGGCCAATCAAGCTTTGATCGAGGCGGCCATCGAACGCCAGGCCGACGTACTGCTGGTGCATCATGGCTGGTTCTGGCGTGGCGAGGATAGCCGAATCATTGGCATGAAACATCGTCGCTTGAAGGCTTTGCTGGCACATGACATCAGCCTGCTGGCCTTCCACCTGCCGCTGGATGGGCATGCAGAACTTGGCAATAACAGCCAGCTTGCTCAAGTGTTTGGGCTGAAGATAGAAGGGCGCTTTGGCAAGGAGCCAGGTGGTGGCATTGCCCGTTATGGCAGTCTGCCGCAGGCCATGTCCGGCACCGAACTGGCCGCGCATATCGGCCGTTGCCTGGGTCGCGAACCCTTGCATATCAGCGGCAGCAAACGTCCTTTGCAGCGGCTGGCATGGTGTAGCGGTGGTGCCCAGGACTGGTTTGAAGAGGCAGCGGCACTGGGAGTTGATGGCTTTATCAGTGGTGAAATATCTGAGCAGACGGTACATATAGCTCGTGAGCTTGGCGTGGATTATTTCGCCGCCGGTCATCATGCGACAGAGCGTTATGGCGTGCAGGCATTGGGGGAATATCTGGCGCAAAAATTTGCGATCAGTCATGAATTTGTCGATATAGATAATCCCGTTTGAGGTATCAGTTATTTTTTTGCTGAAGTTTCCTTGACCGGATGAGGTTTTTTATATGAAACTACGCGGCTAATACTTTATAGGTATCTGCTTATTTGCTTGAAGTGGTATTGGGTGCTCTGTTCCATTACCTTGTTTCAAGCCGGTTTTTTAGGTGTTTGTCCAGCGATGGCCAGGATAGTATCAGGCCAGATTCTGGGCTTTTTTATTTTTGCCTGACTTCGGGAGAGTGTTGATGAGTACTGAAGGCGTTGATAAGGGCCGGCGCCGGTTCCTGACGGCGGCCACCTCGGCGGTCGGCGGCGTTGGAACCTTATATGTCCTGACCCCCTTCGTCCTGTCCATGCAGCCCAGCGAGAAAGCCAAAGCGGCTGGCGCACCGGTTGAGGCGGACGTAAGTAAACTGGAGTTTGGTCAGATGATGACCGTGGAGTGGCGCGGTAAGCCAGTATGGATAATACGCCGCAGTGAGCAGAACCTGAGTGATCTGCAAACGGTAGAAAAACATCTATTAGACCCTGCCTCTGATAATCTCGCACAACAGCCGGCATACGCGAAAAACATCAACCGCTCCATCAAGCCGGAATATTCCATATTGGTCGGTATCTGTACTCACCTTGGTTGTTCACCCACCTATCGTCCTGATATAGGAGCCGCTGATCTGGGTGGCGCAGAGTGGAAGGGCGGCTTCTTCTGCCCCTGTCATGGTTCCCGCTTCGACCTCTCCGGTCGTGTCTATGCTGGTGTGCCAGCCCCATCAAATCTGGTGGTGCCCCCGCACATGTATCTGAGCGACAGCCGCATACTGATTGGTGAAGATGGAGGCGAGGCATAACCATGAGCACGATGAAAAAATTCATGACATGGGTGGATGAGCGCTTTCCAGCGACAGAAACCTGGGAAAATCATCTATCCAAATACTATGCACCGAAGAATTTCAACTTCTGGTATTACTTTGGTTCTCTGGCCATATTAATACTGGTCATGCAGATCCTCACAGGTGTCTGGCTGGCAATGAGCTACAAGCCTGATGCCAGCCTTGCCTTTGCCTCGGTCGAATACATCATGCGTGATGTCAATTATGGCTGGCTGATCCGCTACATGCACTCCACTGGCGCCTCGGCCTTCTTCATAGTCATCTATCTGCACATGTTCCGTGGCCTGATTTATGGCTCCTACCGCAAACCGCGTGAATTGCTGTGGATTATCGGCGTAATCATCTATCTGGCGATGATGGCCACGGCCTTCTTTGGTTATTTGCTGCCTTGGGGACAAATGTCGTTCTGGGGTGCGCAGGTCATAGTCAACCTGTTCTCGGCGGTGCCTTTTGTCGGTGAGGAACTGTCTATCTGGGTACGTGGTGACTATGTGATCTCTGATGCCACCTTGAACCGTTTCTTTGCCTTCCACTTCCTGCTGCCATTTATCCTGGCGGCGCTGGTGTTCGTGCATATAGTTGCCTTGCATGCAGTTGGCTCCAACAACCCGGATGGCATTGAAATCAAGCAAGGCCCCAAGGGCAATCGCTGGAGTGCAGATGCCCCCGCAGATGGCATACCCTTCCATCCTTATTACACCGTGAAGGATATCGTCGGCGTGGCAGGCTTTTTGTTTCTGTTTGCCGCTGCGCTCTTCTTTGCCCCGGAGATGGGTGGTTTCTTCCTCGAACACCCCAACTTTGAGCCAGCAAACCCCTTGAAAACGCTTGAGCACATCGCGCCAGTTTGGTATTTCACCCCCTTCTACGCCATGTTGCGCGCCATTCCGCCCATTGCAGGTTCGCAGTTCCCGGGTGTGTTGGTGATGTTTGGTGCGATTGCCATCCTGTTTGTACTGCCATGGCTGGATCGCAGTCCGGTGAAATCCATTCGCTACAAGGGGCCGCTGTTCAAGATTGCCATCGCAATCTTTGTGGTCTCGTTCGTGGCGCTGGGCTGGCTGGGCGTACAGGGTTCAACACCAGCTAAAACCTTGTTGGCACAGATATTCACCGCTCTATATTTCGCGTTTTTTGTCTTGATGCCGTGGTATAGCAAGATCGATAAGACCAAGCCGGTTCCAGAGAGGGTGACAGAATGAAAAAACTGGTAATTTCTTTTTTACTGGCGGTCATGCCGGTTTTTGTGGCGGCTGGCCATGCCTCAGAGCTGCGCCTGGACAAGGCGCCAGTTAACCTGCGTGATCAGGCATCCTTGCAGCGTGGCGCACAAATGTTCGTCAACTATTGTTTGAGCTGCCACTCGGCCAAGTTCATGCGTTATAACCGTATGGGCGCGGATTTGGGGATCAGCGATGAGCAGTTGAAGGCAAACCTGATGTTCGGCACCGATAAGGTGGGCGACACCATGACGGTGGCAATGGCCGATGAGGACTCCAAGGCCTGGTTTGGCAATCCGCCGCCTGACCTGTCGGTAATCGCCCGTGCCCGTGGTGCCGACTGGTTATACGCCTACATGCGCACCTTCTATCTCGACGAGAGCAAGCCCATGGGTGTAAACAACCTGGCCTTCCCGGATGTAGGCATGCCGCACGTGTTATGGAAGCTGCAGGGTCTGCAAAAGCCTGTCTACCGCACCAATGCAGATGGACGGAACGAGATCGAAGGTTTTGAGATGGTCAAACCTGGCACCATGGAGCCAGCTGAGTACGATGCCGCTGTGGGCGATCTGGTCAATTTCCTCGTTTACATGGGCGAGCCGATGCAGTTAGAACGTCAGGCGCTAGGCATTAAAGTGCTGATTTTCTTGACTATTTTCTTTGTTCTTGCTTATCTGTTGAAGAAGGAATATTGGAAAGACATCCATTGATCCCATCGTAGTGAGTCTGGCCAGAAGGCTCTGTGCTAGAATGCGGAGACCCCGCTGGACAGCGCAACACCAACAGGGGGCCTGGCCCCCTGTTTTTTTTCGAAGGGAGAAATGGATATGGCGATCATTGCCAACAGGCGCGCATCAATAGTGCTGTTTTCCGGCGCAAGCGACATGTACAGCCATCGCGTGCGCCTGGTGCTCGCCGAAAAGGCCGTTGAGTTTGACTGTTTGACTGTAGAGCCGGGTGAGCGCCAGGAAGATCTCATCGAGCTAAACCCATATAATGAAGTGCCTACCCTGGTGGATCGTGAGCTGGCGCTATATGACTCTCTGGTGATTATGAATTACCTGGATGAGCGTTTTGTTCATCCCCCATTGATGCCGGTAGATCCAGTAAACCGCGCTACTCAACGCCTGTTGCTATACCGTATCCAGCGCGACCTTTGCAACTATGCCGATCTGATCTTAAGCGGCACAGAGAAACAGGCCGCCAAGGCACGCAAAGATTTACGTGACAATCTGGTTGCTTCAGAACCAGCCTTTGCCGCCAGGCCTTATTTCCTCAGCGACGACTTTGGCTTGGTAGATTGCATCATGCTGCCACTGCTCTGGCGTCTGCCTGTATTTGGTATCGACTTGCCCAAGCAGGCCGCCGCCGTGCAGGACTATATGGATCGCTTGTTCAGCCGCGAGTCTTTCAAAGCCAGTCTGAGTGAAAATGAACAAGAGATGAGATGAAGCGAGCCGTGGTTTTTGCTTATTCCGCTATTTGCATACACAGTTTGATTTACACATGACATCCAGCCGCCCTTATTTGCTACGTGCCCTGTACGAGTGGATTGTAGATAATGACATGACGCCACACGTGCTGGTGGACGCAGAATATCCTGATACCAATGTGCCGTCGCATCTTGTCGAAAATGGCCGCATTATCCTCAATATCAGCCCTTTTGCTGTACAGGGAATGGTCGTCGAAAACGAACTGCTAAGCTTCAGTGCCCGTTTTGCTGGGGTGCCCAGCCACCTACACATACCAGTTTCAGCAGTGCTGGCCATCTACGCGCGGGAAAATGGCCGTGGCATGGTCTTCGCCGAGGAAGAAGATGGCGAACCACCACCGGCAAACGAGCCAGAACCAACTAAAAAGCCCACCCTGCGCGTGGTTAAATAGCCAGCAAACCCTTCTGTTTTGCTTTTACATATAATGCATGGCGCAATAACCAACGGGCATTGCGTCGAATGTAGATGCTGTTATTGCTGTAAATAAATATGCAATGCAGAAAATTACATGACCAAAGATGAAAAGCTTTTCCACCCTCTCCCCCAGCCCCTCTCCCGCCAGCGGTAGAGGGGAGGAGCTGCTGCAGAATGTCGCGGCGGCGCTGCAGGGCGCACTTCTCCCCTCTCCCATCAATGGGAGAGGGGCCGGGGGAGAGGGCGTTTTTTTTGCTCGAACGTGCTAAATCACTCCGTACCTGGCCCTATGTGATAATTTCATTTTCTTCTAAAGGATGGCAGAAGCAGGGATGGGGTATAAATGATGAAGTTGGAATAAACCATCACGGCTAAAGCCTCTCCCACAGGCTCAGCGCCAGATTTTTTATACATTCCCCTAAAGCTTTCTCCCCTGGGGTCGATATGATGGTCGGAGGCGGTGAATGCCCATGAGGTTTACCGGTCATATCCGCCATTAACAGTAGTCCCGAACCTTGCCCTGGCAGCCTTCGGGACTTAAATAGGAGACAGAAAAATGCCACAGATTATCAACACTAACGTCATGTCGCTGAACTCACAGCGCAACCTGAACACCTCGCAGGCAGCCCTGCAGACTTCTCTGCAGCGTCTGTCATCAGGTTTGCGTATCAACAGCGCCAAAGACGATGCCGCTGGCCTCGCCATTTCCGAGCGTTTTACTACTCAGATCCGTGGCTTGAGCCAGGCCTCGCGCAATGCCAACGATGGTATCTCACTGGCGCAGACCGCAGAAGGCGCGCTGGCGGAAGTCAATAACAACCTGCAGCTTATCCGCGAGCTGGCCGTACAATCAGCTAACGCCACCAACTCCGCCTCCGACCGCGCCGCGCTGGATTTGGAAGTGCAGCAACGTATCGCAGAAATAGACCGCGTTGCTTCACAGCCCTCTTTCAACGGCCAGAAGATCCTCGACGGCACCTTCGGTACCGCGGCCTTCCAGGTTGGCGCCAATGTCGGCGAGACCATTAACCTTAATCTGAGTACCAGTATGCGCACTACGGCTATCGGTAAAACAGCTGACTACGTCGGTGGGTCTGCGTACAACACTAACCTCGCAGTCGGCCAGCAGGGTACAGGTGTTACTAGTACCAACTTGACTGGCAATAATCTGACTGTCGCAATTGGTGGCGGTAATGCAGTTGATATCGGGTCTGGTTTGGCTGGTACTGCTCCTGGACAAGGCCTGAGTAGCGCCTACGCTAAGGCGGCTGCGATCAACGCTGCCGGCATAGGTGGACTGACTGCTACGGCCGACACTACTATGGCAATTAACTTTACAACCACAGCTACCAATGGCTATGAGCTTAGCATTAACGGTATCGCCGTTCAGTCTGCGACAACTGCGGCCCTTGACGGTACTCAGCTTGCGTCAAACATCAACGCCAATGCCTCGGCAACAGGTGTGACCGCCACGTTCGCTGCCGGTGTGATGACGCTTACCGCTGTTGACGGGCGTGATATCACTATTG
>JBAYOW010000070.1:0-7684 GCA_041678005.1 Thiohalomonadaceae bacterium
ACGCTGAATAATTACCTGCGTTGTCAGGGCGGTGTTAAAAAACGACTCAAAATGCTCATTTACTACGTGTAAACTGCGCTTTTTCGTCGTTTTTTGCCTAGCCCTGACTGCCTCGCCAACATTGTTCAGTGCTTCCTTAGCTTCCCTAAGTCCCACTTATTAAATCGGGCAAGGCTGTTCTGAAAATCTGAGCTATTTCTGCACAACATAGAAAGCCCCCATCAAACCAATGAGGTGTGCCATGGCTATAGAGCTGAAGCGTGCTTATGAGGAACCTGCTGCTACAGATGGTTATCGCGTATTGGTTGACAGGCTATGGCCGCGTGGAGTCAAACGCAAATCTGCACAATTGGATGATTGGCTGAAGGATGTAGCGCCTTCGGATGAATTGCGTCACTGGTTTCATGCCAACCCGAGCGAGTGGGGCGAGTTTCGTCACCGTTATCTTGCCGAACTTAAATCTCTGCGCGAACGTTTGCGTCCATTGGCCTTAAAGGCTCGGCAAGAGACTGTTACCCTGGTCTATGCTTCCAGTGATCAACAGCACAATAATGCTGTTGTTTTGCGCCAATATCTGCAAAGACTAACGGCCAACTCCACGTAAATATAAATATTTCAGATGGCATTTTTTCTTCCTAGCCCACACCACATAGTGTGGGCGCAATGTGCTCAAAGGGAGATCAACTATCAGGAAGTGATCGTAGCGGGAGTGCAGCATCCCGCTCTGTAATGAAAAAACGAGTTAAGTTGCATGACGGAGGATTTATGAGTTTGTATAAAACACTGTGCGTTGCTGTAGCATTTAGTCTCGCCACGGTGGTGACTGCTGCAAGCGCAGAAACATGGCGTTTTGGCCTCGAAGAAATCGAGGGCAGTGTCCAGGCGAAGTATGCAGAAGCGTTCAAGGATCTTATAGAAGAAAAAAGTGGCGGTGACATTACCGTGCAGTTGTTGCCTATGGTAAATGGGGTTCCAGCTATTCAGCTCTTTATGACGCCATCCAGGGCGGCGCTATCCAGATAGGCTTTGGCTCAGGTGCTTTGGGCGGAACTGTACCGGAAAGTCAGCTGCTTAGTCTGAACTTTGTTATGCCCTCAGATCAGCTGGAAACCGTTAAAGTGCTCAACTCACCAGAGTTTATTGATAGCGAAGCATGGCAGCAATCTTTCCGCCAGCGCGGGCTGGTGCCGCTTGCTGAGCTGGCTGAAGGTTATCAGGTGTGGACCTCGAACAAGGTGATTGAGAGTCCCGCCGATATGAAGAATATTACTTTCCGGGTAATGGACAACAGTCTGTTGCGCTCTACTTATAAGGCTTATGGCGCATCATCGATTACGATTGCTTACGGTGAGCTATATAGTGCGCTGCAGCAGGGTCAGGCCGAGGGGAATATCCAGCCTGTTTTTGCACATGAGGAAATGGGTTTCTACGAAGTTCAGGAAAATATGATCTTTGCCGGGCAGGCACAATTTGTCGCCACGCTTATGGCTAATGAGGACTGGTATGAAGGGCTCTCCGCTAAGGAGAAGGGCATGCTCAAGGATACGGCCAGCGAATTGGTCCAGACAGGGCACGACATCCAGAGCAAGTTTAACGAGGAACGTCTCGAAATCATCAAGTCGAAGAGCGATATCAATATTATTGAACTCAGCGATGAACAACGGGAGAAATTCCGTAAACTGGCCAAGCCCGTGCGTCAGACTTTTGTCAGTGAGGTTGGCGAGCGCGGCAGACAGGCATTGGATATTTTGTTACGCGAATACGGCGAGTCCGACTCCTGATCTAACCTGGGAGACACAGGCGCTAGGGAAGCGCTGAATAATTACCTAGCCAACATTGTTCAGTGCCTCCCCAGCTTGTATCTTCTGCCCAAAGTTGAAGCTGGTGCCCTGGATATTTTACGGGATGCCGGCTTTTTTGTTGCTGTTTCGTTGTTTTTTATTTACCAGCAAGAGAGGGTAAAAATAGCGAGATCTGGGGGAACAGAATAAGGATCAGGGTAGCCAGCAACAAGATAAAAACAAATGGTGGCGTGCCGCGAATCACATCCATATATGGACGGCGGAATACGGCAATTGCAGTAAAGATGTCGCAGCCAAATGGTGGTGTTGCCGAACCGATGGCAGCCTGCAGGGTGACGATGACGCCAACATGAATTGGGTCAAGTCCAGTGGCCTGGATCAGAGGTTTAAAGATAGGCACTAAAATCAGGATAACGACAATCGGATCGACAAACATACAGCCGATGAAAAAGGCAGCGGCGATCAGTAGCAGTGCGATGATTTGGCTGTCGCCAATGCGGTCAATGATGGGGTCGAGAAGTTCTTCTGGTACGCCTGCGGTACCCAGTGCTTGGGGAAACGCCGCGCCGATGGCGACTAAAATAAATACCACTGCGGTGATCATGCCGGTAGACAATGCCAGACTGCCCAAATCACGGATGGAAACCTTCCGGTAAATGACTACTTCCAGCAGTAGCGCGTAAGCCACAGCAACTGCCGATGCCTCCACCGCACTGAAAAAGCCGCCATAAATTCCACCGACAACAATGATCGGAAAACCCATGGGTAGAATAGCATTGCGTAATGCCTTAAAACGTACTGTCCAGGATGCCTTGGGTTCTGAAGCAATGCCCTTTATACGTGCCCAAAAATAGCAGTAAATAGAAAACATCAGCATGATCAACAGGCCAGGCAAAATTCCCGCCAGGAACAGGTCGCCGATCGAGGTTTTCATGATCACGCCATAGATAATGAAACCAATACTGGGCGGGATCAGCAGTGCGATATCACTGGCGTTGATGATCAGTGCGAGGGCGAACGAGTCCGGATAACCCTTGGTCAGCATACGTGGCCGCATCGGCCCACCCACGGCTACGACCGTTGCCTGGGTTGAGCCGGAGACCGCCCCGAACAGGGCGCAGGAAACAGCTGTAGTGATCGGAAGCCCGCCACGAAGATGGCGAGAGAAAGAATCTACCAGGTCCAGCAGACGGTTAGCGGTATGGCCTTTGCTCAGAATGTCGGCTGCAAAAATAAACATAGGTACTGCGGCCAGCACCCAGCTGCCCACCCCGTTTATCATCCAGCTCACGGCTTGATCCGGGCCAAAAAAAGTCATGTCCGTGAACATCATGAAGAGCGTGCCCACGGCCAGAGGCACCATCATGGGAAACCCAAGCAAGAGCAGTATGACCATGATTAGCAACAAGATGCTCAGCATGCTTTTTCTCTCCGGGTCAGCTGACTGTATTTATGAACCGAGTGGCCCTTGAGGCACATGGGTCTTACCGCTGTCATTTAGCGGTATGTCGGAATACTCTTCCTTTTCACGGAAAGAACGATAGATGTCGCCACTGAGCAGATTGCGAATGGTGGTCAAGATGTACTGAATGCCCGCCAGGGTGAAACCGAAGGGTAAGGCCAGATTGACGGTCCACATGGGGATATGCAAAGAAGAACTGAGGCGCCCGCGAGCATAGAGGGCGATATCGTATTGTGCTGATTTGTAAGCTAAGTAAAACATCAAAGTAGCGGTGCCAACACTGATGATAATGAGCAGGATTTTGCGCATGTGGTCGTTGAGCAGATCATAAATGGCCGACATGCGGATGTGCCGAGCGTGGCGGGCGGCATAGCCCACACCTACGAAGGTAATGATCACAATCAGCATTTCGGTGATTTCGTAGGTACCGGGAATGCCGCGGTTGAAAAGAAGGTTTCCTACCACATGGGCACTCATAATAAATGCCATCAGAAGAACGCAGCTGGCAATAATTGTGCGTTCAATCCAATCGAGCCCCTGATCGATAGAATCAAGTACCGCAAAGAAACTATTGTGTTTGTTTTGTCTCATTCTCCCGTCGGCTTTGTTCGAGTCGTTCATCTTTTGCCTTGTGTAATCAGACAGATTTGCCAGTTCGTTGCTCGTGTCCGGCAGTTCGATAGCACGGCCTATATGTATAAATCCAAGGGTACAACCAACCGTCAGTGTTCGCCACCAGGCATCAGGTCTCCACTGGTTTTATGCGCAAAAAACAAATGGCAAAGACATCATTTTCCGCTAAACATTTACATGAATGTTCTATGTTGTAGCATACTAAGCAATCAAAAAATTACATCGCTAAAACAAGGAGTGCGAGCATGAATGTTGTAACCACCATACGAATTTTTTTGATAGCAATGTTGTTGTTCGCGGCGAATAGCTATGCTGATACCCTTAGTGACCGCACCATCACCAGCTTTATTTCCAGCCTTGACGAACTAAACGCAATGGAAGATGAATTTGACACGCTGGACATGGATCTCGAAGCCGATAATGATGACGAGCTTGCAATGCCAGACTTTGCACACGTGATCTCTGGTGGGCTGAAAGATATGAAAGGTCACTCTGACTACGACAAGCTCGCTAAAGTTGTTAAGCGTCACGGATTCAGAAATCCGGAGCAGTGGGCGCAGACTGGGGATCGCATATTTCACGCCTGGATGGCACTGGAAATGGACACGCAAAGTGCTGAGGTTAGTCAGGAGATGAAAAAAGCCCTGGTAGAACTTGATAACAACCCTGATATGACACCAGCTCAGAAAGAGCAGATGAAAGCAATGATGGGCGGGGTTATGTCAACCATGAAGCAGGCCATTAATGCACCAAAGGCAGATATGAACTCAGTAAGACCACATATGAACGCACTACGGGCAGTAACTGAGAGTGAGGCTGACTAAATAAACTATACGGCTCCCCGTGGTCGCTGTTACGGGGAGCCGTCTACATTAGCCAAACAGCGTATAAGGAAGAAAATGGTGCCAAAATGACTGAATACCAGGCAGGGGACTGGCAACAGATGAAATCTGTGCCATCCTGACCCTGTGACACCAGAGTTGCAAAGGCCGGCTCATCCCCGGTTTTTCTTCGTAAAATCAACCAAGGAGAGATTCATGAAACTGATAGAGCGCGTCCAGTCAATATTGCTCAAACCCAAGGAAACCTGGCCGGTCATCGAGCAGGAAGGTGCCGAAATCAAGACCATTTACCAGGATTATCTGGTGTACCTGGCAGCCATTCCCGCCATCGCTGGATTCATCGGCATGAGCCTGGTAGGCGCAGGCGCATTCGGAGTGAGTTTTCGTGTGCCCATCATATCGGGCCTGGTGAGCATGGTGGTGAGCTATGTGCTCTTGCTAGTCATGGTGTTTGTGCTTGCGCTCATTGCCAATGCACTGGCCCCCACGTTCAAGGGCGAGAAAAACCTACTCAACGCATTCAAGCTGATTGCCTATGGTGCAACCGCGAGCATGGTCGGCGGCATCTTCAGCATAATGCCTGCCCTGTCCATTTTAGGCATACTTGCTGGCCTGTATTCCATCTACCTGATCTACACAGGCATCCCTGTGCTGATGAAATCGCCTGCTGAAAAATCGCTGGGTTACACTGCGGTGTTAATCCTTTGTGGCGTGGTGGCCGGTATAGTGCTGGGTGCGATAAGTGCCTTCTTCACGCCGGGAGCAGGAATGGGTGGTGCGGGCGATGTGACCATGAAGGTTCCTGGCACAGAAATCACGCTGGATTCAGCAAAGATCGAAGCGGCCAGTCGCCGGATGGAAGAGGCTCAGTCCAAGGGCGACACCGAGGCTGTCGGCAAGGCTATGGGAGAGATGATGGGAGCAGATATGGGCGGCGGCAAGGGCGGACAGCCTTTTGCCCCCAAGACGCTTAGGGATTTCACGCCTGATTCCCTGGGGGATTTTACACGTACATCCATCGATGCGCGCACCGAAGACAGCTTTGGTGTGACTTTTTCAAGCGTCACGGCCGAGTATGCCCGCAACGACAGTCGACTTGAGATCAAATTACAGGACATTGGCGCTGTGCCCACCTTGTTGATGGCGATGGGAGGATGGACCAATAGCACCGTTGACCGGGAAACCCAGGATGAGGTTGAGCGCGTCTATAAGAAGGACGGCGTGTCGATCAAGGAGGAGTACCGCAAGGATGGAAGCAGCACCAACCTTGAGTTGGTTCTTGCCAATGACGTAATGGTCAGCATCAGCGGTGTGCAGGTTGATATTGATGAAGTTCGTGAAGTGATCTCCTCGCTGGATATCAAACGCCTGGGCAAGTTGGAGCGAAAACCTCTGTAAGCATCCTGGGCGTAGCAGGGTATTGTCCTAATTGTTTGCTCTCGTTCCCACGCTCCCGCGTGGGAATGCAAGCCTTGCCGGCGCACAAGGCTCCCACGCAGGAGCATGGGAACCAGCAGAAGAGCTACACCTTTCAGCTCAAACGGTAGCTGTCAAAAGGGCGTCGTTTTCATATGATTGAAAGTCATAAAGATTCAGTGAATCATGGAAACGTGCGTGAAGTGTTCATGGCTTTCCTAAAGCTTGGCTTGACATCATTCGGTGGGCCAATTGCTCATCTGGGGTATTTCAGGACTGAACTCGTCGAGCGTCGCCGCTGGGTCAATGATGAACAGTTCGGACATCTTTTAGCAATCTGCCAATTCTTGCCTGGCCCGGCCAGTAGCCAATTGGGGTTTGGCCTTGGTCTGTTGCGTGCTGGTTGGCTTGGGGCGCTGGCAGCTTTTATAGCCTTTACGCTCCCTTCGGCTCTTATGCTTCTTGCATTCGCGGCTGCGTTGCCTCTCCTGTCTGGCCCTATCGGGCAAGCTGCTGTTCACGGCCTAAAGTTGGTGGCCTGTGCTGTAGTAGCAGCTGCGGTGCTAGGTATGGCCAAGAAGCTTTGCCCCGATGTGTCGCGGCAAACCATTGCTGTGCTGTCCGCAGCGGCTTTACTCATGGTGGCTTCGCCTGTGGCACAGCTGGTTGTTGTGGCGTTAGCGGCTCTGGCCGGTGTGTTTATCCTGCGTGGCAAAGTCGCGGTTAATTCTGCCAACGCGCTTCAGGTTCCCTACGGTGCACGTACCGGCGGTTTACTCATTGCTGTCTTCACTGGTTTTCTGGTGGGGCTACCAATACTCGCTGCATCCGTTGGTGGATTATCTACTGTAGCAGAAGCATTTTATCGAGTCGGCGCATTAGTTTTTGGCGGCGGCCATGTTGTCTTGCCACTCCTGCAAGAATCAGTCGTGTCTTCAGGCGGGGTGTCCCCTGATCAGTTCTTGGCAGGTTATGGTGCATCTCAGGCCATTCCAGACCCTATGTTTGCGTTCTCGGCGTATCTTGGGGCGATGCTATCACCTACAGCAAACACTTGTTTGTCGGCGGCAACAGCGCTGGTTTTTATATTCCTGCCGGGTTTTTTGCTGGTCGGCGGGGTTCTCCCATTTTGGCAATTCGTATCTAAAAACCATGTCGCTAGCAACGCTATCGCCGGGGTTAATGCAGCCGTTGTGGGTATGCTTGGCGCTGCCCTGTATAACCCTGTTTTCATATCAGGAATATCAAGCCCTACCGACTTCGCGATCGCGCTCGTTGGATTTGGCTTGCTTGTAACGTGGCGTGTTTCACCACTTGGCGTAGTGCTATGGTGTGTTGCAGCCAGTGTTTTGCAAGTATTGGTGTAGCTTTAGGGAAACGCTGAATAATTACCTGCGTTGTCAGGGCGGTGTTAAAAAACGACTCAAAATGCTCATTTACTACGTGTAAAGTGCGCTTTTTCGTCGTTTTTTGCCCAGCCTTGACTGCCTCGCCAACATTATTCAGCGCTTCCTCAGCTAATGTGGAAT
>JBAYOW010000071.1:0-7055 GCA_041678005.1 Thiohalomonadaceae bacterium
AAGCCCATCAAGCTGGATGTACGCATTCTGGCCACCTCCAATCGCAATCTGCGGCAGGCAGTTAGCGATGGCAGTTTTCGCGAAGATCTTTATTACCGCCTCAATGTTTTCCCCCTGCACCTGCCGCCCTTGCGTGAGCGATGTGGCGATATTGTGCCGCTGGCAAGAACATTATTAGCTCAATTGACACGCAAGATGGGCAGGCCTGCCGTACACCTGACGACCAAGGCCGAACAGGCACTTACTCGTCATGACTGGCCGGGCAATGTGCGCGAAATGGATAACTTGCTGCAACGTGCACTGATCCTGCAAGAAGGCGCGGAAATTCATCCCGCCGATCTGATGTTTGAGACAGAATTACCAGCCATTAGTGAACAGGCGGCGCCAACAGCCGAGGTGGACTTCAGCACCATGATGCAAGAACGCGAACACCAGATGATTATTGAAGCCCTACAACAAGGAACGCGTCAAGCCGCTGCTGAACGTCTGGGCATGAGCCCACGCACCCTGCGCTACAAAGTGGCGCGTTTGCGCGAAGCAGGTTATGCCGTGTAGCCCCGATGTCAGTGTAGTTATCGCACAAGGGCTGATACAGACAAACCAACATTCATGCATTGTGGCTGTATCCCGATCCAGTGCCGGACTTCTGTTATTTCCCTCTCCCCAACCCCTCTCCCGCCAGCGGGAGAGGGGAGGTTTAATGTAGGGCGCAATAACCATAGGGCATTGCGCCGTATGTAGATGCTGTTATCGGTGTAAATAAATATGTAATGCATAAATCCGCATGAACGAAGATGAAAAGCCCCTCTCCCGCGAGCGAAAAAAAGGCTTTAGCCGCGCAGGAGCATGGGAACGAGAGCGATACTGCATCTGACACAGCCTGCTAATTATGCCTAATTCACTTACTCGACCGGGCAAATTTTTTAGTACGCAGCACGCTCCAAAAACGATCCCTTCACACAATTACGGGCGAGTGTAAATAATAAATTACCATTTCTATTTATTCACCCAACAACAACAAAAGACATGCCTCCAGTTGAGCTGTGCTGACTTTTCCCTGCATAATCGCATGCAACAAACGCTTGGTATTCATCTTTATTTCAGGGTCGGCGATCTTATGTGTCATACACTGCCAATTGTCCATGCTGGCTTCATCCATCAGGCGCATTTGTCCCTCTCCATCTCTCAACCAACTAAGACTCACGCCCAGCCATTCACTGATGGCGCGTAGTTTATCCGGGCTTGGAATCGCCAGGCCTTCAACATAACGCCGTGCCATCTCACGCGAGACGCTGGTTACGCCTTGCAGCGCCACAACATCCACGCCATGCTTGGTGCGCGTGCTTCGCGCTCGTGGCTGAGCACGCATTGCGGTAATAAGACGTTGTGAAAACAACTGTTTTTCATTGCCTTGCATAATATAAAGCTTACTTTGTATACCAAAAGTAGTAATTACTATTAGATATTGCATTACTGCTACTTATGGTAGTAATCTGAATAAGAAGACACTAAACAAGAAGGTGTGTAGTTGCGCTGTAGGCTATACGTATACACCGTTTGTAAATGGCAAAGATTAGGGACAGGGATATTAACCGTTCAAAACCAATCGACTTTAACGTTCTATGCCGACTGGCCCAACAAAACCCGGCGGAATTTGAGCGACGGCGGACAGAAATCCTGGAACAGTTCATTGCCAGCGCACCAGCCAACCACAGAGACGGATTGCTGCGCACGCAATGGGCTGTCGATCAGACACGCAAACGCACCAACGCTCCCTATCAACTGATCCACAACCTTTGGCAGAAGATCAACAGCAAGACAGGAGCAGCCTGTGGGGGGAAATGGGTACAGGAATTATCACGTTTGCTCGGTCTGCCCAATGAACCTTCCCGGCAATCCTTAAACAACAAAAAACAACACGCTCGCCGTGAGAAGTAGTGATCGCCTGAATTTCAATTATTTTCTCCGATTGAGATTCAGCAAACCTCTGAACAAGCCTATGCCGCATCTGGCCTGCAGCAAGAGTGGCACCCACTGCTATTGATGATTACCGGCCAGAATACTGAGCTCCTGCTGCAATATTTTTAAAGCTCGAACAGCTTGTTGCGCTAAGCATATTTAACAGCCAATCCTATAAAAACTCGAAGTTAGTTGATCTTGATCTATTGAAAGGGATAAAAATGCACACCTTTTTCAAGCCTGGCATCGCCCTGCTCAATACCCTTCGCTACCCACATAAGTTTCTGCTCATCGGCTTTATATTCCTGCTGCCCCTGCTGGTGATGGGCTATTCCCTGATCAACGAGCTCAAGCAGGAAATCCGCAACATGGAGCTGGAGCGCAGTGGTCTGGAATATGTAGCGCAACTGCGTCATGTCCTTGATGGTATTCAGCAACACCGAGGCATGAGTGCCGCCTGGCTCGGCGGCGCGAACGAGTTTCGCTCTCGCCTGATGCAACGCCAGGTTACTAACGATAACTATTTTACTGCCTTGCGTGCAGTCGATAAACGACTGGGCGAACAGCTGGGAAGCTCTGAACTGTTGCACACACTAGAGCGTGACTGGCAACAGCTTAAGCAGGAAGTCGCGAATTACACCCTGCCACAGAGCTTCGAACGCCATACCTCACTTATAAAGCAGATAAACAGCCTCATGACACACATAGCCACCAGCTCACATCTGACTCTGGATGCCGATCGCTCCAGCAATCTACTCAGCGAACTGCTAACTGACCGCATACCGGCGCTCAGCGAAGACATGGGCCAGTCACGTGCGGCAGCTACTGCGTTTTCCGTCAAAGGCAGCCTCGATCTGGCGGATCGTGCACTACTGGCCACCCGTCTCGGGCGCGTTGAAACACAGGAAAATGCCGTCAAGCATCGCCTCGGCCTGCTGCACACCAATACCGTATTAGATAAGCAAGCGCTGGCAGGCGGCGAGGTAGCCATCCAGGCAGTAGAAAGCTTCAATAAACTGATCATGGAAATTCTGACCAACAACCAACTTAACCACACGGCAGATGATATCTACACACAAACTACTCAGGCCATAGATACGATCTTTGCCTTGTATGACAGCCTGCTGCCGCAGCTCGATAAGCGGCTGGCCATGCGCATGAACCAGGATAAACAGACCATCACCCAGATCACCATCGTCATGCTGGCCGTGCTGTTGCTCATAATATATCTGTTTGTTGCCTTCTATCTGGCGGTCTTACATGCAATCGACCATATCAAGACCGGAATTCAACAGATGGCAAGCGGTGATCTGCGGGTTCAACTGAAGCTGGCTACACGTGATGAGCTTAGTCATATCTCTGATCAGGTCAATGCTCTGGGTAATGCATTCCGTGAACTGGTAGGCAGCGTCTTGCACTCTACAGTTCAAGTGACTTCCGCCGCCGAAGAACTTTCTACAGTGAGCGAGCAGACCAATCGCGTCATCAACGAACAACTGGATCAGTCTGCCCAGGTCGCTACCGCAATGAATGAGATGAGTGCCACAGTTCAAGAAGTGGCACGCAGTGCGGCAGCCACCGCCGAGGCTACCCACAGCACCCAGGAAGAAGTAAACACTGGCAACCAGGTAGTACATGAAACTGTACAGACCATCAACACATTGGCCACTGAAATTCAGGAAACAGCTGTCCTGGTTCACAAGCTGGGCGAGGACAGCAACGAAATAGGACAGGTAGTAGACGTGATCAAGGGTATCGCCGAACAGACTAACCTGTTGGCCTTAAATGCCGCCATCGAGGCTGCACGCGCCGGTGAGCAGGGCCGGGGCTTTGCTGTTGTCGCCGATGAAGTGCGTTCCCTCGCCAGCCGCACCCAACTGTCTACCCAGGAAATCCAGTCGATGATTGAACGTTTGCAGTCAGGCACAAAAAAGGCCGTACAGGCGATGAATGCGAGTGAAAGCAGAACCAATGAGGGCGTGACTATGGCCGCACGTGCCGGCAGTGCGCTGGAATCTATTCAGCATTCCGTCAGCACCATCACCGACATGAGCACCCAAATCGCCAGTGCTGCTGAAGAGCAGACTACAGTAGCTGAAGATATCAACCGAAACATTAATGAGATTGCAAAGGTCGCCGATCAGAATGCGGCCGCCTCCACCCAGACTGCCGCCGCAAGCGATGAGCTTGCACGTATGGCAGAAGAGCTTAGTGGTAAGGTAGCTGTGTTTCAGGTTTAATGGTTTTGCAGGCTGCGCATTATGTTTTTTGTTGAGCTTACAGTTGGTTTGGTTTTGTGTTGCCAGGCTAAAACTAGCCTTCTAATAGCATAAAAAACTTGTGCTTAAACAAAGCATCTACATATTAAACGCAGAGGTTTTTTGATGCGCTTGCAGAGCAAATTACTTGCCGTAATCATAGCGGCGTTTTTGGTTCTATACTTCATGGTTGAGTATCACCAGCACCGTGGGAGCCGTCTAGCAATTGCCGCACAGTTACAAGAAGAAGCCGATCTGCTCTCTGGCATCATACTTGCTGTAAGTCGTGCCTATCACCATAAAATCAGTGTCTCTGGCCTGCCGCTCAGTGAGCACACCATGGACTTCCTGCCAGCCCATGCCATAGCACAGATCTCAACAGAATTTCATGAGCTAGTTGATTCTAATCTGAGCTTCAATATTGTCTCAGATCGACCAAGAAATAAAAAAAACATGGCTGATACTATGGAGCAAGAAGCCATTGAATATTTTCGTCGTGAGCCTAATAGTGATTTTCGCATGATTTCCTACACCACAACTGATGGCAAAAATCACTATCACTATACTAGGCCGCTGCGCATCGATGCCTCATGCCTGCAGTGCCATGGCAACAAAGAAGAGGTCATAAAAACCACCTTCGCAGATAATAATCAGGCTCATACATATACACTTGGCGATGTTAGCGGTGTCATTAGCATCAAACTGCCAACTGAAGAACTAGAACAGCGCATCGCCAGTTTCCGAGGTAGCGAAGTAAGTCATCGACTGCTAGTGTTTACGCTGACCTTCCTCATACTGTATTTGCTCTTACAGAAATTAGTCATACAGCGCTTAGGCCGTCTCAAACAGCAAATCCAGCGTTTGCGTGACGGTGACTATACTGCGCGCACCACTGTTGACAGTCGTGACGAACTAGGGGAGGTGGCGCTGGCCTTCAATACCATGGCTGAGGCAGTCGCTAATAGCGAGGGGCGCCTGCGCACACTGTCGCAGGCCGTGATGCAAAGCCCGTCTTCAATCATCATCACTGACAGCATAGGCACCATTGAATATGTCAATCCCAAGTTTGAGCAGGTAACAGGCTATAGCCTGCACGAGGTATGTGGCAAAAATCCCAACCTGCTTAAAAGTAATCACACTAGCCAGGCTGACTATCAGCGTCTATGGGAGACCGTCTTGCGCGGTGATATATGGCGTGGAGAATTTCTCAATCGCACCAAGATCGGCACATTGTTTTGGGAATACGCCACTATCACGCCGATACGCAATGAAGAAGGTGAAATCGAACATATCCTTGCCATCAAGGAAGATATCACTGTCCGCAAGGAGTACGAACAGCGGCTGTTGCATCAGGAAAACCATGATGCACTAACTGACCTACCGAATCGTATTCTGGGTGCTGACCGCTTGAGCCAGGCCGTCCTGCGGGCACGTCGCGATGGCCTGCATGTGGCTGTGATCTCTCTGGATCTGGATCACTTCAAAATTATAAACGACAGCCTCGGCCACCATAGCGGCGATAATATCCTCTTGCAGGTAGCCCATCGCCTGCGTGCGATCCTGCCTGAAGATGCCACCTTGGCCCGTATTGGCGGTGATGAATTTCTAATCATCCTGCCTGATCTCAGCTCAGTCGATTTAGTCAACCTGTCGCTCAATTCGTTACGACAACTGTTCTCTAAACCATTCAAGGCAGAGGGCAAGGATATCTATCTACAGCCAAGCATGGGGGTAAGCGTAACGCCAGATGATGGCGAAGATACGTATGTTCTGCTACGTAATGCTGACGCAGCTATGCATAGAGCCAAGGATTTAGGGCGCAACCAGACACAATTTTTCACTCCAGAGATGAATGAGCGCGCCTTGAAACGTCTGGAAATACAATCACAGATGCGTCATGCGCTTGAACGCGGCGAGCTGTTGCTACATTATCAGCCACAGGTAGACGTGCTCAGTGGCGAGCTTGCCGGTGCAGAGGCGCTGGTGCGCTGGCTGCACCCCGCCATGGGGCTAGTCGGTCCAGACCAGTTCATCCCACTGGCTGAAGAAAATGGCCTAATCATACCAATCGGATGCTGGGTACTTGAAACAGCTTGCCGTGAGGCTATGACCTGGCCGGAACATTTGCGATTAAGCGTAAATATTTCAGCACGCCAGTTTCGCGACCGTGAATTAGTTACAAAGATAGAGGCAGTGCTGGCAAAAACAGGGTTTGCTGCTGATCGCCTGGAATTGGAAGTAACGGAAAACCTGTTGCTAGAAGATCTCACAGGTACTACCGAAATATTGCTGAAATTACGCGACCTTGGCGTACACATTGCACTCGATGACTTTGGCACTGGCTACTCATCATTGAGTTATCTCAAGCGCTTCCCTTTTGGGATATTAAAGATAGATCGCAGCTTCATCAACGACATACTAATCGATCCAGAAGATGCCTCACTGTGTGAAGCAATCATCCAGCTGGGACACGTGCTTAATCTAAGAGTCATCGCCGAGGGAGTCGAGACAGCGGAACAGCTTGAATTCCTCATAGCCTGCGGAGTTGATCTCGTACAGGGCTATTACTACAGTCGGCCCTTGCCAGCTGAAGAATTTCGCGCCTACCTACAACAAAAACCAGGCTAACCCACCGTAAGCGCGCCTACGTAGTTATTCATCATTGCATCTCTTGTCAGTACTGCAAGGCGCAATAACCAACGGGCATTGCGCCGTATGTAGATGCTGTTATCGGTGTAAATAAATATGCAATACAGAAGTATGCGTGAACGAAAATAAAAAGCCCCTCTCCCCCAACCCCTCTCCCGCAAGCGGGAGAGGGGAGAAGTTTCGTTCTAC
>JBAYOW010000072.1:0-7047 GCA_041678005.1 Thiohalomonadaceae bacterium
TGGTTCAAGTAACTTCCGCATGCAGAATAATCGCGGCCTTTATATTTTGTTTCTGCCGCATTGCATGTTCTGGTTAAGCACTTGCCATGTTGACAGCATGAAAAAATCCTGTGTGAGTCTTGGCACTGTGGGCTTTTGAATTAATATCAGATATCCAGATACAAGAAGACCCACAAACCTTACAGCCTGCGGGTCTTCTTGCATCATTAAAGCATGAGGTTAGTTCATGCTCTCAGGTCACATACAAACGCATAATACGGCAGCAACCCGAGGGGAACAATCGCTCACTTAATCCGCATATCGTTCTTGACGGACTTCACACCAGCCACACCGCGTGCCAGTTCTACCGCCCTATTTGCCGCAGCCCGTGAAGACACGAAACCACTCAGTTGAACCACTCCCTTGAAGGTCTCTACGTTGATTTCCATGGCTTTCGTCAATGGGTCTTCGACCAAGGCCGCTTTAACCTTGGCGGTGATGACGGAGTTGTCGAAGTATTGGCCGGTTCCTTCCTTATGTGCTGTGGATGCACAAGCCATTAAGGATGCCAAAGCAAAGGCCAGAAATATTGCTGAAAAAACTTTGCTGAATTTGTTCATGATGGTTTCCTCATAGGCAAGAAAGAAAATTTAAGAGCTGCTTGATCCCGGCTTCCCGCCGTTATGTGTCAGCATCTAAAGGGCGTTTTGCTTACACATCGTGTAGAAAGTCTTGACTAAAATGTAGTCAAGAAAACAGAAAGAGTCTGTACGGTGGCGCACATAGCACCGCTGCAGTGCGCGCGCTATAACTTACCCAGCAGCAACAGGATGACCAGAATTATCAACACCAGCCCGAGAAGACCGCTGGGTGTATAACCCCATCCTCGGCTATGTGGCCATGCTGGAATCACACCAAGGAGCAGCAGAATCAGAACAACCAGTAAAACAGTTCCTAATGTCATGTCATATCTCCTGATTAAGTCTTACAGCGATATAAATTTCAGAATTACTTTCGCATTAATTTAAAAAATCATCGCCGTCTTACAGCTCATGTTACTCATACGAAATCCATCGTCCGTACGGTGGCGCACATAGAACCAGATTCCCGGACAGTAAGCGATGATCTGATCTGACAGGGCTGTTACCGATACCTTCAGCCCGAGCGATCATAGCGCTATGTACGGCACCGTACAGACTGCGCTTGGTGGCGCAATTAGTCTTTTATCTCGTCCGAAGTTTCTATGTAACCGATCCAGGTTAAGGGGCATTAACATGTACAACATACAAAGACATTATCGCGCGCTCGTGCTCGCGACGGCTGCCATCGTCACTATGAGCATAATGAGTCAGGCAAGCGCGGCAACCGCTGAGAATCTGGACAGGGATTCCCAGCAGGCCTTGCAGACGCTTTACAAAACCCAACCTGTTGCCGAGACCCTGTCGCACGCTGCCAGGGCAGTGTTAGTATTTCCGAATATCGTGAAAGCTGGCCTGGTGTTTGGTGGCAGCTACGGTGAAGGCGTGTTACTTGAGGGTCCGAAGGTCGTTGATTATTACAACACCGTCACCGGCTCCTGGGGTCTGCAAATTGGGGCCCAGACCTATGGCTATGCTGTCTTTCTGATGACTGACAATGCTGTAAAATATCTAAAGGACTCAAAGGGTTGGGAAATTGGCGTGGGTCCGACCGTCGTTGTGGTTGACGAAGGTGTCGCAAAGAATCTTTCCACATCCTCGCTGAAGGATGATGCCTACGCATTTATTTTCAGCCAGCAGGGCTTGATGGCTGGCATCAGCATCGAGGGAACAAAAATTTCCCGTATCAATCGATAAATCAACAAATTAGCTGAGGTGAGTTGCCTCAGTCCTGACAGGAGAATCCGTATGCCTCTGATTAATCTGGTCATAATCCTGATCGTGGTTGGTTTGCTGCTCTGGCTCGTCAACACCTACATACCCATGGATCGAAAAATCAAAAACATCCTCAATATCGTTGTCGTTATTGTGGTCGTGATATGGTTGTTGCAGGTTTTCGGTGTGCTTGGCCCCATGGACAACATACATATCGGTAACTAACCAACACACGACAAGCACCCTTCACCTTCACCTTGCTGTGTTCAGCTAAGCGTAACGCCACATATCCCTGGCCACCGCAATGGTGGCCAAGTCCAATCCTGTTTTGTTCCATCCTGAGCATAATGAAAATGATTGTCTATACTTGACTGAGTAGAGTGATTATCCACGTCACGCAAAGGACATTCCTTCCTTTACAGCAAAGGATCGTCAAATGCCTAACAATCATTCCCCACAGCAAAACCGCCTTCTTGCGGCTCTACCCGCAACCGATTACCAGCGTCTGTTGCCACATCTTGACCATATCCAGATACCTTCCGGTCATATCATCTATAAGCCAGGCGATCCACTGCACCATCTATATTTTCCGACGACCGCCATCATGTCCGTTTTTTATAGCACGGAGACTGGCGCGGCGGTAGAAACCACAGGCGTCGGCAATGAGGGAATGATCGGTATTGCAGTGTTTATGGGCGGAAGGACCATGCCCGATTCTGCCATGGCACTGTGCGCAGGCCATGCTTATCGCATGCCAACGCAGGTGCTGATGAATGAATTAAATCGTCCTGGAGGATCTGGGGCATTGCATCATCTCTTGCTGCGTTACATACAGGTACGGATGACGCAGATAGCCCAAACTGCCGCCTGCAATCGGCATCATTCGCTACAGCAGCGGCTGTGTCGCTGGTTGCTATCAAGTCTGGACAGGGCCCCCTCGAATGGACTGCCTGTTACGCAGGAAACGATTGCCAGTGCGCTTGGGGTGCGGCGAGAGGGAGTCACAGAGGCAGCCGGGAGATATCAACGCGCCGGGTTAATTTGCTACCACCGTGGCTGCATTACGGTGCTTGACCGAGCCGGGTTGGAAAAACAGGCCTGTGAATGCTATCGGGTCGTCAAGAAAGAGGTCAACCGCCTGCTAGCGCTACCTGGCATGACTGCGAACTAAGCCACGCCACCTCACCGTAACTGCGCGTTCTATTCCAACGCTACGGACAAATTACTCCTGCTTAGCTGCCACGCAGTTTATACATCAGCCGCCACATCACCCAGCCACGCCCCAGCCACTTCCCCGCACGTCTTGACCTAAGCGTCGTAAGCAATATAACGACTCCGACCATCCATTCAGGGTGGTGTTTTAGATAACGCACCGCGCTCAACCCCTGATCAGCCAGTGTCAGGGGCATGCGCCACGGCTCAATGCTATCTGCCAATGCCGTCCGTTGTGTGGAGATCTGCGCCACCAGACGTTCGCGCCGCTCTGCCAGACTAAGCAATTTTTTATTCATTGGCGTGAGCTGAGATGCTGCTGGTCTTTAAACAGCTCTGATAGGCTTGCTACAAACAGTCGCGGTCTGGTTCTCACTTTGTGCAAGACAAACGCCCATATTCCAATACCCAGCGCCAGAAAAAATCCTGCAAGTCCACCCAGTACCAGCAGACGGTGCGTATCCCAGAATACGACCACGAGCAGTATTGCTGCCAACACTATGCCGACGCTGAGGAAAAACAGTGCCGCCAGCGTCAAGACTATCTGTGAAAACACATGTTCCCGTGCTTCTTCCAGATCAATGGACAGCAGTTCAAGACGCGTATGTGTGATGGCTACCAGCGTTGACGCAAGTGCCGCCAATGACGCGAGCAACCCCTGGCTCTCCCGGTGTGTGTCCCTCGCCATGGCAAAAGCCTAGCGGCGACCGGTAAGCAGGCCAACTACCAGGCCGACACCGGCGGCGATGCCGATGGCTTGCCATGGATTCTTGTGGATATAGGCGTCGGTAGCCTTGGCAGCATGTTTGGTCCTGTCCATCAGTTCAACGCCCTCCTCCGTCAGCCTGGCTTTAACAGCCCTGATAGATTCTTCAGCTCTGGCGCGCACGTCGTGCAGCTCTTCACCACCATGCTTGGCAGTCGCCTTCAATAGCTCTTCTGCGTCTGCTACCACTTTCTTGAAATCGGCAACCAACTGTTCCTTGCTTGCTTCAACAGATGCTTTTTTCATAAATCCCTCCAATGCTTATTTTAATAAATGCGATTAGTTGTCGCCCTGTGCTTTATCCTTGATAGCCGCGCCGGTTTTTTCGATCTGCTCTCCAGTCTTCTCTACCGCCTCATCAATACTCTTGCCGGCCTTTTCTGCCGGACCCTTTTCCCCACAACCTGGAAGTGCTAAAAATAATGCACTTGCGACCAGGATTGCACTAACGATTTGGACTGGTTTCATGATTCATACCTCTTGTTGGAAAATTGGCTTAGAACAAGAGTAACCGCGTTGGTTATTCTTGCGGATGATTCAGGACACTGAGCAACTGCGACGTACCGGCAGATCGGGGCTGGCACGTCGTGAATCAATCATCATTCATCCGTGTCGACTTCGTGGCCGATGATACCACCAACGGCGGCACCACCAACGGTTCCGGCCGTGCTGCCGCCAGTAAGAACAGCCCCGCCAACAGCACCGACACCGGCACCGATAGCTGTGTTCTTATCCTGTTTCGACATACCCGAACAACCACCTACGCCAAACAGCATTGCTGTCGCAATTGTACTGAGTGCGTATCTCTGCATCGTTACTAGTTTCATGGGATCACCTGTTTGTGTATTTTTGTAAAAATCGTGCTTGGGCTGCTTCGCAGCAGGTCAAGAGCACACTCCGTGAAGACAACTCACGCATGTTGATTTCTATGATCACAGCTTAGGAATAGAGCCTCTGGCCGTCTGTCTGCTAGCGTACTTAACCGACACATAAAGTTGCAGCTTATGTCACTGTGTCGAACTACCTGCAACTTCTGTGCTCTATCGCACACACACTTAAAATAGATGCTATATAGTCATATGCTATTCAGTATTACGTTCCGCCACGTCCCTGAGACAATCAGGTCATGGACAAAACCCGGAGTTCGCCCATGAATGACCCACACGCCCATAACCAGAACCACCTGCTCGCAGCCCTCCCGCCAGATGAATGCGCGCGCCTGTTACCGCACCTGGAACTGGTCCCAATGCCTCTTGGCAAGGCACTCTACGAGTCCGGCGACGAGCTGCGGCATGTCTATTTTCCCACCACGTCCATCGTGTCCCTGCTCTATGTCATGATCAATGGAGCCTCGGCCGAAATAGCCGTGGTCGGCAATGAAGGCATCATCGGTGTCGCCCTGTTCATGGGGGGACAGACCATGCCCAATCGGGCCGTCGTGCAAAGCGCCGGACACGCCTACCGTTTAAAAGGGCAGCTCTTGAAACAGAAATTCAATCGTTCCGGTGAATTGCAGCATCTATTACTTCGCTACACCCAGGCCTTGCTAACCCAAATGGCACAGACTGCGGTATGCAACCGGCATCACACGCTCGACCAGCAACTCTGCCGCTGGCTGCTACTGAGCCTCGACCGCCTGCCTTCCAATGAGTTGGTCATGACCCAGGAATTGATCGCCAACATGCTCGGAGTGCGCCGCGAAGGCGTAACAGAGGCGGCCGGAAACCTGCAACGGGACGGCCTCATCAAGTATCAACGTGGTCACATCACCGTGCTCGACCGCGCAGGGCTGGAGGCACGGACCTGCGAGTGCTATGCAGTGGTCAAAAAAGAGTTTGACCGCCTGCTGCCTGAGGTTGCCGGGCACTGCTGAGCAAGTTGCCCGCAGTTTTCCCGTGCGCGCTTCATCGACATAAACGGCTCACCGCGAGGTCGCATCAGCATTTTTGATGATGACTTCGACACGGCGGTTCAACTGTCGCCCGGATGCGCTGTCGTTGCCAGCCACAGGTGAACTTTCACCCTTGCCTGATGTGACAAGGCGAGCTGGATCCACGCCCTGACTTACCAGCCAGGACTTCACTGAATCTGCGCGACGCTGCGACAGGCCCAGATTGTAGGTCTCACTACCGACGCTATCGGTGTGGCCCCCGATAAGCACGGAACGATCCTTGTATTGATTAAGGAAGGCAGCGAGCTTGGCAAGATTTCTGGCGGCACCGCTCTTGAGCTCAGACTTGCCCGTGTCAAACAGCAGATCGCCCAGCGTTACTACCAAGCCACGCTCGGTGGCCTTAGCATTAAGCTCTGCAATCTGGCGCTGCAAATCATCTGCCTGTTGCTGTGCTGCTAATGCATCCATACGCGCATATTCTGTTGCACTGCGGGCGGAGGCGGCCTCTCTACGGGCAAACTCTGCATCACTACGGGCAAACTCTGCCTCACTGCGGGCGAGTTCAGCTTCGTGGGTACGAGCATCGAGCCGCATTTGTTCACGTTGATCGCTCAACATCTGCCGTTGGTCTACCGACAGACGGGCTTGCGCCAGGGCCGCAGCGATATCCACTTTACGATCGGCGATGAACACCAGGTGTTCACCCTTCTCCTTATCCTGCTGCGGCTGCTCGGCCGCACGCACTGCGAGTTCCGCTTCCTTAATCGCAACCGGTGCACGGGTGGCAAGCTGCGGATCAGCCTGCAGTTGCATCAATTTGCTACGAGCGTCGGCGGCACCATCCGGCCGAGTCAGCGCTGCTGAACACGCCACCAGGGCCACAGATGCCACGGCGGTGGCAACCAGCGTTCTCACATTGCGGATTGGCGTTTTCATTGTCTATCTCCCGTATTTCGCTGCATTTCTTGCTTTAACATGTCGATGCTTTTGCGCATCTCATCATTCACCACCTCGGCCCTGGCCGCTTCAGCCCTGGCGGAAGCCAGCTCGGCATCAACGCGTGACTGCTCAGCGAGGCGCTGGGCCAACTCCATCTTCTCCTGCTGTACTGCGCTGTAAGCTGCCCTTAGTTTGTCACGCGCCTCGCTCAGCTCTACCGAGGCATAATCTGCTACACGGTCACGCTCGGCAGAGGCGATCGCCTGCTCCGCTGCCTGTAGTTGCGCTGTTGGTGGCTGCGGAGGATTTGAGGCGCAGGCGGCAAGCATCAGCAGCCCTGCGGCTGCGGTTGCCAAGCGCAAGAACAAACTACGACTTCCCTTTACCGTAAGCGTTCAATCTAA
>JBAYOW010000073.1:0-6308 GCA_041678005.1 Thiohalomonadaceae bacterium
AGTGAACGGTAACGAGGGTAGCGTATAGGTCCAGAGGATATTGCCGGCAAATGTAAAAAACAGCATTGGCGTCAGCGCACTCACCAGCAAAAAGATAATGCCGGGATTTAATATATTCTGGCGCACGACGGCAATTCCCTTACCTCGAAAAAAGGCCCCAGCCAGACTCATCAGCGCAACGATGCCCCAAGGGAAGGATGCCAACAACCAAAACACCCATATCATGCCTTTGGGCTGATTATGGGCATTGCCGTATAGGTCTCCTGCCCATCCCGGATCCAGAAACCGGCGGATATGCTCCCCCACAATAAAGTAATCCAAAAACCCAGGCGTTTTGAGCTCGGCCAGCAGATACCAGGGACAGGCCAGCAGAACGGTCATAAGCATCCCTCGCCACCAAGGCAATCGGCGCAAATTGTTGGCTGCTTCCTGCCATGAGAAGAGCAACCACAACGCGATGGGAGTTCCGATTAGCACTACGGCCAAGGGTCCTTTAGAAAGGAGTCCGATCGCTAATCCAAGAAAGAAAAGCCACCGCCACAGACCGTCCTCTCCCGACATCACCAAATAAAAACTGACCAGAGCAATAGTCGTGCCCAACACCAGGAAAGAGTCTGTCATTACGGTGCCAGCGCTGCCGTAGCTAAGGGCCATAGTTGCGAAAATCAGACTGCTCCACAGAGCTACTTGAACATTCCAGAGTTGCTGCGCCAGTCGCCAGACCAACCAAACCATCACAAGCGTTGCCAGCCAGGAAGGTAAACGCAGCGAAAATTCCGAGACACCAAAAAGCTTGATGGCCGCTGCCTGAGCCCAAAATGACAAGGGTGGTTTTGCCCAAAAGGGAACGCCGGGCTCAAACCAGGGAGTAATCCAGTCGCCGGTTTCAACCATCAGGCGGGTGATTTCCGCATAGCGAGGCTCGGTGGTGTCGGCAAAGGGAAAGAGCGCCATGCCAATAAAACGGCTAAGCATTACTGTCGCCAATATCATTAGCCAGAGATTAAACCGCTTTGACATGACGTGCCTCCGTCGTTTTGCACTTAACCTGTTGACGCATGCCATCCCGATTTTCGATCACGCCCTCTATCAGGTAGACAGGCCGCTGCTTCGACTCCATGTAGGTCTTGCCGACATATTCACCAACGATACCCACACTCATCAATTGGATGCCGCCCAGAAAACTGATAATGGCCATCAGCGAGGGATAACCACTGGTCGCATCGCCCAATATTATTGCCTTGGCCACGATCCACAATCCGAACACCGCTCCCATACTGGCGGCAATTAGCCCAATAACAGTCGCCCAACGTAATGGCGACACGGAAAACGAAGTCAGTCCTTCAAGTGCCAGCCCCACCAGTCCGGGGTAATCCTGTTTTGTCTCACCCGCCGCACGGGGCTCGCGATCGTATTGAATGACCTGGGTGGGCATGCCTATCCAGGCAAACAGCCCTTTCATATAACGGTTGCGCTCCTTTAGCTCCAACAGAGCATCAACTGCTTTTCGACTCATCAAGCGAAAATCGCCAGTATCTACTGGAATGTCCGTCCAGCTGGCCCGGTTCAATAACCGGTAAAAGAGGTATGCACTCCAGCGTTTGAATGCGGTTTCACCTGCGCGTGAACGACGCTGCATCAGGACAACGTCCACACCAGACTGCCAGCACTCAATCATGGCTGGAATCTGCTCGGGTGGATCTTGCAGATCCGCATCCAGCACAATCACCGCAGCCCCCCTCGCATGCTCAATTCCCGCTGTCATTGCGGCCTCCTTACCAAAATTTCTACTCAGTTTGATAAGACGTATACCAGGTACTCGGTCTATAACACTCCGGATGTATTGGACACTGCCATCGTCACTGCCATCGTCAACCAACACGATCTCCCAGCGCAGATCCAGCTTGGCAAGCACAGCTAGAACCCGCTCAAAAAAAAGAGGCAGCATCAGACGCTCGTTGAATATCGGCACCACCACTGATAAAAGAGGCCCATCAAGCGGCACATCAGGTAATTCAAAATATTTGTTCATGGAAAACCAGCCTCTGATAGACGACGTAATTCAGTGCAGCGACAAGCCCTGTGGTTACGACTTGTGCAAGCATGACGGGAAGCTTCAGGACATGATTGAGCAGAAAGAAAAAGACGAGATTGCAGAGCCAGGCGACAAGACAGGAGCCAACATAGCGCCACAACGTAAACCTGTGAGAGCCGGCATTGCGGAACGCCAAGCGCCGCTGGAGACCATAGTTTAACGCCGCACCGGACACGCTCCCGCTCGCGGTTGCCAGTGTTGGTTCAAGCCCGACACTGATCAACACGCCCATTACGAGCCAATGAAACAGCGTGGCAAGGCCACCGGCCGCTATAAACCCCTGCAATTGAAACGATATGAATTTATTTATGATGAAAGAAACCATTTTGGAGACAGATAAAGTCGATCTGACATTAAGCGGGCACCATAGCCCAGCGCGTGTCACAGCTTTGTGGAGGTTTTATCAAGAAAATGTCAAAACTTGAGATGGCTGAAGATTAAAACCATCTTCAGGTGGTTAATAGTTCAACACCAGAGTTTAATTTGCCGGGTAGCTCATAGCCGATGGGACTTCTGTGGAATGGTGGCCTTCACCGCCTTCTTCTTATGCTTCGTGGCATATAGTATTCACGCCGTTCGCCCATCAGCAGCCCATATTTAATCGCTTATCGCGCCAACCTCAGTGCTCTGGCACCCAGACCTGCTTCAGGCGCAATATTGTGCTTGCCGACAGGCCATGTAACTTCAATCCCAACAGGGCTTTTAGAGTCTCTTCCTTCTAATCACTGGGTAGCCCTTAAGATCACGATTCCGGCACAACTCCAGACTGGTATTTGCTTTGTCACTCTCCAACGGTTAAGCGAACTCTACCTATCTATTAACCCGGCATGGATATAGAACATGATATACTTCAAGGATGAAAAGAGAAGACGCGAGAAGCCTTCCGGCAGCGGCGAAGGAAGAGAAACGAAAACAGGCCGTGCGATTACGCCAACGTGGGCAGACTTATGCGGCAATAGCCGAGGTGGTCGGCGTCCACGAACGAACTGTGATCCGTTGGATACGCACCTATGAGGAAAGTGGAGCAAAGGGGCTGAAGGCCAAAGCGTTGGGACGACCCAACGGCTCAGGACGCAGTCTAAGCCAGGAACAGGAAAAGCGGTTGCAGCAACTGATTATGGACAAGACACCGGACCAGCTCAAGATGGCTTATGCACTGTGGACACGGAAAGCGGTCAAGCAACTGATAGAGCAGGAGTACTCGATCAAGCTGGCAATCCGGACGGTTGGCAAGTATTTGTCGCTGTGGGGGTTCACGCCCCAGAAGCCCTTGAAGAAAGCCTATGAGCAAAACCCCAAATTGGTTGATCAATGGCTGAAGGAAACCTATCCAAGGATCCAGGCGCAGGCAAAAACGGAGAAGGCTGAAATTTATTGGGGCGATGAAACCGGCATGCGAAACGATAGCCAGCATGAACGCGGATATGTGCCGAAGGGGCAGACACCGGTGATCCGGCTTAATGCGAAACGGGTATCGACCAACATGTTGTCAGCCATCACAAATCAGGGGAAAGTGCGGTTCAAAGTGTTCGAGGGCAGCATGAATGCGGATGTTTTGATTGATTTCATGAAGCGCTTGATCAAGGCGGCGGAGAGAAAGGTCTTTCTGATTCTCGATAATCTGCGCGTACATCACGCCAAGATTGTAAAAGCCTGGTTGGCGGAACATAGCGCCAAAATTGAAGTGTTTTACTTGCCTGCCTACTCGCAGGAACTGAATCCGGACGAATATCTGAACTGTGATCTGAAACATGGTGTTAACAGCGGACTGCCGGCTCGCTCAAAGGACCAGCTGAAAAAGAAAGTCATCCGGCACATGCGCATGTTGCAGAAGCGGCCTGCGAGAGTCCGGAAATACTTTGAGCATCCACGCATCAATTATGCGGCCTGATTATGGCCTACTTTGATG
Source organism: Thiohalomonadaceae bacterium (assembly GCA_041678005.1). Classification (GTDB taxonomy): domain Bacteria; phylum Pseudomonadota; class Gammaproteobacteria; order Thiohalomonadales; family Thiohalomonadaceae; genus Sulfurivermis. Next base: position 4,005 of record JBAYOW010000073.1, read on the forward strand.
CCGGGTTAATATAATTCGACTTTCTTCAGGCTGTTAATTTGGTATTGTTCACTCCTGAATAAGCTACGCGTTGTTCGTTCGTGTTCCTTTTTACTTGGTGATGAGCAATACCACGATGATAGTGCCGCAGCTTGCTTTTTATCGCTTGATATAGAGTTGAACTCACGAATTGAATTCAAAATCTATTATCTACACCGTACTTACTACCCTAATGGTGACCCGTAAATGGGGGACAAATGCCGGAAGGTATATAGCCTTATGGCGTGGTTGCTTCTGTCTAAACACATGTTCCTTAGAGCGTAAAACGATAAAACATCTTGCTAGCATCTTAATATTAGCGTGCACAATGCTCTGTTCTGTCCCCAGTCGGGCTGAACCGTGGCCAGACCAGCAGAGCCTGTGCTCGCCAGAACATGAAATACAGTGGCGCGGTGGCACACTGTGGCTAGAAAATGATCTGTTTGCCGGCACCGACAGAAACTACACAAACGGTGTGGCCTTGGCCCTGGTATCGCACGACATGGAAGGCAAGCTTAAGCCAGAATGTTTGCCCTGGGCGCTCGGTCTTTACACTCGCTTTCTAGGCTGGGCTGATCCAAGATTCTGGCGTAGAGCAGGAACAGAATCGGCGACACAGAACATCGTCATGCGTGCAGGACAATTAATGTATACCCCCGGGGATAATGCACGCACCGACTTAATAAGCGATGATCGCCCCTATGCAGGGCTGCTATATATGAGTATGGCGTGGAATCGCCGAGTACACCCTCAAGACGCGACCTACGATATGCTCGATGTGCGCGAACTAACACTCGGCGTTATAGGTCCATGGTCATTTGCTGAGCAGTCCCAGAATTTAGTTCATAGAGCGCGTGGCATAGATCGCTTCAATGGTTGGGGCAATCAACTGCGCAACGAGCCAGCGTTTCAGCTCTCTCTTGAGCGCAAGTTTAAAGCCTATGCCAGCGGTGCCATCAAGCCAGGCTGGGGCAGCGATCTTGTCGGCAACTATGGTTTGCGCTTTGGCAATATCAAGACTGAGGCCAGTGCTGGGGTTGAACTGCGCGCCGGCTGGAATATCCCCAATGATTTCGGCGGTTATGCACTCCGACCTGGTGCTGAAAACAGACCACCATCAGCCGCGGCGAAACTTCGTACTGCGCAATCAAAATCTACAACTGCCCCACGGCCTGGAACACACGTATTCATTAATCTGGAAGGGAAAGCCGTAGGCTGGGATTTTTCCCTCGATGGCAATTTATTCAACAGCAGCCACAGCGTTAGTCGCCGACCATGGGTTGGGCAGGCGGTAATTGGAATCAGTAGCCAGTGGATTATCTCCGGGCATGGCGTACGGCTGGCGCTGATGCGGGTTTGGCGCACGCGTGAGTTTAATGAGCAGATCGACCGCCACGCTTTTGGTTCAATCGCATTGAGTTTTGAAATTTAAATGATATAACCACGCTTGATTAATAAAACCACACTTATCCACAAAGGAACACTAATGAACAAATCAAAATATATTTCAGTCCCTGCCATTGCTATGGTATTGCTCACCACTGCAACGACCCTGCGCGCTGAGGCTGGTGGCCCTGCCGAACCCTTGGTTTTTCAAGGTGTAATGCAGCAACTCGGGCGTGATATGCAAGCCGTTACAGACGCGATTTCTACGGAAAACTGGGAAGCCGTGGCTGAACTTGCACCTAAAATTGCTCACCATGCTGAGCCACCAGCAGAAGAAAAAACACGCATCTTAAGCTGGCTTGGTAGCGATATCGGTAAATTTCATAGATTCGATGGCGAGGTGCACGAAGCGGCGGCTGCGATGAAAGAGGCAGCACAACGCGACGACGGTCAAGCGGTCATAAGTACATTTGCCAAAGTGCAGCAAAGCTGCCTGGCTTGTCACCAGAATTTCCGCAAACCGTTCGTCGAGCATTTTTATGGGCCACGATAATACGTGGCGATATTAAAGTCTCAGAGTCGAATTTTATTGAATTCTACTTGTCTGGGGTTATTCCCGCGCAGGCGAGAATCCAGGTGCGGCGGCATGATTAGCCTGTGAGAGCATCGCGGTCATTCCCACGCAGGTGGGAATCCAGGAGGCCGCATGAGCGAAGAAGGAAGTCTCTCTTCCCCTCTCCCCAACCCCTCTCCCGCAAGCGGGAGAGGGCTTTAAAGTACTGTAGGGCGCAATAACCGTCGGGCATTGCGCCGTATGCGATTTTCCGTAACATTCTAAAGACACGCCAAATTATCGGCGAGTCTGGTGTTCAGGCGGCAATTATTTTTACCGTTAACTTA
>JBAYOW010000074.1:0-6172 GCA_041678005.1 Thiohalomonadaceae bacterium
TGCAGAAAAAGTACGCCGAGCCAACGGCCGAAGCCTTGGTTGAATCTGCGCTACGACATATCGAAATTCTAGATCGTCTGAATTTTCAGGATTTTAAAATCAGCCTCAAGGCCTCGGAAATATTTCTTACAGTGGATGCCTATCGTAAATTGGCCAGCCAGATCGAGCAGCCGCTGCATCTTGGCATAACCGAGGCGGGTGGCCTTCGTTCAGGCACGGTAAAGTCGGCGATTGGCCTTGGTATGTTGCTGGTTGATGGCATAGGAGACACTATACGTGTTTCTCTGGCAGCCGATCCTGTCGAGGAAATACGCGTTGGCTTTGATATTCTCAAGAGCCTGCATTTACGCAGCAAGGGAGTGAACCTCATCGCCTGCCCTTCTTGTTCGCGGCAGTGCTTCGATGTCATAGCTACGGTAAACGCCTTGGAGCAGCGTCTGGAGGATATTCTCGAGCCGCTGGATGTGGCTGTAATTGGTTGTGTGGTCAATGGCCCAGGCGAGGCGCGTGAGGCAGACATTGGCCTTGCTGGTGGTCAGCCCAGCCTGCTTTATGTCGGTGGCAAACCGGACCACAAGGTAGATAACGTCGATCTGGTTGATGCTTTGGAAACACAGATCCGTGCAGAGTTGGCGCGGCGCAAGACTATGGTTGAAGAATCTGGAGATCGATTTTGAGCGGTAATATTCAGTCAGTGCGCGGTATGAATGATCTGCTGCCGACACAGACACCAAGCTGGCAGTTTATCGAGCAGACCCTGCGTAATCTGCTTGCCTCTTATGGATATGCTGAAATACGTCTGCCTATAGTGGAAAAAACCGAGCTGTTCAAGCGATCCATCGGTGAGGTGACCGATATCGTCGAGAAGGAGATGTATACCTTCGAAGATCGTAATGGTGATTCACTTACGCTGCGCCCTGAAGGGACGGCAGGCTGTGTGCGTGCCGCGATCGAAAATGGCTTGTTGCACAATCAGATCCAGAAGCTTTGGTATCTCGGCCCGATGTTTCGTCATGAGCGGCCGCAGAAGGGTCGTTATCGCCAATTCCATCAATTGGGTGTTGAAGTGTTTGGTCTGCCAGGACCGGATATCGATGCCGAGTTGATTGTGATGACAGCCCGTTTGTGGCGTTTGCTGGGTCTGGATAAATCAGTCACGCTACAGCTCAATTCACTTGGCTCAGCTGACGCACGTGCAGCATATCGGGAAAAGCTGGTGCAGTATTTTGCCCAGCATGAGTCGCGATTGGATGAAGATAGTCAAAGGCGGTTGCATAGTAATCCATTGCGCATTCTGGATAGCAAAAATCCAGCGATGGCTGAGCTGATCGTCTCAGCGCCAAAGCTGAACGAACATCTTGATGCAGAATCGCATGAACATTTTATGCGTCTGCGCGCGCAGCTTGATGCGGTGGGTATTGCTTATCAGATAAATCCCTGTCTGGTGCGTGGCCTGGATTATTATGGCCGCACTGTATTTGAGTGGGTGACCGACAAGCTGGGTGCACAAGGTACTGTCTGTGCCGGTGGCCGGTTTGATGGTCTGGTGGAACAGTTGGGCGGCAAGCCCACGCAGGCGGTTGGCTTTGCCATTGGTCTGGAACGCCTGGTTGCCTTACTGGATGAAAGCGTGGTGCCACTTACACGCTACGCGCCGCATGTCTATATGGTGCGCGTAGGTGAGGCGGCGCAGTTGCATGGCTTATTGCTGGCTGAGCGTCTGCGTGATGAGGTGCCTGGTTTGCGCGTTGAGCTCAACCAGGGCGAGGCAAGCTTCAAGAGTCAATTGAAACGCGCAGACAAAAGTGGTGCTAGACTGGCTTTGATTCTTGGTGAAGATGAGGTCAGCAAGGGCTGTGCCGCCATCAAGAATTTGCGTGAGCAGGTGGAGCAGAAGAGCTTTATGCTGGATCAGGTGGTGTCTTTTTTGCAGGATTTTGTCGTCAGCAATAAATAAGCTGTAATTATTTGAGGAGAGAGCAGTGGAAGTTTATCGTACTGAAGAAGAGCAGGTGGATGCGCTCAAGGACTGGTGGAAGGAGAATGGTCGCAGTGTGATTATAGGCGCGCTCATTGCCCTGGCGGCAGTATTTGGTTGGCGTTATTGGCAGGATACAACCAGGCTAAACGCCGAGTCAGCTTCCACCTTGTATCAGCAAATGTTAATGCAACTCAATGGCGGCGAAGATCGCGCGGTGATTGAAACGGCGCGTCGCATAATTGCCGAACATGCCAAGTCAACTTATGCCGCATTGGCATCATTCAGCCTGGCGCAGCAATTAGTGGATCAGAATGACCTCGATGGAGCAGCGGCGCACCTGCGTTGGGTGATGGAGAACAGTAAATTAGCCGAGTTGCACTTGATAGCGCAGCTGCGTTTGGCAAGAGTGACCCTGGCTCAGGGCCGAGTGGATGAATCCTTGCAGCTGTTGGCGCAGATCAACGACAAAAATTCTCTTGCCTTGGTAGAAGAAACAAAAGGTGACGCATTGCTGGCAAAAAATGATCGGGGACAAGCCTTGCGTGCCTATCAGGCGGCAATGGCTGCCTCCGCAGATGTACCTGGCAAGCAGCAGATGCTGCAAATGAAAATAGATGATTTGAGTGACGCCGAGGTGGCTGCTCAGTGAGACAAATATCCCTCATTCTTGTTGCCTTGCTGCTGGCTGCCTGCAGTAGTAGTCCTGGTCGTCTGGATCTCGATCCACCGGCCGCGCTGACTGAGTTGAAGACACAATTCAAGGTAAGAACACTTTGGGTGCGGGAGCTGGACAAGGGTGTGGGCAAACACCATATTGCCTTGCCGCCGTTGCTTGAGCATGACCGTGTCTATGCTGCAAATTACAAAGGTAGAGTAGAAGCCTTTGAGCTTGATTCCGGTCATAGAATCTGGCGTACAGAGATTGCCGCGCCCGTAAACAGTGGCCCTGGCGATGGGGGTGATGCGTTGTATCTGGGTGGTGATGCTGAAGTCATCGCCCTGGATAAAAAGGATGGACATGTTCGTTGGCGAGCCATGCTTGGTAGTGAGATCCTGGCTGCGCCCAAACGCAGTGGCGATGTGGTGGTGGTGCGTAGTGTCGATGGTGCCCTGTTCGGGCTGGATGCCAATGATGGCCGCAGGTTATGGCGTTATGCGCAGACAGTGCCGCTGTTGTCCTTGCGTGGCGTGGGCGAGCCGCAGATAGAAGGGTCGATAGTTGTGGCGGGCTTTGATAATGGTCGTGTGGCAGCGGTTTCCCTGCAGGATGGCCATTTGCTCTGGGAGAGCACTATTGCAGTCGCACGCGGCCGCACCGAACTTGAAAGGCTGGTAGATATTGATGCACGCCTGGTGATCAGCGATGGCGTGGTTTATGTGGCTGGTTATCAGGGGCGGATCGCGGCACTGACACTGGATGCAGGCCGCCTGCTCTGGGCGCGTGAGTTTTCCACCTGGACTGGATTGGCGGTTGCCGCGCGGGATATTTATGTTACCGATGCCAATGGCGATGTCTGGGCGCTGGCACGCAGCAATGGCGGTACCTTATGGAAGCAAACTGCATTGCATAATCGTTCGCTTTCCTCCCCGGCCATACAAGGTGGCGCTATTGTGGTCGCTGACTTTGAAGGTTACGTGCATTGGCTGGCGCGCGAGGAAGGCTCGCTACTGGCGCGTACACGGGTAAAGAACCTGGAAGAGAACTTCCCAATGGCCACAGCCTTGGCAGAAAGCACATACTTGGAAGATCGGGCTGTGCTGGCGATGCCTCAGGTGCAGGATGATTATGTCTATATAATGGACAAGCGCGGCGCGCTAAATGCCATTCAGGTTTTATCAGACTGAATGGCCTGTTTTCCTGTAAGTATCTCTCAAGCCAAGGTTCTGTTACTGCCATGAAACCGGTTATCGCCCTGATTGGGCGTCCCAATGTCGGCAAGTCCACGCTGTTTAATTATTTGACTCGCAGTCGTGATGCCCTGGTGGCTGACGTTCCTGGCTTGACCCGCGATCGTCAGTACGGCACTGGTCGGGTAGGTGAACGTTCCTACATCGTTGTTGATACAGGCGGCTTGTCTGGCGATGAGCAGGGCATCAAGGCGTTAATGCTACACCAGGTGGAGCAGGCGATTGATGAGGCTCAGCGGGTGCTGTTTCTCGTCGATGCGCGTGATGGTCTTTGTGCGGGCGATGAGGCCATCGCTCAATGGCTGCGTCAGCGTGGCACTGAAGTTGTGCTGGCGGTCAATAAAACTGATGTCGGTGAGCCTTCCTTGCTGGCTGCCGAGTTTCATGCGCTTGGCCTTGGTGAGCCTGTGCCCATTGCAGCTGTGCATGGGCGTGGCGTGATGCGCTTGATGGAGCGCGTGCTGGCCGATCTGCCGGAAGATGTGGTTGATGAGGATGAGCTGGAAGCTCAGCAAAGTATCAAGGTAGCAGTGGTAGGTCGTCCCAATGTCGGCAAATCCACCTTGGTCAATCGCATCCTGGGCGAGGAACGCGTGGTGGTCTTCGATCAGCCAGGCACCACGCGCGATAGTATTTTCATTCCCTTTGAGCGTGATGAACAGAATTATATTCTGATAGATACCGCCGGGGTGCGGCGACGTGCACGCGTTGACGAGGCAATAGAAAAATTCAGTGTCATCAAGACGCTGCAGGCCATTGAAGAGGCGCATGTGGTAATCATGGTGCTGGATGCCCGCGAGGGGGTCAGCGAGCAGGATGCCACCTTGCTTGGCTTTGTGATAGATGCAGGTCGCGCCCTGGTACTGGCGGTAAACAAGTGGGATGGCCTGTCGCAGGAACAGCGCGATAATGTGCGCCGAGAGCTGGATCTGAAACTGCCTTTTATCGACTTCGCCAAACTGCATTATATTTCTGCTCTGCATGGTACTGGCGTAGGGGAGTTGTTTGCCTCCACCAGGCGTGCCTACGCTTCGGCCTTGCGTAAATTATCTACGCCTGAGTTGACCCGCTTGCTGGAGTCGGCACTTGTTGCCCATCCACCACCATTGGTCGGTGGTCGGCGGATCAAGCTGCGTTATGCCCATCAGGGTGGCAAAAATCCACCACTTATTATCATTCATGGTAATCAGACTGAGCAAGTCCCCAGAACTTATCAGCGTTATCTGATTAATTTTTTTCGTGAACACTTGAAGCTTGAAGGAACTCCAGTACGCATTGAGTTCAAGTCGGGTGAAAATCCTTACGCGGGAAAGAAAAATAAACTTACTCCACGCCAGCAACAAAAGCGCAAGCGCCTGGTGACACACAGTAAAAAGTTGGCAAAAAAGCAGGCGCGCAAGAAGAAAAAATAAACAGTGTTGCTTGCTCGGCTGGACTTTTGTGCAAAACTCAAGTCTGAATCGTTTCTCACACGAGGAGATGACATGGAGCGCAAGCGGCATTGGGAGCAGATATATACACATAAACCAGTTGATGAGGTGAGCTGGTTTCAGCCACATCCGGACTATTCATTGCGCCTCATTACTGCGGCAAATATTTCCAAGACAGAGCCCATGATCGATGTAGGTGGCGGGGCTTCACGTCTGGTTGATGCGTTGCTGGAAGATGGCTATGGCGATGTCGGTGTGCTGGATATTTCTGCCACGGCCTTGCGCCTGGCAAGTGCAAGACTGGCCGAGCGGGCGGAACAGGTGCAGTGGTTTGAGGCAGATGTTATGGAGTTCAAACCACCACGGAGTTATGCCTTGTGGCACGATCGGGCAGTGTTTCATTTTCTCGTAGAGCCAGCGGAACGATGGGCCTATCGTCAGTGTCTTGAACGTGGCCTGCGAGCTGGTGGTCAATTGGTCATTGCTACCTTTGCCCTGGATGGGCCGGAACAGTGCAGCAATTTGCCGGTGCAACGTTATAGTGAAGAATCTCTCAGCGCTGAATTGGGTGATGGTTATCGTCTGCTGGATAGCCTGACTGAAGTGCACATCACACCCGCACAGAAAGAACAGCATTTTGTCTATTGCCGTTTTCAAAAACGCTGATTACCAGGGCTGGATAAGTTAAGCAGTTTGCAGTATATGAGTCGAGCTATGAGGCTCAATGTTCAGCCATCAAGCAAGCGCTCGACTTAGAACCGTCATTCCCGCGCAGGAGTGAATCCAGAAATTCAAAAGAACTGGACCCACGCCTACGCGGGGGTGACGTTTGGTGGTGGAGCGGAGCGTCACA
>JBAYOW010000075.1:0-6172 GCA_041678005.1 Thiohalomonadaceae bacterium
AGGCATAGGTGAGACGGCAGGCTGCACCAGCCACAATACCGCGACAAACAATGAAGCCAGCACCACCCCACCTAATGGCAACCAGGCATAGTAATTAGGCTTGGCTCTGCCTTGTGCCCCGGCCCCAGGCTGCGCCTGCCGAGTAGCATCCAGTCCAGCGGCCCCTTCATTCTTGGCAGTACGTGCCTGTATCAATAATTTTTCATCTTCAGCGTGCATAATCTTGCTCCCCCCAATTATTTACACATTGCCTGCAAGGCGCACGCAACAAAAACACCTGCTGCTGAGTATTTAGCAAACTCAGACTTTGCAGGATGCGCAATAAACAAAAAACCCTGTCTGTTAAAGACGTAATATTTCACGCGCATTGGCCGTGGTTGCTGCAGCCAGCACCAAGCGTGACTCGCCACGCAGTTCAGCCAGTGCAGCAAGGATCTCAGGTAAATACTCCGGGCTGTTGCGCTCACCACGATGGGCCGCAGTGACGATATCAGGTGCATCTGTCTCCAGCACAATAGCCTCCAGTGGTAACTCTTGCGCCAGGGCACGGATGCGTCTGGCACGCTCGTAGGTCAGTGTGCCGCCAAAGCCCAGCTTGAAACCCATGGCAAGATATTGATCGGCCTGCTGACGACTGCCAGAAAATGCGTGGGCAATACCACCTTGCGAAAACTTCAGTCGCCGCAAAGTCATCAATACTTGATCATGTGCCTTGCGCACATGCAGCAAGACTGGCAAGGCAAATTCCTCTGCCAGCTGCAATTGTGCCTCAAACAACTCCTGTTGCGCCTGTCGGTCCAGACTTGCAATAAAATAATCCAAGCCAATCTCACCTATCGCTACTGGCCGTTCTTGTAGTAACAATTCACGCAACTGTTGTAGGTGTTCTGCTCTATGTACGCCCAGATAAATTGGATGCAGCCCAGGTGCTGGCAGCAAATCTTTTTCTCGTCGACAAAGCTCAAGCAGAAAGTCCCAACCAGACTGATGAATACCAGGCACCACCTGACACACCACGCCAGCTGCACGGGCACGCGCCAGCACCTGCTCGCGGTCGGCAGCAAATTCAGCCACATCAATATGGCAATGGGTATCGATAAGTTCCATGTTTTTCCGGCTTACAAGGTCAAGCCCAATGCTTTCCTTGTATAATAAGGCAGCTGGCCTCACCTTAGACAGAATTCTGTCTATTTTGTAAATCTCAAACAAATCATGACGAATCTATGACTCAACCAATAACACACATTACTTTTGAATGGCTGAATAGCCGCCGCATTCCTTCACTGAACGTCGAAGTACAGGAATTTCGTCATCGCGTAACCGGTGCGCCACATATCCATATTTCTGCCGATGATGAACAAAATACCTTCCTGGTTGGCTTTCGTACCGTGCCGCAGGACTCCACCGGTGTTGCCCATATTCTGGAGCATACTGCCCTGTGTGGCAGCCGCCGTTATCCGGTGCGTGATCCGTTTTTCATGATGACCAGACGCTCACTCAACACCTTCATGAATGCCTTCACCGCCAGCGACTGGACCGCCTATCCCTTTGCCAGCTGCAACCACAAGGATTTCTACAACCTGCTGCAAGTCTATCTGGATGCCGCCTTCTTCCCTAATCTTGACCCGCTGGATTTTGCCCAGGAAGGCCATCGTGTCGAATTTGTCGATGCCAACAATCCAGATAGTGAACTGGTTTTCAAGGGCGTGGTGTTCAATGAAATGAAAGGCGCAATGAGCTCGCCCGTCTCCTCGCTTTACCAATACCTGACCGAACACCTGTTCCCCACCATTACCTATCATCACAACTCAGGCGGCGATCCGGCACATATTCCAGACCTTGACCATGCGCAGTTAAGAGCCTTTCACGCAGAACATTACCACCCATCCAATGCCGTCTTCATGACCTATGGCGACATCGCAGCGGCAGAGCATCAACAATATTTTGAAGAACATGCGTTAAAGGATTTTTCCCGTCTAGACGTGGATATTTCCGTACCCGACGAACAGCGCTACACCCAGCCGCTACACGTTACCGAACGCTATGCCCTGGATGGTGAAGAAGATACTGCCGACAAGACCCATATCGTAGTCGGCTGGCTGCTCGGACCAAGTACCGATCCGACAATACAACTAACCGCCCACTTGCTTGCTGATGTCCTGCTGGATAATAGCGCCTCGCCCTTGCGGCAGGTACTGGAAACCTCGGAACTGGGCAGCGCGCCCTCACCACTTTGCGGACTGTCTGACTCCACCCGCGAAATGCTGTTTGCCGCTGGCCTTGAAGGCAGCAACCCGGAACACGCCAAGGCAGTGGAAGATCTGATCCTTAACACCCTGCGCCGTATTGCCGACGAGGGTGTGCCGCAAGAACAGGTCGAGGCCATGTTGCATCAATTGGAACTATCGCAGCGTGAAGTGAAGGGTGATGGTTTTCCCTATGGCCTGCAAATGATGGTGCACGCGCTTTCACCAACATTGCATGGTGCCGATCCGGTGGCCATGCTTGATATCGATCCTGTTCTTACTCAATTGCGTGAACGCATCGCTGATCCTGATTTCATTAAAAATGAAGTGCGCAAACTGCTGGAAAATCCGCATCGTGTCTGTCTTACCATGCAGCCGGATAAAAACCTGTCAGCCGAACGTGCCGCTGTCGAAGCCCAGCGTCTGGCAGCGATAAAAGCTGGTCTCAGCGCAGAACAAAAACAGCAAATCATCGAGCAGACTGCTGCGCTGGCTGCACGCCAGGAAAAACAGGACGATCCAGAAACATTACCCAAGGTTACCCTGCAAGATGTACCCACCGAGTTGAACATCCCGCAGGGCGAGACCAGCCAGCAGGCCAAGGTTCCCACCACCTGGTATACGCGTGGCACCAATGGTCTTTACTATCAAGAACTGGTCCTTGACCTGCCGGAGCTGGCCGATGATCTGGCCAACCTGCTGCCCTTGTATTGCAACCTGGTAACCGAGGTCGGCAGTGGTGGCCGTGATTATCTGAGCACGCAGGAACGGCATGCAGCAGTCACCGGTGGCATCAGCTCGTTTGCCGTTGTACGTGGTGCCATTGATGATGCCGCACAGTGTCGTGGCGTGCTGGTCTTTTCCAGCAAATCACTCGCCCGTAACCAGGCTGCCTTGAGCGATCTGCTCTACGAAACCTTTACCAGCGCACGCTTTGATGAACTCGATCGCCTGCGCGAGCTGATCGCACAGGAACGTCTGCAACAGGAACAAAGCGTGACCGGCTCCGGTCATGGCCTGGCGATGCTGGCTGCCTCTGCGTCACTCTCACCCAGCGCCAGCCTGAGCCATCGCTGGCATGGTCTGGCCGGTATCAAATCGCTGAAACATTTGGACAATGCTCTCGAAGATCGCATCGCCCTGCAGGCCTTTGCCGATCGGCTGCAACGACTGCAGGATGTGCTGCGCAAGACATCACGCCAATTCCTGCTTATTGGCGAGGATGAAATGCGAGAGGAATATCACACCAACTTGCACCAACGCTGGAGCAACGAAGCAGTCACTGATGTGCAGTCCGACTTTACCCTGCCGAATGAACTTGAGTCAGCCAACCAGGGCTGGACGACCTCCACCCAGGTAAACTTCTGCGCCCGTGCCTATGCTGCCGTGCCCATTGAACATGAAGACGCCGCCGCCCTGATGGTGTTGGGTGGCTTTTTGCGCAACAACTATCTGCATCGGGCAATCCGTGAACAAGGTGGTGCCTATGGCGGTGGTGCTGCTTACGACTCGGACAGTGCAGTGTTTCGTTTCTACTCCTACCGTGACCCACGGCTGAACGAGACCCTGCGTGATTTCGATGCATCGGTGCAGTGGCTGTTGGACAATAAGCACGAAGAACGCCTGCTGGAAGAGGCCATACTGGGTGTCATTTCCAGTATCGACAAGCCAGGCTCACCGGCTGGCGAGGCCAAGAAGACATTTCATGCCAACCTGCATGGTCGCACGCCAGAACAGCGTCGTCGTTTTCGTGCCCGTATCCTGGCAGTTACCAACGCCGACCTGCAGCGTGTTGCGGCCAGCTATCTCAAGCCGACAACAGCCAGTACTGCCGTCATCAGTAATTCAAACACGCTAAAACAAGCCGATGCCGGTCTGGAGATCATTGCTCTTTGAAAAAAACCGTAACTGACATTTACATGGATTATCCATGACCATACACGCACTGGACATCAGCGGCCTGCACAAAGTCTATCGCAGTGGCCATGTCGCCCTGCATGATATCGATCTGCACGTTGAACAGGGTGATTTTTTCGCCCTGCTCGGCCCCAATGGTGCAGGCAAATCCACCACCATCGGCATCATCACCACACTGGTCAACAAAACGGCCGGTTCAGTGCAGGTCTTTGGGCATGATATCGATAGTAATCCAATGGCTGCCAAGCGTTGTATTGGTCTGGTACCACAAGAATTCAACTTCAACCAATTCGAACCGGTGATCGAGATAGTCACCAACCAGGCAGGTTATTACGGCATTGCAAAACCGCTTGCCCAACAGCGTGCAGAAACTTATTTGCGCCAACTTGGGCTGTGGGACAAAAGGCATACTATTGCCCGCAATCTGTCAGGTGGCATGAAACGACGCTTGATGATCGCCCGCGCCCTGGCCCATGAGCCACGACTGTTGATCCTCGATGAGCCGACGGCTGGCGTGGACATCGAGCTACGTCGCTCAATGTGGTCATTCCTGCGTGAGGTAAATCAACAGGGCACGACCATCATCCTCACTACGCACTATCTGGAAGAAGCCGAAAATCTCTGTCGCAATGTCGCTATTATCGATGACGGTAAAATTGTCGCCAACACCAGCATCAGAACCTTGCTCAACCAACTGATATGCGAGACTGTTGTCCTGGATCTGCAAGAGCCACTGAACCACGCACCACATCTAGCAGGCTATAACAGTTGCCTGGTAGACCCCTGTACCCTGGAAGTGGAAATCCCGCGTAGCCAGGGTGTCAACCAGCTCTTTCAACAACTGACCGCCCAAGAGATAAAAGTCAGCAGCTTGCGTAACAAGGCCAATCGACTGGAAGAATTGTTTCTGCGTCTGGTCGAAAATGGAGCAGAAAAAAGATGAACGCCTCCATCGCCCTGCGCACCATAGTCACCAAGGAAATCCGTCGCTTTCTGCGCATCTGGATCCAGACTGTCCTGCCACCGATGATCACCACAGCGCTGTATTTCATCATCTTTGGCCAGCTCATTGGCAGTCAGATCAGCGCGATTGCCAGCTACAGCTATATGGAATATATCGTTCCAGGCCTCATTCTGATGGCCGTCATCACCAACTCCTACAGCAATGTCGTGTCATCATTCTATGGCGCGAAGTTTTCTCATTATGTCGAAGAGCTCCTGATCGCCCCCATCCCCAACAGTCTGATCCTCACCGGCTACATAACCGGCGGCGTGGCGCGTGGCCTGACCGTAGGCGTAATGGTAAGCCTGGTCGCCAGTTTCTTTGCCGATGTGCATATCCACAACCTGGGCATCGTCCTCAGCGTTGTTGTGCTTACTTCTATCCTGTTCTCGCTGGGTGGTTTCATCAACGCCATCTACGCCAAAAGCTTCGATGACATCTCCATCGTCCCCACCTTCGTCCTCACTCCACTCACCTACCTGGGCGGCATCTTCTACTCCATCGACATGCTGCCGCCATTTTGGCGCGAAGTGTCCCTGTTCAATCCAATTCTTTACATGATAAACGCCTTCCGCTATGGACTGCTCGGCATCAGCGACATCCCCTTGGCTACTGCATTTGGCGTTACCATACTGTTCACCATAGCCCTTGCGGTCTATGCCCTTATCCTCATGCGTCGTGGCGTTGGTCTGAAAAGCTGAGCGTACAGCTCTCATCAGCTGAGCAGTAAATATCGTTTGCCATAATGCAGACAACCTTTGTATTCTCAGGTCTTCACCAATCATGGTGGCTGAATTATGTCGTAATTATAGCTGGGCAGAGTTTTAGCGCTGGCACAACTCTGTTGCCGTTGTGGAATACCGATACAGCGGCAGAAGCGTTCTGGATGGTAGCGCAAAATGCTTTATTCACGGGTTTCCCCCCATCCCGCCTGCACGGAAATGACGGGATGGGTGCAGGTCTTCCACATTCGGCGCAATGCCCGTTGGTTATTGCGCCCTACCTG
>JBAYOW010000076.1:0-6125 GCA_041678005.1 Thiohalomonadaceae bacterium
CAAAGTAAAACGATACATATTCTTGTCCTGTGGTGATCAGAATTTGTGTGCGCCATGTGTCCCAAGGCTCATCGCATACTGCACGGTGATTTGATTGTCGGTAACACCGCGCATGGATTTATCCTGTGCCAGTTGCAGGCGCAGACGAGAGAACTCGGAGGGTGAGAAATCCAGCATCAGGCTGTGGCGTTTGGGTTTGTATTTATCAGCACCAAGCACGGTCTGATTGTTGCCAAAATTTACGCTGTCAGAATCCAGCCAATCGTAGCGATAACCGACCCGCCAGCGTGGCATGAACTGATAGACGGTTTGTGCATAAAAACCTGATTGTCTGGATTTGTAGCGATCGCCAAGCTCGGTACACGCCCCGCCATCTGCAGTGTTGTCACCACAGACAAGTTCACCTTTTTCTTCGCGCTGAAAATACTCAAATTGAATTTTCAGATTGCGCTGCCTGGGGTTGCCATCTGGCGCCCATTTCCATACAGCATCGGCCAGCCATGTTTTCGATGTGCCGCTGAAATCTGTGTCCGCCTCAACCTCGTTGATATCCTCAAGATGGGCCTTGCGATCTTTGGGTCTGGCATGCAAATGCGCGAGACCGATACGCCAGCTATTTGATTCATCCCAGTCGTCGCCAAGATGAACAAAGGCCGTTGCAATGCCTGCGCCATTTTTATTGCCACCATCTTTAGCGCCTGGGAAGAATTGGCCACGGGCTGCCTCGACACCAAATTCCAGAAAGGTTGTCGTGGGTGCCAGCCAGCGAGACTGCACACCATCCTGAGTCAAATGTTCGCCATAAAGCACCTTGCCCAGCAGATGTTGATCAGCAAAGTCCCAGGCGTGGGGGTGTTGTTCGTTGCTATACCTATGCCCGAAAGAAAGCGCCCGGCCTTGATGGTCAGGCCATGACCCAAACCAAGGGTTTGCAGCCAGGCCTCTTCCACTTCCACCTCGTCGTCGATGATGGCGAAGTTGGCCTGGCCGCGAAAGGCCTGATCAATATTTGCTGCAATGACCAGCTCGCTGTGGTCCAGGCTGAAACCACGTTCGTCACCATGATCGTGGCCGGCGGGAATGAAGCCTGTGATATGCCGTTCATCAATATTTTTTGCATTGAGATAACGTCCCTGCAGGATGAGGGATATCTCTGGATTGAAGCTCTGATTTTCTGCAGCAGCAAGGGGCAGCGCGCAGCATGCCGCAAGGCCAAGGTAAAAGCGTTTCATGGAATAACTCCTGAAATGACTAAACAAAATATCCGCCCGACAATGCAGGCAGACTGGTTTTTAGATTGTTTTAATCAGGAGTAACCAGGCGGGCCGCGCTGGCCCAGGGTGTGGCGAAATGGCGTGGGTAATTCGACAGTTGTCGTCGTCGGTGCAAGTAGTGTATTTGTTTGTGGTCTATCTGCTGGCTGGATGGCCGCTGATACAAGACCATTTCCCGGAGCGCTGCTGAACAGACACTCGGCACAGACCTTGCCGTCATGATGGGCAGCAAGGTCTGTGTGATGTTCCAGATGAGTCCAGGCAAATAATAGCAGCGCCAGGCTCAGGGTGATGGGAAGGAGACGATTGTTCATGTGGTCAGCAAAATACCTTCAGCCACTCGGTTTGTCTATGGTGTCTTCAATGTACTTGAGTTTAACCGCTAAGCGCAACGCTTAACGAAGTTCTCGTGAGCTGTGTTTAGATTGTTCAGTCGCCCGGCACGCGGGTGGTGGGGCAGTTGAGATGATAGACCTGGGTATCTTCCAGACGCAGTGCGGTCAGTGAGCCGCCCCAGAGGCAGCCGGTGTCGATAGCGCAGACGTTGTGGCCACGATAATAGCCAAGGGTGGACCAGTGGCCGAAGACGATGCGTTGTTCTGTGCTGTGACGTGTGGGGTGGGTAAACCAGGGCAGCAGGTCGGTGTGCTCGTTGTCAGGCATGCTTTTGTGGCCAAGATCGATCGCGCCGGAGCTGGAACAAAAGCGTAGTCGGGTAAAGCAGTTTACGGCAAAACGCAGACGCTCCCAGCCGTGTAGATGTTCGCTCCAGTGTACAGGTTGATTGCCATACATATTTTCCAGAAAGGGAATGAAGTCATCGCCGCGCAGGGCTTTTTCTACTTCACTCGCCAGTTGTTTGGCCGTGGCAATATCCCACTGTGGCGGCAGTCCGGCATGAACCATCAGCCAATCAAGGTTACTGTCGTGGTGCAGCAACGGCTGCTGGCGCAGCCAATCGCATAGTTCATCGCCATCATGTGCATCAAGCACTGGTTGTAGCGTGTCGCTGGCGTGGTGGTGACGCTTCCGCTGACGCCAGGCGGCGATTAGGTGCAGATCGTGATTTCCCAGCACGGTGATTGCGCGATCACCAAGGGCGCGGACAAAACGTAATACCTGCAAGGATTTTGGTCCACGATTGACCAGGTCGCCAACAAACCAAAGTCTGTCTTTAGTGGGATCAAACTGGATTTGTTCGAGCAATTGCTCCAATTGATCGTAACAGCCCTGAACATCGCCTATTGCGTAGGTGGACACAGTTTAAACCTTGGTATTTAGTGCAGTGTGTGAGGTGTGGAGAGACGGAATGTGGGGATCTCAACTTCAAACTCATGGCCGTCTTCGGCATGCATTTGATAGCTGCCCTGCATGACCCCTACAGGTGTATCTAGTACTGTGCCGCTGGTGTAGCGAAATAATTTGCCTGGTGCCAGATGCGGTTGCTCACCGACCACACCGGTGCCGCGCACTTCCTGTACCCCACCATTGCCATCGGTGATGACCCAGTGTCTTGATAATAGTTGAGCAGGTAGTTCACCGATGTTGCGTATGGTAATAGTGTAGGCAAAGACATAGCGGTTTTCTGCTGGCAGTGACTGATTATCCAGGTAGTGGGTTTCTACTTCAATGTCGATATTGTATTTGTCGTTCATATTGGTCTTCAGATTATTCAATGGTTTTACCGTGCTGCCAGCAGCAGCGCGCCCAGCAACCCTACTTGTGGGTTGGTTACTACATGCAGCGGGATTTTTTCCAGCACAGGCCGCATGCGTCCCTTGTCCAGGTAACTGTGGATGAAATTGCCTTGCTGTAAATGTGGCAGGATCCTGGCAGCAATGCCACCGGCAAGATAGACCCCGCCTCGCGCCATGGTTGCCAGGGCCAGGTTGCCGGCAATCGCACCATAAAGATGGATAAATTGTTGCAGGGCAAGAACCGCGCGATCATCATTTGATGTGGCAATCGCCGCCGCAGGATCGGCTGCATCAAGCAGGCCAGCAGTATCCTCGGCTTTATCATGTGACAGCAGAAAACGGTAAATGTTTACCAGCCCAGGGCCGGAGACTACACGCTCCCAGGAGACATGGCCAAATTGGGCGCGTAAAAATGACAGCAGGCCATCCTGTAATTCATTGCTGGCAGCAAAATCCATGTGACCGGCCTCGGTGGGGAAAACCATATAGTCGCCTGCCTGGGGGATAAGCAGTGCTACACCCAGGCCTGTACCGGCACCTAGCACCACTTTTGGCGCCTTGAGATCTGCCTGTGCTGCATGCAGTGTGATCAGATCGTCTGCGTGTAACGCTGCAATGCCGTGGCCTACCGCTTGAAAGTCATTGATGAGCAGCACGGGGACGCCAAAATGCCGGCTTAAATCCTGGCTATCAATCCGCCAGGGCAGATTGGTGAGTTTAGCTGTTTGCTGCGGATATTGGCCCTGTACCGGCCCGGCCACTGCCAGACAGATGCCTTGGCTGGCCTGGTTTGTGTTCTGCAGGAAATCTTCCAGCAGAGTGGCAAGATCAGCGTAATCGGCACTGGTGTAGTGCGCCTGTTGCAAGACACGTTGCGCTTGCAGCGAGCCAGGCAGAAACTCGGCCTGTTGCAGCAAGGTTTTGGTGCCACCAATATCAGCGGCGATAACAGTTTTATTTTTCATGCATGTTTGTAGTGAATAATAGAGTGTGGGCTGTCAATTGGACAACTCGTTGAGATTTGCCGTGAATTGTGGGGTATGCAGATTTTGTAGCTTACACACTGTGTATCAAGTCCACTCTGAATAAAAACACACGGCGGCTTTCACTGCCTTGTTTAGTGGTCAAGCGTGCCCGTTATCGAGCAGACTGGCAGCTGGCTCGTCAATAAACCATTCCAGCGTACCACGGGGTTTTAATCTTTGTACGGGAAACAAGTGTTCTGTTGGGTTTGAATTCAGTACCTGACTTATGACCCTGGCCTTTTGTACACCACTTACCAGCAGCATGATATGGCGGGCCTGATTCAGCACAGGCAGGGTGAGGCTAAGACGCCAACTATCCATTTTGCCGACAAAATCGGCCAGCACTGTTTGCTGTTGCTCGTGCAGGCTGTTGCTGCCTGGAAACAGCGAAGCGATATGACCATCTGTGCCCAGACCCAGCAAGACCAGGTCAAAGCCTGTGGCCGGTAAATGCTGTGCTAGCACCTTGGCATAGTAGGCCGCAGCCTCGCTTGGGGGCAGTTCGCCCCTCATTCGATGTATCTGTGGCTGTATTGGTAGATGATCGAGCAGTGAGTCACGCACCATGCGGTAATTACTGTCTTGATGTTCCGGCGACACACAACGCTCATCGCCAAAATAAAGCTGTACTCGTGTCCAATCGATCCGCTCGGCCTGCTGACTGAGTAAGGCGTACAGGCCACGCGGTGTCGAACCACCAGCCAGCGCGAGATGGAAACTGCCGCGCTCTGCAATGGCATGATTACCCAGTTCCAACAAACGTTCGGCAGCGGCCTGATAGAGTGCCGCTGGATCCGTGGAGATATGGATGGGGATGGAATTTTCGTTCATGCTCATGGGGCTCTGCAAAAGACTATCTGACAGTTAAAATACCCCAAAGCCATTATTGAGACCAGTTAGTTGATGGATGCCCCGCATATTTTGCCAGTGTGTGGGTTATATAAGTCTGTCGATACACTGTTTTAATTAATACCGTGTTGATTTCAGTATGTAGATGGTTAGCTGATATTTTAGTTGTGCTTAACTACGGGCTCCATTGTGTTGCTGGATAAACTCCAAGGCCTCATTAACGGCATTCTCTATCTGCCGTTCTATTTCCAGTTGTTCTTCATCACTGAGAAAAAAAATGGTGTCCACGGTATGGCGGACATAGTGTGGAGGCAGACGGTTCAAGGCAATACAGGCAATATCTGCCAGCAGGTCTTTATCGGTAATTCCCTTTTGCGTTACCAGGTTTTCCTGCAGGTATTGCAGCAGCAGTTTTTCATGATAGTTATAGATATCTTCGGAGAACATTCAGGTATTCCTTTGGCTGGTTGGCAGTGCTAGCCCGTATATTTTACCAAGTCGTGAGAAAAAGTTCTGATCTTGTTGTTGTACAATGATTTGTGTCGTTTTTTGTAATAAAAAGCAAGATGTTTGGTTGTGTTTCCTTGGTACTGTAGGGCGCAATAACCAACGGGCATTGCGCCGAATGTGGAAGCCCCTTCCCTTCAAGAAACTCAAACAGCTCCCCTCCTTCAAGATGCTGCCTCAACAGCGCGTAGTTGTTATAACTATAGCCAGCCAGAATCACGATATAATTTACCCACTACTATTGATGAAGACCATGATTTGTTATGGATGTCTGTTTTTTCTCCAGGCACTGTGCGAGTGTGGCAAATTCTGTCAGATCAAGTGTTTCGGCGCGACGTTGCGGATCTATGCCAGAGGCCTCGATTTCGGTTGTATCGAGCAATGTTTTCAGGGTGTTGCGCAAGGTCTTGCGCCGCTGGCTGAAGGCCTGGGCCACCAGCCTCGCCAGAACTTCCGGGTCTGCATCAACTGGTGGGCTGGTGTGAGGGAGCAATCTCACGATGGCAGAGTCTACCTTGGGTGCAGGTGTGAAGGCACCTGGCGGTACGTTGAACAGTTTTTCCACCTGGCAGTGGTATTGCACCATTACACTGAGGCGACCGTAGTCGCGTGTATCTGCTTTGGCAGCCAGGCGATCGACGACTTCTTTTTGCAGCATGAAGTGCATGTCATCGATACAATTGGCCTGTTCGAGCAGGTGAAAGATCAGCGGCGTGGATATGTTATAGGGCAGATTGCCGACCAGCCGTAGCTTGCTATCACCTGCCAGGGCG
>JBAYOW010000077.1:0-4889 GCA_041678005.1 Thiohalomonadaceae bacterium
CGATGTGCTGGGTCATTGGCGCTGATAGCCACTATCGCCAAACCCTGTGCAAGATATTCGCGGGCAAAATCGGCAAAAGCAGCGCCAATATGTTTTACATAGGGGCAATGATTACAGGTAAACACCACCAACAAAGCTTTGCCAACAAATTCTTGACGACTTCTCATCGCACCCGTAGCAGGCTCTGGTAAAGAAAAATCAGGTGCAGGGGTACCCAATTCCAACATAGTGGAAGGAGTCAAAGCCATAATTCATCTCCTGTGTTTAGTCTGCAATAGATGAGAGCTTAACAAATAAAAAAGGGGCCTTGTGGCCCCTTATGGTTTATTTATTTTTGTCTACAGGAAAAGCTATTCAGCTATTTCCTTCATAGACAGGCGAATACGTCCTTGCTTGTCCACCTCCAGCACCTTCACCTTGATGAGGTCGCCTTCTGCCAGCTTGTCACTGACCTTCTCCACGCGCTCATCCGAGATCTGGGAGATATGTACCAAACCATCCTTACCCGGCAGAATGGTGACAAAAGCACCAAAGTCCATCAATTTGGCAACCTTGCCTTCATAGATCATCCCCACCTCGACATCAGCGGTGAGCTGCTCTATACGACGACGCGCCTCTTTGGCCGCCATGCCGTCAACAGATGCTACCTTGACGGTGCCATCATCATTTATATCGATGCTGGTGCCAGTCTCTTCGGTCAGGGCGCGTATAGTTGCGCCGCCCTTGCCTATGACGTCACGGATCTTGTCTGGATTGATCTTGAAGGTTTCATAACGTGGAGCAAAATCGGACATTTGTTCACGTGGGCTGGACAGTGCCTGATTCATCTCAGCCAGGATATGCAGCCGTCCTTCACGGGCCTGTTGCAAGGCGACTTCCATGATCTCACGGGTAATACCATCAATCTTGATATCCATCTGCAGGGCATTGATACCCTGCTCAGTACCGGCTACCTTGAAATCCATATCACCAAGATGGTCTTCATCGCCCATGATATCGGTAAGGATAGCAAATTTCTCACCTTCCTTAATCAAACCCATGGCCACACCTGCCACCGGTGCCTTGATCGGCACACCAGCATCCATGAGTGCCAGGCTGGAACCACATACCGAAGCCATGGAACTAGAGCCATTGGATTCTGTGATTTCAGAAACTATACGCAAGCTGTAAGGAAAGGTTTCCATATTTGGTATAACGCCATTCACACCGCGCTTGGCCAGGCGGCCATGGCCGATCTCACGGCGCTTGGGGCTACCTACTCTGCCAGTTTCGCCGACGCAGTAGGGAGGGAAGTTGTAATGAAACATGAAGGGCTCCTTGCGTTCTCCTTCAAGGGCATCAATGACCTGGGCATCACGTGCCGTACCAAGGGTTGTGACTACCAACGCCTGGGTCTCGCCACGCGTAAACAAGGCCGAGCCATGGGCACGCGGCAACACGCCGGTACGAATAGTAATTGGACGCACGGTGCGCGTATCTCGTCCATCGATGCGCGGCTTGCCAGACAGAATGCTGCTACGCACAGTGTTGTATTCCAGGGTCTCGATGGCAACACGCACCTTATCGGCCGGGAAGCATGGGTCAGCTGCCTCGCCAGAAAGTTTCTGCATAATGTCACTGCGAATTTGGTTCAGACGGGAATAACGAGCCTGTTTCTCCTTGATGGTATAGGCTTCGGCAAATGCAGCTTCACCCAGCTCGGCAAGACGTGATTTTAGGTTTTCATCCACTTGTGGAGCCTGCCAATCCCAGGCCACAGCCTTGGTTTCAGCTACCAGTTCGTTGATGGCCTTGATCGCGGCCTGCATCTGTTCATGACCAAAAACCACAGCACCGAGCATAATTTCTTCAGAAAGCTCACGCGCCTCTGATTCAACCATCAGCACAGCATTTGTGGTACCCGCCACCACCAGATCCAAATCCGAGGTTTCCAATGCGGTCATACCTGGGTTGAGCAGATATTGGCCATCCTTGTAACCAACACGAGCAGCGCCAATCGGGCCCTTGAACGGCACGCCAGACAGACACACGGCAGCCGAAGCGCCTATCAGCGCCGGAATATCCGGATCGATCTCCGGGTCTAGCGAGACAACCGTGGCAATGACCTGAACTTCATTGGTGAAGCCTTCAGGGAATAATGGGCGCAGCGGACGATCAATCAGGCGGGAGACCAGAATTTCCTTTTCAGCAGGACGACCCTCGCGGCAGAAGAAGCCACCAGGGATCTTGCCCGCCGCATAGGTGCGTTCCTGATAATCGACAGTCAGAGGGAAAAAGTCGCGCCCCTCCACGGCTTCTGCTACAGCCACCGCCGTCACCAATACTACCGTATCACCCATGCTTACCATGACAGCGCCAGAGGCCTGTCTTGCGATCTCACCGGTTTCCAGGCGAACAGTGCAATCGCCGTATTTGAACTCTTTTACAACTGGGGTCACGTCATATTCCCTTCTGGTGGCGGGGCCTTGATGGCCAAAAATTACTTGCGCAGGCCGAGGCGTGCAATGATGGAACGATAGCGCTCGATATCCTTACCCTTGAGGTAATCCAGCATCTTGCGACGCTTGCTGACCATGCGCAGCAGACCCTGGCGCGAATGGTGATCGTGAGTATGCTCCTTGAAATGACCTGACAGTTCTTCAATGCGGGCAGAAAGCAAGGCAATTTGCACTTCGGGCGAGCCGGTATCACTGGCGGCCTTGCCGTGTTCCTTAACAATTTCAACTTTATGTGCGGCGTTCAGAGACATCTAAAACAACTCCTGACTGAGTGTGGTTTAAGTGTGGTATTGTAACCGTGCGTTGAATGAGTAAACAAGTCAAATAGGCTCAATCCAGATGAAACAAGCGTTTTGGGGCAACCCTGCCATCATCCAGGACATGGCCAACGCCAATAAAGCCACCATGCTGGTCAAACAAACGCAGCCAACCCTGAGTGGGAGCCTGCGGGATTTGCACTGCCTGTCCTTGACGTATGTAATAACTTGAGTTGGAACTCAGGTTAACTGCCGGCCAGTCCGCCAGGGCACTTGCGATAGGCAACAATTGTGCGTCAATACCTGGCTGGCCTTCCTCAAGCAATATCTGCTTGAGCTGCTCCATGGTTACCATCTCGCTTTCATTGAATGGTCCTACCTGGGTACGGCGCAACTGCTTGAGATGGGCACCACAACCAAGTACCTCGCCAATATCTTCCGCCAAGGTCCGAATATATGTACCTTTAGAACAATGCACCTCAATCTGCAACTCATCTCCCGCAAAACTAAGCAATTTGAGTTCATGGATCGTGACCGGACGTGGTTGGCGCTCCACCTCCAGGCCCTGGTGAGCCAGCTTGTAAAGAGGTTGTCCCTGATGCTTGATAGCAGAATGCATGGGGGGAACCTGCATGATCTCGCCAGTAAACCTTGCCAGCGCCTCGATGACCTCGGCCTCGGTATAATTTTCTACTGGGCGTGTCTCGATAATCTCACCCTCGGCATCACCAGTATGCGTACGCACGCCTAGCTTGCAGGTACCAAAATAACGCTTATCCGCATCCAGCAGAAAGGTAGATACCTTGGTTGCCTCACCCAGACACAATGGCAACAGACCACTGGCCATGGGATCGAGATTGCCGGTATGCCCAGCCTTGCGCGCATCAAACAAACGCTTGACCTGCTGCAAGGCAGCATTAGAGGTAATACCTATAGGCTTATCCAGCAACAGAATGCCGTTAACAGCGCGGCCGCGTTGGCGTCGGGTCATGATAAAAATCTTTGGTTTGAGTTCGTGAGGTTTATTCTATGGACATAAGTACTGAGGTGATGCGATAAAAAACCATACCTGTCATATTTATCTGCAACCAACCCTCAGCCTTCTATTTTGCTTCGGTATTTTTTGCATCAGCAGCAATCGCTCTATCGATCAATGCTGATATATGCGCACCATTTGCCACTGAATCATCATAGGTGAAATGAAGCTCTGGCAGGACCCGCAATTGTAGACGCCGACCCAATTCACGGCGTAAAAAGCCAGCTGCATGGCGTAATCCCGTAATAGATAGTGCAGTCTGTTCTGCATCATCGCCAAGCACGGTCACAAACACCTTGGCATGGGCAAAATCACGCGATACCTCGACACTGGCCACAGTAATCATGCCCAACCGCGGATCCTTGAGCTCATGTTGAATCAGCAAGGCAAGCTCACGGCGCACCTGCTCACTCACACGACGACTACGATTTGATGTTTGACCCATGAGGACTTAACCCACGCCCTGGTGAAGTATGCAGACTAAAGCGTACGCTGAACCTGTACGCGCTCATAGACCTCGATCTGATCGCCAGGTTTTACGTCGTTGTAATGTTTCACACCAATACCGCACTCAAAGCCCTGCTTGACCTCATTTACATCATCTTTGAAACGACGCAGTGATTCCAGCTCGCCTTCATAGATAACCACGTTTTCACGCAGCACGCAGATCGGATTATTGCGCTTGACGATGCCATCCACCACCATGCAACCAGCCACAGCACCCAGTTTGGGTGAACGGAATACATCACGCACTTCAGCCAGACCGATGATCTCTTCCTTAAATTCAGGCCGCAGCATGCCAGTCATCGCGCCCTTCACTTCTTCCAGCAATTCATAGATCACGCCGTAATAACGCAGGTCAATGCCATGTTCTTCAACTATGCGCTTGGCTCCACTATCGGCACGCACATTGAAGCCAATGATAATGGCATTGGAGGCCATGGTCAGATTGACATCTGATTCACTGATGCCGCCAACACCGCTGGCAACGATCTTCACCTTCACTTCATCGGTAGAAAGTTTCTGCAAGGCATCAGAGATTGCTTCCAGTGAGCCCTGCACGTCAGCCTTGAGCATGATATTGAGGGTATCGACCTC
>JBAYOW010000078.1:0-4147 GCA_041678005.1 Thiohalomonadaceae bacterium
CAACACCACTTGCAACAGATGGATTGACATAGAAACGCTTGGTCGGGAAGGTTACTACCCAGTCGGTCTTGGCGGCAATGCCTGCTACGGTCACATAGTCATTCATGATCGCGTCATGCGCGATAACTGCTGACAGGTCATCGATACCTGGAGTAGTGGCTACGAAACTATAAGGTATGCCACCATCAAAGAACACGCCAGCAGTGTTCACTTGGTTCAAGCTTGGTTGTTCGTCACCAGGCGGGAAGTGGATGTCTAGAAGTGGATTTACGTGATCAAAGAAGTTATCCACTGCTACGGCATCGACTATCGTTTCAATACCACGATTTACGTTAATCAGATTGACATAACCATACAAACCACCTGTAGGAAGTGTCACATCACCAGTAGCTGGAGTATTCAAAGCTCCGCCTGGGTTGGCTGCTGTACGCAGCGCCGCGCAGTTGGCAGGGACGCCAGCATTGTGGGTGGCGTTGTCCGCCCACCTAGCACCTGCCCCCATATTATTTAGCACACCCATTTCAATGATCTCGATATAACCTTCACGGGTACGATCCAAGGTGTTGACGGAATCGGTTGCATACAAAGTATTACGGAACTCTACGCCGCCAGCCGGGATGGCAGGTGCGGTACAGGAGGTGTCTTGCGTGGTCAGCACGGTGCCATTGGCTGAGCGACTCAGGGTGGCTGACCAGTGATCTTGTGGCGAGAGATAAAGGTTGAAGTCAAGGACTTCCTGTGAGTTTTTACCTTCAAGGAAACGCACTTTAACAGCCTTGGCCTGATTGGTGGTGTTAACCACTTGTACGTAGGTGTCGAAGCCGCCTTGAACGGTGTAGTAAGGGTTGATCAGAACCTGACCGAGGCCGTCAGGGTTGACGTGTACAGCGTGGGCGCTACCTGCGGCCCCCATGGCGGCCGCCATTGCTGCTGTAAGAAGCTTCTTCTTCATCGCATATTCCTTATATGTTGGTTGAATAAACGTTTATACAAGCCAGGCGACTGCCAAAACTCGTGGTCGAAAGTATCGCATATTCCAAGTACACCTTGTCAAGCTTTTGCACAAACTTCTAAGTTAGCAACGAGGAAATGCATTGATGTTTCACGTCCGGTGCTTCTACTGATATATATACCTATATATACCTACATATACATCTATCAGCACCAAGCAGCCTGGATGTTATCCTGTTAGCACGGTAGATAGCAAGGCATTTGTTGTAAAAAAATCTCTTTGGTGCAAAAAAACATCAAATTTGTGATGTGTGTTGCTTTTGTTGCTTTGAAACCACGAAACAACAAGGGCTTGACTTTTTTGTTTTTATGTTTATCTGGGTTTTGATTTTGCTTGGGACGCAGGGTTGTGTTAAGCCGTCCGTGTCTTTTTCCGTCCCCTTGATTCTTGCGCCACCCCTATTTATTTGCCACATTTTTATTTTTTTCTCCCCTTGAAGCAGAGGGGATTTGGAGGATCTGCCCCTCTCCCATTAATGGGAGAGGGGAGAAGTGCGTCCTGCATTTCTGGATTCCCGCCTGCGCGGGAATGACGTATTAGGTGCAATATATTCGTCGTGTGAGTGGCTTTAACTCCCCTCTCCCGCTGGCGGGAGAGGGGTTGGGGGAGAGGGTGGAAAGGGGCGTCGGCAGAGTTTTAGTTCAGTAATTTACTCGACGTAAAAATACCATTCGCCATCACTTTTGAGCCATTTCTCAGGATTGACCACAGTTTGTTTGTTCAACTTTGGTCCACGCGCACTAACCGGCTTGCCTTCCCAGTCGCGCACGATCTCTACCTCGGCATTGCAGGTGTCGGGACTTGCGCAGTTCACTTCAAGCACACGGGCAGAAACATGTTTTACTCGCGCAAGGCGCGGCAGCATGGCCTGGTAATCGTATTTATTGCGTATGCTGGGGGTGTAGTAATTGTAGGTTTTTTTGTAGTCCTGGGCGATGAGCGCGGCGTAACGGCTGTCGATACGGGCAGTGACGGCCTCTTCACTGGTTTTGGGCTTGTTGCAGCCTGTGAGCAGGGCGCTGACGATAATAGCTGCCAGGGCTACAGTTTTGCGATTCATGCTTGGTTCTCCTGTTTATTGATTTGATTGATGCTGTTTTGCCTTGGATATCTCTGAAATACTACCTGCCTGGCTGGCGTAATTCAGAGATTACTTAGTCTCGCAGACCGTGCATTTAGTTCAAGCGGCGTGCAGCCTTATCACGGTGTATCCTGATCATCTTTTGCCTCGTGCACCATTTGCTCTTGCAGGATCTTCAGGCCTTGCATGCGGTCGCGATATTCGGCGCTGATTTCACGCAATTCTTCATCGTTTTCCAGTACACGCGGTGTGATCATGACGAGTAATTCGGTGCGGTTGCTGCTGACTACTGTGCTGCCGAAGAGGTTGCCGATGATGGGCAGGGAATGGAGGCCAGGAATGCCATCCTTGCCCTGGCTTTGGTTTTCCTTGATGAGGCCGCCGAGGGCGATGGAATCGCCCGAGCGTACTGCAACCCGGGTGGCGATGTCGCGCTGCATGAAGCTGCGCTGGCCGGTGGCGGTGTCTACACTGCCTACATCTGTGACTGTTTGTTTGATGTTCATAGTCACCATGCCGCCGGCATTGGTTGAAGGAGTTACAGAAAGCATGACGCCGGTGTCTTTATATTGAATGGAGGTGGTGATGGTGCCGCCGGTGGTGAGATTTTCGCCTGAACGGATGGGCTGTTGATCGCCAATTTTGATGGCGGCGGTCTGGTTGTCCAGCACCAACACTGAAGGTGATGAAAGAACCTTGACCAGAGATTTGGAGGCGAGGGCGTTAAGTACGGCGCGGAGCGAGCCACCTGAGCTGATGGAATAGGAGAAGCCGGGCTGGGCCGGGGCAATGCGGCCTGTTTTGTTGAGGTTCAGAGAGGCAACGGCTGTTTTATTGCCTGACTTTATGTTATCGAAATACCAGCTGAGGCCGTATTTGAGCTCGTCATTGAGTGTTATTTCAAGAATGCTGACCTCAATGAGGACCTGGTTGGGGGCCATATCCAGCTGGCGCAGGGCTTTTTTGATCTTTTGGTAGTCACGGCGCGGGGCGTAGATAAGCAGGGCGTTGCTTTCTTCATCGGCCATTATGCGCACCTGGTTGCCAAGGCTGAACTGGGCTGTGCCGCCTCGGTTGGTGCTGCCAGCAGAGCCCATATCCTGGGCGCCTCCGCTTGCGGACATGCCAGCACTCAGGCTGGTCTGGCTGAGCCCGGGGGCAACTCCGCTGTCGGTGGGTGCGCTGCTGCCACCTCCTCCGCCGCCGTACAGGCCGCTGAGCAGGCCAGCAAGGTGTTTGGCGCGGCCGTTTTGCACCGGATAGACATAGAGTTGTGGCTCCAGGTTGTTCTCTGGCTTGGTATCCAGTTTGGCCAGCCATTCACGGATTTGATCCAGATAGTAGGCGCGTGGAGTAACGACGAGAATGCTGTTCAGGCGTTCCAGCGGCAATATTTTGATAAGTCCGCTGGTAACAGGTTGGGCAGCTCCGCCTGCGCCACCTGCACCACTGATGCCGCCCGTGGCCAGCGCGCCACCTGCACTCTCTTTGCCCAGCAGGGCATTCAGCGTCTGGGTCATGTCTTTGACTGAGTTGTGTTCCAGCGGGAAGATGCCGATCGACATGCCTTTGAGCAGGTCAACGTCGAATGTGCGAATGATCTCGGCCCAGCCTTCGCGCTGGTTGTATGAGCCTGCAAGCAGCAGGATGTTACGCACGTTATCGACGCGCAAGAAGGCATCTGGCGTGGCTACAGGGCGGAGGATGTCGGCCATCTCAGAAGCGCCGATGTGTTGCAGCGGGATGATATCCATGCCATAGCCAGGACTCTGCGATCCGGAACGGTGCAGTCTGGAAGACAAGCCTTTGACGGCATCTTTAGGGCCTACGTGGTAGAGGCCGTCGTCGCCGAGTACAACTGTCGCGCCATTGGCTTGCAGGACGGATTCGAGGATAGGGAAGAGCTCACTGCGCTCTACCGCAGTGCGGGTGTGCAGGGTTATCTCGCCAGCAAGGGGTTTGTCCAGGCTGTAGTCCAGGCGCAGCAAATCGCCCAGAATGGCATGCACGACTTCGGTTAGCGGCGCTTGTTCAAAGTCGAGGGCAACTGCCTC
>JBAYOW010000079.1:0-3239 GCA_041678005.1 Thiohalomonadaceae bacterium
CGCGTAGCCGAAAGCGCCATCCAGCATGGACTGGAGCATGGCAGCACAATATCTATAGACGCAAAGGATTACCCAGCTGAATTGCGTTCGATACAGGCCAGCTTTGTGACGCTGCACCACCGTGACAAGCTGCGTGGCTGTATCGGCAGCCTGACGGCTATACGGCCCTTGGTAGAGGATGTCGCACGACACGCTTATGCCGCCGCCTTTGAAGACCCGCGCTTTACACCACTCAGTCAGGCAGAACTGCCCGATCTGACGATCCATATCTCTATTCTCAGTCGTCCTGAGCCCTTGCAGTTTGCTAATGAAGCCGAGCTACTCCAGCAATTACGCCCTGGTATCGACGGCATCATCCTGCAAGATCAAAATCACCGCGCGACCTTTCTACCCAGTGTCTGGGAGTCCCTGCCTGCAGCAGATAATTTCTGGCAACAGCTCAAACGCAAGGCTGGACTGCCGGCAGACTGGTGGTCAAATACATTGCAGGTAGAACGCTATACCACGCAAAACTTTACGCACAGTCAGGCAACAAACGAGAATTCCTAACACGCATTCACTACGCCATCCGCGCTCCCTGGTGAAATATGTAAATCATGAAACCAATAAATAATTACCTGTAGCAAAATAGTCAGCGCAAATTACCGCAACAAACATTCTCCCACCGAACCGGGCAGGCAACTCGCGCCACCACGCCATATGGCGTGATCCAGCCTTGCCCCCGCAAGATTCACAGCTTGCAGATCCACAGCACTAAGGTCTGCATAGGAAAGATCAGTGCTCTCCAGATTAGCGTTAGTCAGATCTGTGTTGCGCAGATTGGCACCCTTGAGGCTGGCACCATGCAGGTTGGCACCTCGCAAATTGGCCAGACTCAAATTGGCATAAGAGAGATCACTGTTGACCAGATTGGCTGCGCGCAATACAGCACCGATAAGGTTGGCGCTAC
This sequence comes from Thiohalomonadaceae bacterium, assembly GCA_041678005.1. Lineage (GTDB taxonomy): Bacteria > Pseudomonadota > Gammaproteobacteria > Thiohalomonadales > Thiohalomonadaceae > Sulfurivermis. Next base: position 950 of record JBAYOW010000079.1, read on the forward strand.
GTAGATTTGCCCCAGCCAGGTTTGCATTGGGATACTGCCCACCCTCCATCCGGCAATTACTCCAATTGACCCCAGGCGCAGGTGGATCATCACATTCAGGCTCGTCAGGTTTATCGGTTGAAGGTATTAAAAAGGCTATCAAGATCAAGGCCAGCAAAGCACCTATGACAAGGAAATAATCACGCGGCTTGATTGCGCGACCGGGATGGATCCCATCTATTTCATGAAAGACAACAAGAACATCTTCTTCACCTTCCCGCCGATCTCCATTTGACGGCGGTCCTTTTGCTACAGCGCGTTCATCGGCCCAGCGTCTGGCTGCCGCCAGGCGCTCCTGTGCTTCGGCATCATCTGGATGAGCCCGTGCGGCATGGATGACCTTGGGGATCAATTCCGGGATTGCACTGATAGGCAGCCATTCTTGCCGATCCTGACTCGCCTCATCCTGCTCGGAGATGCGACCCAGGAGGATATAGCTGCCAATCAACCTAGCCGGAAATGGCCCCTTGACTTCCTTATTACGGCGTACAAACCAATTATGTGTATCTATCATGACTTGGATAGGCCTTTATCTAAAGATCCACCAATTGTGGTTATACTGCATCCTGGCAATATCGCCTAGCTTATACCTTTTTTTGCGTCCCATGCAGATTGCTCAACCACCTCAAGGAATTTCTCTTTCTCTCACCACCACCAACCTGGCCAATAGCCAGCAGTGGCAGGATGGTCAGATCGTCAATGCCAAGGTGCTGGACGTACAAAAAGATGGTCAATTATTGCTGCAACTTGATGGCCAGAATAAATCCATCCAGGCACAAAGCCCACTACCATTGGCCGCAGGACAGCAACTGAAATTAATTGTGAATATTGAGGCCAATCGCATTGTCCTGCGCCTGCTCGATAATCCTGTCGAAGAGACTATCATGCAACAGGCCTGGCGCACGGCCTTGCCACGACAACAACCGCTGGTGGCCGTGCTGCAACAAATCGTCAACTTGATAAAAAACACATCGACACTACCAGACCATGTCAGCACAAACCCCAAAGCAACTACCAGCACAAACCACACAGCCACGGCCTCCTCTGCCAGCACAAGCACAAGCCCCACAGCCACGGCCAATCGCATAGATTCGGCCACAGCGCAGCTACAATCAGCAAGCCCGGCTAACTTACAAACTGCCGCCGCACAAATAGCAGCAACGCCCGCGCCAAGTAGTAATTTGTCGGCAGGGGATCAACTTCGCAACCTGGCGACAGAACTCTTGCTCCGACTGGCCGAGCCTCAGCGACTGACGACAGCTGATGGCCTGCGTCAAGCAATCAGTCAATCCGGCCTGTTTCTGGAAGCACGCCTGGCCCAGGGGGATACTTCTACACTATCACAAGATTTCCGTGCCAGCCTGTTGCGTCTGCTCAGTCTGGTTAAAGGACAGCAAGCACCTGCACCAGCTGCGACACAGGCCACGAGCAATCCACAACCGACACTCAACCAAACTGCCATGCTGGAGCTTGGTCAACAACTAGAAGGTGCACTTGCGCGCCTAAAGGTAAACCAGCTGCAGACCTGGCAAGCACAGCAGACCAGCAATGATCCTGCCTGGCTACTGGAACTGCCGGTGCGTCATGGCAATGAATTTGATGTCCTGCGTATGCGCATCCAGCGTGATAGCAATAACGGACAAGACAAGGGAAAACCTGCCTGGTCAGTGCGACTGCACTTTGACAGCGAGAAATACGGCCCGGTTGATAGCATCATTACCCTGCTTGCCGGCAAAGTTGGGGTTAGCTTTTGGGCCGGGCAAGCCGACACAGCAGCACGTTTTCAGCAACACCTGGAAGCATTGCGCAGCCAGATGCAGCAGGCTGGTCTGGAAGTAGAACATTTGCGCAGCATGACTGGCCAGGCCAGGCTGGACGATGAGCAGCCGCACGGCGGACTTTTGAACCTGAGCGTATGAGCAAGCAGAAAAAACCAAAAAATGCCATCGCCCTGCACTATGATGGCAAGAATGCACCACGCATCACTGCCAAGGGCCGCGGCAGCGTGGCAGAAGAGATCATCGCCCTGGCTGAGCTGCATGGCGTGCCATTGCATGAAGACAGTGAATTAGTCGGACTGCTGGCTCAATTGGAACTCAATGACACCATACCGCGTGAACTCTATTTGGCGGTAGCTGAGGTAATTGCCTTTGCCTATAGGCTGACAGAACGTTTCCCACCTGGATGGGGACCTGATGGCAAACGTGATGATGAAGGAATCTAGTGGTTTTTATTTTTGTAATGATGGTGC
>JBAYOW010000080.1:0-2778 GCA_041678005.1 Thiohalomonadaceae bacterium
CGCCAGAATATATTAAATCCCGGCATTATCTTTTTGCTGGTGAGTGCGCTGACGCCAATGCTGTTTTTTACATTTGCCGGCAATATCCTCTGGACCTATACGCTACCCTCGTTACCGTTCACTGCCATTCTGATTGGTCGTTGGGTGTCGGGATTTGAGTCTTTCTGGTTGTCGCGGATGCGGGTCGGGATGGTGGCGGTGGTTCCTGTTTTACTAACCACTATAGTGGTCCTGGTTGCTATAAGTTGGAACCCATTCAAGACAGAGAAAGAGCTGGTAAACTATTATCAACAAATCAAAGGTGTTGATGACAGCCCATTGATATATCTGGATGAACTGCCATTTTCAGCCAGATTCTATTCAGACGGAACTGCTCTTAGATTAACTAAGAATAGTTTGAATCAATTGCAGGCGGCCAATATGTTTCAGCGTTGGTATGTTGCAGTTCCACGCACGTGGTCAGATGACAAGGTAGCTGATTTGTCTCCTTCGGCTAAAAAGCTCATGGAAAACCAACGCTATCAATTGTTGGTCATTGAGGGGGCGCTACGCGATCAACAAGCGGCATCTGCTGCCGACGGGGATCGCTCGAATGACATCTAATCATGTGCCACTCAGGCTTTTGATTGTCGAAGACCAGGTCGATCTTGCGGAAAACATGTTCGAGTTTCTGGGTGAAGATCGTTACATACTGGACTTCGCCGCTGATGGCTTGACCGCGTTACATCTGTTGGCCACGCAAAGCTATGACGTTATCGTCCTCGACTTGATGCTCCCCGGCGTCAGTGGCTACGATATTTGTCAGCGTATTCGCCAAGACCTGCAGTCCCGGACCCCTGTTATCCTGATGACGGCTCTGAGCGCCCTGAGCGATAAAGAAAAAGGATTTGATTGCGGCGCTGATGACTACCTTGTTAAACCGTTTGAGTTGCGTGAACTACAGCTTCGGATCGAAGCGCTGCATCGTCGATATTTACCACAGGGGCCGGTTTTGGTAGCTGGTGATATTCGGTTTGATCCGGGTACGCTGGAAGTGGAGCTGCGTGGACTGAAAATCGGTTTGTCTGGCACGCCTGCCCGCCTGTTTGAATTGCTGGTGCGCGCGTATCCGAGTTTTCTCAGCCATGAGGTGCTAAGTGACGCCTTATGGGGCGCTCGTCACGGAGAGACCGAGGGCAACAGTCTTCGTACCCATATCTATACACTTCGAAAGTCTCTGCAGGCAGGCCTGGGCAGTGGGTTAGTAAAAACGATCCACGGGCGGGGCTACCGTTTGGACGTCCCAACGAATTGGGAACCAGATACGCCATGAAGTCATCTTTGACCACACGTTTAGCCCGAACCCTGTTGCTTTTAATTGCCGCCACCACTGTAACTTCTATGTTTGTTGTTGATCTGTTTGTGGAGGATATTGAAGACACAATTCTGGATCTTGAACTGAAGGCGGATGCGGAGTTTTTTACGGAGCAACTCCAGCAAGGGGATTTTCAACCTATAAAAACGGCACGGCTGGAGGCGATTTTCCTTGCGCAAGGAGATGGAGAAACTGTACTACCGGAGTATTTTCAGAATCGTACCATGCCATTTTCTCAAGAAATTGAAGCAGGGGAGACCACACTGCTGATATACGGTGAGCAACTGAAAGAGCCTTATGGCAAGCTCTTTCTGGCCCAGGATATTAGCATCATGGAAAACCGTCTGTTTCTGGCTCAGCTTGTTCTGATCAGTGTGGCATGTCTTATGCTTCTTGTCGGCTTTTTTATTGCTCGAGCAGGTGCCCAATACCTGGTGCGCCCTTTCAAAAAGCTAACCCGTGAAGTACAAAACACGATGCCCGGATCGTCTATGCAGCAAATCGCCACGGACTATCGCGATCAGGAATTTTGCGATATCGCCGAGGCATTTAACCGCTTCTTGTTAGCGCTTGAAAACCATATCGAGCGGGAAAAATCGTTTGTTAAGTTGGCCAGCCATGAACTTCGTACTCCTCTGGCCGTGATGAGTGGCGCACTGAATGTGTTGGAGCAACGCCAAAGCCTGTCTGTGGCGGATCAGAAGACTCTCGTCCGCATCCGCCGAGCCATGCAAACCATGCGTGATGATACGGAAGTCTTGCTTGAACTTGCCCGCAGCGAAGCGTCCAGAGGCGATGTCAGCACTGTTATTCTGCAGGAGATCGTGCAGAACACCATTGATGAGCTGGAGCGTGGGCATCCGGATTATGCAGGTCGGATTACTGTTTATGACGACAGCCTGGGGCTGAGAATCACAACTCATACCGCATTAGCACGTATGCTGCTACGCAATTTATTGCAGAACGCGCTACGCCACACACTTGCCGAGGTAGAGGTTCGCATGAACGACAACAAAATCTCGGTGCGAGACTTCGGCTCTGGTCTTCCTGATAAAATAACTGAGCGCCTGAGCGCTATCGGTGCATCCAGCAACATCACCTCAACAGCCGGAGAGTTTAGCAACACCACCTTTGGGTTGCTGATTGTCCGGCTGGTTTGTGAACGGCTGGGCTGGGATCTGGAGGTTACGCAATCAGATAACGAGGGAACTGAGTTTCTAATTCACGCTCATAATCTTGTCTGACGGGCACGGCTTCATTCGTCTTCAACAGTGCGCGAAGCTGGATCAGTGCGGCCTTGTACAGCCCATTGATCGTCTCGGCCAAAGTGTTATCGTGGCTATTGCTGCCAACTAATGGTTTTATGCGCGACTCAGCCAAGCGTTCTGTGTAGATGGCGACATATTGCAAGCCTCAGGCCGTTC